>JAZQQU010000028.1:0-124052 GCA_045629225.1 Bacteroidales bacterium | reverse complement strand
AATAACAAAACGAAATCAACTATGAAGAAGCAATTATTCCTTACCGTCGCTGCCCTGCTGGGACTGTGTGGCACAGTGATGGCGCAGAGCGAGTTGCATACCTATTCGGTCTATGACGTGAACCACAAGGATGGCGTCAGTGTGGCCGATGCTGCCCAGGTGGTGAGCCGAGCCATCGAGACCATCCAGGAGGATCCTCAGATGGTAACTGCCGAAGAGCTGAATGCCACTGTGCAGCAGTTCAACCAACTGTTGCAGCAGAACAACGCGCTGCTCAGCTCGCTCTCCTCACGCGTCTCTGTCATCGAACAATCCATAAAGTCTGTCCCCGAAGGAGATATTGAAGATCCTTTCAATGGCCATGCCTATGTGGATCTGGGCCTGAAGGATGACCTCGGTCGCACTATCTATTGGGCCACTTGCAATGTAGGAGCAAAAGAAATCTATGACAGTGGCTATTATTATGCATGGGGTGAGACACAGCCACATCAGAATAATGCCTATTCGTCATCTTCATATACTTATAAAGATAACCCCTCTGTCCTCCCTCTGGATCATGATGCAGCACATGTGAACTGGCAGGGGCAGTGGCGTATGCCGACAAAATATGATTTAGAATTGCTAAAAACGAAATGTGACTGTCAATGGACTACAATCAATGGTAATGCAGGTTATAAAGTGACAAATAGGAGTGATGAATCGAAGTGGATCTTCCTCCCTGCTGCTGGTGGTCGCATCGGTTCGAACCTCGACCGTGCGGGCTCCTGGGGCAACTACTGGTCGTCGTCGCTCTACTCTGAGACGGAAGCGTACTACTTCCTCTTCGGTTCGAGCGGCATTGGCTTGAGCTACTACGGCCGCTACTGTGGCTTTACTGTGCGGCCAGTCTGCGTGCTCTCAGAATAGTCCTTTGTCCCGTATTTGAAAGATATAATAAATCGATTCCCTCAAAAACAAGTCTTGCGGAAACGCAAAAGCACAACCAGCATACAGCATGTGCTTTTGAGTTTCCGCAAGACTGCGTTATTTGTGAGTATTATTGCAAGTGCAAAAGGGGGGTGTCAAAAGCTGCGAAATACTAATAACTCAAGCGGAGCTTGCGAAACTTGACTTGGAAGAAGTTAAGTTGCTGCAGCAGGCAGTGGACATCAGCTGATTGCTGCAGGTTGGACGTGGAGAGGATTGTGCGGCCTCACTTCCTCCAGAACGAAGGGGTGAAGAGCAGGATGACGGTGAAGAATTCCAGACGGCCTGTGAGCATGGCCAGGCTGGTGATCCACTTGCTGAGGTCGGGCAGGGAGGACCAGGTGAAGGCTGGGCCGGTGAGGCCAAGGCCCGGGCCGCAGTTGCCGAAGGAGGTGATGGTGGTGCCGAGGGCGGTGTCGGTGTCGAAGCCCTGGAGCTGCAGGATGAAGACGCAGATGACGGCCAGGAGGACATAGACAAAGACGAAGGCCAGCACGCGCTGCACGTGCTCGCGAGGCACTGACAGCTGGTTGAGGATGACCGACGACACATGTCGTGGCGAGTGGTGGATGAGCAGCTCCTGACGAAGGTTCTTGAGCAGGATGACGGCTCGCACCACCTTGATGCCTCCTGCGGTGGAGCCTGCACAGCCTCCGCAGACCATCATGAGCAGCGTGGGGAGCCAGAAGGCACGGCCCCAAAGGGCGTAGTCGTAGTATTCGCCCTGGAAGCCACAGGTGGAGATGATGGTGAGGACGTGGAACAGGGAGGTGCGAAGGGTCTGGGCTGAGCCTTGGGGTGTGGCTGCCATCTGATCGGCGCTCTGTGTGGGATCGACAAGGTTGAACAGGACGATGAAGACCACGGTAAAGCCCAGGACGATGATGGCAAACCAGCGGAGCTCGTCGTTGCGCACCACGGGCTTCCACAGGCCTCGCCTCACGAAGTAGAACAGCGTGAAGTTGACGCTGGTGATGAAGAGGAAGGCACAGCACACGTATTCGATGAACGAGGAATGGAACCACCCGAGGCTGGCCTGATGGGTGGAGAAGCCTCCAGAGGAGAGGGTGGTCATGGCGTGACATACGGCATCGAACACACTCATGCCTCCGCACCAGAAGAGCAGGGCGCAGCTGCCAGTGAGCAGCAGGTAGATGAACCAGAGGGTGCGCGAGGTGTCCTGGATGCGTGGACGGAGCTTGTCGATGGACATGCCTGTGACTTCGGCACTGAACATGTGGGTGTTGCCCGACGAGAAGCGTGGGATCAGGGCCAGCGAGAACACGACGATGCCGAGGCCTCCTATCCACTGTGTCATGCTGCGCCAGAGCAGGATGCCGTGGGGCTGAAGGTCGATGTCGTCCATGACGGTGCAGCCTGTGGTGGTGAAGCCCGACATGGTCTCGATGAAGGCGTCGGTCACGGTGCTGAGGCTCCCACTGAACAGATAGGGCAGCATGCCGATGAGCGAAAACAGCAGCCATGTGACGGTGACGATCAGGAAGCCTTCGCGATGGGAGAAGTGGGGATGGTAGCCATGGCTGACTCGCAGCAGGCAGGTGCCTATGGCCAGACTGATGATGGAGGTCATCAGCAGGGGCACGAAGTCCTGGTCGGAGCCGGTCAGGTTGTAGTAGAGTGCTACTGACGTGGCTACGGCCAGGAAAGCGGTTTCGAGCAAGACGAGCAAGCCGAGGATATGCCCGGAGAGTCTCCAGTTGATGATGTTCATTCTTGTTGGGGATGGGGAACTCAGGTTACGCACGTGCGAAACCTGAAAATGCTATTTATGGCACATTGACCCGCAGCTGGAGCCAGAGGTCGTGCTGGGTGTTGCCTGTGATCTGCTGCAGGTCGCTGCTGATGGTGGAGCGGTTGGCGTAGTTGGTCATGGACCACTTGACCTCGGCCACAAGGTTGTGACCCAGGTGCAGGGAGGCATTGAGGCTGTAGCGAAGGCCCTGGCCATAGAGCATGGGGAGGCCGAAGCCATAGAGCGGTGAGCGCTCGGTGAGGTAGAGGCGACTGTTGTAGTCGTCGGTGCGGAAATAGGTGGCCTGGGCATTGAGTGAGAATGGCCAGGCCTGACGAAGCTCGCCTGCCCACGTGGCTGCCTGACTGAAGGCATAGCCGTAGGAGGGGTTGGGCGAGGTGGGGGTGTCGGGCTTGTCGCGCTCACTGTAGATGCGTCCCTTGACTTGCGAACGGAGTGTGAGATGCGGAGTGGGCTCGAGGCTGAGGGTGAGGTCGGAGGAGTGGCGGATGTAGCTGCCCTTGCGTTTGATGCGATAGCCGAGGCTCAGCTGGTGGTGATGGTGGTGCCACGTGGTGCGAGCCAGACCCTCGAAGCCTTGCGACGTGGTGTCGCGGATGCCATACTGCGGCTGGCTGAAGTGGAAGGCATCGGCCATGAGCTGCAGGTCCCAGTGGCTTGAGAGGCTGCCATCCAGATGGAGCGTGACTCCCTGTTCGCCCTGACGCGAGGAGCTCTCGCTGAGGCTGGAGGCATGCAGCTGACGATAGTGCGG
The DNA here is from genome assembly GCA_045629225.1 of Bacteroidales bacterium. Classification (GTDB taxonomy): domain Bacteria; phylum Bacteroidota; class Bacteroidia; order Bacteroidales; family UBA3663; genus Liminaster. The sequence continues at coordinate 120,558 of JAZQQU010000028.1, read as the reverse complement.
ACTGTAGTAGCGATGGATGAGCGAGGCGTGCCAGTAACGACTGGGCTGGAATGCTGCGGTGTGGAGCGAGGCCAGGCCGCCCTGATCGTCGAGGGCCAGCTCGCCTCGCATGGTCAGGGCGAAGGCCTGCAGCCTGTAGTCGATGGCTGCCTGTGTGAGCTGGTGGCCACGGAAGTAGTTGGCGTTGTAATAGAGCGAGGAGCGGCGGTAGTCGTACTGCAGATGGGTGGTCATGAGGTGCAGCCCCACGTCGTACCACTCGCCTCGCCACCCAGCACGGGCTCCGAAGATGCTCTGCCAGGCGGCATGGCGCTTGTCGGCCTCCTTCTGAGTGCGGTGCAGACCGTCGGTCTTGATGGAGGTGAGGACGTGCTGTGCGGTCAGTGTGCCATCGAGCTGCAGGGCAGAGACGTAGGGCATGAGCGTGAAGTGCGGTCCGAGGTCAAGCTGAAGGGCAAGGCCCTGCATATAGTTGGACTCGGCTGTGGAGGCGAAGGGCGTGATGGTGTTGCTGCGCATGCGAAGCTGCTGTGCCATGTATTGCTTGCCCAATGAGAAGCCCTGGCCTAACAGCAGTCCGCAGCCCATGCGCAGGCGGTAGTGGCCCAACAGGGCCTGACGGAGCCAGGGGGTGTGATGCGGGTCGCCTCGGTAGGTGAGGTAGCCGTGCCAGCTGTCGGCCACAGGGAACTGACGACGCCAGGGCTCGCCTGCATCCTTGTCGAGGCTGAGGCCTGCCTGCCAGGTGCGACCCTTGCGAAGCCGGTAGCGCAGGCTGTGATGCCAGGCATCGCCCAGGTAGGCCTTGCTGGCCTGCTGACGGTCGGTGGTGGGGTTGCGATAGCCCTCGCGCTGGTTGAGTGTGCGGTTGCTGCTGAGTATCACCTGCTGGCGAATGCGCTGGGGGTAGAGGGACTGGCTGGTGGTGTCGGACCACAGGACCATTTCGCTGAGTTCTTCGATCAGTTCGCGGTAGGCCTCTTCGCCCAACTCATCGACATCGATCTGCTGCAGAATCTGCTCCTGCCAGTCGAGTTGGTGAGAGAAAATGCTGTCAGATAGCAATGTCTCCTGTCCAAAAACGGGCAGAAAAGTGCAATAAAATCCTAAAATTACTAAAAGATGTGATATTTTTAGCATTGTTTGAGATTTTTGGCTTATCTTTGCGCCATCGAAAACAAGGGCATTGCCAGCCTGAACCGGTGGCATTGTCTGCTTGAACCGGTGGCATTGCCTGCCTACAACATAAAACAGATGAAGAGATGAGCTGGAGCAGAGTGTTTTTCCTCATGAAGGTCTCGGTGCTGTGGATGGCACTGAGTCTGCTTGCTGTGCCAGCTGCAGAGGCTCAACGCATTCATCATGAGGGGAGCGAATATGATCCGCATACCTACAATGCCGCCATTGACTACATGACGGGCGACACACTGGCCATCATCCAGCTGCCAGTGATCTACTGCTTCACGCACAAGCACTTCAGAAATGCTGACCACGAGAAGAGCTACTGGCGCATGGTGAACGATGTGAAGAAGACGCTGCCCATAGCTAAGGATGCACGCAAGCTGTTGGCCCAAAGCTATATCGACACGCAAGGACTGACGGAGAAGGAACAGAAACAATACTTCAAGGACCTGGAGAAGGACCTGCTGGCTCAGTACAAGCCTCGACTGAAGAAACTGAACTTCAGACAGGGCAAGCTGCTGGTGCGACTGATAGACCGCGAGTGTGAACGACAGTCGTACTCGCTGATTCGCGAGTTTCTGGGCATGAAGCGTGCTTTCTTCTGGAATATGTTCGGCAAGATGTTCGGCGTGAGCCTCAAGGCTGAATGGGAGCCCAATGGCAAGGATCGCGAACTGGAGGACATCTGCATCCAGGTGGAACAGGGACTCATCTGATATGGGGAGGAGTCAGGAGAATTGAGCACACGAGGAGCTGGGAGCAGCACACAAGAGGAATGACAGGAGAACTGCACTTCATTTACAACGTCTCGTAGGAGTCGATGTAACGCTGGTGCTTCTCTTCGAAGATGTCGTCGATGGTGATGAGGATGCCACTCTCCTCCACGTCGCCGAACTCGTCGTTGATGGCTGTGCCAAAGGTCTTCATGGTGGGGCTCAGCAGCATGTAGGCATTGACCAGAGGAGGAATGTTGTAGCCGAGCTTGCGCACTTCGGCATTGAGCACACGGTAGTCGTCGTGGAACGTATCGTGGCAGAACAGCTGCTGCATGGACTCAACGTTGGTGTGAGTCTCGAGGGGCTTGAATGGCCAGATGAGATGGTCGGGATCGGGGAAATGCTTCTTGAGGAAATAGAGAATCATGTTGCGACCATGTTCCGGATAGGTGGGATACATGGTGAACTTGCCGTAGAAATACTTGACGTTGGGCAGGGTGACAGCCAGGGCACCCAGGCCGTCCCACAGATTGTCGAGCGTGAAGAGGCTGCGTGCTCCGCTGCGGCTGGACTGACGATCGACCACGACGAACGAACGTCCCAGCTCGAGCATCAGAGGCAGGTAGTCCTGAATGAACTGCGGGCTGTAGCCGAACATGTGACTGGTGGCCAGGTGAGGCTGTCCGTCGGCCTTGATCTGGATGTCTGGACCATAGATGTAGCGATAGCCACCGAGTATCTCCTCGTCCTTAGGGTCCCACACGATGAGCTGCATGTAGGGATGCTCCATGGTGTCGAACTCGTCGATGTCGCAGTCGAGCCCCGATCCGCCACCAGCGTCGCGGAAGGCTATCTCGCGCAGACGGCCCACTTCGCGCATCAGCTTCGGACACTCGCGTCCGTTAAATATATATATGTCAGTGCCACCCTTGCGACTGTGGCGCAGCAGCTGTGCCTTGTCGGACAGCAGTTCGGCCTTCAGGTCGCTTTTGGCGATGGGGGAGATGATATTCATAAGAGAAGTTAATAAGTTACTGAAGTTTCGCGATGCGAAACTGTTAAGAGTTTATAGTCTGGAGTTGAGGGTAGTCAGAGAGTCTGTATGATAATTGTTATTTAGTGTGGTAAGGTCCAGCATAACACTGGTCCACTCTCAACTATCAAACGACTCTAAACACTGAATCCTCCACTCTGAACTAGAGAGTTTCGCAAGTATGAAACTTGATAAGGTTTCACTGCGCAAGTGAGTAACTCTGTTCGCGCAGCCACTGGGCCCACTCTGCGGGGCTCTTGCTCTTGTCGGTGAAGGTCTGCCACGCGATGGGCTGGCCCACGGTGATGGTGAAGGTCTTGTTGCGTGCCGTCTTCATCATCTGCCAGGGCAGGAGGATCAGGCCGATGTTGAACTTCATGCCTAACTTGCGACGCACCCACTCCAGGGCGTAGAAGGTCACGGAGTTGCGACCTTCGAAGTGCATGGGGATGATGTCGCGCTGCGACTCGATGGCCTGCGTGATGACGGACTTCTTCCACTCCACATCCTGGATGCTACCATCGATGTAGCGACTGCAGAATCCGGCAGGGAACGACATGATCTGTGTGTCGGGGTCGTTGTAGGCATCGTTGATGGCCTCCATGTCCTCACGCTTCTGCTTGCCCAGGGTATTGACAGGAAGGAAGACGGGTTGCAGAGCCACGATATACATCAGGAGGTCGTTGACAATCACCTTGAACTTGGGGTATCTGTTGCCAAACACGTTGATGTATGAGATGCCGTCGAAAGCACCCAGAGGATGGTTCGAGACGAAGATGAAGCGGCCCTGGTCGGGGATGTTCTCCATGCCATGAAGCACATACTGCACGTTCAGACGCTTGCACATGCCTTGAGCAAAGTCCTTGCCCTCTACGTCCTTGAGGGCAGTGATGGTCTCGTTCATCTCCTTCTGGCAGATGAGCCAGGCAGCGAACTTGAACACCCACTTCGGAATCTTGGGGTATTGCTTGGGGGCTTTCTGCCGTATGGCCTCTTCAATGTTGATCAGTCTTGCTTCGTACATGGTCGAAGGGTGAGATATTGATATTGGGGATAATGTTCTTTAACTTTTGCGAGTACTCGAGTTGCAGGTTCTGAGTTTATTCGAACACCTTGCGTCCGTTGACCCAGGTGCCCAGCACGCGGTGGCTGAAGGTCTGGCCCTGGAATGGACTCCAGCCGCACTTGGAGAGGATGCTGGCTTTATCGACCGTGGTGGACTGGCTGGTCGAAACCAGCACGAGGTCGGCATAGTTGCCCTCGCGGATCTCGCCACGTCCGGCAAGGCCGAAGCGTGTGGCAGGGTTGGTGCACATGAGTTCGACGACTCTGCTGAGAGGCACGATGCCTTGGCGACAGAGCTCCAGCATGGCCAAGAGACTGTATTGGATGCTCGGCATGCCACTGGCTGCACGCAAGGCACCGCCTTGTTTGTCGCTCAACAGATGGGGAGCATGGTCGGTAGCTACGCTGAAGATCTGACCATTGGTGAGGGCTGCACGCAGGGCATCGCGGTCCTGGATGCGCTTGATGGCAGGATTGCACTTGATCAGAGCTCCTTTCGACTTGTAGTCCTCCTGGCTGAACCAGAGGTGAGCCACGCAGGCTTCGAGGGTGATGTTGCTGGCTGGCTCGATGTACATCAGCTCGTCTTGTGTGGTCAGGTGACACACATGGAGCTGTGCCTGGGTCTCGAGGGCGAGCTCTACGGCCATGCGGGTGGTTTCGAGACAGGCCTGAGCGCTGCGGATCTTGGGATGATATTCAATCGGTACCTCCTTGTCGCCAAAGAGCTGACGATACTGCTCGGCATTGCGACGGATAATGTCTTCGCTCTCAGAGTGGATGCCGATGACACGCTGGGTGTTGGCAAAGAGCCGGCGCAGCTTCTCCCTGTCGTTCATGAGCATGCCGCCCGTCGAGGAGCCTAAGAAGACCTTGAAGCCGCAGATCTCGTCCTTGAGAGGAGAGTCGGGCTGGCCATAGTCGGCCAGGGCCTGATCGATGTTGTCGGCTGTGATGCCATACCAGAGGCCGTAGTTCACGATGCACTTCTCCTTGAACAGATTGTGCTTCTGAGCCAAAGCCTCAGGCGTGGTGGTGGTAGGGTTGACGTTGGGCATGTCGAGCACGTAGGTGACGCCACCGGCTGCAGCAGCACGGCTCTCGCTGGCAATGTCGGCCTTCTGGGTCAGGCCTGGCTCGCGGAAATGTACATGGGCATCGATGGCACCAGGCAGAAGAATCTGCGTGGGGTCATCGACCTCGGTCTCAGGAATAATCTGCTTGATGCGTCCGTCGGCTATTACGACCGAAGCGGGCTGGAGTCGTCCGTCGGTGAAGACGTTGACTCGGGGAATCAGAGTTTCGGATATTCGCGCGTCCATGAGCTGGTCTTAAGTTTAATGACACCAAACACGGCTTCGCTGAAGATGCCTCCCGACATCTTGGAGGTGCCAAGCACTCGATTGGTGAAGATGATGGGGACCTCCTTGACCTTAGCGCCCATCATCATGGCTGTGAATTTCATTTCGATCTGGAAGGCATAGCCCTTGAAGCGAACCTGATCGAGCTCCATCGCCTCAAGCAGACGACGCTTGTAGCACACGAACCCGGCGGTGGAATCGTGTACCTGCATGCCAGTGACCAGACGCACATAGACCGAGGCGTAGTATGACATCAGCACACGACCGATGGGCCAGTTGACCACATTGACACCTGTGACGTAGCGACTGCCAATGGCAAGGTCTGCTCCTTCGTCGCGACAGGCAGCCAGCAGTCGGAGCAGGTCATCGGGGTTGTGGCTGAAGTCGGCATCCATCTCGAACGTATAGTCGTAACCATGCTCCAGGCTCCACTTGAAGCCTGCAATATAAGCTGTGCCGAGGCCCAGTTTGCCGCTGCGCTCCAGCAGGTGTAATTGCTCGGGAAACTCTCCCTGCAGCCGCTTCACTATAGCTGCTGTGCCATCAGGCGATCCGTCGTCGATGACGAGGATATGGAAAGGTTCGCTAAGTCGGAAGACGTAGCGGATAATCTGTTCTATGTTTTCCTTTTCGTTGTAGGTGGGGATGATCACCAGACAGCGATCGGACTGTTTTGTATCCATTCTAATAAGCAAAAATTTGCTGCAAAGATAGTCAGTTTTGTCCAAAAATGCACATTTTATATAATAAAAAATCTTTTTTCGCGTTTTTCTTTCGAATTATCGTTGTATTTTGAGAAAATTTTTGTATTTTTGCACTCTAAAAATTGCAAAAGCTAATGAGAAGAAATCTATTTTTTTGCGTTTTTCTGCTGTTTCAGCTCTGCGTGGCTTCTGCTTCGGCTGTCACCAAAAAGGAGGCACAGACACTGATCGAGACGCGTCGATGGACGCAGGCCGTCGAGGCTCTGCAAGCGCTCATGCAGCAGTCTGCTTATGCCAAAGATGCCGACTGCAATAAATGGTTGGGTCAGGCTCTTTGCCTGACGGGACATTACTCCGAGTCGTTGCCCTATCTGGAGTTCGCGGTCAAGAAGAATCAACGTAGTGGTGCGCAGTGGTATTTGTCCATCACTCGCCAGCATCTCTATGATTTCGATGGGGCACTCGAAGCGCTGGAGGCCTATCGTCCGGTCCTGAATTCTGATTTTTGGCTTTCTAGAGCTGACAGCCTGGAGGCTGAGATTCAGCAGGGACTACGTGCGATGGATCACATTGAGGACGTCGTGGTGGTTGATAGTCTGCTTCTGCCTCGTGATGCCTTTTTCGCTTCGTACAAGTTAGGAGCAGAGTCGGGTCGTGTGCTGCAGGGCGACGATGGCCTGTTTTTCGAGAACCAAGGTGCTGATTACCGCATCTATGCCATTCATGATGAGTTGTTCCAGAGTCACAGGATTCAAGGAGTTTGGGAAGATCTTGATCCGTTGCCTGGCCTCGGAAGTGAGGATTTCCATGTCATCGATCCCTTCATGCGAAGTGATGGCGAGACGCTCTACTTTGCTTGTGACAGCACCCCGGGTTTAGGCGGTTTGGATATCTACAAGACCAAGTATAACGCAGAGGAGGACGTCTATTATCAGCCAGAACGTCTCGGCATGCCATTCAATTCTCCTTTCGATGATTATATGCTGGCCATCGACGAAACGCATCAGGTGGGCTGGTGGGCCACGGAGCGCAAGCAGTATCCCGATCATGTGGTGGTCTATATCTTCAAGCTGAACGATGATCCTGAATATCTGGACGAGGCTTCTGTCGGTCGAGCCCGCATTGACAACATACGTGATACCTGGCAGGAGGACGAAAACTATACGGAACTCATTGCCTCGCTTATGAATGCTGAGCAGCAGGTGACCGAACAGTTGCGTATGCATATTGTCATCAATGATTCAAAGGTTTACACGCAAGAGGAGCAGTTCGTTATGCCTGAGGCTCTGGCTGCCTATAGGCAGAGCGTGAAACTCCGCGAAGAGCTTGACAGCACTGTGTCACAGCTCAGTTCGCTTCGCGCAGAATACGTAACTGCCAGCGAGGTGCGCAGAGGCCAGTTGCGTGCTCAGATCCTTCGGTTGGAGCAAAGGCAGATAGACCTGGCCGAGCAATGCCGTGCACAAGTGAAGCTGTATCGACGGTTGGAACAATAATGACATAATGATATTGCAATATGAGTAACGTGCGCTTTTGTTAAGGGAAACAGTCATTGCGCTTGAATAAAAGACACTATTATATGTTCCTGGCTTCCGTAAAGATGTATTTGTGGCAGTTTTGGGTGACAAAATGGACTTAATGCAATGCATTATTGTTAAATTTTATTAATTTGTTGGTAACTCTTGAATTATTCTTAAATTTAAGATGTATATTTGCACCCAAAATTAGGTTGCGGAGAGTGGCCTAAATTAGGGATAATTATATCGAATTTTTAGTAACAATTTATATATTATTAATTATGAGAAAGAGAACTTACTTTACACTCGCGCTGCTTGGTGCAGTCCTTGGCGTGGGTGCATTCTCATCTTGTAAGGATACCAACGAGGATCTTTACAATGAAATTCGTCTCAAGGAGACTGGTGACTACAACGAACTGTTGAACAAGCTCAATCAGTTGCAGCAGGATCTTCTTAACCTCAAGCTCCAGAAGGGCGACCAGGGCGAAACCGGTCCTCAGGGTCCTCAGGGTCCACAGGGTCCTCAGGGCGAGCCAGGTGCTCAGGGTCCTCAGGGTGAGCCAGGTGCTCAGGGTCCTCAGGGTCCACAGGGCGAGCAGGGTGCTCAGGGTCCTCAGGGCGAGCAGGGCGTAGCTGGTGCAGATGGCAAGAGCGCTTATGAGCTTTGGCTTGAATATATGGGTGAGCAGAACACTGACCTGAATGGTGACGGTGTAACTGATATGGCTGACTTCTTCTTGTTCCTTAAGGGCGAGAAGGGCGATCAAGGCGAAACCGGTCCTCAGGGTCCACAGGGTCCACAGGGCGAGCCAGGTGAGCCAGGTGCTCAGGGTCCACAGGGCGAGCCAGGTGAGCCAGGTGCTCAGGGTCCTCAGGGTGAGCCAGGTGAGCCAGGTGCTCAGGGTCCTCAGGGTGAGCCAGGTGAGCCAGGTACTGGTACCAACTGCTCTTGCAATACCGAGGAGTATGACTTCGCTTACAATGTAGCTCTTGAGATCTGGAAGGCTATCAGCGGTAAGGATGCTGCTGATTTCACTGGAGGTGAGATCACCGCTTACATCAACAAGATCGACACCGCTCTCACCGACCTCGCTAACTTGAAGGCTTGGGCTGGCAACTTGATTACCGGCATCCAGACCGAGGCTACCGACAATGCTGTGTTCGGTTCTTGGGCTATTCCTTTCACCAATGTTCAGACCCGTGCACTCCTCGCTTACTACGGTGAGACTGTAAACCGTGTTAACTTCCCAGGCAATGGCTCTACCGTTGGTTATCTCGACGAGGCAGAGGCTATTACCTCTGAGGAGGCTGAGTTCTTCCTCTCTGCTTTGAAGAATGATGCTTATGTTAAGGGTACAGGTGCTACTGTCGTATCTGAGGCTGCGAACAACGCAGGTACTGTATATCTGACCATCAACCCATCATCAGTTGATTACACTGGCAAGACCATCGAGCTCGTTTCTACAATCGGCAACAAGCCTTCTGTAACCCTGTCTCCACTTGCAGTTGGTACTAAGGAGCTCAGCTCTGGCGGTACACGTGCTAACGGTTACTATCAGCTTGATGCTAAGATTACTGTTGATGATATCAAGAGTGGTAATCTGAACAAGCTCGAGTTGGATGCTGACAAGCTCAAGGAGTCTGCTTCAAACCTTGTTGCTGCTGTACGCAGCCATGAGATGACTGCTGTGGCTGAGACTGTATATGATCTCCTGAATCCAGATCTCACCCGTTACGCTCTCAAGGCTAACTATGACAACCTCGAGGGTGCTAGCAGCATCGTTAGTGCTTATGATTTGAATGTTGCCGCTGTCAATGCTCCTACATTCGGTCTTATCAATTCTATTCCTCATGTTTGGACCATTCCTGGATACGAGCGTGCTCAGTCTTTGATCGACCAGGTTGTCAACAAGCTGACCTTCAACTTGAACCTCGAGTTTGACATCACCCCATTGATGCCATACATTGAGTATATTGATCTTGACTTCATCAACGATCAGATCGCTCGCGTTCACGCTTCTTATAGCAAGACTGTTGAGACCAAGTCAGGCCGTTGGGACCTCGTTTTCAAGGAGGTTGATGGCCAGTGGATTTTCGAGGTTTACAAGAGTGGTAAGCTGAAGGGTACCATCGAGACTGGTGCTAATCAGAATGTCCAGATCGTTGACAATGGTGACTCTTATGATGTTACTGTATCTTATTCACTTGAGCAGCTCCTCGAGTTCATCTATGGCGACAACATTCCTAATTACGCAAAGATCGAGGATCTGAAGGCTGACCTTCTCGATGTTATTGATAATGCAAATGCATTGCTCGACCAGATCAATGGCATTGACGACAAGGTTAACAACGCTGTCTCTTCAGCTGCTAAAGAACTCTACAGAATTCTTGATCGTCTGAACGGCATGGCTGCTAACGCTGTCAACAAGCTTGGTTACTATGTGAAGCCAGCTCTTCTCTACACTGGCACCGAGGGTACCAAGATGCTCAGCCCAGTTAAGCGTTATCCAACTCAGCTCACCGAGAGCGAGTTCGACTTCATCGCTACCTCTTTGACTGCTGAGCTCATCGTTCCATTCGTTAAGAAGCACCTCGCTGTAGTGAATGTTTACGACCTCGCTGGCAATGCAGTAGCTGATGCCAAGAGCCTTGCTGCTGCTGTCAATGAGTCTGGCAAGATGAACTCTGTATTCAATGGTGCAGGCGACGGCCGTCTTACCGATGCTAAGCCAGTAAGCTTCGTTCCAGTTAGCGGCTTCCAGGCTGGTTATGTATACGAGATCGCTTACTCTGTAGTTGACTACGCTGGTTATGTTTCTACTCGTCGTTACTATGTAACCGTAAAGTAATTTGCGACCGATAGTAAAAACGATAGAAAGTAATCCTTAAAAAATTTCGACTATGAACTTTAAGAAAGTTATATTTTCAACCCTTCTTGCTGCCGGATGCTTCGTTGCATCCGCACAGCAGGAGGTGAAGACTGAGAATGTCTTCAATCCTCACTGGTATGGCCAGCTTCAGGTTGGTATGCAGCATACCTTGGGTGAGGTTGACTTCGGCGATCTGAACTCTCTGAACCTTCAGGTGGCTTTAGGCCGTCAGTTTACTCCTGTATGGGGTGCACGTTTGACCGTCGGCGGTTTGACTAGCAAGGCTGGTACCAAGTTGACCGACATCTCTGGCAACGCCAAGGAGACTTGGAGCTGGAACTATCTGGCACCAACATTGAACGCTACTTTCGACGTTACCAACGCTATCTGGGGCTTCAACCCACAGCGTGTCGTTTCGTTCGGCATTTTCGCTGGTGTAGGTGCTAACTATGCTTGGGGCAATGATGATGCTCTGAAGGCTGGTAATGCTCTCGCACAGGCTACTATTGCTAAGAATCCTCAGAGTGGTGCTACTGCTGCTGACTATGTTGAGCACTATTGGGATGACTCTTCACTGGGTCTCGTAGGCCAGTTCGGTGCTAACCTCGATTTCCGTTGCACCGACAACCTGAAGCTGGGTGTTGAGTTCAACAACAACTTGGTTAACGACCACTACAACAGCAAGCATGCTCCTAACTGCGACTGGTACTTCAATACCCTCGTTGGTGTTAAGTATGCATTCGGCAAGACCTATGAGGTTCGTACTACCGTACTTGAGCAGCCTGCTCCTCGTACCGAGTACATCCACGATACCATCTACGTAGAGGTTAAGGTTCCTGTAGAGGTTGCTACTCGCGAGTCTATCCGTCGTGACATCTTCTACGTAATCCGCGGTTCTGAAATCGCTAAGGCTGAGATGCCTAAGATCGAGGATATCGTTGCTTACCTTAACAAGTATCCTGATGCAAAGGTTAGCGTAACTGGTTATGCTGATAAGGGCACTGGCAATCCTCGCATCAATGTTGGTTATGCTGAGAAGCGTGCCAAGAAGGTTGCTGACATCCTGGCTACCAAGTACGGCATTTCACACGATCGCATGATTGTTGATTCGAAGGGTGATACCGTTCAGCCATACGAGGAGAACAACCTCAACCGTGTTACAATCTGTATTGCTGAATAATTTTATTCAATAAACAACTAAGGCCTGTCCTGTTCCTTTTTCTTTAAGAGTCAGGATAGGCCTTTTTTTCTGTTATTATGAAAAAGACTTTATTGACATCAATTATTTGCTTGTCAGCTGCCTCTCTGTTCGCTGATGAAATTCCATTGTCTGATGGTTACTATCGCGTGATGAATTACAAGACACAGCGTTATGTCTATGTCTATGACAACACCGGTAAGATCAATGCTGCTGCAGGCTCAGCTGATGTTGGTGCCATGGATTTGTGGAAGAACTTAGACCGCACGATCTCCGATCCGGGCTCTGTTCTCTATGCTCGTTATATTGGTCCGAATGGCAAAGGTGGTTATTCATACGATGTAGAGGGTCAAGGTACCAGTGTCAAGTCCATCATTGATTATTTTGTGAGCATTCACAAATTGTCAGGTGGTCAGTATAACATCTATGCCTCGCTCGGTGGCTTTACCAAATACCTCGACGATGAAGAGACCAACCTCAATCTCGAACAGGGAATGATGGGCTTCTCGCGTGAGGGCGATTATCGCAAGTGGGAGGCTTATCCCGTTGATGCAGCAACCGATAATTACTTTGGCGTAGCTCCAACCATTGCTGCAGGCGACAAGTATTATCAGCCTTTCTACGCTGCCTTCCCATTCAGTTTCGCATCTGAGGGTATGAAGGCACTTTATGTCAAGACTTTTGATGCAGCTGAGAACATCGCTGTCCTTGCTGAGGCTACAGGCAATATCCCAGGCGAGACTCCCTTGATCATTGAGTGCTCATCCAACCAGCCAACCAATAATCGTCTGAATCTTCTTCGCAACAATGATGCTCCTTTGGCCAGCAATTCGCTTGCAGGTGTATATTTCTACAACCTGTATCGTGAGAATTCTTCCGATGCTCTGACTCCCTATTCTGCGCAGACCATGCGTGTATTGGGCACAGATGCCGATGGTAAGCTCTGCTTCAAGAAGTACGATAAGACCTATCTCCCTGCCAACCAGTCATACCTTGTAGTACCCGAGGGTACTGCAGATGTAGTCACCATCATGACTGAGGAGGAGTATAATGCACGTGTTATTGCTGTAGCAGATATTGCTTTGAACAGTACAGAACTTACGTTGACCGAGGGCGACAGCTTCCAGCTGACTGCTGTGGTTACTCCAGAGAATGCTACTGATGCTACTGTCACCTGGTCAAGCAGCAACGTTGATGTTGCCACCGTTGACGAGCAAGGTCTCGTTGTGGCTGTTGCCGAGGGTGATGCTGTCATCTCTGCCACAGCTAACGATGGCAGTGGCAAGGTTGCCTCATGCTCAGTGAAGGTCGAGAAGAAGATCGTCCTCGTCTCTGAAATCCTCCTGAACATGACAGAGGCTACCCTGCAGGAGGGTGAGACACTGCAGCTGACTGCCGAGGTGCATCCAGCCGATGCTACTGATGCTTCGTTTGCATGGAGCTCATCTGATGAGGTTCTGGCTACTGTCGATGAGATAGGTCTGGTCAAGGCTCTTGCTGCTGGTCAGGTTGTTATTTCTGCTGTTGCCAATGATGCCAGTGGCATCTCTGCAGCATGTCAGATCACCATTGAGCCTGCTGCAGGCATCTCGGCTGTCATGCTCGACGCTTCGACCCCAGCCGAAGTCTACACCCTTTCAGGTGTTAAGGTGCGCACTGCTGGCGAGTCGCTTGCAGGCTTGAAGCCTGGTCTTTACGTCATCGATGGCCAGAAGGTTAACATCTACTAATTTATAATAAGCTGTTATGCTCAGAACTCTGATAGCATTCCTTACCATATTCTCCTGCGCTGTGCTTTCTGTCTCAGCGCAGGAGTTTGGTGTATCTAAATCAATTAATGCCAATAACGGATATTTCGACCATCTGGATGTTTCGGCCAGCTTGGGTTCCACGGGCATAGGCATCGATGTGGCAACTCCTATAGGTCCATATTTCAAAGTGCGAGCTGGTGCTACCTACATGCCGAGGTTCGAGATGTCCAGTCATTTCCGTGTGCAGGTCGGAGATTCACTTGAGCGTAAATACGATAGTCACGGAAATCGTCTGGAGACTAAGTTCGACAAGCTCTCAGGCATGCTTAAGTCGATGGTAGGCTATGAGGTCGATGATGAGGTCGAGATGCTGATTCAGCCCACATACTATAACTTCCACCTGCTCTTCGACATTCATCCTTTCCGCGACAAGCGTTGGCACTTCACTACAGGTCTCTACGTAGGTTCAAAGGAGTTAGGACGTGCAGTCAATTCAACTGCCGACATGACTTCGCTCATGGCGGTCAATATGTACAATATGATGTATGACCGTGTGATGACCGAAGGTGCCCTGTTCGACTTTGGCAGCAACATTCCACCCCTTGACCTTGCTCCTGAGATCCAGGAGCCCTTGCAGGAGAAGTTCCAGCGTTACGGACGCATGGCATTCCCTGTTGGATACTATCTCAACGATGGCCCTATGGTCAGCCAGCGTGTGCCAGGTGAATATGACGACGAGGGCAACGACCTGTATGTCACGGTGCCAGCCTATCGCAAGGGCGATCCTTATATGATGGTGCCTGACACCAAGGATGGCATGGTGCACGTCACAGCCAAGGCCAAGAGCATCTTCCGTCCCTACGTCGGCTTTGGCTATGGTGGAGCCATTTCGAAGGATGGCCTCACCGAGTTGACTGTCGATGCAGGTGTCTTCTTCTGGGGAGGCAAGCCACATGCCTACACACACGATGGCGTTGACCTCGTCTATGATGTAGAGGGCATCAAAGGCAAGGTGGGAAGATATGTAAAGGCTGTCAAGCTTTTCCCTGTGTTCCCTGTGCTCGAATTGCGCATCACGCGTCGCATCTTCTAAACTTACACACTCTCTCGTCTCATGAAGGTTGCTCTCTTCGGTAATTATCATCAGGAGGTGTCTGACCGCATTCGTCAGTTCCTCCAGTGTCAGCCTGGTGTCACAATCGTGGATAGTGACACTGACTGTGATATGGCATTGAGCATAGGAGGTGATGGCACCTTCCTGCGTACGGCAGCTCGCATAGGATGCACCGGGACTCCCATTCTTGGTGTCAATGCTGGTCATCTGGGCTTCCTTGCTGACGTGCCTTTGTCTGAAATTGAGACAGCTTTGCCTGCGATTCTGGTAGAGGGGAAGTATGTGGTGGACAATCGTAATCTCCTGAAACTTGAAATCCTTGACTGTCATCAGCCCTATCAGCACTATGCGCTCAATGAGGTGGCTGTGCTCAAGCGAGATCATTCATCGATGGTTTCCGTCTCGGTCTATGTCGATGGCAAACTGCTAAATCAGTATGATGGCGACGGTCTTGTCATTGCTACGCCTACGGGTTCCACAGCCTATGCAATGAGTGCAGGAGGACCGATCCTCGAGCCTGGTTCGCGTTGTTGGGTCATTGTCCCTATTGCTCCCCATTCGCTCACTACACGACCTCTGGTGATTCGTGACAATGCACAGCTTGACATTGAGGTCGAATCGCGAAACAACCTCTTCCTCGTCTCGACCGATGGACAGACCGTACACCTGACGACGCAATCGCGTCTGTGCCTCACCCGAGCTGAACATCAGGTCGGTGTGGTCCGTCGTCCTGATCATACTTTTTTCGACACATTGCGCGAAAAGCTGATGTGGGGCAAGGATGGTAGGTACTTGTAGTAATGTATTATATATGGGCGATACTTACACCACCATAACTTCGACAAGCGAAGGGCTCTATAAGGAGAAGATGAGTAAGTTCCTCAGCTTCGCCGTGCCTTGTCGTACGGTGGAGGAGGCATTGGATATCGTCAAACTCTATCGCAACGAATACTGTGATGCCCGCCATTGCTGCTGGGCCTACATGCTGGGACCGGAGCGTAAAGACTACCGTGCCAACGATGACGGAGAGCCATCGGGCACGGCCGGTAAACCCATTCTGGGGCAAATCAACTCTTTTGGCCTGACCAATCTGGTCGTTATTGTGGTGAGATACTTCGGAGGCATCAAGCTCGGCACCAGCGGACTCATCGAGGCTTATCGCATTGCCGCCCAGGAGGCTCTCAGCGCTGCTCAGACCGAAGAAAAACTCATCGAGGAGGAATTGCTCGTAGCGTTCGAATATCCGCTTATGGGCGATGTGATGCGCATTGTGAAGGAGGAGGGAGCCACGGTGCTCGAACAGGACTTCCAGCTCTCTTGTCGCCTGCGTCTCAGCTTGCGACGTGGACAGATGCCACACATGCGCGAACGCTTTGAGAACCTGTATGGAGCTACTATCGTAGTCGAAGAGGAACAAAACTGATGAGGCTGTGTCAGATGACGCTAGGCTCTTTCTTCGTACAGTCATCTTTGTGTGATACTGCCTCCAAAAGACTAAGCCGTTTCAGAGCAGAATATGGACTATTGACCATGTTCATAAGCTCTGAAACGGCTTTTCTGGTGAATGTGGGATGATGGCAGATGACCTTCGGTCCGTGTGTTTGATCCTCACAGGACTATGGCCATCCCCTGCCAGCGCGCTTGCAGTTGTGAGCTACTCGATCGTAGCGCGTCAGCAGCGTTGCTACAGCTTGAATCCGTTCAGCAGCGCCTTCACATCCATGCGCTTCTTGCCAGGCAGCTGGAGCTCCTCAAGAGCCAGTACGCCATCTGCACAGATGACATGCAGGTATGACTTGTTGTCAGTCACCACCGTTCCGATCTTGTCGGCGGATTGTGGCTGATTCTCGTTGACAATGCTTGTGCGGAATACTTTGATCGGACTGATCACATCCAGACTCGCTGGCAAAGCCACCCAGGCAGCATGGCTCTCGTCAGCACCTTTCACAATCGACATCCAGGCTGCGGGATAAGGCGACAGACCGCGCACCAGATTGTGCAGGCTGCGTACGCTGTGGTCGAAGTGCATCTCGCATGTCTCTTTGAAGATCTTAGGGGCAGGGCGCAGTTCGTCGATGCCTGTGCTTGCCTTGAGGTCCTGCATCAGCGTCTCCTGATCGATGGTCGGTATGCGCGACACGTCGTCCTCAGCCTCCAGCAGCAGGTCAACCGTGCGACAGACGAGTCCCTTGCCCATCTCCATCAGGTTGTCGTGGAGGTTGCCCACATTGTCGTCGTCGGCAATTGGCATCTCCTGTTTGAGGATAATGCGTCCGGTGTCGATGTCGTGATCGAGGAAGAAGGTGGTGGCACCCGTCATGGTGTCGCCATTGATCACAGCCCAGTTCAACGGAGCAGCTCCGCGATACTGAGGCAACAGGGCAGCATGCAGGTTGAAGGTGCCCATACGCGGCATGTTCCATACTACTTCGGGCAGCATGCGGAAGGCCACAACAATCTGCAGGTCGGCTTGCCATGCACGCAATTCCTCCAGAAATTCCTCATTCTTGAGTTTCTCTGGCTGCAGCAGAGGCAGGTCATGGTCGAGTGCATATTGCTTCACGGGGCTGTACTGCACCTTGTGTCCGCGGCCTGCAGGCTTGTCGGGCATGGTGATTACACCGACCACGTTGTAGCCACCGCTGACGAGTGCATCGAGCGTAGGTACGGCGAAGTCGGGAGTACCCATGAAGACGATTCGGATATCTTTCTTTTCCATTTTTATACTTGGATTTATGTTCGGGACGTCGGATTCCTTACCAGAGGCTGTGGCAAGCTTTTGTGGACGCAAGATCTCTTGCCAGAGACTGTGGCTAGCTTTTGTGGACGCAGGATTTCTTGTCAGAAGTTCTGGCAAGCTTCTGTGGATACAAGATTTCTTGTCAGAAGTTCTGGCGTGCTTCTGTGGACACAAGATTTCTTGTCAGAAGTCCAGGCATGGTTTTGTGGATACAGAATTTCTTGCCAGAAGTCCAGGCATGGTTTTGTGGATAGAGGATTTCTTGCCAGCTGAAAAGTCTTTAGCGCTGTATAATCCAGCAGAACTGTGATCCACTCTATCCCTTTGTACTACTCTATATACTAAACCTCTCCCCTCTATACTAGAGCGTTTCGCTCAAGCAGGTTGAATTAATAAAAAGCCGTGAATCGGGATTAGGCCTCGATCCACGGCTTTATTATATTAGTAATGTGTATTACTGAATCTGGACCTTCTTGCCCTCCTTCTTGCCCATTACGTAGTAAGCGCAAGGTACGGCGAGGAAGATGGTGGTCAATGGGTCAACAACTACACCAATCAGCATGGCGAAGATGAAGCTCTGGATTGAAGCACCACCGAAGAAGAAGATTACAATCAATACCAGGAGGGTAGAGATAGAGGTGTTCAACGTACGAGGCATGGTCATGTTGAGTGCATCGTTGATTACGTTGTAGCGATCCTTGTTAGGATAGAGGTTGCTTACCTCACGGATACGGTCGAATACAACCACGATATCGTTGATAGAGTAACCAATTACGGTAAGGATAGCTGCGATGAATGCCTGGTCGATCTCCATTGAGAACCACATGATGCCAGGCAACAGGCAGTAGAGACCGAGGATGACCAGGGTGTTGGCTGCCAGACCTGCAATAGCACCGATTGAGAATGCTACGTTGCGGAAACGGATGAGGATGTAGATGGCAATGGCGATGAGTGACAGGAATACGGCAAGGATAGCGCCGTAGGTGATGTCCTCAGCGATTGAAGGACCAACCTTCTGGGTTGATGGGATGTAGTCCTCGTTGTTGAATGACTCGAAGTCACCGTTGACATAGCCGAGCTCCTTACCAGCATCGTAGATAGCCTTCTTCATGGTGAGGTTGGCCTCAGCATCGTCAGTGGCAGTCAGGTCGAAGTTGGTAGTGATACGAACCTGGTTGTCGCGGCTGATGGTGATAACCTTGATTGAAGCGTTATCGAGAGTTGGGTTCTGAGCGAGCTTGTTGGCAATAGCCTCGTTATCGACAGACTCAACGTCGTTGTAAGCAACGATGTAGTTGCGACCACCAGTGAAGTCAATACCCTTCTCTGGACCAGGAACGAACATGAGGATGATGGCGATAACCGAAATAACGGCATATACCTTAGAGGTAAGGTGACCCTTCTTCACGAAGTCGAAGTTGGTTGGCTTCATGAGGCCTGAGAGCACACCGGTGAAGGTGAGGTTCTTGAACCAGCCCTTAGCCAGAGCGTTCTCAAGGAAGATGCGGCTCAGGAAGACAGCACTCACGAACGAGGTGATGATACCCACGATGAAGGTGACAGCGAAGCCACGGATAGGACCAGTACCGAACTGATAGAGAATGATACCGGTGAGGAGTGAGGTGACGTTGGCGTCGAAGATGGCGCTGAATGCGTTGCTGAAGGCAGCGCTCACAGCCGAGCGGAGCTGACGGCCACCAGCAATCTCCTCCTTGGCACGCTCGTAGATAAGTACGTTGGCGTCCACTGCAATACCCATTGAGAGTACGATACCTGCGATACCAGAGAGGGTAAGCACAGCGTGGAAGCTTGAGAGGATACCGATGGTGAAGAATGCGTTGATCAAGAGGCAGACGTCAGCAATGGTACCTGCAATGCCACCGTAGAAGAGAATCATATAGATGAACAGGAGCACGAGCGCGATAAAGAATGAGATGACGCTCTGCTTGATTGACTCAGAACCGAGGGTAGGACCTACAACGTCCTCTGATACGATGTTGACCTTGGCAGCCATCTTGCCAGACTTGAGCACGTTCGAGAGGTCGGTAGCATCCTCGTTGTCGAAGTCACCAGTAATCTCCGAACGGCCACCGGTGATCTCGGTGTTGATGCGAGGAGCAGAGTAAACCATATCGTCGAGCACGATGGCTACGCAACGGCCTACATTCTCCTTGGTGATCTTGGCCCAAGACTTGCCAGCCTCAGGGGTCATGGTCATGTTAACGACGTATGAGCTGGTGATCTGCTTGAACTCTGAGCTGGCATCGGTTACGATGTCACCACCCTTCGAGGCATCTGGCAGTGATGGGTGACCCAGGTTGTCGTGAGCCTTCAGGGCATAGAGCTGATAGTAGAGGCCCTTCTCGTCGATAGCCTTTACGCTCCATGCGAGCTTCAGCTTGCGTGGCAGCTCCTTGGCACCAGCCACGATGGCGTTGATGGCAGCGGTATCGCTTGACTGAGCAACAGCTACGATTGGACCCTGACCGCCCACAATCTGTACGCGGGCAGCGAGGCTGTTCTGCAGAGCGCTTGACATAGCTGCAGAGTCGGCGTTGGCAGTCGAAACCTCGGCGAGCAGAGAGTCGACAGGAGCAACCTCAGCAGTCTCTTCGCTGGTCTCCTCGGCGGCAGCAAGCTGCTTCTGAGCGTCGGCCATGATGAGGTTCTGCAGGGTACCTGCAATCTCGTCAGCCTGATAGGTCTCCCAGAACTCAAGGTTGGCAGAACCCTGGAGGAGCTTCTTCACACGCTCAGGCTCCTTCACGCCAGGAAGCTCGACCAGAATGCGGCCAGCCTGCTGGAGGCGCTGGATGTTAGGAGCAACTACACCGAAGCGGTCGATACGATTGCGGAGCACGTTGAATGAGTTGGCGAGAGCATCGTCCATCTCCTTCTTGATGATCGAGATTACCTCGGCATCGCGGGTGTCCTTGGTGATCTTGTCCTTGAGCTGGTAGGTGCTGAATACGTCAGAGAGCTTAGCCTGAGCGTCAACCTTCTTGAAGTTGGCAGCAAAAGCATCAACGAAAGCGTCACCGCTCTCTACTTCGCCAGAGTTTGAAGTCATGCTCAGTGCCTCAACGAAGGTGGCGTTCTGAGCATTCTCAGCAGCGAGTGACTTGAGTACGTCGGCTACAGAAATCTCGAGAATTACGTTCATGCCGCCCTTCAGGTCAAGACCGAGGCCGATCTGCATCTCCTGAGCCTGCTTGAAGTTGTAGCCGAACCACACGCTCTCAGTGGAGATGGAATCCAAGTAATACTTGGCAGGAGTGCCGGTTGCTTCGGCGTATGCTGCGGCCTTGTTCTCATGATGGCGAACCACGAAAGAGAACGAGATGTAGAAGGCGCAGACAATGGCCAGGAGCCAAGCCAACACAGTTACAAATCCTTTGTTTTGCATTGTTGATATTTATTGAATTTAATTAATTTTTCGCATATTTCGGGCGCAAAGATAATAAAAAATATTCAAAACAAGAAAAAAAATGTTGAAAAATACACTTTTTAACGCGATTTTTATGTACTTATCCCGTTTTTTGCGTATCTTCGCGGCATGTTTCGACTCAAAAAACAACATATTAGAGCCCTCGCGGCTCCCTTTATGGTCCTGTCGGTAGCAGGACTGATCGGATGTGCCAGTGTTGGTTCACCTGGTGGCGGCTTATTCGACGAGAGACCTCCCGAGCTTCGCACCAGTGATCCGCAAGAGGGCGCAACCGGTGTGACCAAGCAAAAACTGACGTTGCGTTTCAACGAGAATGTCAAGCTCGATAATGCAATGGACAAGCTCGTCGTCTCGCCCCCTCAGGAGAAAAGTCCCTCCATCTTGAGCAATGCCAAGACCGTCACGATCGAGCTGTTCGACTCGCTCAAGGCCAACACGACCTATACCATCGACTTGGGCGATGCCGTGCAGGACAACAATGAGAGCAACCCGATGGAGAACCTCACCCTGACCTTCTCGACAGGCGATCATATCGATACGCTCAAGATTAGTGGCACATTGCTCAATGCATCCAACCTGGAGCCTATCACGGGTGCGTATGTGGGTATTTATAAGGTGTATGATGATGGCCGGTTGGTGCAGGGCGACTCACTGCATGGCGTCGACTCCATCGTGGCTCTCTATCCTGACTCCATCTTCATGCTTAAGCCTTTCGAGCGTGCTGGCAAGACCGATTCCAACGGACGATTCCGCATCAGTGGTGTGGCTTCAGGCCGCTATCGCATCTATGCGCTGGCCGATGGCAACACCAACTATCGCTACGATCTCTTTACGGAGGATGTGGCCTTCTTGGATACCTTGATTGAGCCCTATACAGAGCCATGCATCCTCTATGACACCATCTACAGCAAGCGTGACATGTTTTCGCTGGAGCGTGCCATTGCTCAGGAAAGGAGCAGTGACGATAAGAACAAGGACAACGAACAGGTTCTTGACTCTCTCCCCATCGACACGATCATTGCACGCAATGGCTTCCGCTACTTGCCTGACGACATCTGTCTGCTGGCATTCAACGAAGGACGTGTCAACCGCTATCTGGACGAGAGAGAGTGGAAGGATTCGCTCCACATCACCTTCCGCTTTTCGGCCATGATGCCCGAGCCTCCCATCATTTCGCTGCTCAACGAGGAATCGAAGGGCTTGGCTGCGATTGACAAGAACAGCTGGCTGATCTGTGAGCCCAACCCGACGAATGATACGCTTACCTACTGGATTCGAGACCCTGAGATCTATCATCGCGACACGCTTCATCTTGAGGTTACCTATCCGTTTACCGTCGATGGCGTTGACGTGATTGTTACCGACACCATAGCGCTCAGCAATCCTGTGCCTAAGGACACTGATGTAAAAGTCAAGAAGAAGGAAAAGAACGCCAAGTCCAAGGAGGTTGAGTCTCAGTCAGAAGTTCTTGCAGATTCAGTAGTGACTAAGGTCGATTCGCTGTCGGCAGCACTTGCTGTAGCTGATTCCCTTTCAGCATCTCTGATTGTAGCTGATTCCCTTTCTGCTTCTCTGGCTGTAGTTGATTCTCTTTCTGCTTCTCTGGCAATGGCTGATTCGTTGTCGTCGATTGTGTCACAACCAGACACGCTCACTCCTGCGGCTTTGCTCTCAGACACTTTGTCGGTCATTCCGCTTGCTGCAGATTCCCTGTCTGTGGCTTCGACGCAAGAAGAGGCCATGGCTGAGGAGGCTGTGACCGAGGAGGCCGATGAGGATGACAAGGCAGACAAGAAGGACAAGAAGAAAAAAGACAAGAAGAAGAAAAAGAAGAAGAACGAAGAGGCTCCTGCCGACACGGTGCCCAAGACGGTTTTCATGACCCTGTCGCTGTTGGGCAAGAATTCCATCGACATCGGCGCTCGTCCTCGCTTTGAGGCTTCTGCTCCGCTCGACACCCTGCAGCTCTCTATGCTCCACCTTGAGCAGAAGAACGACTCGCTATGGCTGCCACTGGAGTTCAAGCTCGAGCAAGACACCCTCCTGCTGCGTCGTTACACGCTGCATGCCATCCCGCACTTCTCACCAGGTGGTGAATATAGGTTTGTGGCCGACTCGGCCTCTATGCGCGACATCTATGGACATGACATCGACTCCACCTGCATCACCTTCAGCGAGAAGAAGGTCGATGACTATGCCCACCTGGTGTTCAACATCACAGGCGTAGAGGGTCCTGCATTCGTGCAGTTGCTCAATGAGAAGGATTTGCCTGTGCAGCAGGCTCCAGTGAAGGACGGACAGGCCAAGTTCGTCAATGTGCCTGCAGCCAAGTACTATGCTCGTCTGGTAGAGGACAGCAATGACAATGGCAAGTTCGACCCAGGCTCCGTGCTCGAACATCGTCAGCCAGAGCGTGTCTATTACTTCGATGCATTGATGGAGCTCCGCGCTTGGCAATACAGCCAGTCGTGGGACATCCATGCTAAGCCTACCTCGCGTCAGAAGCCAAAGGAACTGTTGCAGAACAAGCCGAAGGAGAAGTCAAAGAAGAAGAATAAGAACCTGGAGTATCTGAGGGATCATCCCGACCTGAAGAAGGCTTATCTGAAGTCTTTGTAATCTCGTGAAACTTAAACCGCTATACTCAGGTTTCGCAAGTCTGCACCTTGCACCCTTGAAGGTAATTAATGAAATTGAAGAACAGAGTTTTTTGAAGACAAATGGGCCAATAGCAAAAGCTAGAGCATCTGTCCGCTGGAGGGGTCATCCTCAACATCTGCAGACTCCTCTGAATCTTCAAAATCCCTTTCAAGTTTCGTGCTTGCGAAACATAAACTGCTTTATCACAATGAAACACCTGTTTGTTTATATCTTTGTTATCGTCTTTGCCGTATGTCAGGCGTTGCCAGTCAATGCCATTCCTCGTGCCAAGAGCCACGAGAAGGTCGAGACACTCAAGTATGACGTCTATTTCCACATGGGCTTCATCTGGGCCAAAGCCGGCGAGGGTACGCTCTCAATGTCCAAGGAGACAGAGACTGATGGCACCCAGCGCCTGCATGGCCAGCTGGCAGCCAAGTCGCACAGCATCGTGGAGCACATCATGAAGGTGCGCGACACACTCGACACCTGGATGAACGTCAACTATGTGCCTCGCGAGTTCACCAAGAACACCCACGAGGGCAAATATAACTGTCTGGAGCGCAACCTCTATCAGATTGTCTGGAAGGACAAGGATGCTGCGCTCACACCAGCCAACGTGAAGAGCACCAGCGTCAAGGTGCATCGCTGGCGTCAGAAGGGCAGTGATGCGCCATCACAGGCCGATACGCTCCACTACGTCAACGAGCCTGCCTACGATATGCTTTCGGTCTTCTACGTGATGCGTAACATGGACTTTGCCCACATGAAAAAGGGCGAAACCAAACGGTTCGCCCTCTTCCCGGGTTTGAAGAAGAACTGGAGCAAGGTGGAGTATTGCGGCCAGGAGAAGATTACCTTGCGCAATGGTAAGAAATACGATGCCTATCAGGTGCTCATCACGTTCTCGACCAAGGACGATGACAGCCAGCCTCTGAAGGCTTGGATCTCGAAGACACCTGACCATCGTCCGCTCATGGTCACCATCGGCCTGTCGCGCATAGGCAGTGTGCAGTGTGAGCTTGTGGAGTGATTCCACATTGCTCACACTGCTTGAGCCTCGCTATTAAAGATAGCGCGCCCCAAAATGACCTTTATAATTTTGAGGGAGTTCACTACCAAATCTATTATAGAAGAAGATTGGCATTTGCCGTCAACTTTCGATAAAGACCATTTTGGGGTGTGCCGAGTATAGAATCTGATGCTTGCGAAACTTCATCAATTTCACACTACACCCTGAGCCATCATGGCCTTGGCCACCTTCATGAAGCCTGCCACGTTGGCACCCTTCACGTAGTTGATGTAGCCATCGGCTTGACGACCATGGTCGACGCACTGCTTGTGTATGCCGTGCATGATCTCGTGCAGACGCTGATCCACGTCGGCAGCGCTCCATGACAGGTGCATGGCGTTCTGGCTCATCTCCAGACCACTGGTTGCTACACCACCTGCGTTGACAGCCTTGCCAGGTGCGTAGAGCATCTTGTGCTCCAGGAAGGTGTCGATGGCCTCTGGCGTACAGCCCATGTTCGAAATCTCGCCCACGCAGAGCACTCCGTTCTCGATCAGCTGACGTGCGTCTTCGCCATTCAACTCGTTCTGAGTTGCGCATGGCAGGGCGATATCGACCTTCTGCTCCCAAGGTTTGCGACCAGGGTAGAACGTTGCCTCAGGGAACTCGTCGGCATAAGGTGCCACGATGTCGTTGCCGCTGGCACGCAGTTCGAGCATGTAGTCGATCTTCTCGCCGCTGATGCCCTCTGGGTCGTAGATGTAACCGTCCGGTCCGCTGATGGTCACCACTTTGGCACCCAGCTGTGTGGCCTTGGTAGCAGCACCCCATGCCACGTTGCCGAAGCCTGAGATGGCCACTGTCTTGCCTTCGATCTTGTGTCCTGCTGTCTCGAGCATCTCGTTCACAAAGTAGAGACCTCCGAAGCCTGTAGCCTCAGGACGGACCAGCGAGCCTCCGAACTCCAGGTTCTTACCTGTCAGCACACCGCTGAAGTCGCGTGTGATGCGCTTGTACTGGCCAAACAGATAGCCAATCTCGCGGGCACCCACGCCAATGTCTCCTGCAGGCACGTCCACCTCTGGTCCTACGTAGCGGTACAGCTCGGTCATGAACGACTGGCAGAAGCGCATCACTTCGCCGTCCGACTTGCCGCGTGGCGAGAAGTCCGAACCGCCCTTGCCACCGCCCATAGGCAGTGTGGTGAGGGCATTCTTGAATGTCTGCTCGAAGCCCAGGAATTTCAGGATCGAGAGGTTCACTGAGGCATGGAATCGCAAGCCTCCCTTGTATGGACCGATGGCAGAGTTGTACTGCACACGATAGCCGAGGTTCACTTGTATCTTGCCGCGGTCATCGACCCAGGGCACGCGGAAGGTGATAATCCTTTCGGGCTCCACCAGACGCTCGATGAGCGATGCACGTTCAAATTCGGGATGACGGTCATATTCGTCCTTGATTGAAATGAGGACTTCGCGTACGGCCTGCAGATACTCCTTCTCACCAGGGTGCTTCTGCTCCAGCTGGGCCATCAGTTGTTCAATGTTAAGCATGGTCAAATCTTTTTTAAAAGGTTTTTAGTTTCGTGTTTCGGTTGATAAATGCTAAGGTGCGTTATTAGCGTGTTTCTGGCATTTTGTCACCGCAAATATAGGTCTTTCGCTGAGTATCTCCAAATAAAAAGCCGGATTTGTGCAAGTTTTTGCTACTTTTTTGGCAAAATGATGTTTAACAACATACTTTTACTTATTGTTTCGTCTCTATGTCCGATCAGAAATCATACCTCCAACGTGCCTTGGTGGCCAACAGCGAAGCCGTGCAGCGCGGCCGCGGACAGAACAGGATTCCCGACCCAGAGAAGGATCCCCTCTGGCGTCGTTATGCTGAGAAGTTTCGCGATCCTCTCATCATTGTCCTGCTCGTAGCGCTGGCTTTGTCGTGCATTGTGTCAGGCTACGAAATACACTCCACTGGCAACTGGAATCTGGTCTTCGAGCCTTGTGGCGTGCTCTTCGCTATCTTGCTAGCCACGGGTGTGGGTTTCATCTTTGAGGTGAAAGCCGACCGAGAGTTCGATGTGCTCAACCAGGTCAAGGATACCCAGCCAGTCAAGGTGCTTCGTCGTCCATCAGAGGGCGAGGCGCCTCGCATGTACAGCATCCCCAAGATGGACGTGGTGGTGGGCGACGTGGTGCGCGTGGAGGCAGGCGATCAGATGCCAGCTGATGGCACGTTGGTCGAGGCTAACTCACTCACCGTCGATGAGAGCATCTTCACTGGCGAGCCTTTTGCGTCGAAGGAGGTCTTGTCGTCGGCTCAATCGTCCAATAGTCAATTGTCCGATAGTCAATTGTCCAATAGTCAATCGTCCGATAGTCAATCGTCCGAGACTGCCTATCCTGTCGATCGCCTTTTGCGTGGCAGTTCGGTCATCGAGGGCAATGGCATCTACATTGTCGATCGCATAGCTCAGGACAGTGAGGAGGGGCGTGGTGTAGCTCTTGTCCGCGAAGGTTCTGCAGCCAAGACTCCGCTCAATCGTCAGCTCGAACAGCTTGGCAACTGGATCAGTTATGTCAGTTTCGGCATTGCAGCACTCATCGTGTTGGGCCGCGTCATCTATTTCTTCTTCTTCGATGGCAATTCGGCCAACGATACCGACCCTTGGGCCATCTTCGGCTTTGTGTTGCAATCCATCATGATCGCCATCACCCTCATCGTGGTGGCTGTGCCTGAGGGATTGCCTATGAGCGTCACTGTGAGCCTTGCACTGAGCATGCGCAATATGCTGAGGGAGAATAACCTGGTGCGCAAGCTCCATGCCTGCGAAACCATGGGTGCTGCCACAGTGATCTGCACCGATAAGACTGGTACCCTCACACAGAATCGCATGTCAGTAGTCGAACATTGCTTCTTCTCAAACTCCTCAAACCCTTC
The DNA here is from genome assembly GCA_045629225.1 of Bacteroidales bacterium. Taxonomy (GTDB): domain Bacteria; phylum Bacteroidota; class Bacteroidia; order Bacteroidales; family UBA3663; genus Liminaster. The sequence continues at coordinate 93,270 of JAZQQU010000028.1, read as the reverse complement.
AAACCCTTCGAACTCATCAAACCCATCGAATCTTTCGAACTCTTTATATCCTTCGAACTCCTCAAACCCTTCAAACCTTTCAACCTCCTCACCCTTCTCCAACCCTTCCTTAGCCCTTGCCATTGCAGTCAACAGCACTGCCGAGCTTGCACCCTCGTCTGATGGCACGCTTTCGCCCATAGGCAACCCTACTGAAGGGGCCTTGCTGCTGTGGCTGCACGCCCAGGGACTGGATTATCGTCAGCTGCGTCAGCAGGTGCGTGTGGTGAGCCAGCAACCCTTCTCCACGATGACCAAATATATGCTCACTGTGGTGGAACGAGAGGATGGCTCGCGCATACATTATTATAAAGGGGCACCCGAGCTGTTGCTCGACCGTTGTGCTGAGGTGTCAGGCTCAGCACAACGAGCCGATGTGGAGTCCTTGTTGTCCAGCTATCAAGCCCGAGCCATGCGCACCTTAGGTTTTGCTGTGGCCGAGGAGCGTCAGGGTCAGGTGGGGCCTCTTACCTTCACGGGTGTGGTTGGTATTGCTGATCCTATCCGTCATGACGTGGCTGAGGCCATCCGCCAGTGCAAGGACGATGCTGGCGTCAAGGTCATCATCGTGACTGGCGACACCGTGGGCACGGCCAACGAGATTGGTCGCCAGATAGGCTTGCTGACTGAGGGCGAGACCGACAAAACCCTGCAGGGACCAGACTTTGCACAACTGGCTGACGACGTGGCGTGTGAATTGCTGCGCGACCATCGCATCAAGATCATCGCACGTGCTCGTCCGGAGGACAAGGCCCGTCTGGTCACTCTCTTGCAGCGCAACCATGAGGTGGTGGCTGTCACAGGCGATGGCACCAACGATGCCCCTGCCTTGGCCAAAGCCCAAGTAGGACTCTCGATGGGCAGTGGCACCTCACGCGCCAAGGAAGCATCGGACATCACCATCATCGACGACTCGTTTGCCTCCATCAACAAGGCCATCATGTGGGGACGCAGCATCTATCTGAACATCCGTCGCTTTATCATCTACCAGATGATCATCAACGTCTGTGCCTGCCTCATCGTGCTGCTGGGTGCCCTGGTGGGCCTCGATTCGCCACTCAACGTCACGCAGATGCTCTGGGTCAACCTCATTATGGATACCTTCGCAGCAGGAGCCCTCTCGTCGCTCCCTGCCGATCCGCGTGTGCTGCACGACAAGCCTCGCTCTCCCCATGCCCACATCATTGATCGCTCTATGGCTCTGCGCATTGCAGGCTGGGGCCTCGGCTTCTTTGTCATTCTCACAGGTCTGTGGCAGTTGCTCTTCCATCGCGATGTCACATCGTTTAGTGAACTGCTCGATGCCTCGTCGGTGCGACTGTTCCTCACAGGCTTCTTCCAGGGACATGGCGATAAAGCCGCGCTCAGCAGTTATGAGCACGGCCTGTTCTTCACCACCTTCGTGGTCTTGCAGTTCTGGAATCTGTTCAACGTGCGTTACTTCCGCACCGATCGCTGTTTCCTGCTTGAGGTACGCGACTACTTCTGTCATCGCGACAGTTTCCGCGCCTCTTTCAGCACGGGCTTTGCGTTGGTGGCTGTGGTCATTCTTGTGGGTCAGTACCTTATCGTCAACCTCCTGCCAGACTTCTTCGAGGTCGAAGCGCTTTCGCTGCAGGATTGGGCACTCATACTGCTCTGCACCTCGCCCGTCTTCCTCATTCCTGAGGTCATACGCTGGTATCAGACGGTTCTGCGGAACTCTGGGAAGCGCTCGTAGAAGGCACGCTTGTCTTCGTACATGCGTTCCTCAGCCTGGTTGGCAAACTTCTCTATGCGGTCGGTCATGCCACTCACATAACCAATGGCAGCGCAGGGTTCTGCCTCGGCTTTGATCATTTGTTCGAAGGCATGAACCTTCTGGAGGAACAGCTCCTGGTCCTGTCCGATATAGACAACCTTGAACTCGTCGCCACCAATGCGAAAACAGCGGTAGTCGGGGAAGGCCAGCTGTAGTTTGTCTGCAAAGCTGCAGATGTAACGGTCTCCAGCCTCATGGCCGAAGGTGTCGTTGGTGTATTTCAGTCGGTTCAGGTCGGCAAACAGGATGCCTACAGCCTGCTCCTGCCCTTGGTCGGACAGGGTGTCGCACATCTGCTTGTAGGCATAGAAGTTGTTCATGCCTGTGAGTGTGTCGATGGTTACTTGCTTCTCCAGCGCTTTGCTTCGCTGCTCTTCGAAGCGTTTGGCTGCATTGAGTTTGGTTTCGAGAATGAACTCGTTGATTCTATGCTGGTTGGCAATCAGACCAATGATGAAAGCTACGATGCTGAACGAAAGGACGTTGATGATGTCATCCTGCATCATGACACCCGTTTTGAAATGAATGCACAGAGGCACGAACACCAGGTTGGGCAGCAGCATCAATTGCAGCAGACGCAGCGGCCTGACACAGAAGAGCTGTGGCATGACAAAGAGCAGGGCTACGTAAGCCGTGGCGTTGCCCTCAGGACGCATGCCCACGCAGAGGCCGAAGAGTAACAGGCTGCCCAGCAACAGGGCAATGCCCGCCTGCAGACACCACTTGTGTCGCACGGAGAAGCGTACGAGATAAAAACTCACCGAGCTGAATGTGAGCGATAGGAGATAGTAGGGCGAATTGCTCCTCATGTAGTCACTGAACAATGAAAACACCAACATCACGCACCACACCACGATCGACAGCGAGCTGAACAGTCGCAGCGCTCGTGTGTTGTGCCGTGACAGCAGCGGTACGATCATCTCCATGTCCTCGGAACTGAAGCCGCCTTGTCTGAATTTCCTCTTTATGTCTTTCTTATTAGATCCCATTAATTGTTTTCCTGTGAAGAATGAGATACCTCTTTTTCATTACGTAAAGTGAAGAAACTATGATATTCCCCACTTGTCACATTATCGTCACTGTTACTGCTAAGAACCCTTAACGAGCCACAAAGATAGCTTTTTTTGCAGAATATTGCAAGGTTTTGGATGGAGAAAATATCGAAAAGATGTCCAATAACATATTTTGTGCCTGAAAACAAGCATTGTGTGCCCACAAATTTGACACATCGTACGAAGTGTTGAATTTGTGAGCGCACAATAGTCCGTCGAGGTGTGAGGTCGGACTATTGTGCATGCACAAAGGGGCAAAAGCTGCATGTTTTGCCCCTTTGTGGATACAAGATGCGGCCACAAGGTTCCTGTGGCCGCATTGTAGATGCCCGAAAGTCCGACTTGCTGCAAGGACGGACTTTTGTGTCGGCACAAAGCGTCATTCTGTAGTCAAAATGGCGTTTTGTGCGGACACAATCATAATGTAATGGTTGTGGCGGCGAGTCCTTCGCTGCTCACGGTCACAGTGACGGGCTGCTGTGCTGCATCATTGCCCTCACGCTCGATGATGATCTGAGCCAGACCATTGAAGGCAGGCACTGACCACTGTTGGCAGTGCATGGAATTGGGATGTTCGTCGCCCTTATAAGCCGAGTCGCCATTGCCTACGCCCAGGATGTGTGCCGGACCACTCACACTGATGTTGAGGTCGTTGCATGCAGTGGGGACGAGGCGCTTCTTGGCATCGAGCAGTTCGACGGTGAGCATCTCGAGGTTGAGCGAAGGCTCGGCCTTGATGCGTGCCTGAGTGGCAGCACCAGTGGTCTCGACGCGTTGGGTCATGACACGTTTGCCGCCACGATAGCCGATGGCCTCCACACGACCAGGCTGATAGGTGGCCTCCCATGACAGATGTCCATTGTGTGGCATGGCCTTGCGACCCAGGCTCTTGCCATTGACGCGGAGTTCCACCTCGTCGCAGTTCGAGTAGGCCCAGATGCTGACTGCTTCGCCCTCATGGCCCTGGAGGTTCCAGTGTGGGAAGATGTGGAGCACAGGTTCGTCGGTCCACCAGGCCTTGAGGTAGTAAGCCTCGTCCTTGGGGAAGCCGCAGTAGTCGAGCAGGCCGAACTGCGAACCCACAGCAGGGTAGCTCAGTGGGTTGGGCTCACCACGATAGTCGAAGCCTGTCCAATAGAAGAGGCCCTGGCCCCAGGGACGCTCGTCGTAGAACTTCCAGCCACGCTCGATGATGTTCTCGTAGGTAGAGTCGGTGCGGTTGATGGCTGGCATGCGGCCCTCTTCGGGGTAGTAGATGCCACGTGTGCCGCAGGCAGTGGTCTCCTCCGTGCCCACGATGATCCATTCGGGATGCTGCTGGTGGCGGTTGTCGACGTCGTTCTGGATGATGTAGTTGTAGCCCTGTACTTCAAGCGACTGGATCATGGTGCTGCCACCGGCATTGGCCATGCAGACCAGACGGGTGGGATCCAGGCGATGGGTGAATTCGCGCATCGAGGCAGCTACGCGCACGCCCTGCTGGTTGTTCTCCATGCCCCACTCCTCGTTGCCGTCGCTCCAGAGGATGATGCTGGGGTGATTGCGTCCGCGTTCGATCATGCGGGTGAGCAGACGCAGGTGCTCCTCGTTGACGCCTGACAGACGCTGCTCGTCGATCACGAGTATGCCCAGCGAATCGCACATGTCAAGGGTGGCAGGAGTGGTAGGGTTGTGCGAGGCACGATAGGCATTGCAGCCCCACTTCTTGAGCTGACGCAGACGCCACAGCAACAGACCCTCGGGCATGGCAGCACCGACGCCAGCATGGTCCTGGTGCATGTTCACACCTTTCAGCTTCATGTGACGGCCATTGAGGAAGAAGCCCTCGGCAGCATCGAAACGTACGTCGCGGATGCCAGTGCGGGTGGTATAGACATCGGTCAGACCCTGGCTGGTAACCTCGGTGCGAACGGTGTAGAGGTATGGGTCATCGACATCCCAGAGATGAGGCTCAGACACGTTGAGCACAAATGCGCGCTCAGCAGTCTCTTTGGCAGCCAGAGGCAGACTCATGGGCAGGGTGCGTCCCACCTCGTTGCCCTGGGCGTCGAGCAGGATGTTGACCACCTTGGCCTCGCGTGGCTGCACGTCGCTGTTCTGCACCTTGACCTCGATGGTAAGGTCGGCCGAGGTGAAGTCCGTGTTGAGCTTGCTATGTACGAAGGTGCCAAAGGTGGCAGTATGAACCATGGGTGAGGAGTGCATCCAGACGTCACGGTAGATGCCAGCGCCCTCGTAGAACCAACCCTCTTCGAGCGATGCATCAGCGCGGACGCAGATCACGTTTCTGCCCTCGTCGCCATAATGCAGATAGTCGGTGATGTCATACACCTGTGTGGCATAGCCACTGGGTTCCACACCCATGTAGAAACCGTTGACCCAGAGGGTTGCGTTGCGGAAGATGCCGTCGAACTGCAGCTCGTGGTGCTGACCGAGGGCCTCCTGAGGCATGTCGAAGGTGAGTCGGTACCAACCCACACTCGTCTCTGGCCAACGCCATCCTACGGTCTTGTAGCCATGGCTGTGGCTGGCCTGTGGATGATAGGGCAGGGTCTCGACCCAGTCGTGAGGCAGCTGGATGGGCTGCCAGTCAGAGTCATCGAACTTCTCGATGTATGGGCCTTCGTTGTGTATGCCATGGGCCTTGGTGAGGTAGTTGAAGTACTCGGTGCCGCTTTTGAAGTCCTTAGTGACATCGGCAGCATGGCCCATGTGGAAACGCCACCCCTCCTGCAGGCGGGTGGTGGTGCGTGCTACTGCTGACTGGGACAAATACATGCCCAGCATCATCAGAGATAAAGAAAGGAATGAGGTTCGCATAAATGTGAAGAATGGTGTGTGCTGACGATAGTTATCATAAAAAAAGGGATGTGCCAGACGTCAGGTATTGGGGCCTCGGGCACATCCCGGATTTGTTTTTTATGATAGGTATCGATTTAATTAAACGGAAGGCTTTCGAGAACTTCGCCATCGAATAAGCGAAAAAGAAAGCTCAGAATAGTGGTGCAAATGTAATGATTATTTGCGAAATGTCAAATTTTTTTGAACAAAAAGTGCTTTTCGTTGATAAAAATACCTGTTTTTGTCGAAAAAAGACTATCTTTGCAGCATGAAAACTCTTTATCCTCTCTTATTTGAAAACAATTTTCACACCACGGTCTGGGGTGGAAACAGATTGAAGCCTCTCAAGGGGCTGGCGGCCGACGAGGAGCCTGTGGGCGAGTCGTGGGAGGTGTCGGCAGTGCCGTCGAGCACCTCTGTGGTGAGCAATGGCCCGCTGCGAGGTCGCGATCTGGCTTCACTTACGGAGGAGTACGGTTATCTGATGCTGGGTCGTGCCGTGGAGAGCAGGTACGGACGAGTCTTCCCTTTGCTGGTCAAGTTCATAGACGCAAGGAAGGACCTCTCCATCCAGGTGCATCCCAACGACCAGCTGGCGCGCAGTCGTCACGACTGCTTCGGCAAGACCGAGATGTGGTATGTGATGAAGGCAGAGCCGGGTGCTTGTCTGTACAGCGGGTTCTCTGAACCCATCTCTCGCTATGAGTATGAGCATCGCGTGGCCGATGGTTCCATCTGCGAGGTGCTGGCTCGTCATGAGGTCAAGGCTGGCGACGTCTTCTTCATTCCTGCCGGACGTGTACATGCCATTTGTGGAGGCATCCTGCTGGCTGAGGTTCAGCAGTCGAGCGACGTGACTTACCGCATCTTCGACTATAATCGCATGGGTCTGGATGGACGTCCGCGTCAGCTCCATACGGCTTTGGCACTCGATGCCATCGACTTCAACATCCCGTCGCAGAAGGCAACGCTGGGCAAAGGCACACTGGCTGCCGTGGCTCCCCAACCCTTGCTGGCGGGGCAGAAGACCGATCTCGAAGTCTATCGCACCGACTATCAGCATGTGCTCAACAAGCCCGTGTCGCTCATCGTCAATGAGTTCTTCATCGTGAAGCTCTTGGAGGTGAACCGTGCCTTCCATCGCAAGCTCTACAAGTACGACTCGTTTATTATTTATATGTGTCTGGAGGGCAACTGCAGCATCCAGGCCGAGGAGGTCACGGTGGAGCTCACTGAGGGCAACTCGTGCCTGATTCCAGCCTCGGTGGCCGACCTCTATGTGAAGCCCAACAATGCCAGCGGCATCACTCGTCTGCTGGAGGCCTATATCGATAACAAGAACTATTAACTGGGCTTTCCCTGCCAGAATCTCGCCTCAATGCTCATGATCTCCGTCATCATTCCTGTCTATAACGTGGCTCCCTATCTTGCGGCCTGTCTCGACTCGGTGTTAGCCCAAAGCTACAGCGACCTTGAGCTGCTGCTGGTGGATGATGGCTCGACCGACGGGAGCAGTGACCTGTGCGATGACTATGCTTGTCGCGATGCGCGTGTCACTGTGATGCATCAGTCAAATGCGGGTCCTGCAGCGGCTCGCAATGCTGCATTGCAGGTGGCTCAGGGCGAATACGTAGCCTTCGTCGACAGTGACGATGTCATTCATCGTCAGTATCTGGAGGTGCTGATGGCCTATATGACCGAAGGGGTGGATGTGGTGCAGGCTCCCTATCAGATCGTTGATGCAGAGCAGCGTGCTCGTTACGATGCTACACGCTTGGCGTCATCATTGCCTCGTCCTCACAGTGTACGCAGACTTTCGGCTCACGAGGCATTGCTTGGCATGTTCTACCAGCGACCCTCTTCGGCCAACTCCTCACCCTGCAAGCTCTTCCGTCGCGGAGTGCTCGAAGGTTTGAAATTCCCTACGGCCTTCCGTGTGTACGAAGATCTCTACTTTATGGCGCAGCTCTATCCACACTTGCGTTCGATGGTGTGCGTGGATGTGCCTGTCTACTTCTATTTCAAGCAGGCCACGGGCACGTTGTGCAGTCAGTCCATTCGTCGCACCGATGGCTTTGCTGTGCTCGAAACGCTCGAGGCTCAGTTCATGGTTCAGGGCCAGCGCGACGTGGTGCGTGCCGTGCGCGAACGTCGGCTCAGCGTGGCTTTCAACATCCTGCGCCTTTTGGCCCGACAGCCACACACTGATGCCAACATAGCCCAAGCCCACCGCTGCTGGCAGCACATCAAAGCCCTGCGTCGTGAGAGTCTGTGCGACACGCATGCTCGCCTTAAGAATCGTCTCACAGCGCTCGCAAGCTATCTGATCTATAGGTAATCATTTTGTACTTGTCTGCCATCAATCTTGCGCATCCTGCCTCTTCGACCACGCGAAGCTTTAATTTTTACTTGTCCCTTCCTCTTCCCCATGTCTGTTCTTACCCTCACACCCTCGCTCCTCAAGTCTGCCAGTCATCAGCTGGCACAGCGCGTCGTGGCGTCCGGGTTCCAGCCATGTGTAGTTGTGGGTATACTGAATGGTGGGGCACAGGTGGCCCGATTGATGCTTGATGCCTTGCCTGCTGAGGCGCACTATTGTGAGGTGAGCATTTCGCGACCATCCACTCAGCATAAGCGTCAGTCGTTCGCTCAGCGTCTGTTGCGTCACATGCCATTGTGGCTGTGCGATGTGCTGAGGGTCGTGGAGTCGCGTGTGGGCGAATGGCGCAGTCGGGGAGAATCGTTGGAGAGAGTGGGCAACATCGAACTGCCTCCCGACGTTGAGGAGACCATGAGGCAGACTTCGCCATGCCAGGTGCTTGTCATCGACGATGCCATCGACTCAGGAGCCACCATCCAGAAGGTGCGTGAGCAACTCGTGGCTCGTTTCCCTGCTGTGCAGCTCCGTGTGGCCGTCATCACAGTCACCACTCCGCATCCGTTGTGCGAAGCCGACTTCTGTCTCTATCACGACAGGACGCTTTGCCGATTCCCGTGGAGCAATGATTATCGTCGTGTAGCTCCTCATTCCTGATTCCAAATTTCAGATTTCTCATTCCTATTCATTTTCACATCCCATATTCGTCCTCAATTCCCATGCGTTCCGCGTTTATCATCGATCTGGATGGAACATTGCTCCAGACCAATACCTTCCGCGATTACCTCAGTTTTTGCGGACGGTGTGCCATGCTCAGATTCCGCTGGGACCTGGCGCTCTGCATCGTCTGGTGGGTGATGCTGCGCAAGTTGCGTGTGGTGAGCCACTCCACCATGAAGCGCCATCTGATGCAGCGCACCGTGCTGTTCATGCAGCGTGGGGGGAGGATGGATGACTTCGTTGAGGAGGAGTTGCTCCTCGTGAATCCTCGTGCAAAGGCGGAGCTGGAGCGTTATCGCAACCGAGGCTATCTGCTTGTTATGGCCACCGCTGCTCCGTCCTTCTATGCCAAGGCTCTGGCCGATGACTTCAGCCTCGATGCCTGCCTGGCCACCCCGCTGCCCTCCGAGGTGGTGATAGGCGAGTGGCACGAAAATGTAGGGCAGGAGAAGGCCAGCATCGTTCAGCGGTTCCTGGAGCAGCACAATGCCAAGCTCGACACCGTGCTCACTGACCATTATGACGACATCCCCCTGTTTTGCCTCAATGCCTCAGGCACCAATCTGCTGGTCAACCCTTCGACTGCTACGCTCAAGGCTTTGCATGAGCGGCAGATCGTGGCAAGGGTTATATGACAGTTGTCTGCCAGTCATAGCTGTGTCTCTCATGGTTGTGTGGTTTGGGTTAATAATGCAAGTTATTCGTTCGTTAGGGTTGGGTTAATAATGCAAGTTATTTGTTCGTTAGGTTTGGGTTAATAATGCAAGTTATTCGTTCGTTAGGTTTGGGATAATAATGCAAGTCCCTTTCTCTCTTTTTGATGGTGCAAAGATACGAACATTTCATCAGTTAGCGTATCTTTTGACAACGTTGTCATCCATTAGACGCACAATGTCTCCAAAAAGTTTCATTCCTCAAGCAGATTTTGCTTGATGTCTGCATGATTCTATGTAATAAGTCTGCAGTTGTGAGTTGCTGCTTGTTTTTGACGCAGCAAAGGTACGCGTTTTTTCTTGTCTAGGTTGAGCAGTGTGTGAAAAGAAATGTACAATCTGTGAATCTCCTGTTTCTTTCATCATTTACACAGCGAAACTCACAGATTGTACAAAAACAAGCATAAAAAAAGGCCCTTTTGGGGGCCTTATGATATAGAATTAGCAATAATTTATGCCTTGGTCAGATGCGTGCCTGCCTCTGGGTCGTCAATGGCATCGGCCAGGGTGATCACCACTTGGCTCACGCCTGCTGCAATGGCATTGAAGCTGTTCTCGAGTTTCGGAAGCATGCCTCCACTCACTACACCCTGCTCCACAAGCGTGGGGAATTGCTCGGCAGTGATCGAAGGGATCACACTGTCATCATCGTCAGGATTGCTGAGCACGCCTTTCTTCTCGAAGCAGAACATCAGCGTCACGTCGAAGTGCTTGGCCAAGGCTTTGGCCGCTTCGGCCGCGATGGTGTCTGCATTGGTGTTGAGCAGGGAGCCTTGGCAGTTGTGACCGATGGGGGAGAGGACTGGTACAACACCTTTGGCAATGAGGTCGCTCAGCAGGTCGGCATTCACCTGATCGATGTCGCCCACGAAGCCGTAATCCACCTCCTGCACAGTGCCATCGTCCATCTTGACCTTCTTGAGCGGACGCTTGTGGCTCTGTATCACATTCATGTCAACACCTGTGAGGCCCAGGGCATTGATGCTGCGAGCCTGCAGCTGTGCCACGATGTTCTTGTTGACGAGACCCGCGTAGACCATGGTGACAACCTTGAGCGTCTCGGCATCGGTGACGCGGCGGCCACCGATCATGGTTTGTGCAATGCCGAGCTGCTCAGCAACCTTAGTGGCCGAACGACCACCTCCATGCACCAGGACTTTAAGCCCAGGGATGCGTGCAAACTTGTCGAGCAAGTTGTTGAGCGAGGCCTCGTTCTCGACGATGCCGCCGCCGACTTTGACTACAGTTAACTTATCCATCTTCTTTTTAGTGCCAGTCTTTGATGCGCTGCTCGTCGCTGAGTCTGCAGATCAGCAATACACCATTGTGTTCGGCCACGATGCAGTCCTTCAGACCCTGGATTACCACCTGCTTGCCCTGAGGCATACGCACCATGCAGCCCTCGCTGTCGAGCATCTTGACACCATCGCCAATCACAGCATTGCGGTCGTCGTCCTGAGGAGTGAGGGTGTGGAGGCTGCCCCATGTGCCCAGGTCGCTCCAGCCGAATTCGGCAGGCATGACGTAGGCCAGCTGGGTCTTCTCCATCACAGCGTAGTCGATCGAAATCTTCGGACAAGTGGCGTAGAGCTTATCGACCATGGCCTGTTCGCGGATGGTGAAGAAGGTGGGAGCAATCTGATCCATGATGGCAGCAATCTCGGGTTGATACTGTCGCAACTCATTCACGATGGTCTTGGCTTGCCACAGGAACATGCCTGAGTTCCAGGTGAAGTTGCCACCCTCCAGATAGCGTTCAGCGGTCTGGAGATCAGGCTTCTCGCGGAAGCTGGCCAGCTTGTAGATTGGGCTGAGCAGGGCTGCCATGGCCGAAACACGACGGGCGCCCTTCTTGCCAGCATGCACCTCGAGGGTAGCATCCTCCTGCTTCTCGCCCTGCTCGATGTAGCCATAGCCAGTCTCCGGACGGGTGGGCTGCATGCCGAGGGTGAGGATGCGGTCACCACCCTGCACGAAGTCGAGACCCTGAGCCACTACACGCAGGAATTCGCGTCCATTGGTCACGATGTGGTCCGAAGCAGCCACTACGATGGTGGCATTAGGATCTTCGGCCTGAATCTTCCAGCTCACGTATGCCACACAGGGTGCAGTGTTGCGCATGCAAGGCTCCAGCAGGATGTGCTGTGGATTGATGCCTTCGAGCTGCTCGCTCACCAGTTGGGCGAAGTTCTTGGAGGTTACGACCCATACGTGTTCGATGTCGATGAGACCACCGAAGCGGTCGAATGTCTGCTGTATCATAGTGCGACCAGAGCCCATAATGTCGAGGAACTGCTTGGGGCACTGAGGTGTTGACATTGGCCAGAAGCGGCTACCAATGCCGCCTGCCATGATGACCAGATGATTTGCCATGGTGTATGATTTGTTGTGCGAATGTTTACGCGCGCGTATTATAAATAATGAGCAAGGGGTGACGTCAGTAAAAATTACTGACGTACGCCCTGCATGTTGTAGAGACCATCGGCCGTCTGAATCATCAGTTGGCCGTTCATCCAAACCTTGTTGGCTGCCGAACGGGCTGGTGCCTGATCGAGCATAATGGCACGGATGTCGTTTTCTTCTTCCTGCTGTGGCTCAACGAGCTTGATGACGTTGAGGCTTGTGATGAAGCAGCGCTTCTGGCTTGTAGCCACCTTGATCTGGGTGTTGACGTCGCAGTTGTAGAACTTGCAGCTCACCTTTTCGTAATCGTCAGCCATAGTGGCCGTATATTCCAGCTCCTGCTCCTGAACGATGGCGTTAGGATTCTCAGAGAAGGTGCCTACCAGCAGTTTGCCCTCAATATTGGTCCAACCCTTTACGCCGATCTCCACCAGGATGGAATCACCGGCTTCGTTGCCGAGTGGGCGTGTGGTGATGTCGCCGGCAGTCATGGCCTTGCCCAGACGGACAGCTGAGCCAGCCTGATAGGCATTGGTGTAGCCCACGATGTTGGTTGTGCCCTTGAATGGGAGTGAAGAACCAGTAGCGTTGTTGTCTGTGCCTTGCAAAACGTCTGAGAAGTCCTCATACATCAGCTGAACGCCACCAGACACGTTGGCCGAGTCTTTGTTGAGGCTGTTGTCTGAGTAGAGGAAAGTGATGACTTTCTGGTCGCTCAGCTCAGGAAGAGCAAACTCCTGAATGTTGGTGACAGCAGCGCCATTGATAGCCTTGCGCATGTTGCGACTGCTCGATGAGTCCCAACCCAACAGGGCAGGATTGGTGGTGGCAGTGATGCTGTGCACGCCCGTTGAGCCTGGGAATGGGTCACCTGCTCGGTTACTTTCGCGTTGGCTGTGGTCAGCCTCCACGATGTCCACGCCCTGATGATATGAGGTGGTGTTCACGTTGTTTGCCTCCCACTTGCTCTGATGGTAGTCGATGTGCCAGATCAGCATGCCATGGCCAGGCAGGTATGTGTCCCAACCGGTCTTCTGACGATTCTCGAAGAGGTAGTACTCGCCATCGCGGGGGTCGTCGGTCGAACTCTTGACCGGCAGGATGAAGGCGCGGTTGCTTTCGCCCAGCCAGGTCAGTGTGTCGTTGGTGCCTGCCACAAATTGCTCAGGCTCGATCCAGCCCAGCTCGTAGCGCTCGTAGGTGTTGACACCAGCAGGGCATGAGCCTGAGGATGCACCGTTGTAGCTGCCTTGGTCGAGCACGTCAAACTCGCCAGGGGTGAAGGTGCCTGCGCTGTAGTTCACGTCATAGATGTCAGGCAGACCCAGCACATGGGTGAACTCGTGGCAGAAGGTGCCCACACCATCGTAGGTGCCCCAGAGGGTCTCGCACGAGCAGGCGTAGCTGCCGAGGCGTACACCGTCGAAATAAACGTACTGACCAGCACCATAGGCTACATCCCATGCATGTGGCCACACGCAGTCCTTGCCCTCACCGGCATGCTCACCGCCACCGGCATAGAAGGCGAAGACGAAGTCGATGTCGCCGTCATTGTTGTTGTCGTAGAGGGTGAAGTCGACCAGCGAGTCGAGCTGCTCACAAGCCTCGATGAGCATCTCGTGAGGACGCGCATCGCTGCCCCACATGCTGTTCTGACCATAGTACTTGCGGTTGTGGCTCAGCTTGATTGGACCATAGATGTCGAACTGAGGGTCGAACTGGCCCAGAGAGTTCTGGTAGAAGAAGTCGTGAGCCGAACCCTGATGCTGATAGTCGGAGTAGCCCTCCTTGTTGATCATGTCCTGATAGTGCTGGATGACGTCAATGCTGTCTTCATTGAACGACACGTCCTGATACTCTACCAGCACAATCAGACCGTGGATCTGTCCCTTCGAGGGGAACACAGCAGCATGGTTGTCACCAGGCTCGGTGATGGCAGGCATGCCGCGACGGGCGTTGTGCAGCTGCTGCAGACGCTGGCGGTTGATTTCATCGCGATGTTTCAGGTTCTTGATCTTGGTGGCTTCCCACTCCACCTGCTGCTCGATGGTAGCTACGCGATAGTAGCCCTCGGCATCCTGCACCAGGAGCTGACCGTCCTGATCGGTAATCCAGTGGCACCACTCATCGCCTTGCTGCACGATGGTGATCTTCGAGCCATCAGGCTGAAGGATGGTCTGTGGCTTGCGCAGTGCTGGCGCTGCCATCAGGCCTGTTACTGCGGCGACCATGACGATGATTGCTGCGGCGAGGTTTTTGATTAGCTTGTTCATCTTGTGTATTTTTTGAGTTGTTTTGTTCTTGCGTTGTTTTGTTGTTTTGTTCTTGCGTCGTTTTGTCGTTTTGTTCTTGGGCCGACTTGCCTCGGCGGTTGTGGGCACGGTCACGTCGTTCTCCACGTCGGGCATGTTCGCGTCGTTCCTCCTTCAGCGGCTTACCGTCGCATCCGCCCAGTTCCTCGGGCACAGCGATGCGGTCCATCTGTTTCTCGATGAAGCGCTCCAGGTCGCGGAACTTACGCAACTCGCGTCCATCGTTGCAGTTCACCATCAGCAGCGACTCGCCGTCATGGTCAGCACGGGCAGTACGGCCAATGCGATGCACGTAGTCCTCGGGGTCGTGTGGCATGTCGAAGTTGATGACCAGCTCGATGCCCGAGATGTCTATGCCGCGGCTCACGATGTCGGTAGCCACCAGCACGTTCACGCGTCCGGCCTTGAAGGCATTCATCGTATCCTCACGGTCGCGCTGCTCCAGATCTGAGTGCATCGAAGCCACAGCGAAGCCCTTCTTTCTGAGGCTCAGCACCACGTCCTTCACGTTCACCTTCTTCGAGACGAACACCACCACACGTTTATTGGGATTCTGGAGTAATTCGTCCTTGACAAAACCGTTGTAGAGGGTCGGTGGTGTCTGAAGGGTTTGAGATGTTTGAGATGTCTGAGAAGTTTGAGATGTCTGAGAGGGTTGAGAGTTCTGACGATCGCGCAGGAAGAAACCTTTCAGGAACTGTATCAGCATCGGAGTCTTCTGAGGCTCGTAGCACACGCACACCTGCTGGTGAATCTTCTCAGCGGGCTTCGAGATGGCAATCTTCACCATCGTGGGCTTCCACATGATGGCTTCGGCCAGCTTCTGCGTCTTGGGTGGCATGGTGGCCGAGTAGAGAATCTTCTGGCAGTCCTGAGGCAGACACTTGGCTATCTGCATGATGTCATCGTAGAAACCCATGTCGAGCATGCGGTCAGCCTCGTCGAGCACAAAGAAGGCCACTTTCGAGAGGTCCACATAGCCCAGGTTCAGGTGGCTCAGCAGTCGGCCGGGGGTGGCTATCACCACGTCTGCACCATGCACCAGGCCTTTCTTCTGCAATTCAAAGTCGCGTCCCTCGCCGCCGCCATACACAGCCACGCTCGATGCATCTACGAAGTACGAGAATCCCTGCATCTGCTGATCGATCTGCTGAGCCAGCTCACGCGTAGGAGCCATGATCACGCAGTTGATGGCGTCCTCGGGATAGCGGTAACGGTTCAGGTTGCTGAGGATGGGCAGCAGATAAGCCGCCGTCTTGCCCGTACCTGTCTGTGCCACGGCTATCACGTCATCGCCGGCCAGCACAGGGGGAATGGCTTGCTCCTGCACAGGAGTACATTCGCCATAATGCATATAGTCGAGAGCATCCAGCACGCTCTCGTCGAGGTCGAGTTCTGTAAATTTCATTCTTGTCTATAGTTACGGGCGCGAAGTTACACAATTTATGTGTATATTCCAAATTTTGTGCATAAAAAAACGCCTAACCACTTGCCTTTTGCTTGCACAGGGGTTATGCGTCACGTCTAAATGCCAACGCCGTCATGCTTTCAGCTTCTTTTTGGTCAGTTTTCGACTGTTTGACCACATCTTGAACGAGTCCAGCGGCTGACACCTTGGATGATGCCAGTCGCTGGAGTTTATGTTGGGGTTGAGAGGGTCACGGATTTCTTTGTTTTCCAAGAGGTCATCGGAACCTACCCACGTTGACCCCGGACTTCAAAATAAGTCTGAATGCGATCCTGTCCTCAGCAGAGTCAATACTCTGATAGATTCATCATCTTCCTTACTGTATATCAATAGCCAATCCGGTTGAATATGACATTCTCGCGTGCCTACATAATCACCAGTAAGAGCATGATCACGATTCGCAGCAGGCAAATCCTCATCTTTGGCCAATTTAAGAATCACTTCATTCAGCTTGTCCTCAGGCAGGTTTCTCTTTCTAGCTAATTTTAGATCTTTTTTATATTGGCTAGTAATATCGATGCGCCTCATTCTGCAACAGCCTTAAGATATTCCTCAAAAGAATTACACTGAGTAATATTACGTCCTTTCCGGGCATCTTCTATAGCCTTCAGTGTTCTTCTCTTTGCCGGCGTTGTTACCTCCTCAACCTTGAATACACCAAGAGACAGCAAGAAATCCACGGCTTTCTTTGCTAAAGAGTTCTTTTCATTGTAAGTTATTGCTAAAGAAGTCATATCAATTTTGAAATTATAAGTGTTTTGAGTAACCATTGAGTTTTCAGGCCGCAAAGATAGGAAGATTTTATGGAACTACCAAATTTTTCTTCTGAAATATCACATTTTACATATAATTATAGTGTTAGCAGATGGAATTCTTCTTTCGCCAAATAACAACGGCTGACACCTTGAATGATGCCAGCCGCTGGAGTTTATGTCGTTCTAAGAGAATCAAGTTCTTGGTTCTAAGGTGCCTGTCCCTTCGGACTTAATTTTTCTTCATAAACACCTTAAGATTGTAAACGTTTGAGAGTTCAATCTTCAAACCACCATAATTTTCATTGCCGATTACTTTAGCATAGTCCTCTGCACTCAGCTCTTTCGAACGAATGATTGATTCGTCAGAACCTCCTAACTGAGAACCTAAAGCCTCGCTAATCAAATTTTGATACATGTGTCCGCTTTCAGTAGGTCCATCCCACTGGAGTGTGAGCCAAGGAGTCTGCCATGACTTTCCTGTTCCAGCAAAGGTAAGAGTAACAGATCCATCAGAAGCAATTGCACTTAAATCAGCCTTTGAAGTTATTCCATCGGTAAGCGTAAGTTCTGTTCCATATTGCGTGTAATCAATGTCTGGTTCAGAACCACCTCCGCCAGGAGTATCCGCTGCAACAACCTTAATTGTAAAGCTCTTCGTTGTTAACTTATAATCCGATGTTGCTGCATGAGAAATAGTGATTACACCTTCACCGACAGCCTTAGCCTTAATGTTATGACTATAAGCATTACCATCTTGCTCAACGCCACTCATTAGAACTGCTGCAATATCTGGGTTCTCTGCATGTACAGTAAAGCCATTCTCTGAAGGGATAGTCAAATTTGTGATCTCTGTACCCACAGTTACCTGATATGTATCGCCATCCTCGATAGTGGTGTCACCAATCTTGATAGTGAATGAATACTCTGGCAATGCACTCTCACTTGCTGGAACTACCTTAAGTGTGTACTCCTTAGTCAGATTATCAATAAACTGATCCTGACCATGCTTTACAATGAACTTGGTGGTACCCTCGGCGACTGGCGTGATAGTCCATGCGGTATATGCATCAGTGTTTGTAACCGTAGCAAAATCGGTATCCTTAATAGAAGCATAAGTAGTACCTGCATTGCCCTTTGTCACAGTACAGCCGATAGTAACTGGCTGTCCCATTGTTACTGTGATAGTGCCACCATCCTCAATAGTATTCGAAGAAGATGTACCCTCATAAATCGTGAATACAGGAAGCTCACGAAGCACATTTACAGTAAATTTAAGAACACCTTCGTTGTGAGTCTCGTCAGCAGGAGTCTTGACCGTAATTGTCGATGTACCAATACCGCCTGTTTGGGAACCTGAGCCACAAGAGGTAAATGTGATTGTATGAGCATCTTCATCATAAGCGAATGATACAATCAGTGCATCACTATTATAAATACGTACATTGCTAAGATCACCATTTGCAATTGAGAGAGTCACTGTTTCTGTCTCTCCACCCTTGCGGAGGTTGATAACTGGGTTGCTTACGGTAATAGTTGGAGTAATCTTGCCATCATCGTCAGGCTCAGAGCCACCGACATTGCTATCGCCACCGCCATTAACAGATTCAAGCTTATTAGGATTCTGCACATAGCTGCCAGTCTTATTAGCAATCCAGCCATTCACCTCAGATGACTCAGTCCAATTCTTGAAGTCTGGATAAACCTTGGTGATATGGGTCATCTCAGTAGGCCAATCCCAACCTTGTGGAAGAACCAGCATCTGTGGCGCTTCTCCTGATTTAGGGGCGTGAATAATAGAACCTACCTCAGTGTCAGAATTTGTGCCTGCAGGAATGGTCTTAAGCGAAAATTTACCTGTAGAAGTTGCACCTAAAGTATTATCCATGGTGAACTCCTCGTTATTATCAAGGATATACACTACAGGTGTGCCCTTATAGGTATGAGCATCTGCATTCAAGACTGGCATAGAGCCACTTTCCTTTGTACTATATTCTGATACCATATTGGTACGAAGTAATGTGTGAATCTCGCCAAGTAGATTATCATTATAATAAACATTGGTCTTCAATGTACCGCCTGCAGCATAAGGAGTCATGATGATGTAGTTCTCCTGATCAATAATCTTTGGAGTCTCAGTTTGAAGCACACCATCCAGATAATACTCTGAGAACAAAGTCTTCTTGCTTGTGTAATGCTTTACACCAAACACAACGTCATTGAAGTCATAGTCAAAAGTACCACCCAAGTCTTCGCAAGCTACCATCCATTCGTAAACGTCAGATTCGACCTTCATCTCAGTCTGGGTCTTCTTGAACTTACCCTTAACGAAAAGAAGAATATCGTTCATATCCTGATCTGGGTCGCGATCCTCGAAGGCAAGAATAGTAGCACCACCCCAACCATAAGTTACAGCATCAATCTCACCATGACCCTCGCCAGTTGGAAGATTCCACCATTCAGAATCATTAGTATGAATGTGAGCTGTTTGGAGTTTATTTTCCAATAAGTTAAATGCGGGGACAGAATTTTCCAACATGCTGGCAATGTTATCAGCAGTGTAACCGCGTTGTGCATTCTGTGCTAAAAAGAATACCACATGAGTACCTTTCTTAAAAGTATAAGTTGGGGTTCCAGAAACGCCATCCTCACCAAAATATGTCAGCTTATAATGACCACCTGTAAGTCTATGATCAGTAGCGTCACATGGATTATTGTCATATGCGGTCACATAAGCTGGCAACTGCATACCATTATTGTTACCCGTGTGCTCCATCAAGGAACCATCAACAGCGACATTTGCAGCTGGTCGAGCATCACACAGAATATAATGAGGTCTATTAAGTGCGTCCTCTTTAGACATTCCATCAGGATAATAGAAATATCCAAGAAGATTTTGATTTAAGGTTCCTCCATAGATTAAATCAAATTCTATAGGGCCATCAGTTTCCATAATGTACTCTGCGCCTTCAAGAGCATTCAAAGCATCTGCATATTCTACAAGGTTGCAATATTGAGGAGAAACATCATTATGACCACGTTCGTTAAATACACGACC
Source organism: Bacteroidales bacterium (assembly GCA_045629225.1). GTDB lineage: Bacteria > Bacteroidota > Bacteroidia > Bacteroidales > UBA3663 > Liminaster. The sequence goes on along the minus strand of JAZQQU010000028.1, from coordinate 73,734 downwards.
ACGACCCACAATCTCATCAATATCAGAAAGCATAACGGTAGAGCCATCAACACGATCATTCTGACTTACGAGATCATATACATCGTATTTTGCAGTAGTATATTTTGTCGCTGTTGAAAGGTCTGCAGGAGAACCGCTAGAACGAGTGAGACCACCTACTTTAGCATTAAGCTGCTTATCCTTAAGCTCAAAATAACCACTTATTGGAGTCATGCCATTTGCATCAGTAACCTCAACAAAGACAGTTGAAGCAGTTTTTGGAGCATCGAACTTAAAGTTGATAGACTGACCATCTGCATAAGCCTTGCGGTAGAGAATAGCACTTCGCTCACTGAGAGGAGATGCGGTGTAGACAATAACCTCACAAGAGCCTTCAATACCAGACACAGATGCTGTGATCTGTGTAGCCATTGACCAATCCTGCTCAGGATCGATATTGCCGAAAACTTTCTCAAAATCTCTTGCGTATTGCTGCTTCTTGACCTCACCCTCTGTGAAGCCTGCGTCATAGTCCTGGCATGACGAGAGGGCGCCGAGCGAGATGGCAGTCAGGGCGACTGGTAGCGAGAATTGCTGCCATGAATGTAAATTGAGTTTCATGAACTGTATGTGTATATTGTTATTTATGAATGATTTTTGACTCAGTAATAAAACTTGCGTTCTTGTGGATGAGTTACGGATAAGGGGCATTATCGGTATAGAATCACGCGTCTGGTGTACACAAATTTGACACATCGTACGAAGTGTCAAATTCTGGCACACACAGAGGGGCAAAACATGCAGCTTTTGCCCCTCTGTGCACGGCAGATAGTCCGAGTTGGTGCCAGGTCGGACTATCCGGCACACAAGGATTCAACACTTTTCGCAATGTGTTGAATTTGTGGATACACAGAGGGGCAAAAGTTGCAGCTTTTGCCCCTCTGTGCATGCCTGACAGTCCGAGTTGGCATCAGGTCGGACTATCTGACGCACACAACAGTCCGAGTTGACATCAGGACGGACTATCCGATGTGCATGACGGTCCGAGTTGGTATCAGGACGGACTATCCAATGCTTATTTCAAAAGTTCAACTGGACGAAAGCACATGATTTCTAATGCGAATAAGTATTTGCTCACTGTCTTCGGATTCATTTTTGATCATTTACGGTATAGCAAGGTTAAGGTGGTAGTTGAAGTATGTGATTCCCATTGTTTTTGGGGCCATAAAAGGTCAAACTGGCTGTTCAAGTGTTAAAAATGTTAATTCTATCATTATTTTTTTAGATAATTTAACCAACGTAATATAATAATGTGTACCTTTGCAATCTAAAACCATTACGTTCTCACCAGAATCAGCTATCGCAGGGGTTGGCATATTACCGATAATGCCCCTTATTCGTAACTCATCCACAAGAACGCAAGTTTTTGAGTCAAAGCAAATTCAAATTATTCACAAATACACATACAAACGCATGAAACTCAATTTACATTCATGGCAGCAGCTCACGCTACCAGTCGCCCTGACTGCCATCTCGCTCGGCGCCCTCTCGTCATGCCAGGACTATGATGCAGGCTTCACGTCCGACACATTCAAAAAGGTGCAATACACCAAGCATTTTGAAGAATTATTTGGCAATATCGATCCTGAGCAGGATTGGTCGATGGCAGCATTGGTTACTGCCAATCTCAATGTAAGTGGCGATGCAACTGCTTATGTATATACCGAGAAGCCTGGACACAAGGGTGCCTATTTGGCTGGTATAGTTACAGGAAATTCTGCCCAGTTTAACTTATTAAAGGGTACTGAGCAAGTTTATGTGATGGTAGAGCAGAACAACGAGTACATTGTTTCTGGCTATTTCGATGTAGAAAACAACATCATCAACATCAACAGTTCACCAGTTGAGAAGAAGCAATCTCTGACCCGTTCAGCAAGTGGTGCCTTCTCTGTCGGTAGCAAATTGTTTACACAAACCGCTTATTCTTCAGACGGTTCTCAGTCGTGGGATGCCACTTACTACAGAATTAATGGCAATACAACATCTTCAAATGTACAATGGACGCTTGGTGACTGCTACAATCTTTTCTGGGGTGGTGACGCTGTTTTCAAGGAGGGAGAAAGCTATCGTACAGTGCAGCACAAACTGGATGCATACGCAAAATACAACACCTCAGTCGAAGAACTTGAAAAAGGGGTGCTCTTCACCACGAGCAAGAATGGTGCGAAGATCGACATTCCTTTTATGTTTGGTGCCACACAAAATGATAACATTTTCGGCTACTACTATTATGAGGATGATCAGGATCCACTTACCGTCAACCGTTATGTTTTGTATGAAGATGCTCAGCCAAGTAAGAACATCAAAGTTGATGGTACTTTTGTTGGCGATATGGATCTTCAGCAGATTCAAGACGGTTGGCTTAAAACATCTGTTGCTACTTGCCCAAGCCGTAGTTTGATTTACTTCGGCAAGGATGGCAACAGCGCAGGCTCTGTTGAATTTCCAAAGGATGTCAAAATCGGCTTCTTTATCATGCGACAACATAGAAATTCGGGTGGAAGCCTCGACTATTCTGCATACGATAAAGATGCTGGTACTACACGTACTTATGGAGAAGCTGGATGGGCATACTCTGACCCTGACTTGAATCTTAAGTATATTTATGATAATTCTGGCAACACTTCTTATAAGGCAACTTGGGGACATCGCGATTTAGACAACGAGACTCATGGTAATGTGAAGGCTATTACCTGGATGTATGATGGCCGCATTCTTTGTGGTTTTGGCGATGACTCAGGCGATCGCGACCTCAACGACTTCGTATGGTGGGTTGATGGCGACGTCAAGGAAACTCCTAAAATCCGCATTACCTCACAGTCTTCAAGCTCATGGATTGTAGCATGCGAAGACCTTGGTGGTACGTTCGATTATGACTTCAATGATCTTGTTTTTGCACTTCGCAAGACTCAGTTCAGGGATGACCAGACAAAGGCAACTCTCGAACTTGTTCCCCTTGCTGCAGGTGGTACTCTCAATGCCAAGGTTTATTATGATGGCAGCGAGAAGGGCGAAATTCATGATCTCGTCGTTCCTGGTTCTGACTCTGGAACTCCATTGAATGTAACTGCTGGAACCAAACCTGCAGCAGGTACACCTATTCTGTTGGAAAATGAGATTGCTTGGAATGCTGACATCAATGATATTATTACGAACAATGTTGCTGTAAAAGTCATTCAGGAACAAGGTCAGAATGCAGTAGAAAGTTCTTATTTTATCAATGCATACAAGAAGGGTGAAAGCTCTGTTCCACAGATGATGATTCTTCCTTCTGGTTGGGATTGGCCTGCAGAGAGAGTTCCTGTCGATAAGGTGTATGCTGGCTTTGGCACTTGGGCTTCTGATGCTGCTGCTGTAACTTGGTGCTATAATAAGGATGGTGAAAGAGCCTCTGAATGTGTTACTGATCCACTTCCTGATGTTACCATTACCACTGAATATTTTGAAGATCCAAGTAGTGGTGATGATGTCGTAGGCGGTGATGTAGAACTCAACAAGTGGACTTTGACGATTGTTGATATGGTTGATGAGATGCTCTTGGGCAATAGCCAACAATTCGAAATTTCTATGTCCCCTGCAGAGTCTGACTTGAATAATATCGAATATACTTTTGACGTTCCTGGCATTGTCTCAATCTCGAAAAACTATAAGTATATTACTATTAAGGCACTAGCAGCTGGTCCTGTAAATATTACCATGTCTTATGATAACCCAACAAAATTCGGTTATGAGAAGTCTTCTACTACTTATACTTTGCGTGTAGTTGAGGGTACTGGAACAACTGAATCTCCTTGGACTTGTTATAACTCAAATCCAACTTGGTATGTAGGTGTAAGTTCACAGTTCAATCAATTGATTAATTTGCCATATGGCTATACATATGACACCCAGCGATTGATTGGTGAAGTTATTGAGGGTAATGATGTAGTTTCAATTGATGGTAACTCATTTAAGGGCCTCAAACCTGGTACTGCAAAAGTACGTATTACAGCTCCAGCTGATGATACTTATGCCGCTAAATCATTTGAGCTCAATGTAACCATTACCAAGAAGCCTCTCCAAATTAATGCGCCCGAGTTTATGGTTAAGGTTAGTGAAACTGCCAATAATATCTTCAATATTCCTGAAGATTATGATGGCACTATCACAGGTACTTCATCTCTCGGCACATTAACAGGTACTTCATTCACCGCAGGAGATACTCCAGGCTCTGGCACAATCCAACTCTCTTGCACAGAGACAGATCTTTATACTGCTGGAAATTGTGGTACCATCAATGTTATGGTATATGGTGAGAAAGTAGAAGAGACCATTACCTCTGACTTCGCAAGTATTGAAGGCTCAGTATTTGAGGGAGCCTCAAAGGTAGTGTTTAGAATTACTGCAGAGAATCAAAAGACCTATTATAAGTTCCATACGGATTATAATTATTCTCATGATTGGGAATTTAATGATATTTGGAACGATATAGTGGTTAGTGGTGGTGATCTCACCTATCTCATCCAGAATGGCTTGACATTAGTTACATCCGACGGTTTGACATCGCTTACTTATACTATTTATAAGTAAGGTGAATCACAAAGGGTCAAGGGACATTTCTGTGAACTGCTAAATAACAACGCAATAATCCAGTGGCTGGCATCATCCATGGTGTCAGCCGCTGGAGTCTTTATTTGCCTTCAATACCTGGCTTCTCTTATGACCGACTTGGGTTATCACTTATGACCAAGCTGGGGCATAAGTAATGACCGAATCAGGCACCACACCCCATGTCTTTTTTATAGTGAGGTGCGATATCAAGTTATTGCTTTCGCTAACGTAAATGTCCGAGAATGAGTTGTAAATTGGAAGGAAATACATTTTCTTTGTCAATTATTTGGAGCATATTCAAAATCTCGCTATCTTTGCAGCGTGAAAAAGAATTTTTTATGGCTATAGATAAAATTGCATATTGGACATAATTGGCAGACTACGATCTTGAGACGGCAGAAGTCATGTACAATGGAGGGCGTTGGCTCTACGTCGGTTTTGAGATTTATAGCAGCATTGATGCCCATGAATATTGAGGCCAGATATCCTTCGTATAAAGAGGAACTTTCAAAGACCCTTTCACAAGAGTATTGCAGGCAACTAATTGATGAAACTAAAACAATGAAACTATGGATAGAGAGTATGCACTAGAACAGGTACGTTGTTATAAGCGTGAAATCATGTCAATCGTGTCGGATGCCAAGGTGTTTTTGTATGGTTCATATTCTAGAAATACAGCACATAAGGATAGCGATATAGACGTGGCAGTCATTGTGCCTAATTTGAATGGAAATTGGCTAGAACTATCTTCTGCATTATGGCTTGCCACACTGAAAGTGAATACAGACATAGAACCCGTATTGATGGAAGAAGGAAATCCATCACCTCTTTATGAGGATATTATGCATAATGGTATTGCAATTTAGTCAGGGTCAACGGGGACAGGTTCCGAAAGGATCAAACCATCCAGCGGCTGGCATCATCCAAGGTGCCAGCCGCTGGTGTCTTAATTCGTCTCTCATACCAAAAAGATAACAAATAACAATAAGGAATATTTCTCATAAAAATTTGGTAGTTCCACAAAAAGATCCTATCTTTGCGGCGTGGAATACTCTCATAGGTAAATGGGAAAGAAGGGATATGGAGGGAAATGAAGAAATGAGACGGTAAACTATTGAAAAATAAGTTAATATCGGAAAACAACGAATCTTAAACTATCTTAATGACATAGCATTATTATCGGGATTGTTGGGAACAATCTCGGGAAAAGTTCTTATCTTTGTGCTGCGAATAAAACAAAATTCAAAGAACAAAGATTATGAAAATTTCAACATTTCTTACACCGATTAAGAGCAAGGCTGGCAAGGCAGAATCTAAATCTGCGACCGCCAAAGAAGGCAAGCCTGTCGACAAGCGCAAAGAGTCACACCTTATAGATATTATAGGGTGTGACTGTGACTCATATCTTGGCTTCCGTGTCCGAGAGAAACAGATTGACCTCAAGGTCAGGACAGACATCCTCATCGTGAGTGAATATTGGGACGCTGAGTCAAACCGTTATAAGCAATCAAAGATGATTCCTGCGAGCCAACTTGAAAAAATGAATACGCTCGTAATGTCTATCCTTGAGACGCTGACGGAAGAGTTCGACCCAGAGACTGCCAGCCCAACTTGGATCAAGGAGATTGTGACCTCTTGTATGAAGTCGGAACCGAAGGCCAAGAAAGACGAGACCAAGCCAACCTTCATCGACCGCATGGAAGAGTTTCTTGCAACACATGATATTGCCAAGAACTCTCTAATCACCTATTCCCCTACCGTCAAAAAACTGAAGCGCTTCGTGGCATATCGCCGCGATGTGGAAGGTGTCACGGACTTCCAGTTGTATGTCGAGACAATCACAGAAGATGATTACCTCTGTTTTCAGAACTATATCACCCATGAATATGAGTACTACAAGGAGCGTCCCGACTTCTATGCTCAATTCGAATTCGGCCGTCCGCCCCAACCGCTTGCCAAGTCAAGCACCACTTATATGATACGCCATCTTCGTACCATACAGCGTTGGTGTGTCAGGATGGGATATACAGACAACAAGTCGTACGAGAACGTTTCCAATCCCGATCCGACCTACGGGACTCCCATCTATCTCACTCCCGAAGAGGTCTCAACAATCTACAAGAAGGACTTGAGCGATCAGCCTGAGGCAATTCAGCTGTGCCGAGACCAATTCATATTTCATTGTATGGTAGGCTGCCGTGTCGGAGATCTTTTCCATTTTACCTGGGGCAACATTCGTAATGGCATTCTCCAATATGTGCCACACAAAACTCGCATCAGGGTAGGCGCACATATAGAACTTCCTCTCAATGCTACTTCAATGGAAATCCTCAACCGATACCATTGCGCGGACGGGAGATTGTTCCCAGAGCATTCTGTCACCAAGATAACCTATGCCTATAATAAAGCGCTGAAGGAGCTCTTCACGATTTGCGGCATTACCCGTATTGTGACAGTCAATGACCCAAAGACGAACCTGAGTGTACAGAGACATATCAATGAGATAGCCTCAAGCCACATGGCACGACGCACTTTTATCGGAACACTATATAAGAAGGTACTCGATCCTCAACTGATATGCTCGCTGACCGGACACACCAAGGGAAGCCGATCATTTACCCGCTACCGTGAGATCGACGAGGAGATCAAGCAGAACCTTGTCAACCTCATCAACTGATTACACATCTTATTATATTATATTGAGAAGATATGAAAGTAACCGCATTCATCCGTCAGACCTCATCGAAGAACAATACTTCTGATCTGACACATGTATATTTCCGAGTTCGCGACGGAAAGACCGACATCAAGGCGGCCAGCGAACTTGCAATCAATCCCAATCATTGGAGTGCAGAGCGCCAAGGCTACAAGTCGCGCGTCTCACTCGTCAGCGAGACCACTCGCGTACAGTTCGACAAGCAGGTAGGCGAACTGACCGCACTCATCTCCCAGAAGTACTATCATGGCGCAGATGGCGAGTGGCTGAAGAGACTCATTGAGGAGTATCACCACCCTGATATCAATAAGCAGTCTGGTAAGAACAAGGAGAACCTGCTGACCAACCGCATCCGGCAGTATGCGGAATATCATCCTTTGACACCTCGTGCCCGAGATCGTCAGTTATTCAATGTAGGCAAGATTCTCCGCTTCGAAGCTTATATGCGTATTGTCAAGAAGCGTCGTGGATATGCGATGAACGTTGACACCATGACTGCCGAAGACCTACGTGCGTTGAAGGACTTTATGAAGCATGAGCACGAATACGTCACCCTCTATCCAGAAGTTTACAAGGATGTCAAGAAAGGCTATGAGCCACGCGAGCAGTCGGAGAATAGTCTCAATACCATCTTCCGACGCATACGCACAGTCATCAACTGGTGCGTAAAGAGCAAATACACAACGAATGATGCTTTTTCCACATTCGAGACACCCAAGGCTGTCTATGGTCCCCCATTCTACCTTAACCTGGAGGAGCGCGACAAGGTGTACGATGCCGATTTGAGCAAATGCGGAAAGAGGATGCGGATATACCGCGACATCTTCATGTTCCAGTGTCTGATCGGCTGTCGTGTGGGCGATTTACTGCTTCTGAAGAAGGATAACATCGTGAATGGAGCCATTGAGTATATTGCAGAGAAGACTAAGGTTCATAATCCTCGCACCATCCGAGTTCCTCTCAATGATAAGGCAAAGGCCATTCTTGAGCGATACGCAGACGTAAAGGACAGGCTGTTCCCTTCGTTCACGGCCAATACCTACAACAAGTATATCCGTATCATCCTTACCTATCTCAAGATAGACCGCAAGGTTCCAGTCCTCAATCTCATGACCCGGGAAACGGAACTGAAGCCGCTCTGCGAAGTGGCAACCAGCCACACCGCCCGAAAGACCTTCATTGGCAACCTTTATAAGAAGGTGAAGGATCCAAGCCTTGTGGCCTCTCTGTCTGGTCATACCGATGGAAGCCGAGCCTTCGCTCGATACAGAGAGATCGACATGGACATGAAGCGCGAATTGGTCAATATGATAGGATAAGCTTAACTCCAAAGAAATCCTCCTGGCATCCTCTTGCTTGAAGATTCCAGGAGGTTTCGAAGCCTTTTATAAGCAAATCCCCGCTAAAAAATCATAATTCTACAAAGAAAAATGTTCAATACTTGGATATTTGAAAAAAACATCTTATATTTGCACCAAAAATATCATAAAAAGGTTGCAGGATATATGGCAGAAAGCATATCACAAAGCACTGATAATAAAATATTAAAGCGCATTAGAGGTAGAGGACGTGGTTCAATAGCCTTTCAGACGGACTTTGCTGACTGCGGAACACCATCGGCCATCAAGTCTGCCTTCCATCGGCTATACACAGATAACGTGCTGATCAGGCTTGCACATGGCATCTATTATTACCCCAAAGAGGACAAGGAACTTGGACTCGGTGTGTTGTACCCTTCCATTGACGAGATAGCTGTAGCCATTGCCCAGAGAGACAAGGCTAAGATTGTTCCAATGGGAGCATACGCCTTGAACCGTCTGGGACTTTCTACGCAAGTCCCGATGAATGTAGTATTTCTTACCAGTGGTGCTCCAAGACGCATCAAGATTGGTGTAGGACGAGGTATCTTGTTCAAACATTCATCCGCGGGCAAGAACTTCGCCTATCGGTCTGAACTAATGATGCTCATTGTAACAGCCATGCGAACTATTGGTGAAAGTAAAATAACCGAAGAAGAAACTTCGAAACTTGTCGGTATGCTGGAGCGTATCCCGAAGAGTGACTTCGATCATGATATAAAACTAGCACCGGCCTGGGTGCGCAAAATACTGATGAAAAGATGAAACTGAGTGACCTCACAGCAGAGCGCCAACGCGATATATATAATAATGTGGCATTGAAGACGGGTCTGCCACCCGCAAGCATAGAGAAGGACTGGTGGGTGACACAGGTTCTGAAAGCGATTTACACTTTACCTTACAGAGACCATCTATCGTTCAAAGGTGGCACATCTCTTAGCAAATGCTGGGGATTGATTGAACGTTTCTCAGAAGACGTCGACCTTGGAATGGATAGAGAATACCTTGGTTTTGAAGGGGAGCTTTCTAAGACACAGATCAGCGACAAACTGAGACGTGCAGCTTGTGCTTTTGTGCGTGAGCGGATGCAACATGATCTGCATGACCAGTTAGTTCGGAATGGTCTTTCAGAAGAACTGCATAATGTGACCGTTGACATCACGCCTATCACGACAACCGATCCAGAGGTGATCCGGGTTGCTTATCGTAGCGTCTATCCAGAACTAAACGATCCTTACCTGCCTCCAGTTGTAAAAATCGAGGTCAGCGGACGATCTATGTCCGAACCGATTGCAGACAAGGCTATCTGCTCCTTGGTTGATAACGCCTATCCACAATCAGCCGTTGCCGAAGATAGATTTGAGGTTAGAGCAGTTCTTTCCGAACGCACATTCCTAGAAAAGGTGTTCCTGCTCCACGAAGAATTCAGCAAGCCTCAGGTCAGAGTGGAGCGAATGTCTCGCCATGTCTATGACATTGCCATGATGATGGGACAAGGAATCCATGCACGCGCTTTGACCGATGAAAATCTTTATCGTCAGGTGCTGGAACATCGCAGACAATTCATTGGATTGAAAGGATTCAATTATGATACTCTCTATTCAGACAGCATCACAATAGTACCCACTGGCGAAGTCCGTGACCTATGGCGCAAAGACTACGAGCAGATGCAGGAACACATGATCTGGGGAGAATCAACACCGACGTATGACAACCTCTTGGAAATCCTTCAGCAGCTGAATGAGCAACTACGAGGATTAGTTTATAGAAAGTAAAGTTATGTCAGATCGTATTGAAGAAATCAGCGAAGACCTTGAGGCCGATTTTGGTAAACCATATAATGTCAGCGAGGACAATAGTCGTTACATGCTTTCTCTTATTGAGGAGAACATGATCGACGGCGTTATCAATCCGGACTTGCAAGAACCGAGTCTTGATGCCATGGCCACAACTACCATGGCCATATACAAATATCCGAACATCCCATGGAGAGAACTGTCTCAAAAGCCTGCAATAAAGCGTGGCCTAACCTTCATCGCATGCAATGTGTGCGATCATCCAGAGAAAGTTGAGGATATGTTCCATCGCCTGATGCAGAAGCATTACGGAGGTTTGACCGTTAAGATGTGCCAGGCAGTCTTGAAGATTGTTAAGCTAATGTCAAAAGACATGCAGCCTTTTACATCGCTTCACGAATACATTCTCATAGCAGACAGATACGAGAATATCATCGTGGGACTGCATAACCTCATTCGCCCTGGCAAGGATCGAGATGCAGCCCTGTTTGTTCTGGCTGCTATTGAGGAGGGACTGATTGCAGCAGACGTTCCCCAAAATATCATCGTTGACGAGTTCAGCTTAAATAAGAGCGGATTCAGTAAGTATTACCGTTTCTATAAGGAGGACTATGATATGGATCCTTCGCAGAAAAAAGAGTTTGACTCAAAACTGTCCAAATATAAGGAATCACTTCGTGCGGCAATCGGCTATGAAATCAAGACTATCGCCGAATGTTATGAAGACGGAAACGAGTCTGTTTGTCATAAGAAAGTGTTCCATGGCAGATCGCTAAGCAGAAGGAATATCCTGAGCATCATCATCGCTTATTTCCGTGCCTTGTTCAGGAGCCGGTAAGACAGCCTCATTGATATTCGTTTGCACCTTGCCACTATAGTTGTGGCAGGGTGCTTTTTTTATTCGAAAATACAAGAAAAAAAGAGGAAATCCTTTATATATACCCGTTTGTCTCCAGATTTTACGTTATAGTATGTTAAGAAAGTGAACTGGAATGAACGTTCAAAACTGAACATTGTGTTTATTTCCGTATTTCGTTAGTTTAGTCTATCTTTGTGCCGTCAATCACGAATCTCAGCGTGGTTGGCGGTGCTCTTCTTTCCTGAAGCTGCCGGATAGAAAGGCGTCCTGAGAAACATGACGAGGCAGCAGAGTTTTTATCTGTAATCAAATTACAACAAATGGATATACAGAATATCATCAATAATAGCAATGGCGTCATGCTTGTCGTCAAGCCAGAAGATCTCCGACAGTTTGCAAAAGAACTGATAGAGGAGGCTCAGCGATCCAGATCTGAGGAACTGGAACAGCAGCGCAGAGAAGAGCAGGAAGAGAAGTTCCTCTCGACTGATGAAGTCAAGAAGATCTTTGAAGTCTGTGATACCACCCTCTGGTCTTGGCATAAGCATGGGTTGCTCAAACATCGCAAGTTCGGCAAGCGTAACATGTATGCACTCTCCGACATCCGACGTTTCATGAGCGACCATGTCGATACCGACACAGTGTCTGGCTATGCCAAGTGGCACGGCAAGGTACATCCTCTGGAGTAACGCCAACTCAGGTGGGAGGGTGGGTATCTTAGACTGTCATCTGCCCGGTCAGCAGATGATGTAGATCGAATTGTCATCCGACCAATGACATCACATTATATATCATACTTACGCAATGTATAGTCTGACAGATATAGAGAAGACTGAGCGTCTGATCAAGCAAATGGCTCAGTTGAAACAGCGAATCGATGGACTCGAAAACATCCTTTCGAATAACAAGGACGTGCTGACCCTTGAAGAAGCAGCACTGTATCTGGGCATCTCGCGCAGTTCGCTCTACAAGATGACCCATGCACACACCATACCATTTTACAAACCGAACGGCAAGCTCGTATTCTTCGAGAAGAAGGAGTTGCTGGCATGGATGCGACAGAACCGAGTCGCTACTGAGCCAACCGTTCATAATCACCCGGACGTAATATGTTAAAGAAAGTAGAATTGCCGGAGGATATGCTTTATGCCCTCTGCCAGCTTTCGGACGCTGAAGCCGGAGCCGTCATCAAGGCAATCGGTAACTATGTCCACAACAACGAGACACCACAGTTCAAGGAGAACAAGTCGCTTGCCTTCGTTTTCTCTATCTTCAAGACGGGCATTGATGCCCAGCTTGTAGCCGCAGAGGAGCGAAGCAAGACCAACACAGAGAATGCGCTGAAGAAGACTGCCAAGAAGAAATCGGCAGGCAAGAAGAGCGACTCGCACAGTGCCAATACCGAAACAAGCGATCCGCTATCGTTTGAACAGATGGAAGCCGTTTATCCAAGAAAAGATGCGACTGTGGACTATCGCAATGTTTCGATAAGTCACTGGAATGCCCTCGATGCCTCTGGCAGACAGTCGGCATACTTCTATGTTGAGACCTACAAGAAGTCGTTCACTTCTGCCGATGGAATGCCTTTCCTGAGCCAGTATCTGAAGGCTGCACCCTGGACAAGTGCCTCATCTTTGAACAATGTAGGAAGTTTCATTAATCAGTAACTTTTTCTCGGAGCAAGTTTGTGTTTTCGGAACTCAATAACGTAACGTTCTTGAATCCCCAAAACTGGCTGAATCCCAGAGCCCGAGCAAAGCTTCGAACTCAGGGCTTCACCTATTGAACTTGCTCCCCGAGAATAAGTGAAAGACAGTTTACTTTATAACTAATAGAACAATGCCAAAACATATCATCAATAACCCTGGAGGCCGAAAGCCACTTCCAGAGGACGAGGTACTTGGTACTTCGATTACAGTTCGCTACACCGAAAAACAGATGAAGCGACTCAGACGAAAGGCAGGAGAAATGCCTATCAGACCCTATATCAGAGACAGCTCTTTGAGCGCAGTTGTAAGAGCTCCGATTCCCAAAAGTATGATGAAGGAGATCCGCAACCTGAATAATCTGGGAACGAATGTGAACACACTTGCCAAGGAAGCCAAGCAGGCAGGTTTCGCAAGAATCGCAGAGAAATGCGAGGAAGCAGCAGAGGCCATCTGCAAGATCATTCACGAAGCGAGGTTGAAAATCAAACCGAGAGAAGATGAGGATGGCTCACTTCTCCAAGTCTAAAAACATGCTCGCCTATGTATGGAAAGATTCTACACGGCTCAGCTTTCGGAGGACTCATAGACTACGTGAATGACCCTCGCAAGAGTGCCAGGTTAGTGGCAGCAAGCGACGGCATTAACCTGACAAATAACAGGTCGATGACGGATAGTTTCCTGATGAACGCGGCGCTGAGCAGGCGGACAACTAAACCTGTTGCCCACTTCGTCTTGGCGTTCTCACCAAAGGATGCAGCACTGCTCGATGACAAAAAACTTGAGCGGATCGTCCGTGAGTATCTCAGGCGTATGGGCTACGATGATAACCAGTTCGTCGCGTTCAGGCACTTCGACAAGGAACACCCACACGTTCACATCGTAGTCAACAGAGTCAACAACCGAGGACTATGCACAAAGGACTCTCACGAGAAAGACCGAAATGTGAAGGTCTGCAAGGAGCTGACACTAGAGTACGGCCTTCACATGGCACGAGGAAAAGACGAGGTCAAGGAGATGCGACTCCGAACCATGGATGCGATTCGCTATCAGATGATGCATTGTGTACGCGAGTCGCTGCAGGTCGCTGACAACTGGAAGGAGTTTCAGGAGGACCTTGCGAAAGTAGGTATTCGCTGCAACTTCCGATTTAATCCAGCGAACTCAGCCATCGAGGGTATTTCGTTCACCATCTCCAAAGACAAGGTCAGGAACAAGAAGGGCGAGTCGAAGATGCGACACGACATTTCCTTCAGCGGAAAGCAGCTTGACCCTTCTCTTACTCTCAGCAACCTTTGCGCGAAACTTGGCAATCCTGTTGCTATCGCACACCAACAGGCTTGCGACATGTATGAGGATTTACGCGAAGACTGGTATGACTCGCACAACGGCTTCGAGGTTCTGAGAATTGACGAAATCTTCCCAGAACTCAATGACCTTTTCCTGTGGCAAGCCAACCAACCTGTCAATGATGCTCCGGGCATGGAGGGCTCAGGGTTCTCTATTCTCCCTACCATCATAGATAGTCTTTATAAGACCGCAGAAGACATCGCGGATGCTAGCAATGGCTGCGTCTATGTCGGATTGCAGACCATGGGAGAACTGCTGCTTCAACCATATCAACCAGCACTCTCTTCCGGTGGTGGCGGCAGCTCATCAAAGTTGGGCTGGGGTGACGATGATAAGTATAAGAAACGACATCTCGTTTATAGAAGCCGTGGCAAAGGCGGCTGGGGTTACTAATTTATAAGTTCAAGAATTATGGCACGAAACAATGAAATCATTGAAGACATCCTCGACAGTGTGGATGATCACGAGAAGAGACTGACTACAGTAGAGAACGGTATCAACCAGATACTAGAGTTGCTGAAAGGCAATGGTGGCGAATCACCACCGCCTAAGAATGTTCAGTCCAATGTCAAGGTTGAGTACAAAGACCTGAAAGATGCTGTCTATGACGGCATGCAGTCTTACTTCGAAGCATTTCCTCAGGTCGCTGGGGGACTAGATGAGGAGTCCATCAGGAAAATCAGCAATATATGTTTCAACAACTACCAGAGTATTCTGAAAGAGGGTCGAAAGAAGTATGAAGCTGAACGAGATCGGAAATCTAAGGAAGACGATAAGAAACGAGAGGCATTGGGCATCCTGACTCAAAATCAAATTTCCGATTGGGCACCTGAATACTCCGATTATGTTGTAGGGATTTTGCACTTTATCGCCTATCATTGTATAGATGTGGATGACACCCCTGAGAATGCTCACGAATTTCTTAGAGTAGTTGGCAATGTGCTGGCAGGAATCACCAAGACTCCGGATGCACCGCCACCGACATTGAAGGCTTGGCTTTCTTACAGGTGGAAGCAGTTCAAGGCTAACAACCGAAAGCGTAGAGGCTTCTTCTATACGGTTTTGCTTCTTTGGGGATTGTCAATCATCGTTTTCCTCAAAGAGTATCAGAGTGCAGTTATGGATCTCGACCGCACCAACCGCATCTTTTATAAGACCGTCATTCGGAACGAACAGGGATCGAAGGACTATCACGAGATAGACTCGCTCATTCATTCAAACTCCTTCTACAAGACGTATCGAACTCTCGATGACTGATACTTTTCTGTTTTCTATATTGATTTGCCCTGTGCCTGGATTTTCTGCCAGGCATGGGGTTCTCTTTTGACGTAAAGCCTTTTGAGATATGCTGGGATATATTTCTGGATCTAAATAACCGACTAACTTTAAGCTTTGCGCTTAAAATCAGTCGGTTTTTTCAGTTGTCAATCTTATGGTGATGTTTTATCAAATTTAGACATCATTTTGATGTGCCTTTGTCACGATTGATTGTATTGAAGTCTATTCTTTAATAAAAATCATAAAACATCAAAACAATGAGCATCAAAATAGATTTTTATGAAGATTGTACAGAACTGATGAGTATTGCTCTTGCATTTGCTGAAATGCAATGGCTTGAAGCTATAATTTATATCGTATATCTCTATTATAAAAATAAATATAGAAAAGACTTGACTCCAATAGTAATCATAAAAGATTTATTCTAGAGTTAATACGCAGATGACGGGCGATATATTATCTTACCTTTTCCTTTGTTATATTTAATTATAAATCCTCCATTGAACTTGTTGGTCTTCCATCCATTTATACTATATGTACAGTCGTTTGAATTTTCACCAACGATTGTTTCAATTCCAGACTCTTGTATAACTGTAATTTCAATCGTGGTAGATAAGTTGCTACCATCTGTCGAGGATACGGTAATCGTGGCTTGTCCTTCGCCTACACACTGTAGCTTTCCTGCGGCAAGCACTTTGACAACGGATTCGTCAGAACTTGACCAGTTCAGCTCCGGGTGGGTCGCTGTCACTGGATTAACCGTAACCTGTGGTTCGAGTATTGTGCCAATCTCTGCCGTCATGGATTCATACTCAGTGATGATCTCACTTACGTAGATTGGAGTTACCGTCACTTTGATTGTTGCAGAGACATTACTGCCATCGGTCGAAGAAACGGTTATCGTGGCTTCTCCCTCTGCAACACACTGTAGTTTCCCTGCGGTAAGTATTTTGACAATGGATTCGTCAGAACTTGACCAGTTCAGTTCTGGGTGAGTCGCGGTCTCAGGATTAATCGTAACCTGTGGTTCTAGGATTGTGCCAATTTCTGCAGAAATAGAGTTGCTATCAATCGTAATGCTAATTAGTGGTACAAATTCAACAATGTTTCCAAAATCTTTCCAAATATTAGCTGATTCATATAGGTTTTTAGTTCCAATGGGGACTTCAAGTGTCATTTGTTTTGCATTTTGAAAAGATGCGGGATAACATGTTGGTGGCTCAATTGCATCAATTCTTATAACACTTAAATTCGAGCAATATCTAAAACAATGTACTTCAATAATACCTATGCTTTGAGGCATGTATATGCCACTTAGTTCTGAGCATCCACAAAAAGCATAGCTATCCAATTTGCAAACTCCCTCTGGTATTAAATAAAAACTTTTAGTTGCACCTGGACATTGAAATAACGTTTTTGCATCCTTGTCAAACAAAACGCCATCAATAGAACAAAAATATGGATTGATAGGATCTACATTTATTGATTCGAGATTTTTACAGTCCATAAAAGCACCAGTCTCAATTTTAGTTACACTGGCAGGTATCTCAATGAAAGACAAGCCATAACAACTTTGGAATGCGTATGATCCAATACTTGCCAAATTCTTTGGCATTGTTGATATGGTCATTGAAGTACAGCCACTGAATGCACTTGATTGTATTTCAACCAAACTGTCAGGAAAGTTCAACTCTGATATAGAACTACATCCGCTAAACGCACTTTGCCCTATCGAGTTCAAAATAACTGAAAATTCAACCGTTATAAGTGAATAATCTCCTGAAAACGCATCTCTCGATATCTCGTTAACATTAGGAAGGAAAACAGATAATAAATTGGAACAGCTTTTAAAACAGCCTCTTCCGATGGACGATACACTTGACAAACTAGCAGAGTGCAATCCGTCGCATTCACAGAAGGCATAGTCTCCAATATTTTGAATGGAGCTTGGGATTTCAATATTTTCTATTGCAGAGCATTTATAAAACAAATAGTCTTCGAGTTTTGTTAGACCGGTTGAAATGGAAACTATTTCTAAAGCTGAGCATCTTTCGAACGCATTTTTTCCTATAGTTGTAATACTGTTAGGCATTATGAATGTTCGTAATAACCCGCACCTCTCGAAAGCACGATTTCCTATACTAACCAACCCATTAGATAATATAATCTCGCTCAAAGATGTGCAATAGGCAAATGAATTGTCGCCAATAGTACTTATACTATTTGGCATAGTAAGATAATTCAGGGAAGAGCAGTGAGAAAAGGATGAATTGCCTATTTTGCAGATACTTTCAGGCAGGGATATAGAAAATAACTCATCACACTGATAGAATGCATTATCACCAATAGATGTAACTAAATAAGAATTCCCATTGTCTTGAATCTCTTGGGGTATGGATATGTGATTACTGTAAAGATTAGGGGATGCTGTGATCTCAACTTCGTCTTCGGCTATTAGGTTGTAATATAGCAAAACACCGTCTTCATTTGGAAGTGCAAAGTCGTATGCCCATACTGTTGTATGGAAAAATAAAATAAAAAAAGAAAGAAATGATAAGTATTTCATTTTTAATCAATATAGGTTTTATCTTTCGAAGATTCTCTACTTACAAATTAGAGTAGCAAAAGTCTCAGGATTTGTTTTATAATCTAAGACTTAATCCTTCTCTGTATCATTGAGCAAATACTTAACATCTACATCGAGAAGTTTTGCAATTTTGTCAAGAGTGTTCAAATCAGGTTGAACCGTATTTTTACACCATTTGCTGATTGTACATGTTGACTTGCCAAGTTGCTCTGAGAGCCACTTGCCAGTCTTTTCTTTTTCAACAAGCACCAATTTAATACGATTTAGATTAGCCATAAGTTTTCAGATTACATAGATTAAACTTTGGCGCAAAGATATATATTTTTCATGAAAGACCAGGACATTATAATTTAAAACTTTAATTTATGTAGAAATTTGTTTATATATGGAATCTCAACCTTCCATTTTTTTTCTTTCCCCCTGTCTTTTATGAATATACCTAATAACAATCTCGTGATAAATCTCACAGATAGTTTTTTATTTGCCAATTATGTTTAGAACAATCTAGCCATTTATTCAAACCGTGTGACAGAGAACAATTCATTTTTTATCATGTCTTCCCAACAACAAAAAGCGATTTATATTGAATTTACCAGTTAATAAATGTAAATATTCTATTAATACATGTTAAATAGCTTTTGGCTATTTTACCTTTTCTTTGTTTTCAACTTTCTTATTAATTATGTTGTTTTCGACTCATTATTTGGATGGGAACAATCTGGTCTCAATTCAAAATATGTCTATTTTGTAAATGTTGATTATTAAGATGTTATCTATATTGATAAAATCCCGGCGTGGATAACAACTTATCATAAACTAAAAAGAATAAAGATATGGCAAAGGACAGGTATGTAAGCTTCGATTGGGCAGCAAAAAAAATCTTGCGCGATAAAGCCAATTTTTGCATTCTGGAAGGACTCTGTACAGTTCTTCTCAAAGAACCAGTGCATATCATTGAACTTCTGGAAAGTGAGAGCAACCAGAAGGACAAGGACGATAAGTTTAATCGCGTTGACATCAAGGCAAAGAATAGTAAGGACGAGATAATATTGGTCGTGATTTCATATTTGCGAATCTTGGATTTCATTGAGTTTATCCATTTTGGCAAAGTTAAGACCATTACCGAACATATTCACCTCGGTAATAAATATGATCAGGTGAAGAAGGTTTACAGCATCAGCATCCTTTATTTCGACTTGGGCAAAGGTGAGGACTATGTATATCGCGGACAAACACATTTCGTGGGTCTCACAAAGCATGACGAACTCCAGGTCACAATGAAGGAGAAGAATGTGATAAACATGAAGTCCCCAGAGGAAGTATTCCCTGAGTATTTCTTGATCCGCGTCAATGCATTCAACAAGATGGCAGAAAACGATCTTGAGGAATGGTTAACATACCTCAAAGATGGAGTTATTGCAGATGACACCACCGCTCCGGGACTTCAAGAAGCAAAACGAATACTGGATTATATGAATATGAGTAAGCCTGAGCAAATAGCCTACGATGAGCATATCAATGCAATTATGATCCAGAATGACGTAATAAGCACCGCAATAAAAGAAGGACGTGCTGAAGGACGTGCCGAAGGACATGCTGAAGGACATGCTGAAGGACGTGCTGAAGGTCGTGCCGAGGGGCATGCTGAAGGACAAGCGGAAGAGAAAAGAGCTGTCGCGTCAAAAATGAAAACAGACGGATTCTCCATTGACATTATTCAAAAGTACACGGGGTTGAACTCCGCTGAAATAGAATCACTTTGAGGATGGCCAGAGAGGGTCAACGGGGACAGGTTCCGATGACCTCTTGGAAAACAAAGAAATCGTGATCCTCTCAAACCCAACATAATAATCCAGAGGCTGGCATCATCCAAGGTGCCAGCCGCTGTTGTTAGGTTAATGAAGAATTCCTGCTGCTGCAACTATATTTATATATAAAATGTGATATTTCAGTAGAAAAAAATTGGTAGTTCCGCAAAAAGTACCTATCTTTGCAGCGTGAAAACTTTCAATATTTGAAACAATGATACAAGAATTAGCGCAACCCATGACGCCAGCGCAGATGATGGTTTGTATTGAGGACCGTTCGATGCTACGTGCAATTAAGGCTGCTATTATGCAGTTAAAAGGGGTGACTAAGGTTCGTGAGATTACTCCCAAAACACAATATACCAAGGCTGAGTTTTACGAAAAGATTGAAAAATCTGTCAAAAGCGCTGAAAATAACAATGTTTATGCCCAAGAAGAAGGTGAGAGTGTTGATCAATTTATCGACAGATTACTATGTATTCAATAGAATTTACCCCTGATGCTCAAAAGGAGCTTGTTCTATTGCAGAAAAATGCACCACGTGCTATTCCAAAATTGAAAAAGCTTCTCACTGAGATTGCAGAACACCCTCGCACCGGGACTGGACAAGTTGAAAGACTGAAACATTTTGAGGAAGAGACTTGGTCTCGCAGAATTAGCAAAGAGCATAGACTTGTTTATCGCATCTATGACGAAGTAATAAAAGTGTTAGTAGTCGGAGTTTATGTCACTACAAATGAAAGCCTGAATCAAGGCCTGGTGAGATAGGTTCATCGGAAATCCTCGAAAATAATAATCCCAGCGGCAATTGCAGTAATGCGATTGCCGCTGGGATCGTTCTGTTCTAGTTCGTCCTAATTTTCTTTGCGATCAGTAGCTGACCTTGCGGGTGGTGTGTCCGCAGCGGATGATGTAGGTATGACCCACTGGGAGCGACAGGGCGTTGTCGCCACTGCCTGAGCCACAGACTGCCAGTCGATGGCCCTGGAGATCGTAGATCAGAGCAGGGGCGTCGCCAAGCACGCAGACATGGAGCACGTCGCCCTGAGGATAGACCTGAAGGAGCTCGGCATCGTCGGCCATGACGTCATCGATGCCCTCCCAGTCGCCTGCCACAATCTGGAACTCTTGCCAAACGGGAGCGGCCTGATAGGCGTCGACTTGGTTGACTGGCACGATGAGCTGACACTGCGAACAATCGAGACCCTCGAAGACATCGTCCGTAATGGCCAAGGGTGGGGTGTGCACCTCGATACGCTGCAATGACGAGCAGTAGGCAAAGGCATACTGGCCTAACTGACGGAGTGTGGAGGGCAACACCAGCTGAGTGAGCGATGAGCAGAGATAGAAGGCATGTGGGGCGATGCTGGCAATGCCATCGGACAGGGTGACGTCGGCCAGAGTGTAGCAGAAGCTGAATGCACCCGCACCCACTCGGCTCACACCCTGAGGCACGTCGATGGACTGCAGCTGGACGTCGCGATAGAAGCTCAGGTCGCTCAACGTGGTGAGGCTGGTGGGCAACGAAACCTCGGTCAGCGAGGGGCAGTCGGAGAAAGCAGCATAGCCGATGCTCTCGATGCCTGTGCTCAGCGTGACCTCCTTCAGATCGCGACAGCAGACACAGGCCACAGCCGTAACACCAAGTACGGGCAAGACCTCGCCCTGAGGCGTGCAGACCATGGAGGGCACCAGCAGCTCGCCACTGTAGGCCGAGGCATTGGCCGAGTCGAGCGCCTGATAGGTGAGGTAGGCAGCACTCTGCTCAACGTCATGATAGAAGCGCAGGCTATCGTCCGTGACGAAGTCGGAGGCCACGGCTGGGAGAGCAGACAGCAGGCACAGGACCATGACTGCCAGCTTCTTTCGGATATCGATGCGCTTCTTTCTCATAACGTTGTTGTTGAATACATTACTTAACAAGCTCATTGGCCTCAAGTGCCCACTTCTCACGCTTCAGGATGCCGGGTTCCTGGCCAGTGAACATCTTGGCTGCCTCCTGATCGCCACGCAGCTGCCAGTTGAGCCAGGCAATGGCTGGGATGCTGAACTCGCCACCATGAGGCTGACGATAGGTGCCACCATGGCCCACAGGGTAGTTGATGGCGAGGGCTGGCACGTGGCTGATGCGATGGAAGTCGTCCATGCCATTCTCGTAGGCTATATCCTCAGGACCACCGAGCATGTACATGATTGGAGCATGGAGCTTGAGGAGCTGATCCTTGCCAGGCATTGGCATGTTAGGC
Organism: Bacteroidales bacterium; assembly: GCA_045629225.1. GTDB lineage: Bacteria > Bacteroidota > Bacteroidia > Bacteroidales > UBA3663 > Liminaster. The sequence goes on along the minus strand of JAZQQU010000028.1, from coordinate 51,401 downwards.
ATGGCTATGGATGGATCGATGAAGAGGCCGCTGTTGCAGATCATGTAGGCAGTGATGCGAGGGTCTGCGCAGTTGTAGAGGGTCTGCAGTCCGCCGCACGACATGCCAGCAGCACAGATGGCACGAGTGTTGACCTTGTGATAGAGCGGGCTCGAAGGATCGAGGTTCTGACGCAATGCCCAGTCGATGGACTGCATCTGCTGCTCTGGTGTGGACATGTCGCCATGGTATGGGGTGTCATCGACAGGGAAGAAACCGGTGGCAATGACCAGATAGCCCTGCGAGGCTATCTCGTTGAGGAAGAGGTAATGCTCCCAAGGCGAGTTGCTGCATGCACCATTGCCCCAGACGAGCACGGGCAGCGGATTCTGCTGATCGAAGGCTGCAAGATCGCGTGGGCAGAGCACGGTGTGGGCAGGCAGTGTGCTTGGTTCGAGCATCATGGCCTTGTGTGCGCCAGTGCCACCCTCCTCAACGGTGCGTGACTGCACCTCGAATGGCTTCTTGGCATCGTCGCGGAGCAGGCCCAGCATGGTCTCGGCATAGCGACGACCCAGGATGCGATAGCCCTCGGCTGTGAAGTGCAGGTGATCACGACGACCAGGACAACCTACAGCCGAGACAGCGTAGGCGGTAGGAATCTCCTCATGGATGCGGTCGATGATGGCGTTGTGATGCCAGCAGGCACCGCCCTCCTCCTTGGTCATGAGCTCGCCCACGAGCAGAGGCACGTCGGCAGCATTGAGGTTGAGTTCGCTGAGGATGCGGTCGTAAACCACCTTGACGCGCTGTGGCCAGTCCTGCTGATTGTTGTCGGTGCAGCCCTGGTGGAGCAGGATGCCCTTGATGACGCCCACCTTCTGAGCCTCGCGTGCACAGTCGATGAGGCGGCGGTATGGATTGTTGTCGTACTCGCGACAGAAGTTCTTGAACCAGTCGGCACTATGCTCGATGACGTCGGCCGTCTTGTCCTCGTCAAAGAGGTTGATGCTGGCACCACCCACGGCTACATGCACTACGCCCACCTTGATGGAATCAGGCAGCTGCTCGACCAGGGTGCGGCCGAAGTAGTCAGCAGGGGTCAAACCTGTCCACTCACGACAGAGTGGTGGCACGGCAGCGTACCACTTGCCTTGCTCACGACCGATGTTGGGCATGTTGACTGCCGACATCATGCGAAAACGGGTGCTGATGCCCTGACGGTCCTGTGCCTCGATCTTGGCATTGCCCTCCATGTTGGACTGGCCGAAGCAGAGATAGATGTGGAAGTTGGGGTCGAACTGTGTAGGCTGAGGAATGTCGCCAGCGGCCTTCTCGCCATCGCTATAGTTGAGGACGGTGTTTTGCTCATAAAAGCTCGAAACGCTCTGGGCCATGGCTACGGCTGGGAGCATCATGGCAGAGAGGAGCAGGGAAAGAATCTTGGTTTTCATAGGAGTTTGATTTTGGTCTAGAGTTGCTAGAACTCTAGTAACTTTAGAAGATTTAGAGTAATGCTTGAAATCCGAATAATGCCGAACCCGTCAGTCCGGCATTATTCATTATTTACGATTTATTGATTTACGATTTACAATTTCATTTCTTGTTCTTCTCGACCCACTCGCGTGCGTTGATGAAGATCTGGATCCATGGGGTAACCTCGTCCTGAGCGTGGTCGGCAGGGTAGTAGCCGCACTGCCATGGGAACATGGCACGCTCTGGGTGTGGCATCATGGCCAGGTGACGACCGTCGGCCGAGCAGATACCTGCCAAGCCCTCAGGCGAACCATTAGGGTTGGCTGGATAGGCCTTGTAGCCGTAGAGAGCCACGCAGTTGTAGTCCTCAAGGCTCTTGCCAGCAGGGAGGCCGAACTTGCCCTCACCGTGAGCTGCCCAGATACCGATGCGAGCGCCTGAGAGGCTGCCCATCATGATGCTCTGGTTCTTAGGGATGCGCACGTTGACGAAGTTCGACTCGAACTTGTGGCTGTCGTTGTGGAGCATGTGTACGCGCTCTGGGTTCTGAGCTGCACGGAGGATGTCTGGGTTCTTGGCGTCGAGGTTAGAGCCTACGAGACCCATCTCGATCATCAGCTGGCAACCGTTGCAGATGCCCAGTGACATGGTGTCAGGACGTGCATAGAAGTCCTCAAGAGCCTTACGAGCCTTCTCGTTATAGAGGAAGCCAGCAGCCCAGCCCTTGGCCGAACCGAGTACGTCGGAGTTAGAGAAGCCACCGCAGAAGACGATGAGGTTGACGTCCTTCAGATCCTCGCGACCAGAGATGAGGTCGGTGATGTGAACGTCCTTCACGTCGAAGCCAGCCAGCCACATAGAGTAAGCCATCTCACGCTCTGAGTTCACGCCCTTCTCGCGGAGGATAGCGGCCTTGATGCCGGTCTTGTTGCGACGGTCTGGGTTCAGACCCATGTCGGCCAACTTGCCAGTGAAGTTCTTTGGCCAGAGGTAATAGAGAGGCTGCTTCTTATAGTTCTCGAAGCGCTCGTCAGCCTTGGCGACGCCCGACTGCTTGCGGTCGAGCAGATGGCTTGACTCGTACCATACGTCACGCAGCTGGTCGATGTCGAAGCTTTCGACACGCTCGCCCTGGCGAACAGATACGGTGCGCTCGTCGCATGGGTAACCGATCTTAGCCACTGCCACGCCTGCCTTCTCCATCAGCTTCTCGAAGGTCTTGCCCTCCTTGACCTGCAGGATCACACCTGGGTTCTCAGCGAAGAGGAGCTTGGTGAGGTCCTTCTCGGCAAAGTCTGTGAGGTTGATGCGGAGGCCGCCCTCGGTATTGGCAAAGCACATCTCCAAGAGGGTGGTGAGCATGCCACCAGCAGAGATGTCGTGACCAGCGAGGATCAAGCCCTCGTTGATGGCCTTCTGGACGGCATCGAAAGCATCGGCAAAGTACTCTGGATTCTCGACGGTAGGCACGCTGTCGCCCACGCGGTTGAGGGTCTGTGCCAAGGCCGAGCCACCCAGACGCATCTCGCAGAACGAGAAGTCAACATAGTAGAGGTCGGTAGAGCGGTCGAGCTGAACCACAGGTGAAACCACCTTGCGTACGTCGGTGACCTCACCACCACCCGAGATGATCACACAGCCAGGGCTGATCACCTTCTCCGAGGTGCCGTCGGCCTTGTTGTACTGCTGGGTCATCGAGAGGGAGTCCTTACCAGTTGGAATGTTCACGCCGAGCGAGATAGCAAAGTCAGAGCAAGCCTGAACTGCAGCATAGAGACGTGCGTCCTCACCAGCATTGCGACAAGGCCACATCCAGTTGGCCGAAAGGCTGACGCCCTCGATGCCGCCCTCGATTGGAGCGAAAACGATGTTGGTCAGAGCCTCAGCAACAGCCATGACTGAACCTGCAGGCGCATCGACCAGAGCCACAGCAGGTGCGTGACCGATCGAGGTGGCGATACCAGCCTTGCCACGATAGTCGAGGGCTACGACACCACAGTCGCTCAAAGGCAGCTGCAGCACGCCCTGGCACTGCTGACGGGCAATCTTGCCTGTCACCGAACGATCGACCTTGTTGGTCAACCAGTCCTTGCAGGCCACAGCCTCCAGACGCAACACATTATTAATATATGTATGGAGCTCCGAATCGGCAGTAACGACTGGCTGGTAGTTGTGCTCTACGGTCGAGTCGTGCATATAGGTCTTAGGAGCGTGACCAAACATGTCGGCCAGCGAGAGGTCAATAGGCTTGACGCCATCAGCCTGCTCGAAGCAGAAGCGCATGTCGTTGGTAGCCTCGCCAATCACGTAGAATGGCGAACGCTCGCGCTCGGCAATCTTGCGACAGTAGTCGATGGCCTCCTCCTTGACGAGGAAGCCCATACGCTCCTGGCTCTCGTTGCCCGAGATCTCCTTGGCCGAAAGGGTTGGGTCACCGATAGGAAGTTTGTCCATATAGATCTTGCCACCTGTGGCATCGATGAGCTCAGAGAGGCAGTTGATGTGGCCACCAGCACCATGGTCGTGGATCGAGACGATTGGGTTGTTGTCCGACTCGCCGAGGGCACGAACCACGTTGTAGGCACGTTTCTGCATCTCAGGGTTGGCACGCTGCACGGCATTGAGCTCGATGCCCGAGGTGTATTTGCCAGTGTTGACCGATGACACAGCGCCACCGCCCATGCCGATGCGGTAGTTGTCACCACCAATCAGCACAACCTTCTCGCCTGGCTCAGGCTCGCCCTTCAGCGCATCGCGCATCTTGCCATAGCCCACGCCACCAGCCAGCATGATGACCTTGTCAAAGCCGTACTTGAGGTTTTGAGGTTGTGAGGTTGTGAGGTTTTGAGGTTTTGAGGTTGTGGGGTTTTGAGGTTTTGAGGTTTTGAGGTTTTGAGGTTTTGAGGTTGTGGGGTTTTGAGGTTGCTCATCGCTCTGGAACTCGTAGGTCAGCAGCGAACCGCAGATCAGTGGCTGGCCGAACTTGTTGCCAAAGTCGCTCGCACCGTTCGAAGCCTTGATCAGCACCTGCTCGGGGGTCTGATAGAGCCATGGACGGGCCTCCATGCCCTGTTCCCACTGCTTCTTCTCGTCGTTGCGAGGATATGAGGTGATATAGACTGCTGTGCCAGCGATAGGCATAGAGGCCTTGCCACCACCCATACGGTCACGAATCTCACCACCCGTGCCGGTAGCAGCGCCATTGAATGGCTCGACGGTAGTTGGGAAGTTGTGCGTCTCGGCCTTGAGCGAGATCACCGACTCGAACTCCTTGACCTCGAACTCCGAGGCAGTGGTAGGATCGGCTGGGGCGAACTGTTCGATGACTGGGCCCTTGTTGAAGGCTACGTTATCCTTGTAAGCGCTCACCAGTTTGCCTGGCTGGCACTTCGAGGTCTTCTTGATGAGGTTGAAGAGCGATGACTCCTTCTCCTCGCCATCGATGATGAAGGTGCCGCCGAAGATCTTGTGACGACAGTGCTCTGAGTTAACCTGGCTGAAGCCGAACACCTCCGAGTCGGTCAGAGGACGACCCACGCGCTTGGCGACATCGTTGAGATATTCAATCTCCTCAGGCGAGAGGGCTAGACCCTCCTTCTTATTGTACTCCTCAAGGTTCTCGATGTAGACGATTGGGTCAGGCTGCTTGTCGATGGTGAAACACTTCTGGTCGATGCCCTCGTACAGACGACGGAGCATAGGGTCGAACTCTGCGTCAGGACCGCTGGCAGGGAAATACTCCTCAATGCGGCAGATGCCTGTGAGACCCATGTTCTGGGTGATCTCGACGGCGTTGGTTGACCATGGGGTGATCATCTCACGACGAGGGCCAACATACCAGCCCTTGACCTCGGTCTCGGGCATAAGGACGGCATCACTGAAGAGCCAACACAGACGCTGTGACTCATCAACCGTGAGCTGATGATCCACATCGACGGCCAGCACGGTGGCTGACGGTTGCTTGAAGAAGAAAACCATATTATTTACAATTTTTGCGATTTACGATTTACGATTTGCGATTTACGATTTACGATTTGCGATTGACAATTTGCGATTTGCGATTGATGATTCATGATTGATCAATCGGTTCTGTCGAATCTCGATTTCGAATCACTTTTAGCCATCATTTTACCTCATCTCTGAGGCGAAAAAGAGCCAAAAAGCGGTTTCACGGTGCAAAAATACAAAAAAAAATCGATACTTATGTATGTTTTTGAAAAAATAACACTATCTTTGCGCAAAAAATAACAGAAACTGACCAATTTTCATGTTAGAGACGACGATATTCACCATAATCTGGGGATTCCTGATAGGCGTGCTTGTGTCTGCGCCTATGGGGCCTACTGGCATACTCGTCATCCAACGCACACTCAACAAAGGTCGCCTTCCTGGCATGCTCACTGGCTTTGGTGCTACGCTCTCTGACTTCATCTACGCTCTGATTTCGGTCTTCTTCCTCGGCCTGGTGGTCGATTGGCTTGAGCAATACAAATCGACCCTGCAATTTGCTGGCTCGTTCTTCATTGCTCTCTATGCTGTTTACCTCTGGCGCTCCAATCCTGCCTCGGGTCTTGGTGCCAAGGACAAGACCACGGAGCTGATGTCGCCACGCATGCGAGCTTCGGGCATCCTGAAGAATTTCTTCTCAGGCTTCGGCATCACCATCAGCAATCCGCTTATTATCTTTTTCTACATCGCGCTGTTCGCCCGTACTAATTTCCTCTTTGCGGCCGACGCCGAGCACTGGTGGCTCTACATCATCGGCTTTGCCTGTCTTGTTGGCGGTGCAGCATGCTGGTGGCTGCTCATCACCTGGATCATCAACAAGGTGCGCAACAACTTCGGGATCCGCACGCTGCGCAACATCAACCGTGGCATCGCTGGCGTGATGCTGGCCATTGCCGTGGTGGGTTGTGCCAATGGCATCTATTATCTGTTTTTCTAGGGCCTCCTTACCATGCACAAGTCTATCCTTCGTATAGCGCTGCCCAGCATCGTCACCAACATCACCGTGCCGTTGCTGGGCATCGTCGATCTGTCCATTGTGGGGCATTTCGATTCCTCGTTTGTCTTGATTGGTGCCATCTCGGTCGGCACACTTATTTTCAATATGGTGTACTGGCTCTTCAACTTCCTGCGCATGGGATCGAGTGGCTTGACAGCACAGGCCTTTGGCCGCAAGGACTACGGTGGCCAGCAGCGCATCCTGCGTATGGCACTGACTGTGGCGCTCTGCTGTGGCTTGCTCATCTTCGCTCTGCAACGACCCATCGAGTGGGTGGCTCAGTGGATCATAGCTCCGTCGTCTGAGGTGTGGGCACTGGCTGTCGCCTACTTCCGCATCCGCATCTGGGCAGCACCTGCTGTGCTCGCCCTCTTTGCCATGACCGGTTGGCTGGTGGGTATGCAGAACTCGCGTTACCCCATGTATATCGCCATCGGCCAAAACCTTGTCAACATCTCACTCAGCTATTTGTTGACCATCCGTGCAGGCATGGGCATCGAAGGCGTAGCGCTTGGCACAGTCATTGCGCAGTATCTGGGGCTGGCTGCAGCCCTCTGGCTCTGCAAACATCAGTTATCAACTCAGTTATCAACATTGCGCGTTGATAAAGGTCTTGCCAACAGTTGTGAACAACAGATTGTGGATAAAAAAGGAGAAAACCATGCAAGTTATCAACAACCAGCGGTTCATATCGAGTGGAAAACTTTCTTCGTCATCAATCGCGACATCTTATTCCGCATGGTGTGTCTTATCGCAGTCACTACAGCTTTCACCGCTTACGGAGCGCGCATGGGCGACATGCTGCTGGCCGTCAATACCCTCCTCATGCAGCTCTTCACGCTCTTCAGCTACTTCAGCGATGGCTTTGCCCTGGCGGGCGAGGCATTGGTTGGCAAGGCAGTAGGGAACGAAATGAGAAAAGAGGCTTTAGACTCCTCATTAATCCGTCTTCTCTTCAGGTGGGGATTAGGCGTAGCATTACTTTTCACGCTGCTCTATGCTTTTGGGGGCACAGCGATACTACGCCTCTTTACTGACGACAACGCGGTGCTGACAGCTGCTTCGCCTTACATGCCATGGGCTGTGGCCATCCCTCTCTGTGGCATTGCAGCCTTCATGTGGGACGGCATCTACATCGGAGCCACTCGCACTCGTCACATGTTTCTGTCGCTCCTTATCAGTGCCATAATCTTCTTCTCGGTGTTCGAAGGTGGCACACTTTTTATTAATTCGACTTTAGCATGTGCTCAAGATTTAGGTTTTGAGGTTATAAGGTCGTCAGGTTGTGAGGCCTTTATCCCCAATCCCTCATTCAACAGCACGACAGCGTTGCTGAACCACCTCCTTTGGTTCTCTTTCCTGCTCTACCTGGCCACTCGTGGTATAGTATTGGGCTGGCTCTGGCGAAGAGGGCGCTAACCCATGGCAGTAGGTTTGATGCGGAAGAGCACCGTGTTCTGATAAGTGATTGATTTGTTGCGGGCAAAGAATATCATGCCATCACACGGACTTACGACCTCAGTGACCAGTGAACCCTCGTAAGGATGTATAATACGGGCTATGACCTGACCTTTGACCACCATCCGACCCGCATCAGCTACATCGACCAGAATGCCGGCATGCGTGGCCTGTAGCGTGACACACAGATCTTCGTCGACAATCTCCGACTCGATGCCCTCAGGCACTTCGAGGTCATGAATCATGTCCATCGAGGTCATAAAACGTAGCACACCCTCAATGGATTGTCGAGCAGTTGCCGGGTCGATCGTCTCGGTGGTGCCAGCATAGAGCGAGAAGGCCTGAGTGTCCCAAATCTGCCAGTTATAGTTGAGCAGCACGGTGTCGAAAGGCGCAGGTTTGCGGGTCGTAACGTATGGGAAACCGAAGCGCAGACCGAGCGATACATCCTCGAATCCTGTGCCCGTCTCGATGACACGCACATGTGGTACAAAGTTGCCTGGCAGGTAGTATGATGCCAGCTGGATGCCGTACTTGAAGTCCTGAATGAATTCGAACAATCCTGCAGCTATGCGCTGTGTGGTCTCGCCTTGGTCATAGCCAGGGAACATGCGGTTGATGTCGGTGTTGTCGAGTGCCCAGAAACGCTTCTCGATGTTCATGGAGAACGGATTGACCGAAGGAATGACACTGATCGAGACACCTTCGGCAATCTGCCCGTGCGCCTCAGCCTCAGACAGCAGTCGCACCAACTGTGCAGCCACATACTGCTGCTGCAGTTCGTCGCCGCGCATGGCACCCACTATGGCCAGCGCCTTTGTGCCGTGGCCGAATGTATATGCTTTGATGCGGAAGTCGTCACGATAGGGTGACGACATGGTGAAGATGGTCTGTATTTTCATCGTGTGATGTACGATTGAACTGTAAAACGATTAAGCAAATAAATGGTTAAGCGATTGGAATCGAAACAACTTGGGTCGAAACAATATTGAATCGAAACAACTTCGAATCGAAACAGCTTGAATCGAAGCAATTTTGAACCGAAACAAGATGGAATCGAATGGAGTCAGTTTACGATTCATAATTTGTGTATTCTCGCCAGTAAACTTCCCTCATAGATAATCGGGTACGCACGTATGGTGAAGAGAATGCCACGATGCGGAGCTCGCACCTCCTGCAGCACTTCGCCTGAGAGAGGTGAGATGATCTGACCCACTACCTGACCAGCCTCGACGATGGTCGAGCGGTCGTTGTGCATCTCTGTGACGAAGACTCCAGAGTTCGTAGCATTGAGAAAATCCACCGAATCACCCTCCGACACGATTGGCTCATGCAGCAGGGTAGGATCGACAGCTTCGCTCCAGATGCCCATGTGGTGCATCAGGTTGACGATGCCCAGAAAGAGCTGCTGACAGAGCGAATGGTTGATGCGCATGCCCACACCCATCTCGGCCACCAGCACAGGCGTGCCTGTGACGTTGAGCGAATGTGCAAGCGTAGATTCGAGCACCGTGGCTGCCTGGTGCACCCAGATGAGATCGACGTTGAGCAACTTGGCATAGGGCACCAACCGCTCTGCCGTCTGTTCGCTGATGCGCACCTGTGGCAACTCGCGCAGGAACATGTTGCTCGAATGGATGTCGATCACCATGTCGGCTCCGCGCAGGTCAGTATAGATGTCGTGCGCCACCTTTTCGACCATCGAACCGCGCGGATTGCCTGGGAAGATGCGGTTCATATCGAGGTCGAAGGCTGGCACGCCACGCTGTATGGAGTCGATGCCCAGCGGGTTGAGGGCAGGATAGATATCGACCACACCATTGAGTTTCTCTGGGTGGCGACGTATCATCTGAGCAATCTTGAAGATGACGAACTGACCCTCCAGCTCGTCGCCATGCGTACCACTGACGATGCAGAAGCGCTTGGCGCCTCGTCCACCTCTGAAGTGGTTCTTTTGTATGCGGAACTGCTCATCGATGGGCATTTCCAGTGTTGTAACGTTTTGAATCACCTTGATATTTACTATTTGACGATTTACAATTTACGATCTACGATTTACGATTTGATGATCTCCGATCTGCGATTTGCATTTTACGATTGGACGATTGTTTGCAAGACGACGCTCGATGTCATCGTCTCGAGCGTCCACCCATAGAACCTGCCACGATTCACAGCACAGTCGTCCGCATCACGTCCATGTGCGAGCTTGACGTAGCCCCATTCGATCGGACAGTCATGGGTCGGATCGAAGCCTCGCCACACCTGACCATCCGACACCTCTACCCAGGCATGCGTCTGCCCTTCGCCAGCAATGAAGCCACAGACATAACGTGCAGGCAGGCCGAACTGACGACACAACGCAATCATGACATGCGCATAGTCCTGACACACGCCCCGTCCATCGGACCATACCTCGGAGGCCGTGGTGCGCGTGGTGGTGTGACAAGGTGTGTAGGCGATGCGTCGGTGCACGAGATGCATGAGCGTGACCGTAAGCTCAAAGGGCGGCATCGTTTCAAGTTCGACAGGTCCGACAGCGTCCGTCAGCCTTGTCGGGACAAGATAGTAGCCTGCGGGCTTCTCGTGCAGCAAGTAGGGCCCAATTTGTTCTACCTCGCCTTCCGACTCGATGCAGAACTCGTCATGTTCCACATCGATAGCACCCCACTGCACAGCATTGCCCTGCCCGTCGCAGCTATGGCATAACCGACAGTCAGGAGCAATGTGGAGCGAGGTCGAAAGGAGGTGCTGGAACTCATTGTCGCAGGGCACTGAGCGCAGCTTGAAGAAATGCCACTCTACAGCAGGACGGAAAGTCGAACGAGTGACATAGCGGTAATGATACCTCATTGCTTCGGACATCAGATCACCACCAGACGGTTCAGATAGTTGAGCATCCGGTTCTTGTATTCTGCGTCGAAGCGATTGTAGGCTTCGGCATCGGCAACCATGCTACGCAACTTGGGCAGCATCTCGCGGTCAGCCAGTTCGGGCTCCTGCTCGACGTATTTGTCCAGTTCGGACATGGCCTCCATGATGCGGTAATGCTTGTAGTCGAAACGAATGTTCATGTCGAGGTGTTCCACCAGCTTGCCCAGCATCAGGAAGGTGCGTGAGCGTCCATAGACACGCTCCTGTACTGACCCCCAGAAGGCCAGCAGCGCATCGGTGATGGGTTGCAGGTTGGTGATGTTGGTGTCCTGTGATATGGACTTGGCGCGAATCAGGTCGCGACAGATCTCGATGTAGGAGAACGACTCGGTCATAATCTCCGTACGCAGCACGATGGCATTGTCCATCATCATCTCAATGATGGAGCGCAGGGAGGTGACGGTGTCAGGACTGTACAACTGATCCATGATCTGATATGAGGTGTCGAGCGATCCTTCGACATAGACGTCAAGTTTCTTGAGGAAGTCACTATATATGGGAGTTTCGCCCACAGGCACATCGAGTACCTCGTCGTATGCCTTGCGCATCAGGTGCAGGAACAGGTAGCCACGTTCGGCATAACGTCCGAGCCAGAAGAGACGGTTGGCGGTTGTAGCGTTGAGCATATAATTATTAATTTTGAATTTAAGTAGGTGTTCAAAATTAAGATACCTACTGATACATATAACTAATTTTGAACAACTTCTTATTGTTTTAAGTTTCTTATTTCTCCATGACCCAGGTGTCTTTGAATCCGCCGCCCTGCGACGAATTGACAACAAACGAGTTGGGGTTGCGCGAGAAGCGTGTGAGGCCCGACTTCCACACCTTGGTTTCCTCGCCAGTGATGACGAAGGCGCGGAGGTCGCATTTGCGGGGCGAAGGCTGTCCACTCTCGTCGATGATGTCGAGGTCGATGAAGTCGATGACCTCCTGAGCTATCCAGCGACGTGGCTCCTGGATGATGAGCTGACGCACTTCTTCGAGTCGTTCGGGTGTCATGTCGCGACCAAACATCACACCATAGCCTCCAGCCTCAGCCACATCCTTGATCACCAGTTTCTCTACATTATTTATAATATAGTCGAAGTCCTCCTTGAAGAAGGGCAGATACGTTGGCGCATTCTGCAGGATGGGTTCCTCATGCAGATAATACTGAACCATGCGGGGTACGAAGTAGTAGATGCCCTTGTCGTCAGCCACACCATTGCCCAATGCATTGATCACGCCCACGTTGCCAGCTCGGTAGGACTCCATCAGGTTGGGCACACCCAGCAGTGAGGTGGGCTCGAAGGCCAATGGGTCGAGGTACTCATCGCTCACACGACGGTAGATGGCACCCACGCGCACCTTCTGTTTGTAGAGACCCACGTAATAGACATTGCCATCCTCCACCACCATGTCGCCAGGGAAGGCCAGCGTGGCACCTGTCTGTTCGGCCAGATATGAGTGCTCGAAGAAGGCAGAGTTGTAGCGACCAGGTGTCAGTATCACGTTGATTCCACGACCGTCGTTCACATAGTCCATCATCTCGCGCAGCATTTCGCCATAGTTGCGGTTGTCGGCCACCAGGTTGTCACGGAAGGTCTGCGGTGCAGCCTTGCGTGTCACCTTGCGTGCAATCATCGGATATGAGGCTCCTGAGGGAATGCGCAGATTGTCCTCCAGAATGAGCCATCGCCCATCCTTGGCCTGAACCAGGTCGATGCCGGCTATGTGTGCATAGATACCGTGTGTGGGTGTGATGCCTTCGCATTCGGGCATGTAGCCCTTCGATTCGTAGGTAAATTCTTTGGGCACGATGCCGTCGGCCACAATCTGCTTGTCATGATAGATGTCGTAGAGGAACATGTTCAGCGCCTTGACTCTCTGCTTCAGTCCTCGCTCCAGCATTTCCCACTCTTCGGCAGGAATCTGACGTGGAATAGCATCGAAGGGGAACAGCTGTTCGTTGAATACACCATTCTTATATACGCCGAAGCGTACGCCGTACCGTTCCATCCACTGATTGACGGCATCGCGGCTTTTCAAGAGTTCTTTCATTGTCTTTCTGATACCTTTTATATATATTACATATCTGTTTTGTTGTTTTTGCGACGCAAAGATATGCATTTGTCTACAAATATCAAAGCATTTGAAGAATAATTCTACAAATATATTCCATTTTAAAGTATTTTGCCATTTGTTTGGCTGTTTTTGTAATGCAATGATAGCAAAACTCGTTATTTGATGGAAAAAAGAAATCAAAATTGCTGAAACTATTGCAAAAATGCATTGTCTAAAAGAAAAGTGCGTATCTTTGCACCGCAAAACAGAAAGAAATCTGTCATTATTCTATATTTATATTACATAACAAAGCAAAATGAAAGAGAAAAGATGGACAATAATGTCCGCAATTCTGGTTCTGTTCGCTATTCTTGGCTGCACGCACCACTATACTGAAGGCCTGTGGGAACTTGCACCTGGCGAGGAGCTGCAATGGGCCAATGTGGCGTGGATGATCACCGCCACAATCTTCGTACTGATGATGACCCCGGGTCTCTCCTTCTTCTATGGTGGCATGGTGGGGCAGAAAAACGTCATCTCCACCATCCTCCAATCGTTCATCGCCATGGGCCTCGTCTCTGTGCTCTGGGTGACAGTCGGCTTCTCGTTGAGCTTCGGCGAAGACGTTGGTGGACTCCATCTCATAGGCGATCCACGCACCTTTTTCTTATTCGAAAACGTGGGAGCACACGAGGCCTCGCTCAGTTCTTCGGTCGAAGGCATCCGACAGTTGGCAGCAGGCGGTGTGGCCACCACCATTCCTATTGCGCTGTTTGCCTTGTTCCAGATGAAGTTTGCCATCATCACCCCCTCCCTGATCACAGGCTCTTTTGCCGAACGCGTACGTTTTTCAGGCTATCTGGTGTTCATGACGCTGTTCTGCTTCTTCGTCTATTTCCCGCTGGCACACTGGACGTGGCATCCTGAAGGCTTTCTCAACCTCTGGGGCGTGCATGACTTTGCTGGTGGCATCGTGGTCCATGCCTCGTCGGGTGTGGCTGCTCTGGCTGGTGCCCTCTTCCTGGGCAAGCGCAAGGGTGCCACTCACGAAGATCCGGCCAACATCCCCTTTGTCATTCTGGGTGCAGCCCTGTTGTGGCTCGGATGGTTCGGCTTCAATGGTGGCTCATCGCTGGCAGCTGATCACATCGCCATCCTGGCCTTCCTCAACACCAACACGGCCGCTGCCACCGCCATGCTCACCTGGATCTTCATCGACTGTCTGCGCGGACGCAAGCCTTCAGCCATGGGTGCTGCCGTGGGTTCGGTGGTCGGACTTGTTGCCATCACTCCGATGGCCGATCAGGTCACCCCAGGTGAGGCTATCATGATAGGTATGCTCACCACAATCGTCTGCAACACAGCGTGCTACTGGAAGCAGAAGAAAGGTCGTTTCGACGATGCGCTCGACGTCTTCCCCACCCACGGCATGGGAGGCATCTTTGCCACCTTGCTCACCGGTGTCTTCATGTGCATCCTGCATCAGGACAACCCCGATTGGGCTGGCATGGGGCTGCACATCCTCGGCTTGGCCATCGTCTGTGGCTACACCTTCGTCATGAGCCTCGGCCTCTACTGGATTACCAACAAGATGATCCCAATGCGCGTCTCGGCCAAATCAGAGGCCCTGGGTCTCGACATCTCGCAGCATGACGAGCACTATGGCTTTGCCGACCATGCTGAGGCCGAGCTGGAGGAGGCACAGTAAGGGATAGATGCTTCCTGCCAGACTTTCTTTTAACTCCCCAACGAGTTGAGCTTAATCATTAACAATATAAAAACATACAACTATGGAAACTCTCGAAATCAAGGAAATCGTTGCAGGTGATGAAATCTCATTGATCTACAACATCTGCATCATCTGGTAGGTTGACTTTTGAACATACGATAAATGCGTCTGTTATAATATATTCAGCTGGCACAAAGCCAGACAACCTTTATTTGTGTTATTTTTTAGGTATTGTGATTGTTGAGGTGACCGTGATGGCCACCTCAATTTATTACGACATGACAAAAGCGGCAGAAAGTAGTCCTTATCCGCACTTTTCGACCGAATAATTTGGTCGTTCAAAGAAAAATCCCTATCTTTGCCGTGCAATTACTTTAATACGAAACTCATAATGTATCGACACAGCATTCTCTTCGCCATCACCCTTTTCGGCATGGCCTCCATGACCTCCTGCCTCGTGCAGCAGGCCCCTGTAGCCAATGGCACAGCACAAACGAGCACCCCACAGGGTGGCAACACTCCTCAGCAGAACCCTTTGGGCGACATACTCAATGGCGTGATCGGCTCAGCCACCGAACAGGCTGGTGAACTGGGTGGCATCCTGGGCAACATCCTCAGCAGCGTCACAGGCAGCGCCACCACCACACAGAACAACCTCTATGGCACCTGGACCTACACTGCTCCTTGCGTGCAGTTCGAGAGCGAGAACCTCCTCACTCAGGCAGGCGGCACAGCCATGGCTACCAAGATCGAAGAGAAGCTTGGCCCTGTCTATAAGACTGTTGGCATCACCCCTGGCAAGCTCATCTTCACCTTCAACCGTGACGGCAAGGTCAACTACTCGGTGGGCAGCAGGCAGCTGGCCGGAACCTATGTGTTCGATGCCCAGCAGAAGGTCATCACCATCACCACTGCCAATGGCAACAACATCAACTCCTACGTCACCATCAGCGGCAACAACATGAGCCTCTGCTTCGACACCAGCAAGGTGCTCTCCCTCTTCTCGGCTGTGGGCGGCAACACCAACTCTACCCTCGGCTCCATCGGAGCGATTGCCCAAAGCTACAGCGGCATGAAGACGGGCTTCAAGTTCACCAAATGAGCTGCCCGGCGTTAGTGCGACCCAATGTAGAAGCACAAATTTGACACATCGTACGAAGTGTCAAACTTGTGCGTGCTTGGAGTCAACACATCGCACGAAGTGTTGATTGCTGGCACACTTTGAGTCAACACATTGTACGAAGTGTTGACTCCCTGTACGCACAAAAGTCCGACCTGGTTTCAGGCCGGACTTTTCAGTTGCTCGGAAATCAACACATGGAGTCAGGTGTTGATTTTGTGGACACACGAATTTGACACTTCGTACGATGTGTCAAATCTGTGTGCGCTCGAAGGTCCAATTACGATTTGCTCCAGCTTATTACTTTTCTACGATCACATTGCTGTAGTGTACGCTGTACGAAGCTGGCATGCAGGGGTTGATCTTGCGTCCGCTGTCGAGCAAGGCCTTGAGTCGGTTGAGCATGTTGCGCTCCATCTTGCTGACTTCCTTCTGCTGCTCGGGCTTTTCGCTTTCGGCTATCATTTCGCGTAACACGCGGTTGAGCTGCTCTGCATCTTGACGCTGCTCCTCCAGGTAGCTGATGGGCATGTAGATGCCTCCGCCCAAGTCGCGACATTCGGTGCGTGCGTATGAAGAACCAGACTCTGACTCCTTCCTCAGGATGCCCCAATCGCCATCCACCACATAGAGGATGCGTTTGTTGGCCGAGCCCGATCCCACGCTGATGCTCACCGAGTTGCTATCGTTCAGATGCACGATCTGCGATTCGTAGGTCAGCACGTCGATGGTCTTGCCATTCTCCTCGATGGTGCCTTGCAGCTTCCAGGTCGTCTTCGATTTCTTCTGCTTTTTCAGCTCGAACTCTCCGTAGATTTCGACGAACAGATCCTCCTGCGACATCTTGCATATCTGTTTGGCCACATTGTCAGGCATGGCAGGGGTGCTCTCCAGGACTTGCTGTCCGCTGTACTTGGTCTTGCCCTTGGCAAAGTGATGGTTGATGCGCAACTTGGATTTGACATAGCTGTTCTCGGTACAATAGTCGAAGATGGCACCAAAGCCCGCGGTTTTCAAAGCCATGCGCATCATCCATAGGATAGGCTTTGGGAACAGGGCTCGGAAGATGTCCATGTCACGTGCCTCCAGCGAATGTGTCACCACAGCGTCGAACTGCTTGAGCCGCTTCTTGTTCAAAGCTGCCTGTTCGCCCACCTTGCGTAGGATGTACACGGCAGGATCCTCGCCCGAAGGTGTCACATAGATGTCGCCCAGCGTGATGGGCTGCTCCTTCAGTCGCACGTCATGCGCATAGCGCTTGGCTTCGGGCAGCATCAGCGTCTGGTGCTCAGTGGCATAGCCCAGATAGGAGTATTCCACCACCACATTGCCTGTGGCCAGATCCTCCAGCACATAGCGTCCATCCAGATCGGTCGTGCACCCTTGGCCTGTGGCAGGCACATAGATGGTGGCAAAGGTCGCAGGCACCGAATCATTGAGCATCACACACCCCTCCACACTGCTCTGTGCGATGGCAGTGAAGGCGAGGAGCATCGAACACAAAAACGCAAAGATCTTTCTCTTCATAAAACTTGCTCGAAAGGTTTTCATCATAGTTTTGGTTGGTTTAAGAATTATTGAAATTATCATTATCGGGGTGCAAAGATAATGATTGGTTCTGGAAATGCAAAATTTTTGAGCAAAAAAGTGTCGCTTCAGTTGCATTTTGGCAGAAGAACAGACGATTTGTATCATTATCTATTCACTTTTTGACAAGCGCGAAACGGTCGAATATGAAGGCTTCACCATACAAATCGTCCCCGCTACCGATTGGCTATTTTGGGAAATGACTTATAGTATGACCGACATCAATCATAAGTAGTGATCGATGCCGGTCGTAAGTTATGTCTGATTTAGGCCATACATGGAATTTCAAAAAATCCCTTACTCCCTCACCCCCTTCTTGTATCATTCTGTCTGTGATTCCCTTGCCTTTCTTTTCTTAGTGAGGGATAAGTGAGGGATCCCTCACCTATCCCTCACTGAATAATCTGTTTGGAGGGATTCAAAATCAATGATATAGAAGAAGGGTGTGAGGGAGTGAGGGATTTTTGCAAAATGGGTGTGTTTCCGATCAATGCTCTCCAGCAACAATCTTCACTAGTTCTGGAACATCCTGAACTGAACTTCTGTTTAATATACTTTTGTTGAGCATTTATACAAAAAGGGAGTGAGAAGAAACAAGCATAACTCTTTTTATTCAACTCTCATTATCCATATTCTGTTATCGGAAATACCAGATGACACATTATTAGTATAATAGTTCCCACGTCCAACGATTCAAATTACTATTTGAAAAGATTAGATAGTTACCTTATTATCTTCACTTCGAAGTGCAGTAGTATTACATTCGCGTTCCAGGAATCTTTGCTTGTATAGGCATCAAGTAAAGACCTGAAAAGTTTTTTATTATTAAACAATACCCTAATGCATACTATTCAACAAGCAAAATTTCATTCCATTTCTTTTTTTGATTACTATTAATTTTTCGACTTTCTAGCTTATAATTCACCAAAGTGATATGCGTAGCTATCAAATCAAATAACCAATGCACATAAATACATTATTTTTACTATTTTATTACTATTAAATACCTGTCTGTTATTTTTTGTATCTATATTTGCAGTGAAATAATACAAAACATTAGTCAAATTTTTATATGGCTTGTAAAAGAACTCTAGTAGAGTATCTAGAAATAGCAAAAGAATGTGGCTCAATCAGTCAATTCAGGAAAGAACATCCCTCTGAATATGCTTATTGCTGGAAGCACGGCTTTCTTGACCTATTTAGAGCTATATTTGGAGAGCAGTATTATCCCCCTAAGTATTGGGAAGATATTGCTCATATCATGGAGGCAATCAGCCAATGTGATACTCTTTTAGAGCTTTATAATCATTATAAAACAGTCTATTTAATATTAAAAACAAATGGTCTGTTCGAGAAATACACTTCTTGCTTTCAAGATCAGCGTAAAAATAACAGCACTATTCCCACTGAAGATATTGAGAACTCATCAAAAGATTTTAATAAAAGATCAGAATATGCTTTGCACTTTGGCAATCATTACTGTATGTCTGTGAGATTAGGAATTGTTGACAGAATCTGTCAGCACATGGACAAGAACTATGTCTCACCTATATTGTCTGTTCATACACTTGAATTCCCGGACAATCATGTATTCATCGCTGTAAGTGCTAATTGGCAGAGCAGAGAGGAAGAAATACTTTCCTCAAATCTTTCAATGGTCAAAGTGCATATACTTGAAAGTGGACTGCAGCCAGTTGTCAAAGAAATATCTGTCGATAGAGATATTTATAATATTAAGGAATTCTATAGTTCTCTTTTGACTTATTATCAAGAACATAATTGGACTTTGCTAACTAATAGAATTCCCATTGACGCAGACAATGCATTGGATGATGTCATTGAGATTGCACTGTCGGAAAAAGATTATACTTCTTTTAGAAAGAATAGGCCAGCAGCTTACTTCTTGACACTTCGACATAGATTTATTGAGCATGTGTCCAGATTGTATGGCCCTGTAGAGGAGCAGAGTAATCCATCATTGGGTAGAGTCTATAGTTTAGCAAAAGCGTGTGAGAGTTATAGCGAATTTGCACAGAAATACCCAGAAGAGAACCAGTGGGCGATTGATATGGGTGAGATCGATCAGATAAAATCTTTATACAGATACTATAGATATACTACGACCTATACATTAGCAAACGTCCTCAACAAGGTTTCTGAGTTTAATCGTTTTTCTGATTTCAGGAAGAACTGCCCAGGAGAGTATGCAGCTGCTTGCAGAAATGGCTGGCTGGAAGAGGTATTTAAAATTCTACCGAAGGAAACCACTTTGGGAGATCCTAAGGCTGAAGATGCTCTTCCTGCCGAGAATGCAGACGCTGTAGAACAGAGAAAACCAATTCCAAAAGCTGCAATTAAAACTGCGAAGAGAAAGATTCTTACCAAGGAGTCCGTATTTGAAACAGCTCGTTCTTGCTCAACATATACAGAGTTTGTATATGATCACAGATCTGAATATATGAAAGCTAGCAATTGTGGCTGGCTGGATGAAATCAAGCAAATACTGCCTCTGAAGCTGAAAAATGAATATACCAAACAGGAAGTTATGAGACTTGCTACTTTGTACCAAACGTATGACTCTTTTGTCAAGGAGCAACCTTCGGCTTATGCTGCAGCCAACAAGAACGGCTGGCTGGAAGATGTGAAGCGCCTCTTACCACCCGTGCGAAAAAGCAGATATACTAAGGAGAGTATCCTGGCACTTGCTAAGGATTGCCTCAACTACACGGTATTTACAAAAAAATACCACACTGCCTATAAGGCAGCCTGTCGTTTAGGCATCACTGAGGAGATCAAGGCGCTTTTCTTTTCTAAGGATAACAACCTAGAATCGACAAATAACAAACTTGCGCACAAGTAATTGGATTGATTAAGTGTAAAATTACACATTTGACAAATCTACAAAAATAGAATTATCTAGAAGCTGTTGTACTAAAAACGATAATAAACGATAGAATTAATTATGGGAAAGAATCTTAGTTATAAATCAAATGCACTTAAAGAGTTATTAAACAAATTCAATTTGAAGAAAACTAATATAGCCAAAAAAACATTCGGACATACAAACAACGAAACTGTTAATCGTTGGCTGGAGGGAGAAGATATCTATTTCACAAAATTAGTTGAGATTTGTAATGATAAAAAAATCGATATACTCTCTTTTATAGAATTAGACGGAAAAGGGTTGAGAAGTACGTTAATGGACGTTATTGCATTGGAAGAACAAGGACTGTCTGTTAGGGATCTTATGCAGAAGAACAATCTGCGTGTCGCCAGCGATGGCACATTTGTGACACTTAGTCCAGATTTTCATCAACTAGGCAATCCAATAGTTGAAAAAAAGGTAGAACAAACAAAGGAAATAGTACAATCTTCAGAATGGTTTGTGAATAAAACCATATCAATTTATACAGAAGCAGAAGAAAAAAAACGAATAGCTCTTGAGCAGCAAAAGAATTCCATGCAACAAATAATCGATTACCAAGAAGCAATAATAAAAGAATTAAGAAAAGAGAATAAGAAGCTCAAATTAGAAATTGATTCAATACTGAAAAAAACCTTAATGAATGAAGAATAAACAACCAAGTAAAGATGAAAGGATTCTGATTTTTTGCAGATCTGTACATGATTATAATTGTTTAATAAATCTTAAAGAATAATATGAAAGAAAGAAAACCTATCGGTTATTGGACAAAAGAAAGAGTAATGGAAATCGGAAGACAATACACTTCTTTGAAAGAATTCCGTGCTCAAAATGAGACTGCATATTATTATGCTCGCAAGTTTGACTGTCTCAAAGAAATGACTTGGCTGCGTCATAGTAAAACCGGAACTGAAAACAAGTGGACAGAAGATAAAATTATTGAGGCAGCAAAAGAGTGTGTGGATGCTCATGATTTTCAGAATAAATATCCTTATGTATATAGATTGGCTGTAAAAACTGGAATAATAAATAAACTTGGTCTTAGTTATCGCAAACATCCAAATGGTTATTGGACAGATGAGGCTATAATTAATGAATCCCATAATTATGGAAGCAAACCCGAATTTAGAGAAAAAGCTCCCAATGTTTATAGAGAAGCTCAAAAAAGAGGATTGCTTAATAAAATGACTTGGTTAGAGAATCGACGTGTTAAAACTCTGGACAATTATCCAATTTTTACAGTGTATGTTTATATCTATGAAAATAAAACCCATAAAGTTGCGTACGTTGGTCTTACCAAACGAAAAATGAAATATAGAGATGCAGAACACAAGCGTGTAAGACGTGGTAAAAAGGATTCATTGCTGGAATTTTGTGATTCTGTAGGTATAGAGATGCCTCAACCATTAATTCTTGCTGATAACTTACTGCCAGAGGATGCTCAGATCAAAGAAGAAGAATTTAGTGATTTCTACTATGAACAAGGATATAAGTTGCTAAATGACCCAAGACTTACAGGTAAAGGCAAAAGTTCTTTGGGCTATTATAACAAATGGACGCCAAGTCAAGTAATAGAGAAATCAAAAGAATATAAAAGCAAAAGTGAATTCAAAGAAGGTTCACAAGCTGCTTACAATGCAGCAATTAAATATCGTTTACTTGACAAGATGACATGGTTGAAACCGAAAAAGCCTAAGGAACGATTGACAAAGGAGGTCGTTTTTCGTCTTTCTCATAATTATAAATATATGAGAGAATTCAGAAGAGAACAATTGGGTGCATACAATAAGGCTAAAGCTCAAAATTGGCTTGTCGAGATGACTTGGCTTGATAGAAATGCTCCTGTTGAAGAGAAAAAATGGCCGAAAGAAGCAGTCTTTGAAGAGAGCAAGAAGTACAATAGTAAAATTGCTTTCAAAAATGGTAGTCCATCTGCCTATTCAAAAGCTTGTGAAAAAGGGTGGATTAAAGAAATGACTTGGTTGGCACCTCTAAGGAAAGATAATTATTGGACAAAAGAAACTGTATTCCTGCATAGTAAGGAATGTAAATCTAGAGTAGAATTCGCAACAAGATATGGTACGGCTTATACCATAGCTAGAACCAAAGGATGGCTGGATGAAATGACGTGGCTGGAACAGAAGAACAAACCAATGGGCTTTTGGAAGGTTAAGCAACATGTTATGGATGAGGGCAGGAAATATAAAAATAGAAAAGAATTTTCAAAAAAGGCAGATGCTGCATATCGAAGTGCAAAGAAAAATGGATGGATTGATGAAATGACGTGGTTCAAAAAACGAGGTTCATAATCTATTCATTCATTTGCAAATTTGCTTTTTTAAAACAAAAAATATCATTAATATTAAGATTTTTAGTATCTAAATTACCATTATATTATATAAATGTGTATCTTTGCAACGTGTTTTTGCTAATTCATGTTGCAAAACACTTTTATTGGCAATTTAAAGCGTTATGCTGATCTCGAAGTCGGGAACGTAGGAAATTCAAGACTAAATCAGAGGGAAGGCATAGCAGTTCTCACGTTATGCGTGGGCTGCTATTTCCATATTCTCTGATGAAAGGTACTTCCTACGACCTCCGACTTAGAACGTGGCATTGCAGTACCACGCTTTTTATATGTTTTTCTTCTCGTTGGTGCTGCGAGATTGATAAAAGTTACTAATATGGAAGTAGTAATTGTTGTTGTTATTTTTATTGTCATTCCATTCGCATACTGCGCATACGGAATTTGGGATTCCAAGAATAAAGAGGAAAAGAAGCAACAGTGGATGCAACAAAAAAAAGAGCGAGAGAAGCAACAGGAAGAGGAGCATCGGCTTCTCATTACAGAACTTGAACAGCAGTATGGTACACCTGTTACTCTTGATCTTAAATGTGAATTAGGAAAATACTTCACTGTGTTTGAGAACGCACGCAAAGTAGTAATAGGCGATCAGCATATTGACTTCTCAGATATTATGAGTTATCAGGTTAGAGATAATTCTTCGATTGTCCATTCTGGTACCACATCCAAAACTACTACAGACAATGGTAGTGCTTTTGGCCGCTCAATCATCGGTGGCGTAGTAGGTGGTGCCGCAGGAGCTGTTATTGGTGGCTCTACAGCAAGCAAGACTACAACTACTTCTGGTTCAGTCTCCCGCACTCGTCATGATTATACAATCATTATCTTTACCCGTTCTATCTCAACCAAACCTATTGAACTGCGAACTTGTCAGAATGTGCGAATCACCGATCAGATTGCCAATGTCCTCGCTGTAATAGTTGATGCTAACAAATAAAAACAATTAGTCCAGTTCGTTGTCCTATTGAAAACATTCGATTTGTGATGAAGCGGATCAATGCTGCACAGGTAAAATTATTCACATTTTAGTTTTTCATCGCTACCAAACATAAACTTCTTCCTCGATAATTTAGCCCAACGTCAGACAGTTTAATTATCTTTTACAATATAATTATGAGTACAATAGAAACATATTCCAAAACAAATATAAAGCTTCAGGGTCTTGATGCTTTTGATGACGATGATCTTGATTTCATTAGCGAATACGTAGAAGAGGAAGACAGAGTTTATCTCCGAAACGTGTTTGACAATAAGGAAAATCCAGGTCAAATAGCAGTTATGAAGCAAAAGAAAGTCATTGGCTATATTCCTAAACGTAGTCAGGCGATGCTTTTACGCTATCTGCGTGAAGGTAAGTTAGGTCCCGTTTTAGTAAAAAAGAAGAAAATCGAAGCTTTCTCAAACATTAGTGTTACTATCACCGTATATTACGAAGATGCAGGTGGTGATGAAGTGTTGCCATTCTTCCCATTCGGTACGTACCAAGATGTGTGTATATTGGAGACTGAGAAATGGACTGGTGATTCCGATTGGGAAAAGAACTGGTATTATGACTATATCAACAACACAGGTCTTCTATTTTACAAGTATAAAGAGCTTTACGCATCTGAAGCTGATTACGAAAAGATGCATGATCAGATAGATGTGGCTTTGGCTGTGTTTATTCGCCAATACATGAATGGAGAGGTCCAGACAAAAGCAGATTTAGAAGCATGCCCTGTTCTTCTCTCCGATGCGAAATCTAAGAAAATCTTCTTTGCTCGTGCTAATGGTTTTCTGGAGAACATGAATTTTCCGTTGTTATCTTGATGCAACCAACTTACTACAATGCTTAAATAATTAGCTCTTATGAAAAAAGTTATCAAACGATGCTATCACGTAAACGATGGTTATTATTTAATGTCTGCCACAGTCTCATTTTTTTTAGATTTTGAGATGCCGCAGAAATTCCATAGCTCACGCTCGCGAAAATATAAGAAAGGCATGGTAGTCTTGCTCGAAAATCCTTATGACGAAAAAGTCGTTTGTTGGGATCAAAACCAAGATAATGTACTATTTTACATCAATGGCGATAAGGTCCTTTCAGATATTATAAAACAGTCTGGCAGCATGATGTTTGCAACGATAACCGACCTTGAAGAAAACGAAAATGATTCCTATAAGGTAGCATTCTTGTTCCATCCCAAGAAGCTCTCAAAGAAATACATCATCGACGAAGAACAAATTGCAGAAAGACCGTCGTTCATAGTATCTGTACCGGTATCTCAGGATATAGTTAATCTGGCAACAGAGGAGATCGAATGTTATAAGACGCATAAGCGACATAAATACATGAGACTGACAGCCTCTCCTTTCGTCATTGGCAGGATTATCGTATCTGACCTTGAATCAGACGGCTTTATAGCGAAATTAGAAGACACCAAGTTATATGACTATCTGGAAACTAAAGGACAGGTAGAATCTTTCTTGAACAATATTGACATGCCTTCCGATTATGTGGTTAACCTGGAGTTTGTTATAGAAAAGGAGCTGGACAAGCCGTTAACAATAGATGAACTCAAAATGAATGCACCATATGATCTGGTCAACTGTGGCGTCATCGTAAGTGCGCTTTACACTACTCCTACTGGTGAAAGTCGTTATCACAACCTTACAGACGGTCTTATTCAGTCAAACATCGTAGGAACATCATTCGTTGAAGACTATGATGAATTCAGCGATCAGATCAAAGTTTCAGACGAAGTTATCTTGAGAAAGCAACCAGACAATCCAGCAGACAATAATGCCATAGCTGCATATTGGAATGGCAAGCGTATAGGTTATATTCCAAGGATAAACTTGCCTGTTGTAACGCTCTTTATGCCAGAAGATGAAATGAGTGTGCAGGTATATGAGAACAACTTGGGCTGGATAGCCATCGAATTCCCTATAGACTTGAAGAAAGCACAATTGTCCATTTGTCAACATAAATTTGGTCCAATGATTTTCAAAATCATAAAGGATAATCGGGCGGTTAAAGTTAGCTTTGAACAGTTACTCAGCATTTTCAATTGATAACTCAATGTATGTTTTTCTTGTTTACAGAGTTTTATAAGCATGACAAGAAAGCATATAATGGAGCATACACGAGAGGAATTCTTGATAAGTGCTGTGCTCACATGAAACGTAAGAGAAAGTAAGTCGGTGTCTCTGCCATTATTATTGATAGAGGTCAACTGGAACGGTTCTGATTTATCATTGGTGAGGTTAGAATCGTAAGCATTCGGCATCTACAAGTAGCCACCAATAAATAATCAGAAGTACTATTGTGCCTGTTGCTAAGAGTTCTTAAACTAGTAGACAGGAGACTATTCTACAGGATTCAAGAATCATAGGCTTCCTGCTATTAGTATCTGGATATTCATTTAATACATTATATAATTATGCAGATTAATTTAGTGACGAGACGTCCGCAGACAAACAAAAAAGAGGTAGCCACATGCGCTACCTCTCTTTGCGTTTTCAATCCTGTCTAAGGGCGGGTATCTCAGCTCTTGACAATGTCGCCACGGACTGTGAAAAGGGATGCTTTTCGATATGGATTAATTATCACTTCTGAACTTTCTTGCACACTGGGCGGATGGCGCGCCAGTCATAGCGGCCCATAGTCATCATCCTTTTGCTGTTGTTGTCGAAAATGAAACTATAAGCATTCGTAGAGTCGGCCTCATCGAGGGAGGCTGTCCAATAGTAGCCGCTTCTGTTCTGTTGGGTCGATGTGGTCGGATACGATAATTTCTGTGTGGCAGCGGGGATAAAGATTACGTTACCATTAGGACCTGTGATCTTGTAGCCGTTAGAATTAGAGCGCTTATTATGGCCGAGCTATAGTTTTTTGTTGGAAGTGGCTGTTTTTGCTATTCCTGTCTGACAAAATGTGGGGGCTATTGTATTGGCAAGCCAGAAACTTTGCGAAACAATCTGACTGGTTATTGGAGTCGAAGAATCAACAAAAAAACACCGTCCTGAAGGCAATGACTTCGGACGGTGTATTATTATAGTATTCTGCTGATTACAGCTTTACGCTCACTTCATCACCCTTGTACTCAACGACAATGCCCTTGGCCTCAGGATCGTAAGCCTGAGCCTTGTCGGCATTGACGGGCACTACGATGAAGGTGCGCTCGGCGAGCATGCCAGGGAAGTTGCCCTCGCGCTCAGCGATGGTGAGCTCGCGGGTGGCATCGTTGTAGGTGAAGCGGATGTTTGCATAGCGCTCGGCCTCGTAGCCGTAGTTGTCGTTCTCGTCCTCGTAGAGGGTGAACTGGCCGTCAGCACCCTGATATACATAGAGGCGGATTACGTCGGCAGGCTTCTCAGTGCTCCACTCCATGGCTGGGCCAAATGGGATGATCGAACCAGCAGGGATGAAGACTGGTACGTGCTCGTAAGGAGCATCGACAGTCTTGGTCTCAGCACCCTGTGAGGCGACCTTGCCTGTCCAGAAGTCATACCATGTCTTGCCAGCAGGGAAGTATACCTCGCGCTCGCGTGCCTTATAAGTATAGACAGGGTTGACCATGAAGGCTGGGCCGAACATGAACTGGTAACCGATGTTGAGCACATTCTTGTCCTGGCCGAAGTCCATGACGAGTGGACGGAGCATGGTGTAGTCGTTGAAGTGTACCTGTGCGGTGAGCGAGTAGATGTATGGCATCATGCGATAGCGCAGCTCGAGCATCGAACGGAGTACCTTGTAAGCTGGATGGTTCTCAGGAGCGATGTTCCAAGGCTCGCGGAATGGGAACTGACCGTGGCTGCGGTACATTGGGGTGAACACGCCCCATTCGTGCCAGCGGGCATTGAGCTCGCGCCAGTCACGAAGGTCCTCGTTCTCGCGACCGGTGGCATCGAACATACGCTGAGCAAACTCATAACGCTTCTCGACCGAGAAACCACCGATGTCCTGACTCCAGAATGGAACGCCAGAGATTGAGAAGTTGAGGCCGGCGGTGATCTGGGTCTTCATATCCTCCCAGCGGGTGCCGATGTCGCCCGACCAGGTAGCGGTGGAGAAGCGCTGTTCGCCAGCAAAGCCGTTGCGGGTGAGGAGGAAGACGCGCTTGTTCTCAGGCGAGAAGTTGTCGTCGTTGTCATAACCCTGCTGGTTCCACTTGGCATTGGCCTGAAGAGCCTGGCTGTCGTCGAACTTGATGCCCTGCTTCTCAACAGCAGTCTCGTAACCTCGCTGACCGTCGTAGATGGCCTCGGCATTGACGATTGAGTAGGCATTGAAGTACTCGTCAGATGAACCCAGAGCCGTTGGGCCGCACAGCAACTTGCGATAAGCCAGGTCGGTGCAGTCACGAACGTTTGGCTCCGAAGCATCCATCCACCAGGCGTCCATGCCGATGGTGCCAAGCTTCTCGTAGAGCTGACGCCAGAAGATCTGACGAGCCTCAAGGTCGTAAGCATCGTAGAAGGCGTACTTGTAGCCGAGCCAGTCGTAGAGCGAGTCCTTGATAGACTGCTGGTAGATGTAGCCCTTCTCGTCGAGCTCCTTCATGTTATCGACAGTGAGGTAGTACTTTGGCCAGCATGAGATCATGATCTTGGCATTCTGAGCGTGGATGTCATCGATCATCTGCTTAGGATCGGAGAAGCGGGTTGGGTCGAAGGTGAAGGCACCCCACTCGTCTGGGGTCCAGTAGTTCCAGTCCATCACGATGTTGTCGATAGGGAGGTGGCGCTGACGGAAGCCATTGAGTGCGTCCACGATTTCATCCTGGGTCTTGTAGCGCTCGCGGCTCTGCCAGTAGCCGAGGAGCCACTTAGGCATCACCTGAGCCTTGCCGGTCAGGGTGCGGTAGCCCTTGACCACCTCGTCGGCATTGTCGCCAGCGATGAAGTAGTAGTCGAGCTGCTGGGTCATCTCGCTCCAGAAAGAGAGTTTCTGCTGCTCCTCAGGTGCCACTGGAGCCAGGGCACGAAGGCCGCAGTACGCCTCGCCTCCATCAGGAATCCACTCCAGACGGAACTTGTAGTGACGACCGGCCTCAAGGTTGACGGCAAACTTGCGTGCATTAGGGTTCCAGGCGGTGCGCCAGATGGTCTGATCGCCCTCAATGCCGGTGCCCATCACGTCCTCGGTATAGACGTTCTTATCATCAATATAGACTTTCTGATAACCGCTGTAGTAGTGGCTGAAGCGGTATTCGCCCGTTTCCTTTGGCACGATCTCGCCCTCGTAGGTCACGGTGGCGCGACCGAGCTGGAAAGCTGGCAGGTTTTTGGCCGACTTGAGGTTCTCGAAATAGATCGAGTCCTCTCGACGAACCAGTGTCTCCTGGTCTGGAGCCGAATAGGTGCCGGTAAGGGCGCCCTCCTTACCCTCCTTGTCGATAAGGGTGAAGAGCTCTGGCAACTGGCTGTAGTCCTTAGGGTTGCCGAAGCGCATCAGCGAATAGCTGTCGACCAACACGCCATAGTTGTGGCTCGATACGATGAATGGGATTGAGACCTTGGTGTTGTACTGGAAGAGCTCCTCGTTCTTGCCCTTGTAGTTCCAGTCATCGGCCTGATGCTGGCCAAGTCCGTAGAAGGCCTCGTCCTCGGGGCTCTCAAAAACAACGCGAGTTGACCAACCTGTGTATTTGGTTGGGTTAGCCAGCTCGGCAGGACCCTGCTCGTTGCGTGTCCATACGGTCTGCTCGCACTCGTATGGTTCGAAGGTCTTGCCACCCTGGGCCTGCTCCTGCAGGATCATGTTGCCTTGAGCGTCGGTGAACCAAACCTGGCCAGTGCTCTTGAGAACATAGGCCTTGACAGCTGAGGTCGAGACACACACGGTGTCGCCCTTAGCCTGCATCTGATAAGGGGTGGCCTGGTGCTGAGGCACGATGATGAGCGAAGGCTTGTCGGCAAACTTGCGTTCAGCAGTAGCGCTGACGCGGATAATCTTCTCGCCCATCACCTCCAGGCGGACGAGCTTGGCATCGCCTTGCTCAACCTTGACGGTGATCTGCTGCCCCTGCTGCTGCACGCCATTGCCTGAGCACGAAGCCAAAAGGGCTACTGCGGCGGCGGGGATAATGAGTTTCTTCATTTCTTGTTGAGGTGTTATTTTGTTGATGTGTTGTTTTGATGTTTTGATGTCTCGATGTTTCGAGGATTCGATTTTTAGAGGATTCGAGGTTTCGATGTTATGAGGATTCGATGTTTCGGGGATTTGATGGGGGAGGAATATGAAGATTCCTTACTTCTCATTGCGCAAGAACTCCACTACCTGCTCGGCAAACGCCTTCATACCCTTCTGGCTGGGATGGCCGTCCTGCTTGTCGATGTCGTGCAGCTCGATGAGTGGCAGGCCGTAGTGGCGACAGATGACGCGCATCGACTCGGCGTGCTCAGGCTTTAGCTCGGTGTTGAGGATGAAGTAGGTCTTGGCCATAGGATAGTTCTGCTTGATGGTAGAGCAGAGGCGGGCCATGGCTGGGCGGAAGTACCACATGTCATTCTCTGTCCAGTTGGCATACTTATACTCTCCCACGCGCTCGCCTGTCCATGAGTCGTTGGTGATGCAGCACGACAGGATGATGTCTGGTTCGCCTAAGTCTGCCACACGGGTGTTGAACGAACGAGGCTGGTAGTTCTCGTTCTGGTAGCCATAGTAACCTACGGTCGAGCCGCTGTACGAGTTGTTCTTCTCCAGCTTCCAGCCCATCTGGTCGATGACTTGCCACCACCAGGTCTGCTCCACTTGGGTCACGTCGTTGTTCTTGTCGCGATTTGGACTATCAGCAGTCCAATACCAGGGTTCGTTGGTGTCGGGTGTGAGCCAGCCCTCAAAGGTCGAGTAGCTGTCGCCAAAGATGGTCACCTTCAGTGGCTCTTGTGCGCTCAGCGAGAGAGCAGCCAGAGCGAAGGTGCAGAGTGTTACGAGTTTCTTCATATTATTATAGTATTTTGTTGTTTCGATTGTTCCTACTCACAAGCTTAGTTATCAAAGAAATCATAGGAACCCAATGGCTGTGACTAAGCATTACCTGATTCCATTTGATTTCTTAGATAGACATTACAAGGCAATTATAGAGTTACATTCTTATGCTCTCCAGCATTGACATCGAGCATGATCTCCTTGCCTGGCATCTGGATGGTGAGTGAGCCAGTTTCCTTGCGCAGGCTCTTGATCTCCAGGTGTGTCACCTGTCCGTCACGCCATGACATTGTGAGCTCGTAGCCACCACGCAGTCGAGCACCACGGATAGTTCCCTGCTTTGCCCAAGCAGCAGGCAGGGCGGGGAGAAGACTAACGAGGCCCTCGTCGGTCGATTGCACCAGCATCTCGGCCATACCCGCTGTGCCGCCGAAGTTGCCATCGATCTGGAAAGGTGGATGAGCGTCGAACAGGTTCGGGTAAGTGCCTCCACCGCCCCATTGTTTGCGTGGATCATCACGTCCCTGAGGCGAGACGTAGTTCAGCAGCTTGCGCAGGATGTGGTAAGCCGCTTCGCCATCGCCCAGACGGGCTTGCAGGTTCACGCGCCAGCCAGCGCTCCAGCCTGTGGTTCGGTCTCCCTTGATTTCCAGAGTGCGGGCACAGGCCTGCATCAGGTCAGGAGTGTCGAATGCATTGATATGGTGGCCAGGGTAGAGGCCGAAGAGATGTGACTGATGACGGTGGCGAGGGTCGGCGTCTTCCCAGTCGTGGTACCACTCCTGCAGGTTGCCATTCTTGCCGATCTGGTAGGGCTGCAGCTGGCAGATCATCTGCATGAGAGTGTCGGCAAAGGCAGCCTCGTCGGCATAACGTATGGAACCAAAGGCAGAATTGTCGGCTGCAGAGAGGACGAGGGCAGCCTTGCGAGTGTCGATCAGCAGTTCGCGGATCATGGCCAGGTCGGCTGTCCCACCATAGAGGGTCGAGGCATTTATGCCCTTGTCTGTAAGGTAGTGATTCTCTGGCGAAGTCGATGGCGAGGTGATGAGGTAGCCATCTTTCTCTACCATCCACTGCTGCAGGAAGCGCACGGCACCCTTCATCACAGGGTAAGCTTCGCGCAGGAATTCCTGGTCTTGCGTGAAGGAATAATGTTCCCACAGGTGGGTCGAAACCCAAGCCTCGCCCATAGGCCAGCATGCCCATTCGGGGCTCTCCTTCTGGTAACCTACTGGATTGGTCATGCACCAGATGTCGCTGTTGTGATTCAAGCACCAACCATCATGCACGCCATAGTAATTCGATGCGGTGATGGCTCCACTCTTAGGCATCTGCTTAACCCAAGAGAGGAAAGAATGATGCATCTCGGGCAGGGCGGTCACTTCGGCTGGCCAATAGTTCTCCTCTACGTTGATGTTTACTGTGTAGTTGCCGCTCCAAGGTGGTGTGAGCGTTTCGTTCCAGAGGCCTTGCAGATTGGCAGGCACACCCTCAGTGCGGCTTGAGGAGATGAGCAGGTAACGACCGAACTGGAAGTAGAGCTCCTCAAGGTCGGGGTTGGTTACGGACATTTCGCTTGCTGACCCCGTAGGCTGTGATCCGTTTTCAGAGATTTGTGCCTCATAGGCCATACAGTAGTCATACAGCTGCTGGTCGGTGGACAAGGCTGCGATGCTGTCGGGTGTAGTGCCCAGGTCTATGGTCATGCGATTGAAGAGGGCGTGATGGTCAGCCTTGTGTCGTTCGGCAAGTTCGTCGAATGTCATTGTTGTGGCTTTGTCCAGACGAGCAGCCACGGCGCTGCGGTAGTCACGGCCCTCACGCACAGGATCACGATAGGGACCATTGAAGCTGGTCACGTTGGTCAATACCAGCATCGCCTCCTGACAGCCCTCGATGAGCAGCGTGGTGTCCGATTCGGTCTTGACGCAACCCTCGGGAGCCTGCACGCGCAGTTCTGTGCGGAAGTGGATGCCTCGGTTCTCGTCGTAGTGGAACCATTCGTCCTTGCCTGCCTCAGGCTTGGTGCTGTAGGCCGCATAGCCCTCAGTCCAAAGGGCATTGCCCTGGCTATTCGTGGCGTGGGGCAGGAGGGAGGCAAGGCCTATGCGGTAGTGCAGAGGTTCGCTGCCTTTGGCGCTGAGGCGAAGCACCAGCACGCTGTCTGGTGCCGACACAAAACACTCACGAAGCATCGTGTTGCCTTCTCGCTGAGTGTAGTGCACTTCGGCCAGGGCATCATTGAGGTTCAGCGAGCGTTCGTAATCTGTTGTTTGCTGCTGCGCGTTCAGGTCGCACAAGAGCAGCTGTCCAAGCGCCTGATAGATCTCCGAATTGTGGCCCTGCAATTTTTTGTTTGCCTCCTCGGCTGCAGCATAGTCCTCCTGATCGAGCAGGTGGCGCACTTCGTCCAGATGTTTCCATGCATCGGGTGTCCAGGGTGTGAGGTCGGGCTCACCTGTCCAGAGCGTGATGTCGTTGAGCGAGATTTTCTCCTCGGTCACGCCTCCATAAACGAGCGCTCCCAACTGACCATTGCCCAAGGGAAGCGACTCCTCAAAAAACTCGGCAGGTTGGTCATAATGCATGAGGTAAGTGCCGATCTCAACAGGTGTCTGAGTGTCGGTGCATGCTAAGGCCAGAAGTGGAAACAATGCCAGAACTGAGCTATTTTTCATCGAAGATATGGGTTAGTGGTGTGTAAGTCTTTATCTGTGCAAAGCCACATTGCACATTCTGCGTTCAGAATGTCGCTTGCAATGTTGGTGCAAAGATAAGCATTTCCCGTGATATGACAAAAAAACTTTGCTCCAAAATGCAGTTTCTATCAATCAAAACACGCAAAAAGGTAAAATTTGCATACTTTTATACATTTTTAAATCCAGGCATGCGCGTGGTTTGAGTTTTTTTTGCTATCTTTGCGCACGTAGTTCTGTAGCGAACAACAAAAGAACAAATCAACAAAAACATAACAACATAAAAACAAGAAGAAACATGAAAACTATCGAGCGTCTTGTAGCCGAGAAGCTCATGGCCATCAAGGCCGTGAAGCTGCAGCCAAACAATCCTTTCACCTGGGCCTCAGGTTGGCATTCACCTATCTATTGCGACAATCGCAAGACCCTGGCATTTCCAGATATCCGCACCATCATCAAGACTGGCTTGGTCAACACCATCCAGCGTCAGTATGGCAACAAGGTTGATGCCATTGCAGGCGTAGCTACAGGTGCCATTGCTCAGGGCGCCCTGGTGGCTGATGCTCTTGGCGTGCCTTTCGTCTATGTGCGTTCGGCTCCTAAGGATCACGGTATGGGCAACCTGATTGAAGGCCAGATTGAGGAGGGTTGGAATGTAGTCGTAGTGGAGGATCTCATCTCTACCGGCATGTCGTCGCTCAAGGCCGTAGCCGCCCTGCGTGCTGCCAACGTCAATGTGCTCGGCATGGTAGCCATCTTCACCTATCAGTTCCCACAGGCTCAGCAGGCCTTCGAGGAGGCTCAGGTAGAGCTTATCACTCTGTCGAACTATACAGAGCTCGTCGCTGAGGCTGCAGAACTCAACTACATTAAGGCTGAGGACATCGAAGTGCTCAAGCAGTGGCGAGCCAACCCATCAGAGTGGGGCAAGTAAGCCTTTTTCGTACTAACTTTTGAACAACTGTAATCCTAATGTCAAAATATCAAAGCGAAGTTAAGATAATCAACGCCTCACAGTTGCAAGTATGGCAGCGTATCAGCGACCTGAGCGCCTACCAGACGATGAAGGAGATGATGCCAGCCGAGCAGAAGGAGATGATCAAGACCAAGCTGGCTGAGCAGGCTGATGGCAAAGTTCAGGTCAGCAATCTGTGCTTCACACAGGATACTGCTTCGTGCAAGATCAGCGGCATGGACGTGACCTTCCGCATCATCGAGCGCGAGGACCCTATGAAGTGTGTGAAGTTTGTGGCCGACAATTCGCCCATCGCTGCCACGCTCTGGATTCAACTCTTGCCGAAGGCCGCTTATGAGACCAAGTGTCGTGTTACCCTCGACGTGGATATCCCCTTCTTCCTGAAGCCCATGGTGGGCAAGAAACTCGACGGTGCAGCAGACCAGCTGGCTGAGATGCTGACCAAGATTCCGTACTAAGGGGAATTTAAATGTAGAGTGTAAAATTATTATATCGAAGACGAAAACTTTCGGCATCTGGAACATGCGATTTTACATTTTACATTCTAGCTTTTACATTGAAAACAATGAAACTTTGGGAAAAATCTGTTCAGGTCGATAAGGACATAGAACGCTATACGATAGGCCGTGACCGCGAGATGGATCTCTATCTGGCTCCATTCGATGTGCTCGGTTCCATGGCTCACATCACTATGCTGGAGAGCATCGGCCTGCTTGAGAAGAACGAGCTTGAGGTGCTGCTCCGTGAGATGAAGAGCATCTACCACGATGCTGTGGAGGGCCGCTTTGAAATCGAAGAAGGCATCGAGGATGTGCACTCGCAGGTGGAACTGCTCCTGACCCGTCGTCTGGGCGACATCGGCAAGAAGATCCATTCGGGACGCTCACGCAACGACCAGGTGCTCATCGACCTGAAACTCTACATGCGTCATGAGATCCAGCAGATCGTGGAGGAGACCACCCGCCTGTTTGACATGCTGCAGAAGCAGTCAGAGCAGTACAAGAACGTGCTGATGCCTGGCTACACCCACCTGCAGGTAGCCATGCCTTCGTCGTTTGGCCTCTGGTTCGGAGCCTATGCTGAGAGCCTTGTGGATGACCTGCAGGTGCTGCAGGCTGCCTACAAGGTGGTGAACCGCAATCCGTTGGGCTCGGCTGCTGGCTATGGTTCGTCGTTCCCATTGAACCGACAGATGACCACAGACCTGTTGGGCTTCGACTCGATGGCCTACAATGTGGTGTATGCTCAGATGGGTCGTGGCAAGACCGAGCGCGGGGTGGCCCAGGCCCTGGGTGGCATGGCTGCCACGGTGGCCAAACTGGCGTTCCACGCCTGTATGTATTCGAGCCAGAACTTCGGCTTCATCAAACTGCACGATGCTTTCACCACTGGTTCGTGCATCATGCCACACAAGAAGAACCCTGCCGTGTTTGAGCTGTCCCGTGCCAAATGCAACAAGATTCAGGCTGTGCCTCAGGAGGTGATGATGATCTGCAACAACCTGCCCAGCGGTTACTTCCGCGATTTGCAGATCATCAAGGAGGTGTTCCTGCCTACGTTCGACGAGCTGAAGGACATCCTGCGCATGGTCACCCTCATGATGGAGCACATCACGGTGAACGACCACATCCTCGAGGATTCGCGCTACGATCTGATGTTCTCTGTTGAGGAGGTGAACCGTCTGGCCACTGAGGGAATGCCCTTCCGCGATGCCTACAAGAAGGTCGGCCTCGACATCGAGGCGGGTAAGTTCACGCCTGTCAAGGAGGTGAATCACACCCATGAAGGTTCGGTTGGCAACCTCTGCACCGAGCAGATCAAGCAGTTGATGGACGAGGTGCTCGACGGATTCAGCTTCGACAAGGTTGAAAAGGCCGTGGAGAAGCTGGTGAAGTGATATTCGATACCTCTTTAGTTCGAATACTTTTCTCCATCAAAGAAATCAGATGAAATCAATGTGCTGTGTTTCGAACAGTTGTCAACTTGGTAATATATTAGTCATTTCAGCCTTGGCTACGTGGGCGTTGACAAGTTGCGATGATGGCGTGACTGAGAGCCCCATTCCATCACGCAAAGTGTCGTACTCCTGCAACATTTCGACCATCAATGCTGCCATGGGGCAGACTGACCAGCCCAATCTGGATAGTCAGCCAGGCTATGTGCTGATTGACCAGTACCTCAACGTGAACGAGATTATCGGAGTGGCAGGTCTGCTGATCTATCATAGTGCCTTCGAGGATGCTTTCTATGCCTACGACCTGGCTTGTCCCTATTGTTGGCAGAGTGCGAGCAAGGCGGTGCAGATTGTGATGAAGGACATGTTTACGGCCAGTTGTCCCGACTGCAATTCGGAGTTCGGAGCAGTGCAATATGGTTCACCTGCTCCCACGGCAGGCCCAGCCAACAAGGAAAACCAGCTGTTGCGTCAATATAAGGCGCAGCTGACGGGCTATAACACATTGGTGGTGGTGAATAAATGAAATATGTGAAAATGGCGGATTGGAAATTGTACATAGTAAATGGTACATGGTACATGCTGTTAGCTCTGTTGTTGAGCATGGCAGCTTGTACCAGCGACGACATCCTCACCGATGCCGCCTCACAGCCATCGTACATACTCAATAGCCAGGAGAGCCAGCATCTAGGTACGCTCTTCCCTGGCCGAACCACTTCGACGAGTAAGCTGATGCTCTATAATCACAATGATGGAGCATTGAGGCTGGAGTCGATCCGCTTGCGTGCCGGTGAGGAGAGTTTGTTCCGCATCAATGTGGATGGTATGGCAGGTTCGGTGTTCGATGATCCCGACTATCTGCGTATTGCGCGTGGCGACTCACTCTCCGTCTTGCTCGAAGCTTGTTATCTCGGCGAACAGGAGGAGCGTGATGTGCTGCACGAGGACTTCTTGGATATCCAGTGCAATGGTCGCCTCACAAGCATCCGCCTCACTGTCAATACCCACAAAGTCGAGGAACTGTGTGCTGACACCATCCGACAGGATACCCTCTGGGCAGCAGGCAGTGTGGACAAACTCATCAGTGGCACCCTCTTTGTGCCCGAAGGTGTGACACTCGCCATCGAACGTGGACTGACACTCTATATGCATGACAAGGCATACATTGATGTAGCTGGTACGTTGCAGATTGAAGGTACGCTCGAAGAGCCTGTCCGCATCCAAGGCGACCGCACCGACTCAATCTTCTCGAACCTTGCCTACGAGGACCTGTCATCTCAATGGATGGGTATGCATTTCAGCCACACCAGCCGCGCCAATCTCATCGACCACGCCCAGATCAAAGGCATGACGCTGGGTATCCACCTTGTGCAAGACACCCTAACTCTTGACGATGCTACTACTCGTATTCCTCAGCTCACCATTCGCAACAGCCTCATCAAGAACAGCGACCAAGACCTCATTAACGCCGTCTCGACCACGATGGTAATCGAGAACTCCTGTTTGATGAATAGTGCTGGTAGCCTCCTCTATCTGCAAGGCGGAGCCTACGACATCACCCATTGCACTCTGGCCAACTATCAGTTCTGGACGGCCTATCGCTCGCTTGATGTAGTACTCTCTAACTGGGGTTTTAATGATAGCATCGCTTACATTCACACGCCCCTCTATCGTTGCAACTTCACTAATACGCTGATTTATGGCAATTCGGGTCACAAGCCCAACATCGGCTTCGACTTCTGCAACACCATCGATGGCTTTGCGGTGACTGATAGTATCTTCAGTTATCGTTTCGACCATTGTCTGATCGATGCTGAAGGCGAGGATGACGATGACTTCATTGTCACCCTCTGGGGCGAAGATCCGATGTACACTTTAGTAGATATTCCCAACTATATCTGCAACCCCGTGCCTCTGCCCGAATCTCCTGTTGTGGGTCGTGGCAATCCTGATGTTGTGACGCTCTTGCCTTACGATCTTAATGGCAAACCGCGTCCCACACCGCCTGCAATCGGTTGCTATGAACCCCAATAGTTTGTCGCCTCCGAAAAAAATGTGCCTTATTTTCCCTTAGGTCTATCAGATTACCTAAGAATCCCTTGGGACCCCTAAGGATCCATGAG
The DNA here is from genome assembly GCA_045629225.1 of Bacteroidales bacterium. Lineage (GTDB taxonomy): Bacteria > Bacteroidota > Bacteroidia > Bacteroidales > UBA3663 > Liminaster. The sequence continues at coordinate 13,115 of JAZQQU010000028.1, read as the reverse complement.
TTTTCCAAAATATCCCTTAGTTTTTTATCCTTTCTAACAATGAAACCCACCTTCCCCGCATCCACCTACGCCGAACGTCGTCAGCGCATCAGCAAGCTTATGGGCGGCGGCTTGTTGCTCTTCTTGGGCAATGGCATTGCATCATATAACTACCCTGACAATAACTATTTGTTCCGTCAGGACTCCACTTTCCTCTATCTCTTTGGTCTCGACTACGAAGGCTTGGCTGCAGTGATCGACATAGACAACGATCGTGCCATCGTCTTTGGTGACGAACTCACCATCGATGATATCATCTGGACAGGCATTCAACCCACATTGGCCGTGAAGGCCGCTGCTGTGGGGGTGAGCGACACACGACCAATGGCTCAGCTGGCTGCCTATTTGGCTGAGGCCATGCAGCGTAAGCAGCCTATCCACTTCGTTCCTCCTTATCGTGGTCACACCATAATGTGGATGCAGGAACTGCTGGGTGTGAAGTTAGGCAGCGAGCCAGGTGACGCTTTCGTGCAGGGTATGCCTATGGCCTCTCCTTCGCTCGAACTATGCTACCATCTGGCTGACATGCGCAACCATAAGTCGGACGAGGAGGTCGAGGAGATCCGTCGAGCCATCAACATCACTGTCGATATGCACGAGACTGCCATCCGCATGGTTCGTCCGGGTGTGAGCGAGAAGGAGGTGGCTGCTGCCATCTGCGAGGTGGCCCAGCGTGAAGGCTACTATCTTTCGTTCCCAACCATTGCCACCAACCATGGTGAGACTTTGCATAATCATGGGTACATCCACACCTTGCAGGAGGGTGACATGCTGCTGCTTGATGCCGGTGCTGAGACCGAGATGCACTATGCAGGCGATTGCACCACCACCATGCCTGTGGGTTGTGACCTCACCGAGCGTCAGAAGGCGGTGCATTCCATCTTGATCGACACCTATCAGAAGGCTGCTGCCATGATTCGCCCAGGCATTACCTATCGCGAGTGCCATGTGGCAGCCTGGGCCAACATAGCCGAAGGTCTCAAAAGCCTGGACTTGATGAAGGGCGACGCTATGGAGGCTGCTGAGGCTGGTGCTGTGGCCATGTTTATGCCTCACGGCCTGGGCCACATGATGGGCATGGATGTGCATGACATGGAGAACTATGGCGAGGTACATGTCGGTTATCCCCGTGGTGTGCAGAAGGATCCACGTTTCGGCTTCCGTTCGCTCCGTCTGGGCCGTATGCTCGAGCCAGGCTTTGTCTTTACCGTCGAGCCAGGCATCTATTTCGTCCCAGATCTCATTGACCAGTGGCAGGCACAGGGCAAGTTCTCAGAGTTCATCAACTATCAGGAACTCCAGCATTGGAAGACCTTTGGTGGCATCCGCAACGAAGAAGATTACCTCATCACCCCTGATGGCGCCACACTGATTGGTCGTCATAAGCCAGGCAGCCTGGAGGAGCTGCAGGCTTGTCGCAAGGCATGATGAAGATAAAAATCTGTCAATGACTGGGAGAGTAGCTTTTAGCACCTCGTCATTGACAGATGGTATAAAACAAATTAAACCACCGCGGTATGTCCCTCGGTGGTTTATCTATTTAGCTTCAGTGCTAAATACTCTGTGTCCTGAGATTGATTTACTCAGCTGCAGCCTCAGCAGCAGCCTGGCAGCAAGAATCAGCCTGGCAGCATGAGTCCTGGCAGCAAGAATCCTGGCAGCAAGCCTCAACTACCTCCTCTACAACAGCCTCAGCAGCCTCAGCTGGAGCCTGCTCTGCCTTGTTACCACATGATGCGAAGCTAACTGCTACGAGTACACCTGCGAAAAGAACCAACTTCTTCATTTTGATTAAAAATTTAATTGTTATTTTATATAATACCTTAAATCTCTTGCTACAACCTGAAATCCGTTATCGTGCGTATCCTTAAATGACCATAACCTGCGCAATCGGTAACTCTTTCCTTGTTTTTGCGTCGCAAAGTTACATTGTTTTTCAATCAGTCGTTCAAAAAACTCATAAAAAGATGGTTGTAAATCAAAAAAAATGTAAAATATTGCACATTTGTAAACTATACTTTTAAAAATATACAATAATAGGCCGAATTTTCCGTTTTATAAACATGCAACGATTCCGATATATACTTCTCCGCACCCTGTTTCTGTCCTTGTTCATTGCCCTGACCACTGTCGGAGCCATGGCACAGCGTCAGAAGATACGCAATCTGCCCTATTATGATCAGCGACAGCTACACTGGGGCTTTTGCCTCGGCCTCAACATGCCCGATATCGTCTTCACTCACTCTGGTAGCGAGGCAGGTCAAGGCTGGTGGGCTACGTGCACACAGGTCAATCCATCCTTCCTGGTGGGCTTGATGGGTGACCTGGCCATCAGCGAGCATCTCAATTTCCGCGTTTCGCCGTCGTTCTATTTCCAGCAGCGCAAAGTGGTGTTTGGCCGGCAGGTGGGCGATCAGTTTGACACGGAGGAGATGGTACAGCAGCTCAAAACCAGCTGCATCGACATCCCTGTCAGCTTGAAGGTCAGCACGCGTCGCATCAACAACTATCGTCCGTACATGGTGGGTGGTTTTGATGCCAGCTTCGACCTCGGGCATGCGGGCGAGGATCCAATAGTCTTCAATCGTTTTGACTTAGGACTACACATCGGTTTGGGGTGTGATTTCTATCTCCCATTCTTCAAATTTGCCCCTGAGCTTCGTTTCAATTTGGGTCTGCTCGATATGATCGACCATGATCGAAACGAGCTCAAGGACCAGACAATGCGCCCTTTCACCGATGCCATTCAGTCGGCGCGTAATAAGGGTATTTCGCTTATTCTGTGGTTCGAGTAAGCCTTACATGAAGTGCTTGACACTTACGCCCAGGATGGCCGAGAGCAGATTGTTGGCTGCACTTGAGGCACCAATGCGATACAGATCCTTGGTCAGCCATTCCTCGCCCAGCACAGATTTGACGATGCTGTAGTACTTCACGGCATCCTCAGGCGTCTTCACACCACCTGCTACCTTGAATCCTACCTTATTGCCCGTCTGTTCATAGTATTGCTTGATCATCTTACACATCACCAGAGCTGCCTCTGGGGTGGCAGCTACATCGATCTTGCCCGTCGAGGTCTTGATGAAGTCAGCGCCTGCATACATGGCCAGGATTGAAGCGCGTGCAATGATCGAAGCCTGTTTCAACGCACCAGTTTCCAGTATCACTTTAAAGATCTTGTCGCGGCAGGCAGCTTTGCATTCTCCGATGGTGTCGCACATCTCCTCGTACTGTCCTGCCAGCATCTGACCCACATTGATCACAATGTCGACCTCGTCGGCACCTGAAGCCACAGCCAATGAGCATTCGGCCACCTTGATCTCGTCGAAGGTCTGGCTCGAAGGGAAGCCTGCAGCCACCACGGTGGTATCGACCTCACTCACGTCGAGGTTCGAACTCACCACTTCTGCAAAGTTGGGATACACGCAGATCGAGGCTACATTGTCCAGGTCGGGATATTTCTCCTCGAAGTCATTCACACGACGGGTAAACTCTGCTATGCGCTCTTCGTTGTCAGTGGGATTGAGGCTGGTGAGGTCGATGCAGCCGAGGCTGAACTTCAATACCTCAGGAGTATTGTTGGCGTCGTAGTTGTCGGCAATGATCTGCTTCACCTCCTGTGCAATCTCTTCGTCGCTCAGGTTGACGTCATACTTATTCAGCGTATCTAGATATTTATCCATTGTTCTTACGTTGTTTTTGTTGTTTTGTTCTTCCGTTGTTAACTGCTAATCATTCCCGATGCTTGCTATCGATGCAGATGGTGACTGGACCGTCGTTGAGCAGCTCGCACTTCATATCTGCACCGAACTCTCCTGTGCCCACTGGTTTGCCCAGGCCTTGTTCCACCAGGGCGATGAACTTCTCGTAGAGTGGCACGGCAATGTCATGACCCGCAGCACGGATGTAGCTGGGGCGATTGCCCTTGGCCGTAAGGGCATGCAGGGTAAACTGGCTCACGATGAGCACTTCACCACCGACGTCGATGACCGAGCGGTTCATTACGTGGTTCTCGTCGTCGAATATACGCAGGCCCAGTACCTTGCGGGTCATCCATAGCACATCCTCTTCGCTGTCTTCGGCCTCAAAACCCACGAGGATGAACAGTCCCAACCCGATCTGGCTCTTCACCCGTCCGTCTATGGTGACGCTGGCGTGTGCAGCGCGTTGTATGACTACTCGCATCTTATTCCCTAATCGTTAATCATTAATCATAGTGACTAATCATTAATCACTAATAGTTTGTCTCTAGTCATTAATCATTAATCACTAATCGTTAATCACTTCTAATCCCCAATCTCACCCCATGGCAGCCAGCAGCTCCTTCACGATGGTCGAGATCAGTTTGCCATCAGCCTGACCGGCCAGGGCAGCATTGGCAGGCTTCATCACCTTGCCCATATCCTTGGGGCCTGTAGCACCGACCTCGGCAATCACCTGCTGGATGCGAGCGCGAACCTCATCTTCGCTCAAAGCCTTAGGCAGATACTCCTCGAGCACGTGCACCTGAGCCAGCTCCTCGTCAGCCAGGTCCTGTCGGCCACCAGCCACGAACTGATCAGCAGCATCCTTGCCCTTCTTCACCATCTTGGCAATGATCTTGAGAGCATCGCCATCGCTCAGCGTGCCATTGGCACCTGCGGCAGTCACAGCCTCGATAAACTCCTTCTTCACATTGCGCAACGTATCGCGACGCACAGCATCACGGGCCAGCATAGCCTTCTTGATGTCTTCACTAATCTGATCGAACAACATAATATGATTCAAATTTAAGTTTGGTGGTATATTTAAATATAATAATGTGTCGTTGCATCTGCTGATTGTCCCAACACATTGCTGCAAAGATACGAAACTGAAACGATAAATGCAAATTTTGCTACCTAAATTATGCAAAAATACACGTTTTTTGTCTCGAAATGCTTTTTTTAGGCAATAATAGTAAAAAAAAGGAACTAAAATTTGGAAAAAAGCAGAATAGTTAGTATCTTTGCACCCGCAAAACGAGAGAATCCCTCGTTCAGCAATCGCAAGGCGCAAAGCCGAGCATTATATGGTGCCTGTAGTTCAGTTGGTTAGAGCGTCAGATTGTGGTTCTGAATGTCGTGGGTTCGAGCCCCACCAGGCACCCAACTAAGTTAACAATGAAAAGTTAACAGTTAACAACTAATAGATGGCGCTTTCATCTAGCGGTTAGGATACCGGCCTCTCACGCCGGGTACACGGGTTCGAGTCCCGTAGGCGCTACCAACCAAGAATCCCAAGTTGCAGAATTTTAGCAACTTGGGATTTCTCTTTTTTTTTCTATGATGCGAGATTTGCTCCCCTAAATCATAATTATACGCTCAAAATAACAACTTAATCAACTTTTGTACTACTAAAATCGGGCTTTTGAAGCGGACAAAATAATTTAAAGAAAAATAGTATTCTCTCAATTTTGTCACTTATACATTACATTTTCTGCAATTAATATAGGTCATAATCCCAGGTTATGACCTATTCATTTGAGCGGCGAACTCTGATGGTTTGACTCCAAATTGTGCAGTAAAGCACTTGGCAAAATAGGAAGGACTGCTAAAACCGACCTGATAACAGATCTCTGAAATGCGCAGATTGCCTTCACTTAGCAACTGAGCAGCTTTCTTAAGACGGGTGAGTTGGATCATCTCTCCAGGAGTGCTATCAGTAAGCGCTTTGATCTTGGCGAAAAGACCCGAGCGAGACATACATAGCTCATGAGCAAGGAAATCGACAGAGAGATCTGTATTATCGAAATTCTTCTCAATGAGTTCTGTGATACGCTGCACAAAATCTGTATCCGTAGGGTTGCTGGCAATAGTAGTGACAGGGGTAAGCGGTCGTGAAGCAAAAGACTCACGAAGCATACGGCGGAGATCAAGCAGATTGCGTGCGCAAGCCAATACATATTCTACAGAGAATGGTTTTTCGATATAAGTATCCGCACCACAATCCATGCCAGCCACTTTGGAAGCGTTATCGGTCTTGGCTGTAAGCAGAATGACAGGTATGTGACTGGTCAACGGATTACGACGCAAAGTGCGGCACAGTTCACCGCCATCCATTCCTGGCATCATCCAGTCGCTGATAATGAGAGTCACCTGACGCTCACGCAACAAGGCCAGTGCCGCCTCACCGCTGGTGGCGGTCAGGACTTCATAATGATCGGCCATGCAACCACTGAGGAAAGAAAGAAGTTCCTCGTTATCATCGACAATCAAGACAGAAGGTTGCTCCGTGGCAGAGAGAGAATCTCCTGTCGTGAAACCTGGAGTAGAGGCAGAAGCGACGTCTCTTTTCTGCAATTCAGTCTCACTTGTCAAGTTCTGAATAACCATAGAATCCTGACTTTCCTCATCGTCACGTCTCAAAGGAAGAGTGACGACGAACTGAGTTCCTACACCCGACTGGCTTTTCACATCTATATGTCCCTGATGTGCATCGATGATATTCTTAACAATGGCCAGACCTATACCTGTTCCTGGCTTATTATCGTTGGCCTGGTAGAAAGGTTCGAATACCCGACGACGAACCTCTTCGGTCATTCCCATGCCATCATCACGGACGATGATGGCGAACGAAGGGACAGGCAATTCCTGCAGCGAATTGTCTTCCTTAAGCTCGATCCAGATCTTTGAGCGTGTATATTTGGCTGCATTCATCATCAGGTTGCTCACCAGCTTGGTGATGGCTTCCTTATCGACAGCGGCAAAAACCTCGGCTTTTGGATAATAGCTTTCAACGATGGCTCCTTGCTGAGAGACAAAAGGTTCAAAGCGCTCAACAACAGAGCGAATGATAGGCTCTACAGGCTGCAACCGGTAATGATAACCCGTGGTACCTTGCTCAACCTTACGGAAGTCAAGCAACTGGTTTACCAGATCAAGTAAGCGTTGACTATTGCGAGAAACAACGCCCAAATGTGTGCGAATGGAGGTTGGCAGCTGATCTGCCTGACGAAGAATCTGCTCCATAGGACCGATGATGAGCGAAACTGGAGTTCGAATCTCATGTGCAATGGTAGTGAAGAACTTCATGCGGGCTTCCTGCATCTGCTGTTCGTTACGCGCAGCCATCTGCTTGAGTTCCTCTGCATGACGACGCTCGCCTTGGTGTAGCAACCACCACACGATTGCGGCTACCAATGCCAAGAAAAGCAATACATAGATGATGCGAGCAGGTGTATTCCAATAAAAAGGAGGATGAATAGAGATAGGTAGGCAAGTGTCATTCTTGCACCAGATGCCATCATTGTTGGTACCTCGCACATGCAGGACATACTCTCCAGGCGGCACGTTCGTATAAGCTGCAATAGGCGTATTCGTATCGATCCATTCCTGATCAAAGCCTTCAAGCTTATAACTATAGCGGTTACGATGTGGCGTCACATAGCTAAGTGCAGAAAAGTGCACAGCGAAAGAGTTCTGCTTGTATGAAAGATCAAGTTTATCAGACAATGCAAGCTGATGTTCAAGCAATTCACTACCTACAGGAATCGTCTGGTTGAAGATCTCAAGTTCGGTCAGAACTACACGAGGAGCAGCACTATTAGGGTGAAGACGATAAGGCAAAAAAGTGTTTAGACCTCTGGCAGCTCCTAAGTAGATACGACCATCATGAGCCATGAATGCAGCGTTGGCCATAAAGTTGGTCGTGACCATGCTCTCGTCTTCTGAATAATACTGAGTAGGCATGGATCCTGTCGTGTCGTAACAAATTAAACCATCGCTCATCGTAATCCACAGCAAATGGCGATCAGCAACGATTCCTTTTACCATGCCAGGTATGACCTGATCAAATTCATCTTTCTCGGGATCATAATAGCAGAGGCCATCGTTTGATCCCATCCAGATACGGCCATCCTTATTAACCAACAAGCAATTGACCGTATTACTGCGGGGACGAGTTGATTCCTGATAGCCATATTCCTTCCATTCATCTGTGGCGGGCGTGTATCTAAACAAGCCATGACCCAGAGTGCAGAACCAAAGATTCCCGTCATGATCCTGATCGATGTCTATGACGATGTCTCCCAATCGGCGTACCAGCTGGAAACAATCGTGGATAGAGTCGAAGAGACAGACACCGTCAGATGTTCCCACCCACATCTGGCCACGCTGATCAGTGGCAAGAGCGTATGCGCTGGAGTTCAGCAGTTCTCCCTTCTGGTCGTAGAGTTTCTCATACCGATGCTTCTGACCTGTTTCAAGATTGAGAATGACAATTCCTGTTGAATAGGTACCGACCCAAAGCTGATGACCTTTTATGTAAAGCGCATGGCAGTTGAAGGAAGTCAGATCGAAGGGTGTTGTAACATTGAAGCCTTGCGATTTGTTTTCAATGCAAAGCAGGCCGGCATCATCAGAAGCCAGCCAGATACGTCCTCTGTCATCTTCGCAGAAGTGACTGATGACGTGACCAGGAATCGACTCAAAAGCACCGACACGAGGCGAAGCATAGCTGACACCACCGTAATATGTTCCTACCCAGAGAGAGCCTTCTGCATCGAGCATCAGCGGATAGACGAAACGGTTGGCAAGAGCTGTAGGATCAGACAAATCTTCGGTGAAAAGTCGGTAAGATCCAGAAACTGCATCAACGGCCAATAAGCCTTCGTCGCCACCCACCAGAAGCACACCTGGAGCATAATCGAGCAGCGAGTGAATGTGCTGCATTCCTGTCACAGAGGCAGGAACAACCTGTGAAGCCACCAACGTGTGACGGTCAAAACACAGCAGCCCCTGTGTGGCAGAGCCGATCCACATTTGGCCTAAACGGTCTTCCATCATAGACAAACCGGATGGAGAACCTAACGTCTGACCTTGTGTTTCGTAATGCAACGTAACAGTTTCGAACTGCTGTGTCTGACGGTTCAGCCGGGCAATTCCTGCCGGTTGATGCCAGTTGGAGATGACCCAAACCTGATTCTCACTATCAGTAAGCACCTGTGCGATGTTACCTCCATCACCTTCCATATAATACTGAGTCACTTTGCCTGCTGGCATATTTGTAGCTGCCAGAACAGAAGGACCTTTGGGCTCAATAGCAAAGATGCCCTGACCATAAGTAGCCGCCCAGATGATTCCGTCACGATCGACACACAAGCTGCTGACAGTAGCACTCAGGGCAACGCCATTCTGCGAACGGAGGGTCAGGGAGATGGTACTATCTGTCAGCGGATCGTAGCGGAACATACCTCGATCAGTACCTAACCAAATAGCGCTATCGGCTTGAACCATCGCAAGAACTCCTACCGAAAGATCACCACCATGCTCAGGGATGTGGAAAGAACGACCGTCGTAACGACAGATACCATTGTCTGTTCCCATCCAGACAAAGCCATAACTATCCTGCATCAGCGCTCTGACACCATCAGAGGGCAATCCCTGACGGACATTGAGCGTGCGGAATCGAATATTTGGAATTCGATCAGAGGCAACATGGTTGTTACGTTCTGCTGCAAAAGCCATTGGGCCAGCAGCAAAACATAGCAACCATATTAGAGAAAAAGTGATCAGCTTGAAATGTATTCGTATCATGGTGCAAAGATAGCGAAAAGATGTGTAATCAGCAAATTTATGTCACATTATTTTATTTTTATACGATACGGATATACTGGCAGAGGGTCAGTTGGCAAAGGATTGCCTTCTTCATCGAACGGAACTGGTAACGGATGCCACACTTTAGGAGTGGCCATCACAACCAACCACCGCCTGCCATCTGGGGCCTGCGCCACCCCATGACGCCATGCTGCATCATTTTCGGTAGTCAGACCTTCAAGTTCTATATCGACCGGATCTGTGGCTGACAAGTTCAGTGGGAAGACATCAAAACCGAAAGCTTCAAGCGCCCTTCCAGCTTCACGTATTTCTCCTCGGTACAAAGGAGGGACAGTGTCACCCATCTGATATGCATATTTACGGGTTTCTGCAAAAGCATGCCGGAAGTCCAGGCCGACGGTGTGTATGGCAGCATCGATCATCTCGTCGCAGAACTGCTCATGCGTGATGCCCGTGAGGCGCTGATAAGCCTGCACGGGATCTTCATCCCTACGCCCCTCCTTATAGAGGCGTGCTATGATGTCGCGCCCATGTTTCTCGCTCCAGTACTGCAGTACGTATGGCGAGTGATAGATATTCTCCGTATGCAGGAAAGCCCGATGTGTCTGATGCCTATACGCCTCATAATGGTAGTTCTCATCGGTCAGCCAATCCGGATTGACCTGCCAGAGCATCCATTGCGAGGTCATCTCATAGAAGCCATAGACGGGCCATTCACCACCTCTGTCTGCTCCGATCTGGCACTGAAAGGAATGTCCAAGTTCATGAGCAATACAATTGAGACGCGGATCACGCAAACGCTGAGGAGTCACCCAAAGTGCACCTATACTGTCATCATAGCTTCCTCCATAAGCAGTTCCTTCAAGCGAGTAGCGTAGCATCACCATCATACGAGTATCTTGACAACGGGAATCGGGCAATGTAAATTGCAGCGTATCACGGAAGAACATATAGAAATGCTCCAGCTGCTGACGAAGCAGAGGAAGATCCACATCCATTGGCTGTCCTTCGAGCGAATTGGGATGAGACAAGTCAGGGCCAAAACCTTTCTCCCAGAAGATGACCAGATTTTCTGTAGTATCCATGCGTGCATAGCTCCACATGCTTGCCGCGTTGGTGAGATCCATCGCCTGCAAATCCTTAGGGATAAAGATGCTCTTAGAAACTCCAGGATCTGACTGCTTGCATGAAGCCAGAATCAATAAAAAAATCAGGAATAACAGATTCTTCATTTCAATAAACAAACCCCTGCATGGACTTAATAACACACAAAAAACAAACCATGCAGGGGGGAAAATTATTAAAGTACCTAAAACAAGTTAACGGGAGTTATCTGGAGTTAACGGGAGTTAACGGACGATAGTATCGGCTGCTAAAATGTCCGAAATATGGCAAAGAGGTAATGTCCGTTCTCCGAGCTTGCTCGCGTGGAGCATCGCGTAACAACTCCAGCTAACTACTAGTTTTCGAACTTCCGAGGAGTTATTTCTTGGAGTTATCTGGAGTTAACGGGAGTTAACGGACGATAGTATCGGCTGGAAAAATTATGGCAAAGAGGTAATGTCCGTTAACTCCCCGTTAACTCCCGTTAACTTCTGCTAACTCCCTGTTAATTTCTGCTAACTCCTGCTAACTCCCGTTAACTCCAGCGAAGCTAACTCCCCGTTAACTCCTGCTAACTACTAGTTTTCAGAAGACCATCAGTACTGTAAGGTCAGATTGACGGTGGCCTTGTACTGCTTACCATCTTTCGTATAGATCAGTACCGGATGAAGCTCGTAAGCTGTACCTGCCACACAGGCTCCAGGATAGTTGCCATACGAAATAGAAAGTCCTGCGAACTCGATGAAGTTGAAGCTGTTATCGCCCCAGTTGGTAATCGAACCAGCCTCATTACACCAGAAGCCATTGTTGGCAGTTGACTGATAACCGAATGTACCATCGCTTTGCTTCAAAGCCCAAACAATAACGCCCTCTTGAGGTTCTGTACCAACAGGCTGGATGAGCGCAGCAATCTCCGATGGCTGAAGCACAAAAGCCTGAGCCAGTTCCTGATTGGCAGAAAGGTCAAGAGTACCCTGCTGATAGCTCTCCCAAGCTGCATCCATCTGAAGGGTGTAGCTGAGAGTGACATCTTGACGCTCTGCATTCTCATCGATGGTGAAATTACCGAGCAGGTCGGTGCCTGTAAATTTCACCTTATAAGCATACTGTGCATCGGTGAGTTCTTTATCATCCCATGGTGACTGAACGTAGGTCTTAGGAGCGCCCAACACCACCATGTAGAGATACTCGGTACCTATAGGAACTTCCCAAGAAGCCTGACCTTGTGCATCGCTGAACATAGGACTGTACTTGCGTTCGCCGCCTTTGGCATATGCCACAAAGCCATAATGCCAACCAGCGTTCTGCTTGTTGCCTACATTATTATAATTACGCATCTGACCTACAACAATCATCTTCCCATCATCCTCCTCCATATAATAGCCTGGGTCATCGGCTGCCAACGCAGAACCCACCTCAAGGCCGACGAAATCAGCCGAAATAGTAGCGCCTTCAGCTGGCACATTCAAAGGAATGACGTTGAAGCCCGTAGCACTTGGGCACTGAGCGTATGCCACCTGATGATAGCCGTCGCCAGAATCGTAGAACTTGGTCTTATAGTCATTGAGATGTGACGCAGAATACTGACGAGGACCAGCCACATCGTAGGTAGCCATGTGTGCCGCATAGTCATAAAGCTCTTCGCTGCAAAGTGCCCAGTTATCGTTGCAATAAAGCTGCTGATAGGTCTGGATAGCGTCGTAAGGAGCCTTGGAATTGCGCCAGATGCTTGCCACGGTCTTATCGCCATGCTTCTCTGTGCAGTAGCACTGGAGCCAGTAAGAAGCGTACCGCATCCACTCGTGTTCGAAGTGACGATGACAGTTGGTTAACCATTCATTATACCAGCCAGCGCCGAAGTACTGAACGGGATAATCCTGGTAAGACTGCCACTGTGCACACTGCTCCCAGAAGCCATTACCACCATTCGACCCCTGATAACCATATCGGAAACCGGTATTGAAGTCGTTCTTGGCTCCATTCTTGACCTGATCGCAATAGACCTGGTACTGGAATGAGTGGCCAATCTCGTGTCCGATGGTCGAACCTACAGGCTGACAGGTAGAAGGATTGACCCAAAGAGCACCTATCTTATCATCATAGCCAGAACCAGTAGCCAGCCACTCATCCTGATAAAGCAGGTAGATCTCCATTTTGTAGTCATCAAGATACGACTTACCACTACCTACTTCGGCCATGCCCAGACGAGTGATATTGGTCGTATAGAACTGTTCAGCCTTCTTGAGCAAGTCATCAATATCTACGCGCAGATTTGCAGGAACAGAGGTTGCATTAGGATCATCACCGAAGCCTGCCTCCCAGAACACGAAGAAGTGTTCTGACTGCTTATGGCGTGTCCATGACCACTTGCTCGTGCTCTTGAACATATCCATATTG
>JAZQQU010000027.1:0-31890 GCA_045629225.1 Bacteroidales bacterium | reverse complement strand
TCATTGAGGACAACGTGATCAGCAACTCGAAGTGTGTGGGCATCTGCATCGGCAAGGATCGCGCTTCGGGCCAGAACCGCTGGACCATCGAACGTGAACTGACCGGCTTTAACCGTGAGCTCGAGGCTATCTTCCAGGCCGAGGACATGGGTTGGAAGAAGGAGAATATCGGTTCGCACATCATTCGCAACAACGAAATCTTCGACTGCGAACAGGCTGGCATTGTGGGCCATCTGGGTTGCGTCTTCTCGCTCATTGAGAACAACTACATCCACGACATCAACGCCAAACGTCAGTATGCTGGCGCTGAGGTAGGTTGCATCAAACTGCACGCTGCCATCGACTGTGTGATCCGCAACAATATCCTCGAAAATGGCTTCAATGGCCTCTGGCTCGACTGGCAGGCCATCGGCACACGTGTATCGAGCAACGTCTTCTTCGACAACGATCACACCGACTACTGGAACGAGGTGACCCATGGTCCAGCCCTGCTTGACAACAACGTGATGCTCTCGAAGCAGGCATTTATGGACTGGGGCCAAGGTGCAGCTTTTGTGCACAACATCATCTCGGGCTACATCAGTTTCCATCCCGTGCTGGAGCGCTACACTCCATATCACTATCCTCACTCCACCAAGATTGTGGGTGTGATGAACTTCCCTGGTGGTGATGACCGCTACTACAACAACATTTTCACCGTCGTACCCGATTCGAATCATGAACTCCGAAAGGCTGGCACCTCGGTTTACGACGAGCGTCCGCCATTCTATCCCGGCATCTATCGCGACATGAACACCCGCAAGACCGATGCCCTGCCCAAGAGCTTCGTGGAGCAGATGAGCGCAGGCAATAACCAGACCTCACGCTTCCAGCTCGCCATGCACGTGGCAAACAACCTCTACATGAATGATGTCAAGAACTATGCCTACGAAGAGAATGCTGCGAAGTCGAGTGCCGACGCTAAGGTCAGCATCGAGAAGACTGCAGAGGGCATCGTGCTTCACATCACAGTGGATGACAACTACAACAACGTGAAGACTCAGCAGATCACCACCGAGTTGCTCGGCAAGACCTATTATTCAAACGGATACTACGAAAACCCTGATGGCACCCCTCTCACCATCGATCGTGACCTCCTGGGTAACCTCCGCAGCACTAATGCTCCAAAGGTCGGTCCATTCGAGAACCTGAAGACTGGAGAGAACAGCATCATGGTATGGAAGTTCAAATAGTGTAAGGAATTCCGTTTGATGCCCTCTGATGGAGTAAATTCTGGATGGGGGCATTCGGAGGAGCATTGAGCAAAACATGTTATTGAGTACCAGTGGTAAGTAGGTGTTCAAAATTAGTTAACATATTTTGTTCCGATTGAGATGTAGATTTGGACTTTTGATGAGGGAGCAATGTGACATTGTGACCGAAGTAAAAGTTCGAAGATGCGCTCAAGATGAATAAAAGATGTAAAACTAAGATACCTACTGATACATATAACTAATTTTGAACAACTACTTGACAATTATCAATCAATTATTTTACATATTATGAAGAAACTCTTTTTCCTTCTCCTCGGCGCAGCCCTCTTGAGCAGCTGCTGCCAGCACAAGTGTCCATGCCAGAACGGCAATGAAGAGCCGGGCCTCAAGGACTACACCGCCAAGTATTTCTATCTGGGCACCGCCCTCAACACCGACCACATCATCGGTGCCGACAAGGAAGGCGTCATGACCACCGAGAAGCACTTCTCGGCCATCTCGCCCGAGAACTGCCTCAAGCCCGAAGAGGTTCACCCCTTCGAGAACGTCTATGAGTGGACCATTCCTGATGCCTACGTTGACTTTGGTGTACGCAACAATATGTTCGTACACGGCCACACCCTCGTATGGCATTCACAGTGTCCTGACTGGTTCTTCTTCGACGAGAAGGGCGACACAGCCTCATACGACCTCCTGAAGCAGCGCCTCGAGGATCACATCTCCACCATCGTAGGCCACTATAAGGGCAAGATCAACAGCTGGGACGTCATCAACGAGTCTGTAATCGAAGGCGGTCTCCAGCGTCAGTCGATGTGGTACAAGATCCTCGGCGACGACCTTTATGAGATTGCCTTCAGCGCAGCAGCCAAGGCTGATCCGGATGCTGAGCTTTACCTCAACGACTACGGCATGACCAACCCTGGCCGTCGCGAGCGTTACGTCGAGATCATCAAACGTCTGCAGTCCAAGGGCATCAAGATCGACGGTATGGGTCTGCAGGGCCACTGGGGACTCGAGTACCCAACCCTCGACGAGATTCAGACCTCGATCGACATGTTTGCTAATCTCGGCATCAAAGTCAGCATCACCGAGCTCGATATGTCCATCCTCCCACGTCGTCAGCAGGGCATCACAGCAGCTGTCGATCTCAACTTCCAGTATGAGCAGTCGCTCGATCCCTACAAGGGCAACTTCCCACAGGAGCCTCTTCACGACTGGAACTACCGTATGCAGCAGTTCTTCCAGCTCTTCAAGGACAATGCAGACAAGATTGAGCGCGTAACCATCTGGGGCGTATGCGATCAGGACAGCTGGCTCAACAACTGGCCTATTGTCGGACGCTACGACTACGCCACTCTCATCACCCGCAACCACCGCATCAAGCCTGTCGATTTCTGGATCATGAAGAATTATTGATCCACTCACCACTCATACCACAATCCCACTCGTGTCAAAGTAAGACGCGGGTGGGATTGTTTATTTTTCATAGTCAGAGACCTGGCTGATGACCTGAAAAAACCATCGTGGACATACAGAGGGGCAAAACCTGCAACTTTTGCCCCTACAGAGACGAACGATAGTCCGACCCGGGAGCAAGTCGGACTATCGAGGGCGCACAGAGGGGCAAAATATGCAGCTTTTGCCCCTACAGGGATAAACAATAGTCCGACCTGAAACCAAGTCGGACTGTCGAGGGCGCACAGAGGGGCAAAATATGCAGCTTTTGCCCCTACAGAGACAAACAATAGTCCGACCTGGAACCAAGTCGGACTATCAATGATGTCGAGATTTGACACTTCGTACGTTGTGTCAAATTCGCATATCTACAACGGTTTTTCCCGTCCGTCAGGCAGCTGGCTGCATGTCTGGAGTCTCGCTGCTCACAGCTACCTCCTTGCTGATCTTGCTTACAAGACCCTGCAGCACCTTGCCAGGACCGCATTCAACGAACTCAGTAGCACCAGCGGCAACCATGGCCTCTACAGACTTGGTCCAACGCACTGGGCTGGTGAGCTGAGCCACGAGGTTGGCCTTGATCTCAGCAGCATCGGTGTGAGCCTGAGCATCAACGTTCTGGTAGATTGGACACTTAGGAGCATGGAACTCGGTAGCCTCGATGGCCTCAGCGAGCTCAGCACGTGCTGGCTCCATGAGTGGAGAATGGAAGGCACCACCTACCTTGAGAGGAGCCACGCGCTTCACGCCCAGCTCGGTGAACTTGGCACCAGCAGCCTCAACGGCGGCCAGCTCGCCAGAGATGATCACCTGACCAGGGCAGTTGAAGTTGGCAGGAACCACAACGCCGTCGATGGCGGCACAAACCTCCTCCATCTGCTCGTCGGTCACTACAATGTTGCGCTGCAGCACGGCTGCCATGGTGCCGGGGTTGGCATCGCAAGCCTTCTGCATGGCAAGGGCACGCTTGCTGACCAGGCGGAGAGCAGCCTCGAAGGTGAGGGCTCCGCAAGCCACAAGGGCGGAGAACTCGCCGAGAGAATGGCCTGCTACCATGTCGGCCTCAACGCCATTGACAATGGCTGGAATGACTGAGCACAGGAACACGGCTGGCTGGGTTACCTTGGTCTGACGCAGGTCCTCGTCAGTACCAGCAAACATAAGGTCGGTGATGCGGAAGCCGAGGATGTCATTGGCCTGCTCGAAGAGCTGCTTGGCCTGCTCGTTACTCTCGTACAGGTCCTTGCCCATACCTACAAACTGCGATCCCTGACCGGGGAAAACGTATGCTTTCATATTATATATAATGTTGTTTTTGTTATTTTGTTCCTTTGTTGTTTTGTTCTCTAGTTAATTTGTTGTTTTGCTGTTTTGTTCATTTGTTGATGTGTCTGGAACATCAGATTCCGACGCAACGGGTTTTCAACCTGTCTTTTCTGAACTAGCAAGGGCAAAGGTAAGGATTTTTCGTGAATTAGGCAAAATGGCGGAAAAGTTTCCACCTTTTTTGGCACAAAAGCATCGGTATTGTGCCAAAATACGCATGTCGAAATGACAAAAAAACAACATATTCGGGCGAAAGTGGAAAATTTCGACAACGATGTTTGTCTATTTCAAGAAAAATCACTATCTTTGCGCCGAAAAATGGTGTAAAAGCACCTCATTACATACAAAATACTCTATATCATGGCAACTACTAAGTCAGGTTTGAATCCTGAAAACTATGTCTCAGTCATTGGTGACAAGAAGACAGCCCTTTACGTTCTCACCAACAAGAAGGGAAGTGAGATGTGTGTATGCAACTACGGCGGTATCATTGTTTCGCTGATGATGCCAGATCGCAATGGTGCATTGGACAACGTTGTGCTCGGTTTGAACAACGTTGAGGACATGAAGAAGCGTGTCGATCCATACCTTGGCGCTGCTATCGGCCGTTATGGCAACCGCATTGCCATGGGCAAGTTCACGATTGATGGCGTGGAGTACACCTTGCCACAGAACGACAACACCAACTGTCTGCATGGTGGTTTGAGCGGTTTTGAGTCGAAGGTATGGGATGCTGAGCAGACCGACGAGCAGACCCTCGTGCTGCGTTACACCTCAGTCGATGGCGAGGAGGGCTTCCCTGGCAACCTCAGCATCGTGATGACCTACAAGCTGACCGATGAGAACGAGGTTTGCATCGACTACAAGGCCACTACCGACAAGCCAACCCTCTGCAACCTGACCAACCACTCATTCTTCAACTTGAATGGCATCAGCGGCAAGGCCGAGGCTCCAGTGATCACCAACAACGTGCTCACCTTGAACTGCGACAAGTTCATCCCTGTTGATGCTATCGCAATTCCTGTCGGTGTCAAGACTCCAGTTGAAGGCACTCCATTCGACTTCCGTCAGCCTGCTCTCGTTGCTGACCGCATTGACGACAACGACACTCAGATCAAGTATGGCTCAGGCATCGACCACAGCTTCTGCATCAACCAGAAGGTGGCTGGCGAGTTGACCCTCGCTGCCGTATGCGAATGCCCTGCTACTGGTCGCGTGCTGAGCACCTACACCACCGAGCCAGGTCTGCAGGTTTACTCTGGCAACTTCCTCAACGGTACCGTGGGCGTATGTGGCACCGTGTTCCCACGTCGCTCAGGCATCTGCTTCGAGGCACAGCACCATCCTGACTGCATCAATCAGCCTAAGTTCGAGCAGTGCGTGCTTCGTCCAGGCGAGACCTACAGCCAGACCACGGTTTACGCTTTCAGCGTGAAGTAATCAGACTGATACTGCAACAAAACAACAAATTAACATAATAACAAAACAACAAACAAAATGGCAAAGTCAGAGAAGAAGCGCAAGAAGGTTTTCGGCTTCCACACCCCATTCAACAAGTTGAGCAAGGTTCAGGAGGCTAACGCTGCCAGCATGGCTGCTTATCTTGCAAAGAAGGACTAATACTCCGATGAGGGGCGCAATAATTGCGCCCCTTCTTTTATATCAGACGCCAGAAAACACATCGGGTTCTTCCCTCTGTTCCGACCTTGCACACACATAGCAATCTCTAACTAATACCTCTTATTATCATGGATGTACAGATGATTCGCGAGAAATTCGCAAAGCACCTCAATGGTGAACCAACCGCAGTCTATGCCTCTCCCGGCCGTATCAACCTCATTGGCGAGCACACCGACTATAATGGCGGCTTCGTCTTCCCTGGCGCTGTAGAGCAGGGCATGATGGCAGCCATCCGTCCTAATGGCACACGCACCATCAAAGCATATTCCATCGACCTGAAGGACTATGACGAGTTCTCGCTCGACGATCCTAAGGGCCCACACGCCAGCCATTTCCGCTACGTCTATGGCGTGGCCAAGGAGATGGAGAAGCGCGGCGTTGAGGTGCAGGGTTTCGACTGTGCCTTTGCAGGCGACGTACCTCTGGGTGCTGGCATGTCATCGTCAGCAGCATTGGAGAGCTGCTTTGCCTACGCCATCAACGACCTCTTTGGCGATAACAAGGTGAGCAAGATGGAACTGGCCAAGGCTGGTCAGGCCACCGAGCACAACTACATAGGCGTGAACTGTGGAATCATGGACCAGTTTGCTTCGGTTCATGGCAAGAAGGGCTGTCTGATGCGTCTGGACTGCCAGAGTGGCGAGTTCCAGTACTTCCCATGGGAGCCAAAGGGCTATCGTCTGGTGCTGATCAACTCATGCGTGAAGCACGAGCTTGTAGGTTCGCCTTACAACGATCGTCGCAAGAGCTGTGAGAATGTCGTGGCTGCCATCAACGCCAAGTTCAGCATCAACGCTGAGACTCTGCGCGACTGCACCTGGGTGCAGATCGAGGCTGTAAAGCCCGAGTGCAACCCTGTGGATATCCAGCGTGCTAACTTCGTAATGGGCGAGAAGGACCGCGTCCTGGCCGTATGCGATGCTCTGGAGAAAGGCGACTACGAGACCGTGGGCCAGAAGATGTTCGAGACCCACCAGGGCCTCTCGAAGGACTACGAGGTGAGCTGCGAGGAGCTCGACTTCCTCAACGACGTAGCCTTTGACTGCGGTGTGACCGGTTCGCGCATCATGGGCGGTGGTTTCGGCGGCTGCACCATCAACCTTGTGAAGAATGAACTGTATGAACTGTTCACCACCAACGTGGTTGAGAAGTTCGAGCAGAAGTATGGCAAGAAGCCTATCGTCATCCCTGTGGTGATTGGCGACGGCGCTCGCAAGATCTGCTAAACAAAATCTCAATTCGTTTTGCGCTATTTCATCTTTCTACAATACGACGGAACCGCATATCATGGCTGGCAGACACAGCCCAATGCGGTGAGTGTACAGCAAACCATCGAAGAGAAGCTCTCGCTGCTATTGCGGCGGGAGCTCTTCATCGTAGGAGCTGGTCGCACAGATGCTGGCGTACATGCTCGCAAGATGGCGGCACACTTCGAGTACGACGGGTTCGATGACATGGTACAAACCTCTGAGGGAAACGAGGTGAATAAGCAGAGCCTCGTGGCTGTGCAAGAGCGATTGAACACGCTGGCCTTCAAGCTCAATGGTCTGCTGCCACCCGACATCTCCATACTCAGCATTGTACCCGTCCGTCCAGATGCCCATGCTCGATTCAGTGCGGTGAGCCGAACCTACAAGTACTACATCACGACACAGAAGTGCCCCTTTGACCGCCATTTTTCCACACGCATCTACTTCGACCTCGACGTGGAGCGCATGAATGAGGCGTGTGCCCGACTGTTCGACTATCGCGACTTCACCTCCTTCGCCAAACTGCATACCGACGTGAAGACCAACATCTGCCGCATCATGGAGGCACACTGGGAGAAAGTGGGACAGAACTATGTGTTCACCATCAAGGCAGACCGCTTCCTGCGCAACATGGTGCGTGCCATTGTGGGCACTATGCTGCAGGTGGGCAAGGGGAAGATCACCGTCGAAGAGTTCTGCCACATCATCGAACGACAGAACCGCTGTCAGGCAGGAGACTCCGTACCTGCGCAAGCTTTGTTCCTCGAGGATGTGGGATATCCGGAGGAGATTTTCTTTGACTAAGGCTCAGCAAACAAACATCCCCATATATAATAAAGGAACGCACGCGTAAATTGACCGCCCTACTAATCGTTTTCGGACGCCATGGGGCAAAACCGCCCCTGCTTCAGCAAATTGTGAGCCAATATTTTGCTCATTTCAAAAAAAGTGTGTATATTCGCGCGTCGGATTATGCACTTTTTTTGTGCTTCTGACACCTCGAAACAGAAACAGCATACGAACCACAAGTTACTTCGCAAATGAAAAATATCCGCAACTTCTGCATCATCGCCCACATCGACCACGGCAAGTCCACCCTGGCAGACCGTCTGCTGGAATGCACCCAGACCGTAGCTCAGCGCGACATGCAGGCGCAGATTCTCGACAATATGGACTTGGAGCGTGAGCGCGGCATCACCATCAAGAGCCATGCCATCCAGATGGACTACAACTACACTCCACGCGAACTCTCCGAAGAGGAAGAGGTGATGCATGTGGGCAAGCAGCAGCCTGCTGGCAAATATGTGCTCAACCTCATCGATACCCCAGGCCACGTCGATTTCTCTTACGAAGTTTCTCGCTCCATTGCAGCCTGCGAAGGTGCGCTGCTCATTGTGGACGGCACCCAGGGCATCCAGGCACAAACCATCTCGAACCTCTACATGGCCATCGATCACGGGCTGGAGATCATCCCCGTCATCAACAAGTGCGACCTGGACTCGGCCATGCCTGAGCTCGTTGAGGACGAGATCATTGAGTTGCTGGGGTGTGACCGTTCAGAGATTCTGCGTGCCAGCGGCAAGACCGGCATGGGTGTACCTGAGATTCTGGAGGCCATCGTGGAGCGCGTGCCTGCTCCAGTGGGCGATCCGGATGCTCCACTGCAGGCTCTGATCTTCGACTCGGTGTTCAACTCTTACAAGGGTGTCATCGGCTACTTCAAGATTGTCAATGGTACGCTCAAGAAGGGTGACAAGGTGAAGTTTGTCAATACCGGTTCGGAATATGATGCTGACGAGGTGGGCATCCTGCGCATGGACATGGAAGCCCGTCCAGAGGTGAAGTGTGGTGACGTGGGTTACATCTGCTCGGGCATCAAGACCTCGACCGAGGTGAAGGTGGGCGACACCATCACTCATCAGGCCCGTCCTTGCGACAAGGCCATTGCCGGCTTCGAAGAGGTTAAACCAATGGTCTTCGCAGGTGTCTATCCGATCGATCCTGAGGACTATGAAGACCTTCGCACCTCGCTCGAGAAGCTCCAGCTCAACGATGCTTCGCTTTCGTTCTTCCCCGAGTCGTCGCTGGCTCTGGGCTTCGGATTCCGTTGCGGCTTCCTCGGCCTGCTCCACATGGAGATCGTCCAGGAACGTTTGGGCCGCGAGTTCAACATGGATGTGATTACCACCGTGCCCAACGTATCGTACAAGGTATTCGACAAGCATGGTGTCGAGAGCGAGATACACAACCCTTCGGGCATGCCAGATATCATGACCATCGAGCACATCGAGGAGCCATACATACGTGCCACCATCATCACACAGACCGAATTCATCGGTGGCATCATGAAGCTCTGTCTCGACAAGCGTGGTGTGCTTGTGGAGCAGAAGTACATCTCGGGCAACCGCGTGGAAATCTACTTCGATCTGCCACTGGGCGAGATTGTGATCGACTTCTACGACAAGCTCAAGTCCATCTCGAAAGGCTATGCTTCGTTCGACTACTATATCCACGACTTCCGCCCGTCGAAGCTCATCAAGCTCGACATCCTGCTCAACGGCGAACAGGTGGACGCACTCTCGACCCTCACCCACGTGGACAATGCCGAGCGCTTCGGCCGTCGCATGTGCGAGAAGCTGAAGGAGCTCATCCCACGCCAGCAGTTCGACGTGACTGTACAGGCTGCCATCGGTGCCAAGATCATTGCCCGCGAGACCATCAAGCAGGTTCGTAAGGACGTGACTGCCAAGTGTTACGGTGGCGACGTGAGCCGTAAGCGCAAGTTGCTCGAAGCACAGAAGCGAGGCAAGAAGCGCATGAAGCAGATCGGTAAGGTCGAGGTGCCTCAGACAGCGTTCCTGGCTGTACTCAAGCTCGATTAAGTTGTTCTCACCCAATAATATAATGACATGAAAAGGTTCCTTTTCTCCATTCTTCCCCTCCTGGGAGGTTGTGCTCCGCTACTTGCCCAGCAAGTGAGCGTCGATGATGCCATGCAGAAAGCTCGTGGATTCTGGCAGCAGAACAATGGTGCCAAGCATGCTCCTGCACACGTCAATCCATCGTTGGCCTATACAGCACAGATCGGTGGCGAAGTGCAGTTCTACGTTTTCAACAACGCTGCGACCTCTGCGACAGCTGACGAGGGCAATGGCTTCGTCATCATTGGTGGCGATGAGCGTGCTCGTCAGATTCTGGGCTATTGCGATCATGGCAGCTTCGACTACGAGACAGCACCTGACAACTTCAAGTGGTGGCTCTCACAGTATCAGGGACAGATACATGAGGCCATTCAGAACAATGCCGTGGTGATGAGCGAGGAGGAACAGCAACAGGTGCGTACTGCCCGTCGCGGTGCGGCTCGTGTGCAGATCGACGACCTTATTTCGACCAAGTGGAATCAGAGCATGCCTTACAATGGCATCGTCAGGCAGATTGGAAAGGGCGGCAAGGGCGGAGACCTCGTAACGGGTTGTGTGGCTACTGCCATGGCTCAGGTAATGAAAAAATGGAAAACTCCGACCACTACTGGAACAGGATCACACACTTACAATACCAAGACCCAAAACATACCGGCTTCAGCTAATTTTGCCGCAACAACCTACGATTGGGCAAATATGCTCGACGACTACCCCGAAGAATATACCTCTGAGCAAGGCACAGCCGTAGCAATCCTCATGTACCATGCTGGCGTAAGCGTTGATATGGACTACAACGATTCGGCGTCTGGTGGCTCTGGAGCATCATCAATCAATGTTCCTGCTGCCATGTCATCGTTCTTCGGCTACGACAAATCGGCGCTTTGCGTCAACCGCGACTATTACGAAGAGGATGAGTGGGAAGACCTGGTCTATGGCGAGCTTGCTGCTGGACGTCCTTTGCTCTACAGCGGACAGTCTGCCCGTGGCGGCCACGAATTTGTGTGCCATGGGTACAATGCAGAATATGGTTTCTACACCTTCAACTGGGGCTGGAGTGGAAAGGGCGATGGTTACTACCCACTCTCTGGCACTGGAGCCTTACAGCCCAACAGCAGTGGCATAGGTGGAGCTGGCACAGGTTCTGCCTACACTGGCAGCCAGGACATCGTCATCAATCTCGAACCAGACCATGGAGGTGAATACATCCTGCAGATCTATTCCTACAGTGTCCCCACGCTTGAGGTGAATGGCGTGAAGGGCGAAACGGCAAATGCCGATTTGACACAAAGCAACAGCATCAAGTTGTATTGCCGTCCCTGGAACCAGTCAGCCATTACCCAGAGCTACCAGCTCGGCGTCATGTTCCGCGACGTCGTCTCTGGCAACTGCTTCTTCAGCACCGAAACTAAAGAACGCACCAATCTGAGAGTGTCGTATGCTGAAAATGATGGCTACAATATCCCGGTCACAACGAGTTGCCTGATCTACAACGGAACGTACGAAGTCTACCCTGCCTATCGTGCTAATGCTGAGTCTGACTGGCAGAAGATGCGTGTGCCAGTAGCAGGCATTGTGCCTACCATCACAGTAACTGGTGGAGAAGACCCAACTCCACGAGACATCACCTTTGCCACAACGACCACGACCCTGCCTGAACGCCAAACCATGCAGATTACGCATGACAAGTATTATGATGGTGCAGTAACTTACACCTCGAGCAAGGAGAGTGTGGCAACAGTAAGCGAGACTGGTCTGATAACAGCCATCCATGAGGGAACAGCCACCATCACTGCGCATGGCAAGGCTACAACCTACTTCAAGGCGACAAGCAAGGTTTTCGAAATCACCATCACACCCTTCGTTAAGCTTGACGTTCCGTTCCAGCTCCCTATCAGCGAGATCTTTGCTGGCGAGACAGCGACGATCAGCTACCCATCAGACTACACAGGCTCTGTCAGCTATGAATCGAGCGACCAATCTGTTGCTATCGTCGATGAACAGGGCGTTATCACAGGTGTCTCAAAGGGCAATGTTACTATTACAGCCAGGGCAGAAGGGGACGAGACCTACAAGAATACGCAAACTAGCTTTGCGCTCGAAGTCAAAGTACATAGCTTTGAGCTCGTAAGTATCGAGGTGGCTAACCAGGGTTACTTCACTCCTGGTACAGTAAAAATCGTTGCCAATATACTCAATCAGACAGGATATAATTATCAGAATTACCCAATAACAGCCAAAGTTGAAATAGCCGGATTCACTGGCAACTCTACTTCAAGATGGAGTCTCTGGAATAATGGCGAAACTCTGTCATTTACATTCGATATGAGTGGCTGGAAGGAACACTTCTCTTCTCGAATTGGGAAAACGGGAACCATTACTTTGCTCGAACAGGATCAGACCACACCAGTAGGTGAACCACTGAACATCGGAATCTGCTCTGAGCTCTCCCACCCTTACACCATGACCCGTGCCGGATGGGGCACCCTCTGCCTCCCCTTCGAGGCTGAGATTCCAGCAGGTCTCACAGCCTACGCATGCTCCAGCGCCACCAACGGTGTGTTGAACCTCTTGGAGATTGAAGGCAAGATGCAGATGGACACCCCTTACATTCTGTCTGGCACAGAGGGCAGCTACGACTTCGTTGGTCCCAACACGCCCACCGAGCGCGCCTATCATGTTGGTCTCCTCACCGGAGTGATGGTGACCGATTATCTGATGGCAGAAGGCAGCTACGTGCTGCAGATGCAGGCTGGCAAAGTTGGTTTCTATCCCATCCCAGCCTCACTGACCAATACTCCTGCCACCCAATATCGCGCCTTCCTCACTCCAGAGACCACTGCTTCGATGCTTGGAGCACCTCTCGACCTGCCAGGCGACAGCGAGAATGGCATCGAGGAGGTCGAGGCAGAGCACCACTGCAAGGCTGGCATCTTCGACCTCAATGGTCACCGCCGCGAGTCGCTACAGAAAGGCATGAACATCATACGTCAGGCCGATGGCTCTGCGCTGAAGGTTTATGTGCAGTAATCGCGAATCAACAACTCTATTGTTCACATCTACACATTATATATATTATGAACAAGCGTGCATTCACTAAGCCATTCTTCAAAGTAAGGCAGGTGAAGATGGAAGACATCATCTGTACGAGCCTGGGGGTGTCCAGCACCTCTGCCACTTCGAGTGACGACACCGGCAACTTCATGCTTGGCAGAGGCGGTGACGGCTGGGACGACGAAGACTGATTATTCAACAGCTAACTCCCCCTCTCTACTCCCCCCCCGCCCATGCTCCGTCATCGTGCCCAACGCAACCATACCCTGACACTCAGCGATGCTGAGCGACATGGCTTGTTGGCACAACTGGCTTACCTCAAGAAACCTGCTACCACTGAGCAGATTCGTGACCGCATCATCTGTCAGGACACGCTCAAAGCCCTCCCCTTGCTGCCTCAAGGATGTGCAGACCTTCTGGTCATAGACCCACCCTACAACCACTCCATCTCCTTCGGGTGGAGCAAGTTCAAGCAGCAGCAGAATGATCAGTACGAAGAGTACCTGCGCTCCTGGCTACCCCAGGCCCTCACCCTGCTCAAACCCAATGGCTCGGTCTATGTCTGTGCCGACTGGCGCTCATCAGGCAGTGTGCAGCGAGTGCTCGAGGAGTGCGGCATCACCCTGCTGAACCGCATCACCTGGCAACGTGAGAAAGGACGTGGAGCCCAACGTAACTGGAAGAACTCCATGGAGGACATCTGGTATGGTGTAGTCAATCCCAAGGACTACTACTTCGACCTCGAAGCAGTAAAGCTGCGCCGCCGCGTCATTGCTCCCTACAAGCAGGATGGACGACCTAAGGACTGGCAGCAGACCGAAGAGGGACAGAAATATCGCCAGACTTGTCCCCCTAACTACTGGAACGACTGCCCAGCCGAAAATGCTATGGACGATCTGGTCGTCCCCTTCTGGTCGATGTCCGAGAACACCGACCACCCCACGCAGAAGCCCGAGAAACTCATTGCCAAGCTCATTCTGGCTTCTTGCCCCAAGGACGGACTGGTCATCGACCCCTTTGTAGGCAGTGGCACCACAGCAGTGGTAGCCCAAAAGCTCGGCCGACACTACTGCGGCATTGAACTCAATCCCGAGTATGCCTGCTGGTCACTCAAGCGTCTGGAACGCGCCCTGCAGGACCCTCGGATACAAGGCTACGAAGACGGCATCTTCTGGGAGCGACATGCCAGGTGATCTGGAACCTGCGTCTGCCTAAAGCTATGACTACTTTATTTTCGACAATCAAAGCAACAAAACAACATAAGAACAAAACAACATAAAAACAAACTAATCAACAAACAATGGAAGAACATCTTATCCCCGCATGGATGCTTGCCCCATTCGTTGCGATGCTCCTCTGCATCGCTGTCCTGCCTTTGACCAAGGCCGAAGAATGGTGGGAGCACAACCTGCACAAGCTCTACGTGTCGCTCATTCTGGGTGTACCTGTAGGCATCTGGCTCTGCATGAATGGCATGAGCCACGAGTTGGAGCACCAGATGATTTATGACTACGTGCCATTCATTCTGCTCCTTATGGCCCTCTTCGTCACCACTGGCGGCATCCGCATCAAAGGCGACCTGGTGGCCAAGCCAACTACCAACACTGCCATCCTGGCCATCGGCTGGCTGCTGGCATCGTTCATGGGCACCACGGGTGCTGCCATGCTCCTGATCCGTCTGCTCATCCAGACCATCTCTGAGCGCAAGTACAAGGCCCACACCATCCTCTTCTTTATCGCCATCGTAGCCAACTGTGGCGGTCTGCTCACTCCTCTGGGCGATCCCCCGTTGTTCCTGCTGTTCCAGAAGGGTGCTGACTTCACCTGGTTCTTCTCGCTCACCCCACAGTGGGCTGTCACCGGTGCCCTGCTCCTCGGTGTGTATTACCTCATGGATTCTTACTACTACAAGCGCGAGCCACTCGAGAACCTTCAGGCTGACAACACCCAGACCACAGCCATCTCGTTCGGTGGTCTGATCAACATCTTCTGGCTGCTCTGCGTCATTGCCAGCACCATGTTCATCAATGGCAAGTACATCCCTGCCATGGCTGATCATGAGGCTCCATTCTACCTCAAGCTCCTACGCGAGTGGGTATTCATCCTCATCATTGTTGGCTCTATGGTTACCACCAAGAAGCAGACCCGCATTGAGAACAACTACTCTTGGACTCCAATCCTTGAGGTAGCTTGCGTCTTTGTCGGCATCTTTGCCACCATGACCCCTGCGCTGATGTTCCTGCAGCAGAATCCACTGCCTGTATCGGCTCCTTGGGAGTTCGTTTACTGCACTGGTGTCCTCTCTGCATTCCTCGACAATGCGCCTACTGCCATGGTGTTCCATGCCACCGCCTCTACCCTTCCTATTGAGGGCACAGCCGTAGCTGGCATCTCTGAGATTCTGCTCAAGGCCATCTCAATGGGTGCAGTTTTCTTCGGAGCTCTCACCTACATTGGCAATGGTCCTAACTTCATGGTAAAGTCTATTGCCGAGCAGTCTGGCATCAAGATGCCTTCGTTCTTTGGCTACATGGTCAAGTTCTCCCTGATCATCTGCTTGCCAATCTATATCATCGTTCAGCTGATCTTCTTCTAAAGAGATAGCAATCTGCTAAAAACAATTCACCCCCGCCATAGCCTTTGCTGCAGCGGGGGTGAACTTGTATTTTATCTTCTTACAGATAGGTCACAGTTTCCGAGATCTCCTTGCGGCTGAAGTGAGTCTGCATCGGGCCACTGCCCTCTGCGGCAAAACCGAGGTCCAGGATCATCAGCACGCCCTCGTTCTCTGGCAGAGAGAGTTCGGCAGCCAGTTTGTCAGGATCGAAGAAGTTGATCCAGCAGCTGTTCACGCCCACGCTCTCAGCTGCCAGCAGCATGTGAGTGGCCACGATGGTGGCATCCTCTGCACCCGAGTTCTGCTTCTCGCCAGGGTAGGTGAAGACATTGTTCTTGTCCCAAGTCACCACCAGGCAGGTAGGCGCATCGTAGCGACAAGGTGTGATACTGTCCAGCTTGGCCAGCACTTCGGCCGACTGGCAAACATAGATGTGCTGCTCCTGAAGGTTCTTGGCTGTTGGAGCCAGGCGTCCAGCTTCGAGGATGGCATCGAGCTGCTCTTTGCTCAACTGACGGGTCTTGTCAAACCGCTTGCATGAGTAGCGATTGGCCACGATTTCCTGATAGGTCATAGTCTGTGAGTTTTCGTTATTTACTGGGGTTGAAGTGTTATTGCTCTCATTACAAGAGCACACAACGCCGGTCATGGCCATTGCCATAACCAGCGCTGAATGAAAATGATTAAGTTTCATATACTTTTGAGAGTTGGGTTAACGCAGTCGGTCGAGTGACTTGAGGAGCGCGATGTCATAAATCACGCCACGCATTGCCATAATCAGGCAGAAGATGCTCAAGGCAGGCATGAAGAGCATCATGATGTTGCTATCCACCTCCAGATGGTTGCTAGTGATCTTCGAGAGAACCTCAGTGGCATACTTATCCTGATCGTAGAAGAAAAGACCATAGTAGCAGAGGTCGAGTACTGCAGTGTAGATCAGCATTCTGAGCTGAAGCTTACGCTTGCGATAGAGGAAGATCGTGATGAGAGGCAACAGCAACATCACCAGCAGCAGAAGGAAGAGATCCCAAGCCATCAGGTCGGTCTCAAAACCTGGAGTAGCGCACTGCAAGCCCAACGAAGTGAGGCTGAACGTGGCCTCAGGCGTTGCAAAGGATGCCAGCCAGAAAAAGTGCATCGAAAGGATAGCAATGACACTGGCCAGCATGTAAACGGTCTGTACACGCTGTATCATTGTGCAGAGCAAATTTCGGGTTTAGAAACGGAACTGCGAGCTCTGCTCGTCCTTGTTCTGATTCAGTCTCCAGTACACATTACCCTCCTGATACTCCTGTGTAGCGATGAGGGTTGGCTTAGGCAGCTTCTCGTAGTAGCGGCTGATCTCGATCTGCTCACGGTTCTCAAACACTTCGTCGAGGTTGTCGTTTGTGGTGGCAAACTCCTGAAGTTTCTTGTCGAGGTCGTGCTTCATCTCGTTACCGATCTGGTTGGCACGACGGGCAATGATCTCAACAGTCTCATAGATGTTGCCAGTATCCTCACAGAGGGCAACGATGTCACGGGTTACGGTGTTGCCTGGCGCATTTGATTTCTTGTAGTCCATATATCTGATGTTAATTCTTAATTTTTATATTACTCTCCGTACTGCTGCATCTGCTTCTTGACTCGCTCAAACAGATGGTTCACCTCCTTCGAATACTTACCCTCAGGATACTCGTTGATGAAAGTATAGTACTCGTCGTAAGCCTCGCGCGTACGATCCTCTTTCTTCTCATCAATTGAATTGATGGCAGCCTCATAACGAGCCTTGAAAATGACGTAAGCCAAATCCTCGCGATACTTACTGTAGGGGAATTCATCCTGAGCATTGCGTGCAGTAATCACAGCACTCTCGTAGTTATTGCCCATGTAGGTACCCAAGTCCAGATAAAGCTTTGCACTGAGGTACTCCTTGTAGCAGAGCTTGTCGGTCAGCTCCAGTCGCATGATCGTGGCACTGTCACTCAAAGCGCTGCGAGGATAAATGTCGATAAACTGGTCAATCTCCTTGATGGCCCTACGAGTCACCTCCTGATCCAGACGGGCATCAGGCGAATCGACATAGTCGCCATAACATACATTGAAGCGAGCCTCCATCACATGCTTGCCGCGCGGATAGTTGTTGGCATAACGCGCAAAGTATTCGCCAGCCGACAGATAGTCCTTCGATTTGAAGTAACTCATACCCAGGAGCCACATAGCGTTCTCGGCCTCCTCAGTACCTCGATAGATAGGTACCACGTCGGTCAGCAACGTAGCTGCACGCATGTACTTGCCCTTATCGTAGTATATCTTGGCATATTCGTACTTCTCATCAACATCAGTGCTCTTCAGCACGCGATTGTATTCACCGCATGAAGTCAAGCCTGCCAAACTGACAAGAAATATCAATATGAAGTGTCTTATGCTCATCTTTTGTACAGAAATTTGGGTGCAAATATACAAAAAATCGCCCAAACAGCAAAATATTTTTCTAAATACTTAACTGTCGGAGCGATTATTTTGGTTTATTTAGTAATCGAGTTGTCAATTTCGAGACTGTAACTCGACACTCTGGCCTCACTCAACCTCAGCCTGAGCTATCTTGCGAAGCATCTCATGCAACATGGTCTCCTGGTCAAACAGCGAATGAACTGGCACCTCGTCCAACGCATGCATAGGGCTCTTGAAGTAGAACGAGAGCCAGCGCTGGATGCCCTTCATGCCACAACGCTTGGCCAGATCGGTCAGCAATACCAAGTCGAGAGCCAATGGTGCTGCCAGTATCGAGTCTCTGCACAGGAAGTTCACCTTGATCTGCATCGGATAGCCCATCCAGCCGAAGATGTCGATGTTGTCCCACGCCTCCTTGTTGTCATTGCGTGGTGGATAGTAGTTGATGCGCACCTTGTGGTAGATGTCACCATACAGGTCAGGATACTTCTCAGGTTCCAGAATACTGTCGATGACCGACAATTTGCTGACTTCCTTGGTCTTGAACGATGCAGGATCGTCAAGTACCTCGCCGTCGCGATTGCCAAGGATGTTGGTCGAGAACCATCCTGCCAGACCCAGCATCCTCGAATGGAATGCAGGAGCCAGGACCGTCTTCATCATAGTCTGGCCGCTCTTGTAGTCCTTGCCACAGATAGGGGTGCAGGTCTTTTCGGCCAGCTGCCACATGGCAGGGAAATCGACAGTCAAAGCAGGGGCTCCATTGATGAAAGGCACGCCCTCAGCCAAAGCAGCGTATGCATAGCACATCGAAGGAGCGACAAATTCCGTACCCTCCTTGTGCATCTCGGCCTCAAAGCTTTCGAGCTGCTCATGAAGCACCTCCATAGGCATGTAAGTCTCGGTCGAAGCCGCCCAGATCACCACAACGCGGTCGCATTGATTCTCTGCCTTGAACGTGCGAATGTCCTCACGCAGTGCCTCCACCATCTCCCAAGGGGTCTTACAGTCTTTGATCCACGTGCCATTCAGACGAGTCACGAACCGATGGTCGAAGCAAGCCTTCATGGGCCGGATAGCCTTAGCCTCCTCTGCCACGAGGTTAATATCCTTCTCTGTCAGCACTTGTGCATGCAGGGCTCCCTCATAGACAGACTCCGGGAAGATATCCCAACCGCCAAACACAATATCATCGAGCGAGGCAAGGGGAACAAGATTCTTGATCACATCCTCACGCGCCTGGTCACCCTCACCCACCTTCAGGTAGGCAAGCTGCGTCAACGAACCAATAGGCTTCGTCAAACCACGGCGTGAAGCAAGCGTACCAATGACAAAGGTGGTCGATACAGCGCCACCCAGGCCCACTACAAGTACACCCAACTTGCCTTCAGCATTTTTCACCTTCATTTTTGCAAAAGATTTAATTATGATGGTGCAAAGATACGCATTTTTTTTCATTCCACAATCAAAACACCCCGAAAAAGTGTGGAAGATGGGCTTTTTCGGAGTGTCTTTATCAGCAATACACCTTCTTTGTCGGTTCATCTGGAGCTGGCAGAAGTATCCGTGAGTGGCTTCCTTCTTGCAGAGAGATTCGTACCTTTGGGTTGTTAAAAAAAGGTTAACACCATGCAACCATAACCACTTCGGCATTGCCAGAACAAGGTAGCATCACATGCTTGCTATAGATGTCGATAGCATGCTTCTCGTACGTGAGCGTGCGCACGTTCCTGCGCACGTCCCTGCAGACGTCCCTGCAAACGCCCCTGCGAACGATCCTTTCATCTCTATTGAGATGTATAATAATAGAGAAAAAGAGAAAGAGAGTGTGTGAGATTTAAAAAAGGAACCAGCACAACGGCTGGTTCCGACACACACTCTCTGCCTGAGATTTCAAAAGAGGATGCAGCAGTTTACCATTTTCCCTATCGATCAAAATCCGGAAGACAAATGAACTGAGCGTAAACTTCGTTGTGTGTTTTAGTCGGCAAAGAGACTGCGAATAACAATAAATGCCAAATATTGGGGCAAAAATTCAAAAAAACGTCATTTTTCGAGAATAAACTACCATAACCTGCCATAACCTGTCACTGACAAAATATTTTTCGTATCTTTGCACCGTCATTCACGCACAAAGGACCACTCGAACGTCAGGCTGGCCGTTGTGCGCACACAATGACGTGCCAGCGTTTCGGACCGTCCGATGTGGACGCACAGAAGCGTGCCCGGAGTGCTGGCAGAAAATTGTGGACGCACAAACAGGTGCCAGAGTTGCTGGCAAAGCGTTGTGGACGCACAATGCGGTGCCAGAGCCGTGGGCAGGGAATTGTGGACGCACAATGACGTGCCTGACGCGCTGACAGGCTTTTGGTCCGACACATTTTGGTTTAATCAAGAAAAATAGAAAAATGCAGCATTTTAGTCACCTGACTGTTCTTTTACGTAAATTTGACATTAATTTTGTCCTAACAGATGGATGCATTCAAAACAATGAGGTTGTGTCTGGCTGGGTCATAAGACATAGAGAAAATCAGATTTTAAGATTCTTAAAAATATCTCTCATTATTCTTATATTCTCTACATACCATTCTTCTTTTGCGAACACGTCAGAACTTTCAACGTACGTATCCTCTATGGTCCAAAATTTCCAGTTTTCATTTTTCACTCCGCTGGAAGGAGTGAGCTTCACATTTATTTTAGTGTTCTTTGATTCAATTAATTTATTAATCTCACGTTCAGCCTCTTCGCCACCTGTGGTAATCAAAGAGACAGATACTTTTCGCTCTCTCTTCTTGAAGCACGCACTAATCCAACATGTCTTAGATCCAGCAAGAGGGAAATCAATGTATCGTCTCGAATGAGACCCCATTTTATTTGGCTCATTAAGTTTCTTCATTACATTATCCCAAAGATCAATGGTATGCTGAACATAATCGGGATTTCCTCCGTTCTGCTCCTTCTGCTCTTCATTGGGCTTGATTGCAAGATTCAAACTATACGCTTTCGTATTGTTTATATCGTAGCATTGAATCTCAATAACATAAAAACGATAGTCCTCCGTCGTAATCTGGTTCAATAAATCAAATGCTGCCCTATGACCATCTCTCAGTTTTTCACATATCAAAATGGCGGTTTTTGCATTCAGTGATGCCATGTAAGTTAAACATTGGCCTACATGCTTATGGTCGGAATCTCCATACATATTTTCAATGATGACCCTCTCATTGGTATTTTGATCAAAAGCCAGAATATCAGCCCTAAAGCCATAGGCATGAGCTTCCACATCGACAACAGAAAGTTCCATACCTACGATCTTCGAAATCTGACCAATGTTGTTGGAAACCCATGGAGTGAAATCCGAAGCTTCATTTTTCCATAAGGAACTTATGCATTCCTTTTTTTCATTAATATTAATGTAACACATGTTATCCGTCTAATTATAATTATGGGCACTAATAAAAACTCAATCAAAAAAAGTTTTTACTAGTGCCCCAATAGTTTTGCTCTATTAAGAAAATGTTTATAAAAAAACTAGTACAAAAAGAAGATTTCCATTGAATTCAACATCTTCTCTGTAATAATATCAAACCATTATCACTATACTTTGAAGATGAAGATTCCTCTTTTATTTTTCGAGCAATATATTTACCAAGGCCACAATATCTTCTTTCGTTACAGAACCATCCTGATTAGCATCGGCACCGAAAATATCTAAACCGACTGCATTACCATTGACTAGGTAATCAACCAATTTTGTTACATCTGCAATGCTGACAGAAGCATCTCCATTAGCATCACCGATGATAGATTTTGTTTTGACAGTTAGCTTACCAATGATATCCTGCGTGCTTCTGTAAACATCAGACTTATGGCTCACAACAGCATTGTTTAGCATGAGCGTATAAGCTCCACCGGCTATGTTCTCATCAATACTGAGTGTTATCAATGCTACCTCACCGTCATTTCCGAAAAATGTCTTATCCATTGAATAACATACAACATTCAGATGTCTATAATTATCTGGCTCAGGAAATTCTGCTGAGAAAAGGAATTTAGCCGGATTTCCTCTCTCGTCAGAAAAAGCAGCATTAGCTGTCATTTCCCCATAGCTTATTGTATGATCGACTTCAATTCCCTCTGGCAAAAGCAGTTCAAACTGAAAGCCACTGATTGTCACAGTATTCTTCAATCCTATTGACAAAACAACCTGTCCGCCACATTGTCCTGAAGCATCATTGATATACAATACGTTATCAGGATCATCAAAATGAGTCTCTGCATTGGCGCAGAAGAAGCCTATGCAAAAGGCTAAAAAAGATACAACAATTTTTTTCATCATTCTATTGTTTATTTAACAATCTTCTTTCCATTTACAACATAAATACCCTCTGGCAACTTGTTGAGGTCAGTACCAACCAGACGTCCATTGACATCATATACGAAAAGCGGGCAATCTGCATCTGACAAGTTATTGATTCCAGTGGTGTTTTCTACGTTAACACAGAGCAATGCATCCTGAACGGCAAGAGACTGGGCCCCTCGAGAAAAGACGCCACTCACAAGCATCACTGGATAAATAGCCTTCTCCAACTCCTTTGAGGCATGAAGCTTGAGATAAACGATGGCTCCAGTGTTATCTGCAACAGTATTACGTCCTATCGTATAGCTAAGCACACGTAGGTTGCCATCTTCCATCTCGTTTGCCATAAAGAAATCGGCACTCTTGATTCGAGCATCATTGCGCTCAATGCCCTCGATCGTGATGCCCTCAGGCAAGATGACATCGAACTGGAACGAAGAGAAGGCATCGTCGCTATTATCCACACAGACAGGGAGGATGAAGCTCTGGCCAGCCTCTACGGAAACTTGACTATCAGTAAAGGCTGCTTCCATTACAGATTCTTTCTGAAGTGCAGGTGCATGGTTGGCAGTGCCATCAAGGATCCATCCCGCAATAGTGGTAATATCACCTACGTCAACGTAAGAATCCTGATTAGCATCAGCAGCACCAAAGGCAAAACTCTCGTCGGCAGAGCCAAGAATATAGCCAGCAATGGTGGTGATATCGCCTACATCGACAAAGGAATCACAATTGGCATCACCCAATTTATAATCGATTACCGACAAAGTAGTCTTAATAGAATCGATACGTTCTGGCGAATCATTGAGCGAGATCACCTCATTTCTGATAATAATAGGATAATCTCCTGCCTCAAGATCGTCAGCCACTTTGATGGTAATTGCCGCTACCTGTCCGCTATTACCCAAGAACTTCTTCTTGGCAGATGAGTGACAGAGGACCTGAAGATGGCCATCAACAAAGGAAACTCCAAACGCATGACGCGAATTGTCGGTTCTTTCTGTCTCCTGCACTGCCAAGATCGTTTCATCGCCCCATTTATCCACCTCGGTTGCAACAGTTACACCCATTGGCAGATAGAGCTCAAACTGATATCCATATACGTCATCTACATTATTCATGTTGACAACCAGAGTTGCGGTCTCACCTTTTTTAGACTCTATTCTGTCGATATACACCACATTGTCGAACTGAGATATATCGGTATCTGCTCCACTTGGCTGCGGTTCGTCATCACCACCAGGTTCAGGAGTGTCAGCTGACACGGTTACAAGGCATGATGCAGATATACTGCTGTCTTTAGTCGAAATCACTTTTATGGTCGCACTACCAGCACCGACTGCCGATACCACACCATTGGCGACAGTGGCCACCGCAGGGTTCGAAGAACTCCATGTGATGTTGCCTTGCTCTGAAACTGGGTCAACAGTAGCTGATAAAGTGAAAGTCTGGCCAACAATCATGGCAGCCTCTGACTTGTTGAGGGTAATACTGGTCACCGCACTTGTGTCAGACAACCACTTCAACCTTGGATAAGACAGACCCTCAGCTATGCTCCATGTCTCAGACATATCCCATCCGAGTGAAGAATACAACGCAGATGACTTCAACTCCGATTCCGTCTTGGCAACACCCTCTACTGGGTCGTCAACCTTCGCAGTCGGAATTCCATTGATTGATACCTGCATCGTTTTCAATGCATAGTTGCTAGAATTAGGCTCACCTGCATCATTCGTATATCCTCCGATGATACGGGATGCCCATGCATACGCATCCGTAACCGAAAGAATATTATTCATGGCTGCGCTATTGGTCACCGACGCGCCTTCACCAGTCAGATAGCCTACAACACCAGCAGCCCAACGTCCACCATAGATATCGCCCGATGAATAACAACGATTAACAGTTCCTTTTTGGCAATGACCAACTACACCAGCTGTGTACTGGGTACCGGTAACAATTGCACTAGAATAGCAGTCCAACAAATCGCTGGAAGAAATGCTTCCGACAATACCTCCAGTTCTATTATCAAAGGATGTATTTGTGATAGTTCCCTCTGAATAGCACCCTGAAATATAACGACTATACGCACTATTGCAATTTAGAGCATAGCCTGCTATTCCACCCACTGGCTTATCGGTAGTAGTGTTAATAGTGGCAGATGCCGAGCTGTTTTCAATGGTTGTGGAACTTGCATATCCGACTATGCCACCTACATAATAATTTTTATATTTGCACTCGATTGAGACAGAAACCTCGTTGTTCTTTATTATACCACTGCCATTGCTACGTCCAATGATACCACCACAGTTTGCTGTCAAAGTCGTT
This sequence comes from Bacteroidales bacterium, assembly GCA_045629225.1. Classification (GTDB taxonomy): domain Bacteria; phylum Bacteroidota; class Bacteroidia; order Bacteroidales; family UBA3663; genus Liminaster. Next base: position 7,216 of record JAZQQU010000027.1, on the reverse strand, counting down.
CCAGATGGAGCAATAATACACTCGGCAATGTTATCAATCAGTTCTATTGATGCACCAAATCCAACGATACCACCAATGCTACCAATACCATTGAGGTTGCCACTCATAGAACATCCTTCAATACTGCCATTAGTGAGATTTCCAACTATACCACCAATGTTGACATTACCATTGACGTTTCCACTAACAGAGCATCCTTCAATACTACCATTAGAAAGTTTTCCAATCAGGACACCTACATTAGATCCTGTACTTTTAACGCTTTTGCCATTTGCCACACTCACCGTAAGGTTCTTGATATAGCCAGAAGAGAATTCTGCAAACAATCCTGATGACTTAGCATCAGTATTCATCCATAATCCACTGATGGTACAATTGTTTCCATCAATGTAGGTACCCTCCTCTGTATGTCCTCCCACTGGGACCCAGCCTTTAGTCGGTGAATTGGTAGCAATCCATGAAGAGAGGTCAATATCCTGCATAATCTTGAAGTATCCAGCGCCTGGCATCGATTGCAGATCAGATGCTGTATAGATCAAATATGGATCTACCTCTGTGCCAGCACCCTGAAGTCTGATGGTCTGCACGCTGATATATGATGGCACCATACCCTCAACATCGGCGAAGAGACGCACCTGTTCGCCGGCCTCAAGCGGTTGTGTGTTGAATGTGAACCTATGATCACTACCACATGTGAATGTTTGTGGAGTATAATCCTTATAATTTAGGGTCACAGTACCACCATTGATGCTGTTACCCGTAATTGTAGTAGAACCAGGGGTTAAACCAGCATCAATATGAGGCGGAGCTGCCTGATACTTCATATAAGGGAAACTTTCTGTTTCAAGGATATTCCAAGTATTGGTGAAATCCCATCCCCATGACACATAGTTTGCTTTCAGTTTGAGCATCGCAGAGCCAATGGTATTACCATTCTTAAAATCACTCTTCATACTCTGTTCCACACCACCAATGAAGACTTGACACGAGACAAGAGCTCTGTTACTTTTATTTGAGCCAAGCTCACCAACCGAAACATAGCCATCATTGACGCTACCAATTATACGACCCACACTTGATTGTTCAACTTTAATTGAAGAAACATTAGCAACATTAGATTGCAATATAGCAGTTGACATAACATCATCATCTACATATAACCTATAAAACCCATAGGTACCCTCAACTCTGCCCGCAATGCCACCTACATCTGAACTACCAACAATTGTAGAATTTGAATAGCAATTATAAATGTATCCATCCTCATTAAAACCGATAATTCCACCCACATATTTCGAAGCAACAATAGCTCCTGAATAGTAATTATCTGTCAAGACAGGAATTGCTTGTTTTAATTCATACACTCTAATAACGATACCATTACTTTCAGAATAGATGTGGTTTTGGTCATCATAAATTTGGGAATAAATAGTGCCCTCATTCATTACTTTATTAGAAGTAAAATATCCACAAGTTCCCATGCATTCACCGATCAAACCACCTACATAATTGTGCCCTTGAATATCACCAATTACGGCACAACTTTTAATTTCGGATAGTTGTCTAGAATATATAAATTCATCATAAAAAGGTCCTTCTAAGCCAGATCGCGTTTTTCCATAAAGAGTGCGTAAATGGGGGCTATCATCATACTTAATACCGCTCACTCCTCCTACTAATCCTCCGACATAATCAGAACCTTTAATATTTCCAAAATGACTGCAATTAGTCATATTACTGATTGAACCGGCAAAACATTTACCCACAATTCCACCAGAATAATCACTAGTATTGGTAATTGTACCGCGAGTATACACATCAGTAAAAGATGCAACCGCCGTAGTGTCAATCCAGCCTACGCCACCTGCAACACAACTGGTTCCCGACACATCTCCTTCACTTTTTAGATTGTTAAAAGAACAATTTCCATAAGCGAGTCCGCTAATTCCTCCAACCCAACTAGTACCATTGACTTGACCTGTTATACTACTATTTGAGAATGTCGATTCTTTTGCACGTCCTGCCATTCCTCCTGTATTTGTTTTTCCGGAAACATCACCTTGAATGGTTACATTATCCACAGTACAATTCTCAAGAAAGCCAACAAGGCCTCCGACTAGCCTATTACCTGTGATGTTACCCTTGGTTGATATTGTTTTTAAGTAAGATTTACCTGAAGTTGATGATGTCATATAGCCAGCAAAACCACCTGCATAATCTCCTGTAGCAGCAACGTTAGCTGTAACATTACATGAAGAAAACCCAGGGGAAGTTATATATCCTGCAAATCCGCCTGAAAATTCTTTAGCAGAAACATTAGCAATAACATTACATGACGAAACCGAGGTATTAAAAATATTACCAGCAAATCCACCTACCCTATTTGTACCAGAAACAGCGGTTGAGTTGCTCAATGTGATTGAACAATTCTTGATAGTAGACTCGGTGATGTAACCTGCAAAACCACCTGAACAGTCCATTCCCTTGACATAAGTGCCTTCAATAGACAAATCACTGATGGTAGCACCATCAAGAGCACCAAAAAAGCCCACGTAAGAAGAATTGCTTCGGTTAACATAAAAACCTGTGATTTTGTGATTCTTTCCCTTCAAAATTCCGCTGAAAGGATGCAATGCTGTACCAACTGGATCCCATCCTTCACTCGGATTGTTATCTTGTAGAAAGCTGGACAAATCAATATCTGTCATCAATTCAAAAACGACACCAGCACGATTTGTAAAGTTCGACAACTCGGCCAATTGATAGACATTATAAATACGATAAGGGTCATTCTCAGTACCAGATCCAGTACCACTCAACGAACCTTGTGCCCACGAGGTTATCACACACAGTAAGCACAACAAAGTACAGTAAATTTTTTTCATATTGAGTTTTTTTATTGGGTATTTCAGCTACAAAGATAATTAGTTAAAGAAATAGTTCCAAAAGTTTCTTTGTTCTATATGTTTGAAAACACAAAAAAACCATTCAGATCGCACAAATGGACCTAAATGGACTTTATAAAACTATAATTATCACTAATTAACCGACCTGTTTCAATCTGTTAGAAATTCGAATCTGATGCCATTAGTTCCGCCTGCCTTATAGGGTCTTGGCTCACTACTTCCTGGCAACAGGACATGGTCGAAGAAGAGTACCTCACCCTGTATGAACATCGGACATCGGAATGTGGTGCCTGCAACGAGTCGTGTGCATTCAGAGCGAAGAACCTCGAATTCTTCGTCCCCACGATAACGACACACACAGATGCGACCAGGCTGCCATATAAGTCGGATGATGGCTCCGAAAGAGAGTTCTGAAGCACGTAGCATCTGAGATGTGACGAAGCCACTATCTGAACTATATCCCTTATTATTAGCGAATTTGAATGCTTCGATATTGGTATAGCCAGCGAACTGTGCCAGCGTGTCGAGAGTGCTGGTGCGTGGCACTCCCAGCCCATTGACATAACCTGTCATGCGCTTCAGCGTAGATACGCCAACAGTCTTGCCGGTACGCAAATGAATGTCGATGCTGAGCCGCATGAAACCACGCGTCGTGGCAGCCTTGTAGCCTGCTGCCCTCTCGAGGGCTTCGAACAAGGCATCGCGATAGCTGAGGAAATCACTATTTGAAGTTTCGTTCATGATGGTTGGTGTAATTCTAAGTCTTAATGCTTGTGCAAAGATACGAATTATTTCGGAAATCTCCAAATAATTAGACTACGGTCTGGCTGGCATCAACACAATAGACTATTAGTCCGTCGAATAAACCATACGAATGGGGAGCTTCTGCTGCTTGGGTCTGTAACTCCAGTAGCGTTGCCGAGAATCGAAACTGATGACACTGGCAGCTGAAGGCAGGGTAGCATAGGCATCGGCCGACCAATAGGAGGTCACATCGGAGAACTGCGAAGCAGGCAGGAAAATGGAAGAACCCGAGCGACGGACTCTCGTTGACGTTACACGATAGCCCATGACACCATCCTCCATGGTCCACTCCCAGAAACAGTTGGCACGCAGTGAGTCCCACTCAGCCGCTGTTGGCAGGCGGAAGTGATTGCCCCACATCTGATGCGTGGCCTGCTCCCAATCGAAGGGGTCGCCCGCCTGCGAAGGTGCCTCTGCCCCTACATTCACAATAGCCCAGCGAAGATGGTTGCAGACAATCATGTCAACACATGTATGTTCGGGCGGAACAGGTTCGGTGACCTCGACTTTGCACACGGCAGACAGACCCGTGCCATCTACGGAATTGGCAGACACAAAGCAATAACCTGCATTGACTGGTATGACAAGGCCTGCAGAATCGACCATTGCGACGTTGAAGTCAGACGTACCCCAGAAGACCCGCTGGCAGGTGGCATCACTGGGCTGAATGTGGGCTGTGAGCTGATGTCGCTTGCCCTCAGTGGACAATTGAATAGAGGTGGTATCGATCTGAATGCCTGTGGCAAGGACTTCGCCTGACAGGAACACGGGGCGAATAGTCTGCCCTTGATAACGAAAGTAATAGGTCAGGCACAATCCCTCCAGGCTTGTGATGAGGCCTACACCATTACGATTAGTGCCGGGCAGGAGTGAACGCGACCAAAAGTACCCTGCCTGGTTCTGATGCAGGTAGGACTTCATGCTCCAGCATCCGGTGTGGGGCAAAAAGATGCTGTTGCCTTCATAGCCTTTGCGTCTGGAGATGACACGGTAGCCTGGGACATCGTTCAATGTATCGGGCAGCCAGGTGCAGAGGGCAAGAAGCGAGTCGAACTCACTGGCATCGGGCATTCTCCACCCTCCACCCCAATGGACACGAGCAGCATCGTCGTAGAAGTCTAACGTTGTTTTATGATCCTGTACCATGTGGAACAGCTTGTTGTCATAAACGGTAACTGGATCATCCAGATATTTAGTGGGTGGGTAACCGAACCTATAACGTAATTCAGAAAAAGTGAATTCGTCAATAGCTTCATGCGGACAAGTGTCACCCCAGGCAAAGAAATAGCCAGACTGCTCTGGACGAGTAGCTCCCACGTTCATGGTGGCCCATTTCAATCCATTGCAGATGCCAAGATCTACGTAGTCATGACCGCATGACAGCTGTTCACTGAGCTGTGTCAGAGCTAACGAATCCAATGGAGCAGAGTCTGAATGTGCGGTTTCCTGCTTCGATCCTGATGATGGATCACAAGAGAATAGCCCTATGATACACAGGAGCACAACTGGCAGATGATGGTGTGGTTTCATGTTACTTTACTTTCATTTTCGTGAAACAATGAGTCAGGAACCAAGCATACTCCATCAGGTCCCATTGCGAAAACATAGAATAGCGCGAGCGTAGCTCCAGCAGCATCTCGTTGGCATTACCTCCGCAAGCCTCTGCTAACTGCTGACGACGTCCAGCATCGGGAATGAGCGAAAAAATGATGTATTGCGTCTGCTGTTCATCGAGCAAGGGCAGATAGCGGTCGGAGAAATAAATGGCAAACAGACGCAGATTCCACCCTTCGGAACGAAAGTATTCGGGACAGTAAGCGATGTCATGCCGCTGGCCTGCAGTGAGGAGCTCGACCAGCTGATGACGTATCTGCGGCATCTGCTCGTCGGTCAGATCCTTGGTGCGGAACACACCTGCAGAGGCCTTGCTCATGTCGCCTAGCATCGGCATCTCATCACGCAGACGACGACAGAAACTGTTAGCTTCCTCCACACGAAAATCGGTTCTGGTGATGTGCTGAAGGCTGTCTGGAGTGAAATCGGAGAGGAATCGCTGACGCTGCTCAAGAGTCTGTTCGATGAGAGGGCGTAATGTGGGACGGATAGAGGTCTCGAATTCTGTAAGTGCGACAATGAAACGATTCTTATCTTCGGGAGAGAAACCCTGAGTGACACTTTCCACATCACTCAATAATATATGTGTTCCATTCAAATAGTAGTTCGACGAAGAACTAAAGTGATGCCAGAAAAGCATACCTAAAGAAAAAAAGGCAACTGCAAAGGATAAGACGATGAACGAAAGATGCCTGAGACTTTTATGTTCTTCTATGCCATTGATAAAGGACAGGATATCATCAGACGATTGGATTCGCTCATTGATCGGAAGCATGCATGACTGTGCCAGTTTCAGGTAAGGACGCGACTTTCGTTTCAGTCTGTTATCTGTAAATAGTTCATGGAGTATAACACCATAGCTATAGATATCAGCACGAGCATCGGCACGTACATCTCCCTGAAGCAGTTCTGGAGCAATATAGCGTTGTGTGCCTGCAGGCTTTTTGAGAATAACATAAGAGTCAGTATCTGAAAATCCAAAATCGAGGACTTTGACATTAGCAGCGTTTTCGGTGACAATAATATTCTCTGGCTTAAGATCACGATGAATAACCTGAACGGAATGAATGTAACGCATAGCCTCGGCTAATTGCTTGGCGATGCGCTTAGCCAAAAAGAAAAACTGTGAGGGTGTGAGATCGGTACGGTGGTGCAAGAGTTCGCGTAATGACTGACCTTGCACATAGTCCATAACTATGCAATCACCCAAATCTGAGACCTTCTGAAAACCAATGCAAGGAACAATGTTGGGGTGGAATAAGTTTCGGTGAATATCATATTCCTTCAACAAGAGCTGTCTATAGAGTGTACGGTCGTTAAACTCTGGCTTCAAACCCTTGAGCAAATATAGTTTACCACCTTTTGAAGCAATAAACAGCCGATTATAGCCTTTGGTATAGACCTCTTCTCTGAACATAAACCGATTGTTCAGCTCATTCAAGCTAAACTCATTTCCATCATCATCGACAAAGCCTGAGCAATCAGTATGTTTAGATAACATAGATAATTAGAATAAGAGGTCAAAAAAAGAGACCTGAACTATAGCTGTTCAGGTCTCTCAGTGTAAGGTGGCGGCTTTCTACTCTCCCGCTTTCGCAGTACCATCGACGTTACAAGGTTTAACTTCTCTGTTCGGAATGGTAAGAGGTGGAGCCCTTGTGCTATAACCGCCTAACTATAGAAGCCAAAGGCTTCAATGGTTAGTTCGATGGTTGTGTATCGCCTAACAATAGAAGCCAGAGGCTTAAACTGTTTGTCCGATGCTTGTGCATCGTCTTAATTTAATTTAGAATGAATAATGTAGAATGCTTATGCATGACAAAATTACCTTCTAATATAGGTTTTGACACTATTGAAAAGTTTTGTTCGTTCAGTAGATTATTTGTTTACCC
>JAZQQU010000026.1:0-42727 GCA_045629225.1 Bacteroidales bacterium | reverse complement strand
GAGTAGTGAAAGGGTAGTGAAAGGGTAGTGAAAGGGACAAATGTTCCGGCTGCCATCGCGCTTTGCAACTATTTATTGTGACTGCTGTCCCTCTTGCTATTATTGTGGCTGCCGTCCTTCTTTTCTACGATTGTGATGGCTGTCCCTCTTGCTACGATTGTGATGGCTGTCCCTCTTTTCTACGATTGTGATGGCTGTCCCTCTTGCTATTATTGTGATGGCTGTCCGTTTTGCTATTATTGTGATGGCTGTCCCTCTTGCTACGATTGTGGCTGCTGTCCCTCTTTCCTACGATTGTGATGGCTGTCCCTCTTGCTGCGATTGTGGCTGCTGTCCCTCTTTTCTACGATTGTGACTGCTGAAACTATTGTCCCTTTCACTCCCTTTTCATTCCCCTTTATAACCCTTTTAAAAATTAGTGTTTATATATGCGTAATGTTTCAAGACTGATAGACTTCAAGCCCAAGTTCTTTACATGCTTGAAGGACTATAACATGCAGAAGTTCGGCCAGGATGCCCTGGCTGGCTTGATTACAGGTATCGTGGCCCTTCCGTTGGCCATCGCGTTCGGTATTGCTTCGGGCGTGTCGCCCCAGGAGGGCATCATCACAGCCATCGTGGCAGGCTTCATCATCTCGCTGCTGGGTGGTTCGAAGGTTCAGATCGGAGGACCTACCGGAGCCTTCATCGTGATTATCTATGGCATCGTGACCAACCCAGAGCTCGGTATGCCAGGCCTCATCATTGCCACCATTCTGGCAGGTGTGCTGCTGGTGCTGATGGGTGTGTTCAAGCTGGGTACGGTCATCAAGTTCATACCATACCCGATCATCATCGGCTTCACTGCTGGCATTGCCCTCACCATCTTCACCACGCAGATGGGCGATGTGTTCGGACTGAAGCAGTCGGTGGTCGATCCTGCGACTGGCGATCTGGTCATTGACCCTACGACGGGCGAGGCACTGATGGCTCCGCTCAAGACCCCAGGCGACTTCATAGGTAAGTGGATCTGCTACTTCGAGCACTTCGAGACCTTCAACCTTTGGAACTTTGTGGTGGCTCTGGCCTCACTGCTCATCATCATCTTCTCGCCCAAGGTTGTGGGCAAGGTGCCAGGCCTGAACAAGATTCCTGGCTCGCTCTACGCCATCATCGTCATGACCCTCGTGGTGCTGATGATGAAGGAGGCCGGCATTGATGGCATCGACACGATCGGCGACCGTTATCGCATCGAGGCTCAGCTGCCTCAGATGGTGGTGCCAACCATCACCTACGACATGGTGCGCGACCTGATGCCTATAGCCTTCACCATTGCCATCCTGGGTGCCATCGAGTCATTGCTCTCAGCCGCTGTGGCCGACGGTGTGATAGGCGATCGCCACAACTCGAACACCGAGCTCATCGGACAGGGCGTGGCCAACATCCTCTGCCCAATGTTCGGCGGCATTCCTGCCACCGGTGCCATTGCCCGCACCATGACCAACATCAACAACGGTGGCCGCACACCTGTGGCAGGCATCGTGCATGCCGTGGTGCTGCTGCTCATCCTCTTGGTGCTCATGCCATTGGCCAACTACATACCTATGGCCTGTCTGGCCGGTGTGCTGATCATAGTGTCGTACAACATGTCGGGCTGGCGCACCTGCCGTGCTTTGCTCAAGAATCCTAAGAGCGACGTCTCGGTGCTGGTGGTGACCTTCCTGCTCACCGTGATCTTCGACCTGACGGTAGCCATCGAGTTCGGCCTGATTCTGGCTGCCCTGCTGCTGTTCCGTCGTGTGGCTTCGACCAGCCACATCTCGCTGCTCAATGGCGAGATCCAGCTGGAGGACGATACTGACATGGCTCGCGGTAACCTTGAGGTGGAGCACCTGCAGATCCCTGATGGCGTGCAGGTGTATGAGATTGACGGTCCGTTCTTCTTCGGCATTGCCAACCGCTTTGACGACCTGGCTGCCTCATCGACCTTCCAGAACAATATGACCCCAGAGGTGCGTATTATCCGAATGCGCAAGGTTCCGTTTGTCGATGCCACCGGTCTGCACAACCTGGAGCTCTTCATCCAGAAGAGCCACGAGGACAACATCCACGTGATCCTCTCAGGCGTGCGTCCAGAGGTGATGCGTGTCATCAAGCACACCAGCCTCTATAAGGAGGTGGGCGAGGAGAACGTCTATGACAACATCATCCCTGCTCTGGAGCGTGCACGTCAGGTAGTGGACGATCCTCAGACGCATCATCGCAAGCATCAGTGATAAGTAATGAGCATCCGGATTGTACCCGTAGAGGGAAGAAAGGCATTGCGTAGGTTTGTGCAGTTCCAGCAGGATCTGTACAGGGGCAATACATGTTTTGTGCCACCGATGGTCGATTCGGAGCTTGAGACTTTCGACCCACAGAAGAACCCGGCCTACGAGTGCTGCGACGTGGTGCTTCTGATGGCGTATGGTGATGCAGATGCGGCAGCGACAGACGGGGGCAAAGCCCCCCTTGGCCGCATAGCTGGCATCATCAACCACCGCTACAACGAGCAGCATGGCGAGCGTCAGTGCCGCTTCGGATGGTGCGACTTTGTGGACGATCGGGAGGTGAGCCATGCACTGTTGCAGGCTGTCGAAGAGTGGGGCAGGAGCAAGGGGATGACCACGCTGGTGGGGCCTCTGGGCATGACCGACATGGACTTTGAGGGCTGCATGGTGGAGGGCTTTGACCAGCTGGCTACCTTCATTGGCGGCTACCACCATCCTTATTACCGTCAGCACTATGAGGCATTCGGCATGGAGCGTGACGCCACATGGAACGAATACCGCATGCCGGTGCCCACGGAGGTGCCTGAGAAACATCGTCGCGTGGCTGAACTGGTGCAGAAGCGTTATGGCCTGCGTGCACTCAAGATCACGGATCCCAAGGTCATCGTGCCACGTTATGGACACCGCATCTTCGAACTGCTCAACGAGGCTTACGCTCCCCTCTATGGCGTGAGTCACCTCTCGGAGCGACAGATTGACTATTATATCAGTGTCTTCCTGCCCCAGATCCGCCTGGACCTGATTCGGCTGATAGTCGATCAGAAAGATAATCTGGTGGCCTTCGGCATTGCCTGTCCGTCGCTCTCCGAGGCTCAGCAGAAGGCGCGTGGCCGCATGCTGCCCTTCGGCTGGTGGCATCTGGCTCGTACCATGTATCTGACTCGCAACTCCTGGCTTGGCCGCCTACTGCATGGCGGTACGGACACGGTCGATCTGATGCTCATAGCAGTGCGCCCCGACATGCAGGGCAAGGGTGTCAATGCCCTGCTCTTCACCGAGCTGATCCCTCAGTTCCTCGCCAATGGCTACCGCTATGTGGAATCGACCCACGAGCTGGCAGACAACAATAAGGTCCAGAACCTGTGGTCGGAGTTCGACCCAGTGCTGCACAAGAGATATTGTACCTTCAAAAAGTGCATCACTACAGCACTTTGAACCTTCGAGCCATCGAATCTTCGATCCATTGAATTCTCGATTCCTCGATCCATCGAATTTTCGATCCTTCGATTCTTCGATCCATCGAATTCTCGATTCCTCGATTCTTCGATCCATCGATCTATCAATCCATCGTCCCTTCAACCCCTTCACCCCCTCAACCCCAATCCCCATCCAACTCCCAATGAATGAACTCATACTGATGCGCATCACTGGCGAAGACCGTCCGGGTCTGACTGCCAGCATTATGTCTATTCTGGCACGCTATGATGCCAAGATTATGGACATCGGCCAGGCTGATATCCACAATACCCTTTCGCTCGGCATCCTGATTCGCGTGAGCGAGCAGAACAGTGGCAACGTGATGAAGGAGGTCCTCTTCAAGTCATCGGAACTGCACGTCAACGTCGGCTTCTTCCCTGTCACTGAGGATGACTATAATGCCTGGGTGGGCCGCCAGGGTAAGAATCGTTACATACTCACGGTCTTGGGTCGCAGCCTGCAGGCTCGGCAGATTGAGGCTGTGGCCAATGTAATCACTAATCAGGGCCTGAACATCGATGCCATCAAACGACTGAGCGGTCGCCCTCATCTCGATCTGGACAGCAACGAGAAGACCCGTTCGTGCATCGAATTCTCCGTGCGTGGTACACCCAAGAATGTGGAGGAGATGCACAGCCAGCTGATGGCTCTGTCGGCCGAGCTGGAGATGGACTCTTCGTTCCAGCGTGACAATATGTATCGTCGCATGCGTCGTCTGATCTGCTTCGATATGGACTCCACGCTCATTCAGGCCGAGTGCATCGACGAGCTGGCTGTACGCGCCGGTGTGGGCGATCAGGTGAAGGCCATCACGGAGAGTGCCATGCGTGGCGAGATCGACTTCAAGGAGTCGTTTACGCGTCGTGTGGCTCTGCTGAAGGGCTTGGATGTGAGTGTGATGCGCGACATTGCTGAACACATGCCTATCACTGAGGGCGTGGAGCGTCTGATGTTCGTGCTCAAGAAATATGGCTACAAGATTGCCATCCTCTCGGGCGGATTCACCTTCTTTGGCGAATACTTGCAGCGTAAGTTCGGCATTGACTATGTCTATGCCAACGATCTGGAGATCGACGACAATGGCAAACTGACGGGACGCTACCGTGGCGAGGTGGTCGATGGCAAACGTAAGGCAGAGCTGCTCCGTCTTATCGCGCAGGTCGAGAAGGTCGATCTGGAGCAGACTATTGCAGTGGGTGATGGTGCCAACGACCTGCCGATGCTCTCATTGGCTGGTCTGGGCATTGCCTTCCATGCCAAGCCTCGTGTTGTGGCCAATGCCCGTCAGAGTATCAACACCATCGGACTGGATGGTGTGCTCTACTTCCTTGGCTTCAAGGACTCGTATCTTGATGTGTAGAGAGTGGGGATATTTGCCAGGAAGTAAAGGCACTGATATACAATGTGGCAGTAATAACGCAAAGGACCGAAAATGAAACCGTTGAATTGAACGTATATACTAATACAAGAAGCCGTTTTAGAGCAGAATATGGACGGAAATCCATGTTCAAAAACTCTAAAACGGCATTTTTGATGAGTGTAGGATAATGTCAACTTACATTTTGCTAGCGTGTTTTATGCTCACACTACTTTTGACACACCTTCTTTTGTGATGGGGGGCTGGTAGTATATTATTGCCCTTTTTTTTCTCCCCTTTTCTGCCTTTTGTAAAAGCCTTAACAAAAAGGCCTCCCTTTCAGAACTCGTAGTCGAGGCAGGTGCGTACGGCAGTGTAGGGACGAACCTTGGTGTCGGCTACGGCTACGTGTGCTGGATGGGTGGCATAGCCCTTGAGTGCTTCGGGGCTCTCGAGGGTGCTGTCGAGCATCACGTCAGCATTTGATGAGGCCAGTCGACCACTGATGTTGACCTTGCACTCCACAAGGCCAGGAACCTGACCCACGAGTGCTTCCAAGCCAGCTTTGATGCCAGCCTTGACTGTCTCCTTCTCTGCGTCGGTCAGTTCGTCGCGGAGCTTCCAGAGGATAATATGCTTGACCATTTGCTATAGATTTTTACAGTTTAAGATTTTTTCCTGAAAGAAAGCAGAAAATGACAAAATTGAGGATTAGGATGAATTCGGAGAAATAGATGATTTTGAGAACAATTCAATCCGCAGGTCGTGCCGCTCTCAAAACCATCACATTCCTAAGTAATGTGTAAAAAATAACTTGGTCTTTTTAGTGACGAGTTTATGTCATTTGTTGCCATGTCCAGATTACTCGGACAATGTATTTTTCGCGCGAATGGCGTGGCTCATAAAACGGCATGGCTAGTCGCAAGATGACCGAAAAAATAATTCTCTTTTTATTATTCGTTCTTCCAAAAAAGCACTAACTTTGTGCTCGTATGGAAGACAATAGTATTAACTCGCAGAACAAACTCACCGAGCAGGAACTCTGGTTCTACAATCGTTTGGATGAACTCCAGAGACGAATGTATCTTGGTGAAAAGGCCATTGCGTTGGGCAGGTCCGGATGTCGGATTATTGCAGAACGCTATGGTGTCAATATCAAGACTGTTCGTCAAGGGAAGAAGGAATTCCTGAATCCAGATTTTGATGCGCCTGTTCATATTCGCAAGAAAGGTGGCGGCGCAAAAAAACTAGAAAAGGATCCTGCCCTTCTCTTGCTCTTCGATCAAGTCGTTGAGTACAAGATTGCCGGACTCCCACAGGATGACAAGGTTGTAAGTGTAGGTATCAGCAACCGAGAAATACAAGAGGAGTTCGAGGCCTGTGGCATAACCGTCAGCCGGTATCTTGTCTGTCAGATGCTCTCTGTCCGCGGATATAGGAAACGGTCTCTACAGAAGAATTTGGAACTCGCAGAAGTAGAACATCGCGATGACCAGTTCCGAAAGATTGAGGACATTCGAAAAAAATGTCTTGCCACTCATTCTCCGATATTTAGCATAGATACTAAGGCAAAGGAGCTGGTCGGTCTGTTCTACAGCAAAGGTGCCCTTTATTCCAGGACCTTCCGAAAAGCTTTAGACCATGATTTCGGCACCTTTTCCGATGGGGTAATCATTCCCCATGGTATCTATGACCTGAATATGAACATCGGATATCTTACAATCGGAACAAGCAAGGATACCGCAGAGTTCGTTCGTGATAATCTCTTCCATTATTGGACTCTCTATATCAAGAAATATTATCCGGATGCAGATACAATCGTCATTCTTTGCGATGTCGGTGGCTCAAATTCCTGCCGTCATAGGATCTTCAAGCAACGTCTTATCGAGCTGGCAAGAATGATCCATATGAATATCAGGGTAGTCCATTATCCTCCATACTGCTCGAAATACAATCCAATTGAGCATCGTCTGTTCTCGCAGATTTCACTGGGATGGTCAGGAAGACAATTGACTTCTGCTGAATGCGCCATGAATCTGGCAAACAAGGTGACGACGAAGACCGGACTCAAAGTTATTTCAGAGATCAACGACTATGTATACGTCTCAAGAGACATCAATCCAGATTTCGCTGACTTGGCGGCAAAACACATCATTGTCGATCATAATCTTCCTAAGTGGAATTATGTGATCAGGTGGTGTGCTTAAAAACGACCAAGTTATCTTTTACACGTTACTAAACATCCATAATATCCAAAAGAAGATTACTTCAGCAAAGCTACAGCCTCCTTGACACGACGCATAGCCTCGGTGATCTTGTCCTCGGAGGTGGCGTAGGAGAAGCGGATGCAGTCAGGAGCACCGAAGGCATCGCCGCTCACACCAGCTACGTGACCCTCCTCGAGGATGTACATGGCCAGATCCATGCCATTGGCGATGGTCTTGCCAGCAGGAGTCTGCTTGCCATAGAGACTGTTGACCTCAGGGAATACGTAGAAAGCACCCTCTGGCTTGTTGGTGAGCTTGAAGCCAGGAATCTGCTGTACGAGGTCGAAGATCAGGTCGCGACGACGCTCAAAGGCCTGACGCATCACCTCGACACACTCCTGTGAGCCGGTGTAGGCAGCCTCGGCAGCCTTCTGAGCGATGCTCGAACAGCCTGAAGTGTACTGACCCTGCAGCTTGTTGACTGCCTTGGCAATGTAGGCAGGTGCAGCACAGAAACCAATGCGCCAGCCGGTCATGGCATAAGCTTTTGACACACCGTTGATGATTACAACGCGATCCTTCATCTCGGGGAAGGAGGCGAGGCTGGTGAGTGGCTTGCCAGTGTATGAGATGTGTTCGTAGATCTCGTCAGAGATGACTACGATGCGAGGATACTTGGCCAGAACCTGAGCAATGGCAGCGAGCTCCTCGTGGCTGTAGATGGCACCAGTGGGGTTGGATGGAGAGCAGAGCATCACGACCTTGGTCTTAGGGGTGATCAGGCTCTCAAGCTGAGCTGCAGTAATCTTGAAGTTCTGGTCCTGACCGCAGAGGAAGGGAACGTTGACGCCTTCGGCCAACTTCACCATCTCGAAGTACGAAACCCAAGCTGGGGTAGGGATGATGACCTCATCGCCCTTATCGACGATGGCGAGGATTACGTTGCAGATCTCCTGCTTGGCACCATTGCCCACGATGATCTGGGTAGGCTCGAACTCTACGCCATTCTCCTCCTTAAGCTTGCGGCTGATAGCCTGACGGAGCGAGAGGTAGCCTGGCACTGGGGTATAGAACGAGAAGTTGTCATCAACAGCCTTCTTGGCGGCTTCCTTGATGTGGTCAGGGGTGTTGAAGTCGGGTTCGCCGACCGAAAGATTGATGATGTCGAGGCCCTGGGCCTTGAGCTCTTGGCTCTTCTGCGACATAGCCAGGGTGGCTGAGGGCGAAAGTGCCATAAGGCGTGCAGATAACTGTTCCATGCTTTTATGTTGTTTTGTTGCTTTGTTCTTTTGTTGTTATGTTGTTATGTTGCTTTATTCTTTTGTTCTTTTGTTCTTTTGTCCTTTTGTTGATGGGATTAGACCGAGTCGGTGGGCTTGGGTCTGCGGCGGATGGGACGGGGAGCCTTAGCCTTAAACTTGCGATAGATAGGCGCGAGCGTATGGATTGCTTTGCGCGAGTATTGTGTGAAGCGTATCTTGTAGGTGTCCCAGTCGAAGAGTGGAGCGTCGTTAACAGCACGCCACGTGAGCCACAGACCTATGGGTAATAGAACCATAGAACTGAGCCAGGTGCCCGACCAAGGTTCCATCGAACCATCTTTGGCCGACTTGTAGCCTGTATTGTCTATGACGTAATAGAAGATGAAGAATAGTACACCTGTGATAATGGGCACGCCCATGCCTCCCTTGCGGATGATGGCACCCAAAGGCGCTCCGATGAAGAAGAAGAGCAGGCAGGCAACCGAGAGGGTGAACTTGCGATGCATCTCGATGGAGTGATAGTTGACGTTCTTCTGTTCGAACGACTGCATCTCCTGCTGGAAGGCAAAGGTCTGCACCACGGTCTGCGAACGGTTCTGCGCCTTGGAAATCACCTGCTCCATCTGCTCGGGGTGCAGACTGGCATAGATGCTGTCAAGGTTGATGGGAAGCGGCTTGGTCTTGATGTCGGCAGGGGCTTTCAGGCCCTTGCCGGTATTGTCCCAGAAGTAGGTGGTGTCGTTGCGCATCGATTCACGTATGGTGGTGAAATAGACGTTCTGTTTCAGTCGCTGTCCATAACCATAGTCAATCGAGTCAATACGCTGATTGAGCGAATCAACCGAATGAGCCAGCTGCTGGAGGTTCTTGCCTACATGTCGGTCAGAGATCATGTCCTCGTCAGTGCGTTCGAAGTCGTTGCTGTAGGGGATATAGACTATTTTCTCGGTGAACGACTCTCTGCGATACTGAGGCTCCTTCTTGTTGCGATTGTACCCCGTATTGCCAGCGTCAGAATCCTTGAAGGTTCCGACCTGTCGGCCGCTCCACAGCGTGAGCTTGAGGTGTTGTCCTGTCTCGGCAATCGAAATCTTGGCGCTGTCGGCTACTGTGACGGTGGCATCCTCGATGTTGTAGCCATCGAAGATATAAATGGTCACGCCATAGAGCATGCCGGTGTCGAAGTCCTTGTGATCGACGTAGAGGTTGTAGTTGTTGATCTCCTTGTAGAACACACCTTCGGGTATCTCCAGCTCTGGCGACTTGTGCTTAATGCCCAGCAGGATGGAGTACATCTTGGTGTTAGCATAAGGCAACACGCGGTCCTGAAAGAAGAAGGTGCCGATGGCCAGCACACACATGAATGCACTGAGCGGGCGCATGATCTTGAGCAGCGAGATGCCCGAGGCTTTCATGGCCAGCAACTCCAGGCTTTCGCCCAGATTGCCAAAGGTCATGAGCGAAGCCAGCAGGATGCCCAGTGGCAAAGCCATCGGGACAAAGGTCAGTGCCGCATAGAAGAATAGTTCGGCAATGACCTCAACGCCCAGACCTTTGCCTACCAGATCGCCTACATAACGCCACAGGAACTGCATCATCACGATGAAGAGGCAGATGAAGAACGTCATGAAGAAGAGCGGCAGAAAGGTCTGCAGCATGAACGTATATATGCGCTTGATGCCCAAGGGTGAGGAATATTAGGGTTTTTATAAAGCTGCCTCAATGGCATTGGCAATGGCCTGGCCACGCAGGTCGCGACCCAGGATGGTGCCGTCAGGGGCGATGAGCATGATGTGAGGGATGCCCATGATGCCGTACTGCTCGGTAGGAGAGTCTGTGCGGCCACCTGCGAAGATCACAGGCCAGGAGATGGGCAGCTCAGACATAGCCTTCTGAGTGTCTTCGACACCATCTTCCCACACGGCGATGCCCACGAAGTTTACCTTGCCTCTATACTGCTCGGCATACTTCGAGAGATGCTCGTTGATCTCACGGCGGCATGGACCACACCATGATGCCCAGAAATCTACGATTACTGGCTTGCCTTCGGCCAGAATGTTGCTGATGGCAAGATCCTTGCCTGTGATAGCGTCAGTGCCCTTGACATCGATGTAAGGAGAACCTACACCAGCCTTTGCTGAGGCTACCTTAGCTATACGGAGACGCTGGATGAAGCCATCGTTGGCTATGAGAGGGTCAGCTTCTGCCAATTTGGAATCAAGAGTCTCAAGGTCCCAGTAATAAGCCAGATCAGAGAAGAGCTCAAGACCAAGAGAATCGCTCTTGTGATAGTTGTAGTACTCCTCGTAGGTGGCATATACGACGCTGTCGGTTATCAGTTCCTCGCAAGTCTGCCAGTATCTGCTCAGGCTGTCGAGTGCAGCAATGTCGGCCTCAATGCTATGTTCAGGTGCTGCCTGCTTGGTTGTGCAGCCTGTAAGAATGCCAGCAAGAGCCAGGGCTGCCATCAGTATTTTCTTCATTGTCATTTGTCTTGTTCTTGCATTTGTTACTCAACGAGCAGCAGGTCGGCGCCCTCGAGCACATTGTCTCCCTTCTGCACGTAGATAGCCTTCACGACGCCATCCTTGCCACAGTTGATGTTGTTCTCCATCTTCATAGCCTCGAGCACGATAGCTACGTCGCCAGCCTTGACAGCCTGGCCTACGGTAACGTTGACACTGAGCACAGTGCCTGGGAGTGGAGACTTGGTAGCACCAGCGGCACCGGCAGCTGGACGTGATGGGGCAGGAGATGGGGCAGCAGCAGGAGCTGCGGCTGGACGTGCTACGACAGGCTTGGGTTTCTCGGCCTTGGGCTGCTCAGCCAGCTCTACGCTGTATGCCTTGCCATTGACCTCCACCTCTACGTTCTGTCCGTTGACATCCTTCACGGCAACTTCGTATGCGTTGCCGTTGATCTTCATTTTATAGGTCTTCATTAAATATCGTTGATATTAAATAGTAAATATCTGTAGTTTCGCAAGTGTTCAACTGTTTTGATTTTAGGATATTAAGGTTATTATGATTATAGAACGAACATATCGGTTGCCGCAACGTTTCTCGTTTCTGACACACACATGGTTTGCCCTAAAATCCGAATATCCTAAACCCCGAATATCCATTTCAATTTGAGCTTGCGAAAGTTGAATAAATATTATATGATAAATGATACCATTGCTACAGGCTGTGGAAGCGATAAGACTCCACACAGTAGATAATATTTATTCTTTATTATTTAATATTTTCAGAAAATTCAATCAGAATTTCCTGATCGGTGAGCGCTTCTGGTTGTTGCCTGCACCTGTCCAGCTTGATGGGGCAGGGGTCAGAGTCAGGATGCCCGACTCCTGGTCATGCATTCCATCTTCGTGCATGAAGAGGGCCACACCAATGGCAGCGGCTAGTTCCTCGTCGTTGACCTCAGCGCCAGTGGCCTTGTCCGTCACCTTCATGTTGGCGCGACGGTCTGTGATCTGCTCGTACTGCTTTTTGCGATGGAAGCTCTTCATGATCTGCAATCCGCACCAGGCCAGTCCTGGGTAGAGATACTTGAAGCAGAAGAAGAGAATAACCAATGCCACGAACACTACGCCCATGGCTATGATGGCCATCATCCAGCCGATAGGATCCTGCACGCTGAAACGGTCAGCATTGTTGGCCAGCGCAGGGGTTGCTGCGCCAGCCAATAGTGCGGTTATGATCGATAATTTTCTCATCTCAAATTACAAAGGAAGATTATCATGTTTCTTGGCAGGGTTCTCCACACGCTTGTTGTGGAGCTTCTCGAGGGCGCGGATCACGCGGAAGCGGGTGTTGCGAGGCTCGATTACATCGTCGATGTAGCCCTTGTGTGCTGCATCGTATGGGTTGCAGAAGAGCTTCTCGTACTCAGCCTTCTTTTCGGCAATGACCTGAGCCTTAGCCTCTGGAGTCTCGGCAGCCTTGGGCTCCTTGCCATAGAGCACCTCCACGGCACCGCCCGAACCCATCACAGCAATCTCAGCCGATGGCCAGGCGTAGTTCACGTCGCCGCGCAGCTGCTTGCAGCTCATCACGATGTGGCTGCCGCCGTATGACTTACGCAAGGTCACGGTCACCTTAGGTACGGTGCTCTCGCCGTAGGCATAGAGCAACTTGGCACCATGGTCAATCACACCATTGTACTCCTGACCGGTGCCAGGTAAGAAGCCTGGTACATCGACGAGGGTAACCAGTGGGATGTTGAAAGCATCGCAGAAACGCACGAAACGTGCAGCCTTGCGTGACGCATTCGAGTCCAGACAACCGGCCATCACCTTTGGCTGGTTGGCTACCACGCCCACGCTCTGGCCATTCATGCGGGCAAAGCCTACGATGATGTTCTTGGCCCAGCCTGAGTGAACCTCGAACATCTCACCATTGTCGACAATCGAGGCAATGACCTGATACATGTCGTATGCCTGGTTAGCCGATTCTGGGATGATCTCGTTAAGCGAGTCGTCCATGCGGTCGATAGGGTCGGTGCATTCCACACGTGGAGCCTCCTCCATGTTGTTCTGTGGCAAATAGGAGAGAAGTGTGCGGATCATCTGGAGGGCCTCCTCTTCGTTCTCGGCAGCAAAGTGGGCAACGCCCGACTTGGTAGCGTGAACCGAAGCACCACCCAGAGACTCCTGGTCGACAACCTCGCCAAGCACCTCCTTCACCACCTTAGGGCCGGTGAGGAACATGTAGGAGGTGTTCTTGACCATCAGCACAAAGTCGGTGAGCGCTGGCGAGTAAACTGAACCGCCTGCACATGGACCCATGATGGCCGAGATCTGAGGGATGACGCCCGAAGCCAGGATGTTGCGCTCGAAGATTTCGCCGAAGCCGGCCATCGAGGCAATGCCTTCCTGAATACGAGCACCACCTGAGTCGTTCAGACCGATGACAGGCGCACCCACGCGCATAGCCATGTCCATGATCTTGCAGATCTTCTCGGCCATGGTCACGCTGAGTGAACCGCCGCTGACAGTGAAGTCTTGAGCGAAGAGGAACACCAGACGGCCTCCGATGGTGGCCGAGCCGGTTACGATGCCGTCGCCGAATGGATGGCTCTTGTCGGTGCCGAAGTTGGTACAGCGGTGGATGAGGAACATGTCGGTCTCCTCGAACGATCCCGGATCAACCAAGGCCTCGATGCGCTCACGTGCTGTCTGCTTGCCTTTGGCATGCTGTGCCTCGATGCGCTTCTCGCCACCACCCATGCGGGCAGTCTCGCGGTTCTTGATCAGCTCTTGTATTTTTGCTAACTGTATGCTCATTATTTTCGTTGAAAAAATATTAAATTTATAGATATTAAATATTATTTGTGGGTCGGGAACCTCTGGCTCATAAATATTATATATTATAATGTACGCGCAAGGGCTATTGTTCACTCATAATATTTAATATTTATTATTTAGTATTTCCTGACGAGGATTACTCCTCATCCTCTTCCTTGATGTTGTGATATACGGCAGTTACGTCGTCGTCCTCGTCGAACTTGTCGAGCAGCTTGTTGAGAGTCTCGCGCTGCTCCTCGGTTACCTCCTTGTAGTCGTTGGCGATGCGGATGAACTCAGCGCTCTTAATCTCGAAGCCATTGTCCTCGAAATACTTCTGCAGGTCGGCATAGCTCTCTGGCTCACCCTCAACGATGAGGGTGTTCTCCTCCTCGTCAAAGTTGATCTCCTCAACACCGAAATCGATCAGCTCCAACTCGAGCTCCTCCATGTCGATGCCCTCCTTGGCAGCAACGGTGAAGACAGCCTTGCGGGTGAAGAGGAAAGACAGAGAACCAGTGGTGCCGAGGGTACCGCCATACTTAGTGAAGTAAGAACGTACGTTGGCAACGGTGCGGGTATTGTTGTCGGTAGCAGCCTCTACGAAGATAGCGATGCCAAAAGGACCGTATCCCTCGTAGGTCAACTCCTTGTAATCGCTGGTGTCCTTATCTGTGGCCTTCTTGATGGCGCGGTCGATGGTGTCCTTTGGCATACCTGCTGACTTGGCAGAGGCAATGAGTGTGCGCAGACGGCTGTTGGTATCAGGATCACCACCACTTGCTTTTACGCACATGGTGATTTCCTTACTGAACTTAGAAAATGCCTTACTGTTCTTGCTGTTGCGCGCCATGATGCGTGCCTTGCGGTATTCAAATGCTCTTCCCATTGTTATATTTTGTTGTTTTGTTAATTTGTTAATATGTTGTTTTTTACTTATTCAACTTTCGCAAGTAGCTCAAGTTGCTAGTTTAGAGCGGTGAGTTTAGGGTTTAGAGTAGCTGCATGAGTTCAAAGTCGGTTAGTGTTTGGCGGGTCTATATTGTACTATAAAACTTTAATCATACAGACTTGCTAACTGCTCTCAACTCTATTCTCTTAACTCTAAACTGTTTCGCATCAGCGAAACTTGAATTACTTATTTATCTCAGGCTTGCGCCCAGCTTCGTTTCGAATGATTTGATGAACTTCGACATGACAGCTTCAATAGCCTTGTCGTTGAGCGTCTTCTCTGTATCCTGCAGGATAAGGCTGATAGCGTAAGATTTCTTGCCCGCTGGCAGGTTCTTGCCCTCATATACGTCGAAGAGGCTGACGCTCTTCAGGAGCTTCTTGTCAGTGTCGAACGCTACCTTCTCGATGTCGGCGAACTGCACGCTAACGTCTACGAGCAGGGCGAGGTCGCGCTTCACAGGTGGGAACTTCGAGATCTCCTGCTGCTCTACCTTCACCTTGGCAGCATCCTTCATCAGGGCCTTCCAGTTCAGGTCAGCATAGTAAACCTCCTGTTCGATGTCGAACTTGGAGAGAATCTTGTTCGAAACAATGCCGAGGGTAGCCAGTACTTTGCCCTTCGAAGTAGCTATCTCCAGGCCTACGGCATAGATGTCGCTCTTGAACTGCTTCTGCTTCAGGCTGCAGTCCAGACCCAGACGCTTCAGGATGTTCATGACAGCAGCCTTGAGTTCGAACACAGTGTTCTTCTGGTCGGCGATGGCCCAACTGCCCTGGTTGCGGTTGCCCGTCATCCAGATGCCCAGGTGTGCCTCTTCGCTGTAACCCAGAATGCCGCGACCCTCCTGCTGTACTTCAAGTGCAGACTTCTCGCCACTGGCTACCTGCTGGTTCACTGCCTCCTGCTTGGTGGCATTGTAGAACTCGCAGTTGCCGAACTCATAGAAGCGGCAGTTAGGGTTCTTGAAGTTGATATTGCGGATGATGCTCTGCAGACCGCCGAAGAGCAGCGACTGACGCATCACGTTCAGGTCGCTCGACAACGGATTCATGATCCTAACGCAGTTGGCTGCAGGGTAGGTCTCCAGTTCGGTGTAGAACGACTCAGAAGTCAGAGAGTTGCACATGATCTCGTTGAAGCCAGCACCGGTCAGCTGCTCGCTTACGATCTGCTGCAACTGGTTGCTGACGTCGGTAGCACCCTTCACGGTGGTGCAGCTGCGCACCTGTCCAGGCAGTTCTACGCGGTCGTAGCCATAGATGCGCAGGATGTCCTCGATTACGTCGCAGTCGCGGGTCACATCCACGCGATAGTTAGGAATCTGGATCTTCACGCCCTCTGCAGTCTCCTCCAGAATCTCCATCTCGAGCAAGCCAAGAATCTGCTTCACACGCTCCACAGGGATGTCAATGCCCGAAAGTCCGTTCACACGCTTGTAGGTCAGATCTACTACAGCGGGCTCAGCCTTCACGGGATATTCCTCAACGATGTCGCCCACGATGGTACCGCCAGCCAACTCCTTGACGAGGAGGGCAGCGCGACGCAGGGCGTATGGGATGTTGTTGATATCTACACCACGCTCGTATCGGAACGAAGCATCGGTCGACAGCTGCTGGCGACGTGCGGTTTTGCGTACCCAGGTGGGGTGGAAGTAGGCGCACTCCAGGAAGACGTTCTTTGTCTCCTCGGTAGTGCCAGATTCCAAGCCGCCGAATACGCCAGCGATGCACATAGGCTCCTCGGCGTTGCAGATCATCAGGTCGCGCTCAGCCAGCTTGTGTTCGTTGCCGTCCAGTGTCACAAATGGGGTGCCCTCTGCGCAGGTCTTCACAACGATCTGACCGCCTTTGATCTTGTCTGCATCGAAGGTGTGCATTGGCACAGCGGTCTCGTGCAGAATGTAGTTGGTGATATCTACGATATTGTTGATTGGACGCAGGCCGATGGCATTCAGTCGGTTCTTCAGCCACTCAGGGCTCTCCTTCACAGTCACGCCAGCGATGGTGAGGCCCGAATAGCGAGGACAAGCCTCCTGGTTCCCCACCTTGATGCTGATGGCCTTGTAGCCAGTCTCTACAGCCTTGTCGGCTGCCAGCACCTCGTCGAACTTACCGACACATGGCTTTACCAGCTCGTGTGGCAGGTCGTGAGCACCCAGATAGGCATTCAAGTCGCGAGCCACGCCGAAGTGCGAAGCAGCATCGATGCGGTTAGGGGTGATGTCCACAGCAATCACGTACTCGCTCTCCACATGGTAGTAATCGGCTGCAAGCATACCTACAGGAGTCTCGGCTGGCAGCACGATGATGCCGTTGTGGTCATGGCCCACACCGATTTCGTCCTCAGCGCAGATCATGCCGTTCGAAGGCACGCCACGCAACTTGGCCTTCTTGATGGTGAAGCTCTGGTCACCATCGTAGAGCACGGTGCCAAGGGTTGCCACGATTACCTTCTGGCCAGCAGCCACGTTGGGAGCACCGCAGACGATGCCTGCAATCACGTGACCCTCTTCGCTGATGGTGCAGTTTGTACCATAGGCCTGCTTAACCCACTCGGCATCGCCCAGGTCAACGGTGGTCACGTGCATGTGGTCTGAGTCTGGATGAGCCTCGCAGGTCAGAACCTGACCCACCACCAAGCCCTTCAGGCCACCACGGATGGTTTCAATCTCTTCTACGCCTTCAGTCTCAAGGCCGATCGAAGTCAGGGCTGCTGAAGTCTGCTCAGGGGTAAGGTCGAACTTCAGATAGTCTTTCAGCCACTTGTACGAAATGTTCATATAAGTCTTTTGTTTGTTATTTTGTTACTTTGTTGTTTGGTTAATTGGTTGCCTTGTTGCTTTGTCTGTGTGTCGCTTCGTTGTCTTGTCAAAATGTTGTAGAATGCTTCGGGGTCGAAGCAATGACATGTTAACAAATAAACGTATTAACAAATTAACAGGTTCCCTATTAACGGGCATTGCCCAAAAAAACGCGCGCAAATATACATATAATATATTAGAAAACAAAAAAACGGCACATTTTTCGTCAAAATGTGTCCGTTTTTTTCTTCGATTCCCCCATTTGGGAAACCCTGTTTTGCAATTATGAGGCATCAACGACTACAATGAGAGCCAGTTTCCCTTGTGTCGCTTGCTTTGGTACAGCAGTAAGTCTGCGTCATGGTAGAGCTTTCCGAAAGTGACTGGTTCTGTGCCATCGATGACCACAGCACCGGCCGAAACTGTGTGAGGGAAGTCGGCAAGTTCCTGTATTCCCATAGCATCCAGACGAGCAAAGAACTCGTCGGCATTTTGCTGCAACTGCTCTTTGGAATAGACGCCAGGCAGGTACATGGCGAACTCGTCGCCACCTAGTCGCATATTGATGCCATCGGGATTGAACTCCTTCATCAGTTTGCCAATCTCGATCAGCAGCTTGTCGCCTGTCACGTGACCGAAGGTGTCGTTCACCTGTTTGAAGTCATCGCAGTCGAGCAGCACAAATACGCCAGGCTTACATTTCTCAAGCTTAGCCTCCATCTTCTTTTCACCCGCTGTGCGGTTGTAGATTTGCGTCAAACCGTCGATTTCGGCCAGACGCAGCATCTGCTCCTTGGCGTTGAGGTATTCGCGAGTCTTGTCGATGTCCTCTGCCTGACCCACAATGGCATACGGGATGCCGTATTCTCCATCCACCATGGCATAGTGCAGGCGGAAGTCATGGTTCCTCGAAGTGAAGCAGAAGTCTATGTGTCCTGACCTTTTCTTCTCCTGGATGCACTGTTTCAGTGTTTGTGCAATCACCTTCTGGTCGGGCAACATCTGCCGGTCGGTCAATCCAAGGAATTGCGATATAGTACCTGACGCCACTTTGCCCTCAAAATCCAGATAGTTGATTGTGATGGTGTCATCATGAATCGTATAGACGAAGGTCACCAGTTCCTGCTGTTCGATGAGCATGCGATCGCGTTCGCGCAGCATGCGATAGCGGTATTTGTCCGAACAGTCCTGCATGGTGATGATGGCCTTGTAGGGTAGTCCATTCTTGTCGAAGAGCGTGTAGAACGTCTTGCGATACCACACGTAGCCTTTGCCGTCGGGTGTGCGCAGACGGAAGAAGTCAAAGCCCATCTTCTCGCCACGTTCTGCTCGCTTATAGATGTTGCGGAATCGCTCCAGGTCCTCTTCGTGCACCAGTGGCGCATCTTCTGGCATATTATGCAGGATGTTGGTCGGAAGCCCATACAGCCGGCAGAACTTATCTGAGGCAATATCGTCATGGGTCCTGACGTCCCACTCGAAGTAGTAGATGTCCTGTTCGTCCAGCAGCATGCGCAGGCACTTGGCCTCCTCCACCGACTGGCGCAGACGGGCATTCTGCTCCTCCAGCACGTCGCGATCCACCAAAATGGTGCTGTCTGCTAATGCTTCGGCTTCAATCTCCTCGGTCTCACTCTGGACGACATTGGCGATGCCCTCGTTCTGCTTGTCGATGAGTGTCAGGAAGTCCTCCTGACACATGGGTTTGTAGAAGTAGTAGCCCTGGATGAAGTCGCATCCGGCCTGCCGCAGGTAGTTGAGCTGCTGTTCGGTCTCCACACCCTCGGCCACCACCTTCGAGTTCAGGCTGTGGAACACACCGATCAGCGTCTTGACCAGCAGGTCCATCTTGCGGCTCTGACCCAATTTGTCGATCATCGACTTGTCAAGCTTCACGATGTGGAAGTCCACATTCTTCATCGTGCCGAACGAGTAGCCCTGTCCGAAGTCATCGACCAGCAGCTTCACGTTGTTCTTTTGGAAGAAGTTCAGCACGTCCAGCCGGTTCTCTGCTATCTCCTCGTAGGCCGACTCTGTGATCTCATAGCGCATCAGGTCAGTAGGTACGGAGGGGTCGAGGATGTGTTTTTGCAGCTGGTCGATGAGTTTGGCGTCAGCAAAGTCTGTCCAAGACAAGTTCAGGTCAATAGGCACCACGGGCAGTCCCTGCTTCACACGCTGGCGTTGCAGGGCAAAGACACTCTCCTCCATCAGTTTGTCAATGCGCGACAATCCACCATGCCTCTCCAGCACTGGCACGAAGCCCGAAGGCATCACCAGTCCGTGCTTCTTCGACTGCCATCGCACCAGTGCCTCGGCCATCTCTACGCGTCCGTTCTGCAGATTCACAACAGGTTGGAAGTAGGGCACGAATTCGCGGTTGGCCAGTGCTTCGTCAATCTGGCTCAGTACCTCGGAGTCGGAGATTACTGCACGCTTCATCTGTGGGTCGAACGTCAGCCAAGGTGTGATAAACTGGTCCTTGATGAACGATGTGGCCATCTTGGCATGCGCACAAGCATCGAAGGCCGATTCTGTCAGGTCGTCCAGGTGGTAGATGCCGCAGAGACTGTGATAAGCCACCTTGATGTCGTCCACCTCACACTCCTGAGTGCAGAGTCGGGTGATGACATCTGTGTCGAGCATGTCGCGATTGATCAGGCACACAAAGTTGTCAGCCTCATAGCGGGCATAGGACACAGGGTGCAGCTCCGAATACACTATGGCCGTGTAGAGGTGTCTCAACACTGCGTCGCCAACTCTGCTGCCGTACATCTCGTTGATGATGCGGAAGTTCTTGATGTTGAAGCACAGCAGGCTCATGCGTTCGCCTGGCTTGCAGAGCGCGAATTTCAGTGTCAGCTCACGGAGCAGGCCTTCATGGTTCAGACCTCCAGTCAGTGTGTCGTGTTCCAGACTTGTGGTGATGTCATGGCGGTTGAGCAATATCAGGCTGGCATCGGGGGTGATGCGCGTGAAGCTGTATTTCATCACACTGTCTAATCCATCCTTGTCCTGACTCTTGATGCGGGCAATGAACGAGTACTGCCTATGCTCCTGCACCTTGCGGCACAGGGTCTTGACCTCGGTACTGCGCTTGAAACGGCGCAGGTCATACTCGTTGGCCAGCAGCTTGGCCTCGGCCTCTCGCCAGTCCTCGTAGCCCCAGTGGCGCACCATGGTGTTCGGGCCCATCGTCGTGTCGGGACCATTCAACATGGGTTGCATCACCTTGTTGTCCTTCACGCAAATCAGAACTGCGTTCATGACGCTCCGCGACTGCCTCTCTCGTCCGATCTGCGCAAACAGATCGAGAGTCAGATGGCTGCTGGTCATAAAGTCCGATAACAAACTGATTTGTCCTTTTTCGGTTAGGAGATTGTTCATGATAGAAAGTACGGATTAGTAATTGTGTGCGCAAATATAATAATTATTTATAGATAATACAAATAACAACGCACTTTTTGGTGAAAAAGTGGCAGAATACCCTCTTGTTCGTCCCATTTGTGTAATCCGAATTCGCAAAAAAATGTGGTTAAACCTGTCCGACATTTCGAAAATCAACACATAGTTCGTTGTGTTGATGTTGTGCGCGCAAGATAGTCCGTCCTGGGGTCAAATCGGACTATCCGACGTCCACAGAGGGGCAATCTATGCATATTTTGCCCCTTCGTGCATCCACAAATTCAACACAATGTACGAAGTGTTGATTTCCGGCGTGCAGGATGGTCCGACCTGGTACCAAAACGGACTGTCTGCCGTCCATGAATTTGACACATCGTACGAAGTGTCAAATTTGTGTGTCCACGACGACCCATTCGCACTCCAGTTTGACCTTTTGCATGTTTTTTCTGGCATATTTTGATCCTGAATAGGGCCATTCTGTGAGCAATACGGGCTGTTTTAGGGTCGTTTTAGCAATTTTTGGCACAGAAATTGCATACCTTTCAAAAATATTATTTATATTTGCGCACAAATATGCTCGCCTATATGTCCAAATCGTGTAGAACATCATTGCTTCGTAGTTCATGGCTCCTTGTGGGAGTCATGGCAAGCTTCGTCAGGGTCAGGGCGCAGTCCTATTACACTCATCCGCTCGTCGATGAGGTGCGTACGTTGCGCACGGTGGTCGATGGTGACTTCCGTCGTCTGCCAGTCATCGACCAGACGGGTCGCAGTCAGCTGCAGATCTCGTTCGACTACATGACCGACGAGGAACAGTACTTGCAGTACACCATAGTGCATTGCGATGCCGACTGGCAGATGGACGACCTCTCGGAGCTCGATTATCTGAACGGTTTTCAACCCACAAGGGTGACGCAGGTCAAGCCGTCGTTCAACACCTTTGTGAATTACTACCATTACACAGTCAGCTTCCCTAATCCGGATGTGGAACTGCTGGTGAGTGGCAATTACGCCGTGGTGTTCCACCTTGAGGACGAACCCGATGAGGCAGTGGCGGTGGCTTGCTTCAGCGTGAGCGAGCAGCAGGCTTCGGTGGGTGGCGAGGTGAGTGGCATCACCGACGTGGACTTCCGTCAGCAGCATCAGCAGCTCACGCTTGAGTGTTCGTGGCGTCAGCAGACCTTGCCTTATCTCAATCCGGCGGGTGAACTGCTACTGGTGGTGACGCAGAACCGCAGGCCATCCACTCGTCGTGTGGTGCAGTCGCCCAGTCGTATTGAGGCTAACAAGGCCTGGTACGAGCATGTCCATGACTTGATCTTTGAGGCAGGCAACACCTTCCGTCGCTTCGAGTTCATCGACACTCGCTATGCCACGCTGGGTGTGGAGCGAGTGCGTTACCATGCCCCTTATTACCATGCAGAACTGGTGAGCGACAAGTCGCGTGCAGGAGGTTTCTATCGCTATGATCAGGACCAGCATGGACGTTACCTGGTGCGGGCTCTGCGTGTGGACGATATCGACACAGAGAGTGAGTATTTCTGGGCCGAGTTCAGCCTGGATGGAGCCATGCCACCCAAGGGACGTGACGAGGCAATCTATCTGTGGGGCGACTTCACTTATGGCGAATTGAACGACGAATTCCGCATGGAATACGATCCGGTGTCAAATCGTTACTTGGCTCGTGTGCTGCTCAAGCAAGGACACTACAACTATCAGTACGTCACAGGTCCCGAGTACTGGGAACCCGATTACACCGAAGCTCTGCCACAGGTGGGCACTACCGTGACCGAGGGCAACTACTACGAGACACCCAACGAATACGAGATCTACATCTATTATCGTCCTGCAGGTGCACGCTATGACCGACTGCTTGGCGTGGGAGTCATGGACGGGCAACGATAACCACTGAAAGTGCGCAGGTGACTGGCGAAACTTGAAATACTAAGACAATGAAGAGTTCAATCATACAGAAGACTACACAGCGGATGGTGCCACAGCAGATACTGCTCTCGACCATGGTGCAAGCCACGGCCGACGAGCTGGTGTCGCTGATCAACGATGAGGTGGAGAAGAATTTCGTGCTTGAGGCCGACGATCCGCGTGAGGTGTCGTTGGAGGGGGGCTATGAATCAGAGGGTCCGGACGATGGCGAACCAGCCAGCGCTTCGGACAACACGCAGGATGACAATGAGCCTGCCGAGGAGCCCATGCGTCAGGATTCGGCCAAAGACGAGGATGTCTTCTTCGAATACGACGATGACAGTCCGAGCGACCGCATAGGTGGTAACTATGCGTCGGACGAAGATGAATACACCCCAGGATCCAACACCGAGAGCGAACAGACCTTCCGCGAGGACCTGAAGCAGCAGATTGACATGCTCGACATCGACGAGGAGGAACGCTATCTGGCCCATTACATCATCGATAGTCTCGACGACGATGGTTACCTGCGTCGTTCGCTCATGGAGATGGTTGATGATCTGGAGTTCACACAGCATCATCCTACCACAGAGGAGGACTTGGAGGCTGTGCTCGTGGAGGTGGTGCAGGAGGAGCTGGAACCCTCGGGCATCGGAGCACGCGATCTGCGAGAGTGCCTGAAACTCCAGCTGCAGGAGTGCAAGGCCACGCCCGCTTCACGTCTGGCCTACGCCATAGTGGACGAGGCTTTCGACGATTTGGCACAGAAACGCTACGACCGCCTGGAGGAGGGTTTTGGCATTCGCAGCCATCAGCTTCTGGTCGATGCCATTCGCGTC
This sequence comes from Bacteroidales bacterium, assembly GCA_045629225.1. GTDB lineage: Bacteria > Bacteroidota > Bacteroidia > Bacteroidales > UBA3663 > Liminaster. Next base: position 19,186 of record JAZQQU010000026.1, on the reverse strand, counting down.
ATCCGTCATCTCAACCCAAAGCCAGGCAACATGCAGCCCCTCACCAGCAAACAGGCTGCACAGAAAGTGCATCAGGTGCGTCCCGACTTCACGGTACGCAATGAGGATGGCACGCTGGTGGTGACCCTCAACGATGGCCGTCTGCCTCAGGTGCGCATCAGTGCCGAGCAGGAGCAGCTGCTGACCTCATTGCAGCGCAAGAACAAGGATCCCAAGGCCGTGCAGCTGCTCAAGGAGAACATCGAGCAGGGCAACATCTTCATCGAAGCCCTGCGCCAACGTCGTCTGACGCTGATGCATGTGATGGAGACCATCGTGCAGATGCAGCGAGCCTACTTCCTGACTGGGCAGCTTGAGACGCTTCGCCCCATGGTCTTGCAGGATGTGGCCGAACGCTCAGGGTGTGACATCTCGACGGTGAGCCGTGTGTCCAACAGTAAGTTCGTCGATACGGATTTCGGTATTTTCTCCATTAAGGAGCTCTTTACCACAGGCATGAAGGTGACACGCCTCCCAGAGACACCAGAAGGCGAAGCCACTGATGGCGATGCCATGATGAGCAATCTGGCCATCATGGAGAAGTTGGGCGAACTGATAGCATCGGAGGACAAGCATCAGCCCCTCACCGACGAGAAGCTGGCTCAGCTCATGAAGGAGCAGGGTTATGCCATAGCTCGTCGTACGGTAGTGAAATATCGCGAGAAGTTGGGTTTGCCTGTCGCCCGATTGAGGAGAGAGGTGTGATAGACGGATAAGATATTATGAACCAAGAACAGATACAATCCATACGCGAGGCTCAACAGGCCGAATACAATGCTCCGAGCAAGCCGCTCAAGAAACTATTGCAAACCATCAGCAACATGCTACATCCGTTGCTGATGCTGACCTATGCGGCTTTGGCGCTGTGCATCTTCACACCCATAGCCTCTGTGCCTCTGGCGCTCAAGACCTACTTTGTGGGCAAGGTGTTCTTCTATACACTGGTGTTGCCCGTGCTCTCCATCTGGCTGATGCATTCGCTTCACATCGTGGGTCACTGGGCCCTGCGTGACCGTCGTGACCGAGCCCTGCCTCTGCTGGTCAATGCTATCTGTTATGGCATCAATGCCTACGCCCTACAGATTGATGGGTTTCTGCCCGATTGGGTGCTGCTGACCTTCTATGGAGCCACCGTACTGGCCTTTCTGGCCTGGCTCATCAGTTTCTGGTGGAAGATCTCGGCTCATGCAGCAGGGGGTGCGTCGTTCGCCACCATGGCGTTGGTCTGCTATCTCTATTTCCCCGACGTGATGCCCTTGTGGCTGGGATTACTCGCCATCGTCGTGGTGGGTGGTGTCTGCTCCATTCGTGTCTATCTGGGGCGTCACACTCTGGCTCAGGTAGGCTGGGGCTCGCTGCTGGGCGTGTTGTGCATGAGCTCGGCTCATTTGTTTTTCTGAAGATAATGATGATATCGATTGATCGATGATTCGATGTTTCGAGAATTCGATGATTCGATTGATTGATGACTCGATTGATTCGATGACTCGATGATTCGATTGATTCGATTGATCGATGACTCGATGATTCGAGAATTCGATTAACCGTTTAACCGTTTAACCGATTAGCCGATTAGCTGCTTATCCGTTTATTTGCCAATCATCAAATCGTAAATCCCTACATATATTATGACACCCGTTGTTTCCATCATCATGGGCAGCACCAGCGACCTCCCGGTCATGAAGAAGGCTGCCGACCTTTTGAACGAATTTCAGGTTCCATTCGAGATGCATGCACTCTCGGCTCATCGCACCCCTAAGGAGGTCGAGGAGTTTGCCACTCAGGCTGCTGGCCGTGGCATCAAAGTCATCATTGCTGGTGCAGGCATGGCTGCCCATCTGGCAGGTGTAGTGGCTGCCATGACGCCAGTACCTGTCATCGGTGTGCCCCTCACTGGTTCGCTGGAGGGTCTCGATGCCATGCTGGCCATGATTCAGATGCCTCCAGGCATCCCTGTAGCCACCGTGGCCCTCAATGGCGCCATGAATGCCGGCATTCTGGCTGTACAGATTCTTTCAGTGGGCGATGCTGCTCTGGCAGAGAAGTTCGTGACCTACAAGAAGAACCTGGCACAGAAGATTGTGAAGGCCAATGCCGAGCTGGCTGAGCTGAAGTACGAGTATAAGACTAATTGATTTTCACAATGTACAATTACATTCGTCGCAAATCCAGTGAATGCCATGTCAAGGATGTGGTGATCGGAGGCCAGCATCCCATCTGTGTGCAGTCGATGACCAATACCAACACCAACGACATCGAGGGCTCTGTGGCTCAGATTGAACGCATTGTCGATGCAGGTGCCGACATAGTGCGTCTCACGGCACAAGGCACACGCGAGGCAATGAGCCTTCGTGAGATCGAGGAGGGCATTCACCGTGATGGCTATCAAGTGCCATTGGTGGCCGACATCCATTTCAATGCTGCTGTGGCCGATGTGGCTGCTGGTATCATCGAGAAGGTACGAATCAATCCAGGTAACTATGTCGATCCGGGCCGCACTTTCAAGAAGCTCGAATATACTGACGAGGAGTACGCTCAGGAGATTCAGAAGATACGCCAGCGTCTGGTGCCCTTCATTCAGATCTGCAAGGAGCATCACACCGCTGTGCGTGTGGGTGTGAACCATGGCTCACTTTCCGACCGCATCATGAGTCGCTATGGCGATACGCCTGCCGGCATGGTCGAGTCGTGCATGGAGTTCTTGCGTATCTTCGTCGAGCAGGAATTCACTGATGTGGTCATCTCCATCAAGGCCTCCAACACCTCGGTCATGGTGCGAACTGTGCGTCTGCTCGTGAAGGCCATGGATCGTGAAGACATGCACTTCCCCTTGCACTTGGGTGTCACCGAGGCAGGCGATGGCGAGGATGGCCGCATCAAGTCGGCCGTAGGCATTGGTGCCCTGTTGGCCGATGGCATTGGCGACACCATTCGCGTGTCGCTGAGCGAGGATCCCGAGGCTGAGATACCTGTGGCCCGTGACCTGGTGGATTACATCAGTGAGCGTCAGGGGCATGGCATCATCGAAGGGGTGCCAGTAGGTGAGGAGCTTTATAATCCCACCGAACCCAAGCGTTTCCCCACCACTCGCATAGGCAAGCTGGGTGATGGTCAGCCTGTGTGCGTGTGCGGTGGTACTCAGGTAGGTGCTGACGTGTGCATAGCCGGCATGCTCAACTACAGCTATCAGGAGCTTATGAGCGATGACTCCATCCTCGAGTACCTCAAGTCGCATCCAGAGCAACCTGTCATAGCACGCTGCAATAACCATAATCCTGTGGGATCCTGGCGTTCATTCATCTTTGCGATTCGTACGTTCGGCTGTGCCAATCCAGTGGTCATCAGCCGTGACTATTCGTTCTGCCAGTCGTGGGAACAGGTGCAGCTGCGTGCTGCTGCCGACTTTGGTGTCATGCTCATTGATCAGCTGGTCGATGGCGTGATGATACTCCATGACAGTTTCCCGATCGAGAAACGCGTGGAGCTTGCCTTCAGCATTCTGCAGGCCTCGCGTGCCCGCTTCACCAAGACAGAGTACATTGCTTGTCCATCCTGTGGCCGTACGCTGTTCGACCTCAAGGAGACTCTGGCCCGCATCAAGGCAGCCACGGCACACCTCAAGGGACTGAAGATCGGAGTGATGGGCTGTATTGTCAATGGTCCAGGCGAGATGGCCGATGCTGATTATGGTTATGTGGGGGCAGGCCCAGGCCGCGTGTCGCTCTACAAAGGCAAGCAGTGCATCGAAAAGAATATCCCCGCCGACGAAGCCGTAGAGCGTCTGCTGGCATTCATCAGCGAGGATAACAAGTAACCGAGGGTCCTGAGAGTGCAAAACTCAGGCTATTCGAACGAGAGGTAGAAGGCCAGCCTTCTGACCTCGTCCTCCGTAAAGGTCGCGAAGTTCTGGAGCTCCTCCAGCTTTGCGATCTTTTTGTTTCGTGTGCGGTAACGCACTATCTCTTTGGCCTGTTCGTAGGTGATATAGGGGTGCCGGCTCAGTTCGGTTACAGTGGACTGATTGATACGTATGTGGTGCACGTCGCTGACGTCAGCAGTGAACCACTGCGTGCACCACTCCTCCATGTAGGCCTGAGCTCCCTCCCAGGTCAGGAAATCCTGCAACTGCCAGGGGTCATAGAATCCTCCATAGCGCTGTCGTTGGCGTAGTATAATGCTGGCTGTGCGTGCAGCAATGCCTGGAATGCGCACCAGACTCAGGCTGTCTATGTGGTTCAGGTTGAAACGTGTAGGCTCCGAATATTTACTGCTGCGTGTACTGGATGCATCACTGTTGTGCAAATGAGAGTTTCGACCTCGGCTATTGGAATCACTGCCTTGGGTGCTGGGATCATTGCTTCGGTTATTTGTCTCATTGCTTTGCGCATCGACACCTCCTTCGCGGGCGATAGCATCATCGCTCGGCATATCATCCACACTATTGTCAGCAGGCTTCCCTTGTTCAATCTTGCTGTTGCTCCTGCGTGATGACGGGTAACCATTCTGCCAGGAAGCTCTTTCGCTCGAACCCTTGTCGTGCTGGACGCTGAGCATCCTCTCTTCCATCCGGTCGAGCTTGGCATAGAGCGCTTCCAAGCCCTCTTCCAGTTGCTCGATGCGCTCTTCCTGCTGGTGGGCTCGTGTCAGCAGCCTTGCCACACTCACACCCATCAGGAGCACGATCAGAGCCAACAAGCCACGTTGCACGTATGGTGGTATTCCTTTTTGCTTTCCCATTTGTCTTTTGTATGTTTGGTTGCCAGAATGTCTACTATTTTGTGTGCAAATTTATAGAAAAATATCGAGATACGAGCGGATAGTGTCTGTTTTTTTGCTGATTGCTTCAATTTATCGTTTTTTTGATGTTTTTTTGAACGAAAATGTATAATTGGATTAACATTATCCTCATGTTACAGCCGGAGTAAAACATTTTGCTGGCATAGAACACCCATAATTTGGATTTTTTGTACTATCTTTGTCCTTGATTACGGAGACGAGCACAATGGAGATTGCCATTCCTGTCATTGCAAGCCCTTGTGTGGGAGCAGTCTGCAACGTGCTCGCTTGATAGAAAACAAAATCAGGCAACATGACTATACGCAAATCAACAGAACAGGACATTCCTCGAATGAAGGAGATATTTGCCATTGCACGAAAATTCATGGCTGAGACAGGCAATCCCCATCAATGGGCAGACACCTATCCGAGCCATGAACAGTTGATGAAGGACATCATCAGTGGTGATAGTTACGTATGTTTGGCGGATGGCAAGATTGTCGCCACGTTCGTACTTCGAGGAGGCAATGATCCTACCTATGACCTCATCTATGATGGAGCATGGAAGGATGACAACCCCTATGCAACCATTCATCGTATAGCAAGCTGTGGCGAGGTGAGAGGTATCTTCAATACAGCAATGGAATTTGCGCTACAACGTTACGACACCATCCGCATCGACACTCATCGTGACAATCAGGTTATGCAGCACGCTATCATGAAGGCAGGATTCGAGTACTGTGGCATCATTCATTGCTGGAATGGAGATGAACGTTTAGCCTTTCAGTACTGTTCTTGACGCATTCGACTTCGTGCTGTCAGGTGGTGAGGCTGAGTCTTATTCTGGATAGATCATCTTGCGCGTCACACCACCATCGATGGTGAGGGTCTGTCCGTTCACGAAGTCGTTGCCTTCTTCGCAGAGATAGAGGACAGCGCGGGCTATGTCTTCGCCTTTGCCCACACGGCCCGATGGGTGAAATGTGTGGTCGAAGGGACGCAGCACCTCTGCCTCGTTGACGTGGATCCAGCCAGGTGCTATGGCATTGACCGTGATGTGGTAGGGAGCCAACGAGATGGAGAGGGCATGTGTCAGCGAGTAGATGCCGCCCTTCGAGGCCGAATAGCCTTCAGTGCCAGCCTCACTCATCAGGTAACGTGACGAGCAGAGATTTACGATTCGTCCATACAGCTGAGAATCTGATATTTCACCAGATTCCTCAGCTGTTGTCGTAATGGCGTCGATGCGCTTGCCCAACAGCTCGCGGTGTTGAGCCAGGCGGCGTGAGGTGATGAATGCCGAACGCAGATTCGTGCTGATGACACGGTCGAATTCCTCCACCGTAACCTCGGTGATGGGCTTGAAGATCCCGATGCCCACATTGTTTACGATGATGTCTATGTCGCCCCACTCCGTCAGCAGCGAGTCCATGCAGGTTTCCAATGCCTCCTTGTCGGTCACATCCACGCAATAGAAAGCTGCACCCGTGCGAGCAGCCACCTCTTCTCCGCGCTGTGTGTCGATGTCGCAGAATGCCACACGCTGTCCCTGACGGGCAAACGCCTCGACGATGGCCTGGCCGATGCCGTGGGCACCTCCAGTGATGAAGACGCGTTTGTCAACGTTTAGCATGGCTCTTCTTGCTGAGGCGGTACAACACCACGTCGTGTCCAGGCACAGTGACAGACTGTGGTTTCTTAGGAGCGGTGGTGCCTGTCTGTGGCTTCTTGCCTGTCCACCAGAGGTTACGCCACTCATAGACGTCGCCCTGGTCGAAGAAGATGCTGCGGCCAGAGACTTCGGAGTCGATGGTGTTCCAGTTGCTCCAGGTGAGCTGCACATCCTTAGGGGTGATGCTGCGGTTGAGCAGACAGAAGGCCCAGTCGTCGCCAGCCAGTGGCTTGAGCCAAACCTCGATGCTGTCCTTCTGCTGAATGCGCATGCCCTGGATGCCGAGGGTGTCCTGGTCGATGGCGATGACGTCGCGGTTGGTGAGTATGTCGAGCACCTCCTGCGACATGTTGTTGAGGTCATTGCCCAGGATGAGCGGAGCAGCCATCATGCACCACATGGTGAAGTGTGCACGGTCTTCGTTGATCGACATGCCATTGCCTACCTCGAGCATGTCGGGGTCGTTCCAATGGTCAGGACCTGCGTACTTGCGGAGTTCGGCATTGATGTCCATGCATTGCATCACACCATTGGCATGCCATGAACCGTGTTCGAGCAAACCATCGAAGTGAGCCCAGATGTCGCCCGTGGTGCGCCAAGAGTGGGCGAGGGGTTCGCCCCAGGAATAACCCTGTGTGTCACCCCATTCGCACATGCTGAAGAGGATAGGACGACCGGCAGCCTTCAGGGCTTCGGACATAAGGCGGTAGGCACCGCGTGGGTTGATGTCCTCAGTGTTACACCAGTCGTACTTCAGGTAGTCAACACCCCAGCGTGCATATTGCAGGGCGTCCTGATACTCGTGACCGAAGCTGCCTGGACGACCACCACATGTCTGGCGGCCAGCATCGCTGTAAATGCCCAACTTCAGACCACGGTTGTGGCAATAGTCGGCCAGAGCCTTGATGCCCAAAGAGAAGCGCTCGGGGTCGCTCTGGATGAAGCCGTCGGCATCGCGCTCGCCATGCCAGCAGTCATCTATATTTAAATAGGTGTAACCTGCGTCACGCAAACCGGTGCTTACCAGAGCGTCAGCGGTTTCCTTGATGAGGTCTTCGTTTACTTTTTCGGCAAACTTGTTCCATGAGTTCCATCCCATTTGTGGGGTACGAGCCAGTCCCTCATATTTCTGGGCAAAGGCTGTGGTGGCCATCAGTGCGAGGGCCAGAGCTGTGAATGTGTGCTTCATTGTTGTGGGGCTGCGGTGCAGCGTTTTTTGTTATTATGTTGTTGTGTTGTTTTGTTCTTTTGTTGCTTTGTTCTTTTGTTCTTTCGTCGTTTGGTGTAGTTCTCTCTATAGGTCCTCCTCGTAGAGCAGGTAGTGGCTCTCGTGCATCCCGAGGGCCTGATAGGTGGCTAGTCCGCGCTGGTTGGTGCGATCCACATAGAGGCGTACACAACTTGATCCTGCCTCAAGTGCCAGCTCCTTGACTTTGGAGTAAAGTGCGCGATACACACCCTGCCGGCGGTACTCAGGGCGCACATAAACGCTCTGGATCCACCAGTACCAGGTGCAATGCCAGTCGCTCCACTCGCGGGTGATGAGGAGCGAGCCCAGGGCATTCCCCTCAGCATCAGTGGCTATGAGGTAGGTACCTTTGGCATCGTCCTGAAGGCCTTCGCTCACGCCACGCAGCACCAGTTCATGATCCAATATGGTGCCCTCCGACTCCCGAGCCATATCTACCTGGAACCTGGCGATCATCTCAGCATCACCAGGTTCAGCTATTCGGATTACGGGTGTCATCACAGTTGCTGTAGCTTCTGTTTAGCCTCCTCAAGGGTGGCAATGACACGGTCGCACCATGCATCGAACTGTGGGTCTTCCTGTTGCAGTTCGGGGTGTGCCAGGATGTGCTTCACGGCACGGCGGCAGCCCTCGGCAAAGGGGACGTGAGTGGTGAAGTCAGGCACAGCACGCTTGAGCTTCGAGCAGTCGAACACCACGGACACAGCCTTGTCGCCAATGAGGTTACCTGCCATGTCGTAGCCTTCGGGAGCCACGGCATCAATATAATCTGATGACACGTAATAAGGCTTGAACTCCACGCCCAGTACATCAGCCACGGTCTGGTAGATCTGGTTCCAGGTGAGGGTCTCATCGCCCATGATCTGGAAGGCCTCGCCTATGGCATGCGGATTGCCGATGAGGCCGATGAAGCCACGGGCAAAGTCCTCGTTGCATGTGAGCGTCCAGAGCGATTCTCCGTCACCATGCACCAGCACCTGCTTGCCCTTAATCATACGCTTCAGCACCTGCCATGAACCCTTCAATCCATGTACGGCCACGGGTACAGAGCGCTCGCAATAGGTGTGGCTGGGGCGAATGATGGTGACGGGGAAACCTTCCTGACGATAATACTTCATCAGCAGCTCCTCGCAGGCAATCTTGTTGCGCGAATACTGCCAGTAGGGGTTGACCAGAGCGGTGCCCTCGTTGATGATGTAGTTGCGTGCAGGCTTGGCATAGGCCGAGGCGCTGCTGATGTACATAAACTGACGAGTGCGGCCACGGAACAGTCGATAGTCGCGCTCCAGCTGCTCAGGTACGAAACCGATGAAGTCGCACACACTGTCGAACTCCATGCCTTCGAGCTTCTGGGCTACAGCGTCTTCGTCATTGATATCCACGGTGATGGTGATCACGTTGGCTGGCACTTCGTCAGCGTGAGTGCCACGGTTGATCAGGTAGAGCTGGCAATCCTGTTTGGCAGCCAGTTGGCGGGTGATGGCGCTACTGATGGTGCCGGTGCCGCCGATGAATAGGATCTTCATAAAATAAGGGTAGTGAAAGGGTAGTGAAAGGGTTGTGAAAGGGTAGTGAAAAGGTAGTGAAAGGGTAGTGAAAGGGAGTGAAAGGGTAGTGAAAGGGGAGTAAAAGGGAGTGAAAGGGGAATTATCGCACCACCTGCGTGAACTCAGCCACAGCGCCCTCCTCTTTGCCCTTGGTGACATAGATGGTCGAGTGGCTCTCGCTACCGTCAGGACCAGCGCTAGTGGTGGCGAACTCGTAGTCGGTGCTGTTGGCAGTCTCGCGAATGGCCACGGTGACAGGGGTGCCCAGTGGGAACTGGTAGTTGCCACATGCCTGGTTGAAGACCTCCACGTCGGCATCGGTCACTGGCTTGTGCTCCATGAAGGCAGGCAGAGCCTCGATTTCGCCCTCCTTGTAGCCACCCTCGATCAGGAAGCGGTTCACCTCGTCGGCTACAGCCTTGACGCGGGCAGTGCGCACACCATAGCCCTCCACAACGTCGGCCTTAGGCAAAGCCGCCTTGAGGTTGGCGGTGCTGGCCTGCAAGCCTCCGCTGCCGAAGGTGCAGAAAGTCACAATCTTCTTGCCCTCGAAAGCCTCCTGCTTCACCAATCCAGCGATAGGCTGGCAGTAGGTGCCATACCATACAGGATAACCCAGGAAGATGAGGTCGTAGTCAGCCAGCTTGGCCTGCAATGGCTTGACCTCAGGCACGATGCCCTCACGCATCTCCTGGCCACAGCGCTCTATGGTCTGTGCATAGTCACCGTCGTATGGATTGACCACCTCGATAGCCTCAATGTCGGCACCCAGCTGCTGCTGGATCTGCTCGGCCACGGCCTGAGTGGTACCTGTCTGCGAATAGTACAATACCAGAGCCTTCGACTGCTGCTGTGCAGCCTCTTCGGCCTTCTTCTGCGAGGTGCAAGCCACCAAACCCAGGGCAGCCAGCACAATAGTAAAGAGTTTCTTCATTGATAGATGAGTATTTGATTGTTTGTAATTCAAGTTGCATCCTAACATCTGTTACGACAGCTGCTGTTCATGTTTTGTCTGCAAAGTAACGCATTTTATTCCAATTTTCCAAACTTTCTGTCCTTTTTAGCATTAATTTGGGATAATTATTTGACAAACTGCTGGCCAATTTGCAGAAAAACACTTATTTTTGCGCAAATACAGTTACCTCTTCCTCTTGGCAATACATCTCAGCCATCCTGACATCCAGGGACGTCCGCAGGGACGGGTGTGCGTATACGCGAAGCGTTGCAGATGCAAAGATAGCGGTAGAATGAGAAAATCTGCTTCCCATTCTTCGTATTTACGCCGAAATAATCCCATGCATATCCTCCACGCACTCCTTCAGCTTCATCATCTGTGATCCGAAGGCGCCTACCCAGTCGAGGTGTTTCAGCAGAGGGCCAGCAATGTCGGAAGGCTGGACGTCACCGTTGACGCTCACGAAGTTGAGGATCTCTTTCAGGTACTCTTCCTGACGTGAGTTCAGTGGGGCGTTAGCGATGAATTTGGAGTATTTGTCCAGCGCCTTCTGTCGGTCGATGCCATTGATCACGCGGATGAATGCTGCTACATTGGCAAGGTAGGGCTTGCCTTGTGTTTCGGCCATATACTCCTCTTGTGTACCAAGTTCTTCCCAGAAGATGCGCTGCAGCTCGTTGATATCCTCAGACGTGAGCTGCTCGAAGTTCTGGATCTTCTTCAATACAGGATTCTGTGAGTTCTGCGCAAGATATTCTATCACACGCTGGCGATAAGTGGCACGCAACTCAATCGATTCACCCTGGTCATCTGCCGTGGTGGTGTCTTCGATGTCGATGATGAACTTTCTGTCCTCACGACCTTCCTCCAGCAGATGGACGAGTTCACGCAACTCTTTGCGGACACGTTCCAGACGATCCAGCGTGATGCCCTCCCAATACTCCACCTTCTGCACTTCCATGATCAGATCCAGATGCTGCCTTACCAGTGGCAGAGAGGCCTTCTCGGCCAATAGTCGGGCAATGGTCATTACGTTCTTTCTGCACTTGTCGGCATTCGGAGCTGAGGCATCGACCTGTTCAAGTTGCAATTTTAGTAGCAGCACGTCGAACTTCTTGGCTGCCTCATTCTCATTCGAGCGGGGTAGGAGGTCGGCTATGCCATGCAGCTTAGCAACATGCACCTCCGAAAGGCAAGTCCAGGCATCACGCAAGCGGAATGGTTCCACTACATCAAGTTTCTCACGTACATCTATGCGTGCCTTGCTCAGCGAACATACCTGCTGCCAGAGGGTTTCTTTCAGTTCGTCATGCAGCTGCTTGTCAAACTCTACCTGCTGATGTTCGGCAGTTTGCAATGCATAGGCAATGTCCAGACGCAGCGAGAACAGTCGCTCAGTCAGCGAGATTGTAGAGACGGTTTCTGCCCCATCTCTCTCCACCGAGAAGTATTCGAAGTTATTACACCAGTCGAAGATATAGAAGAATTCCTTATCCTTGCCAGGGCCGAATACGTCCTTGCACAGACGCGTGCCACGGCCTATCATCTGCATGAATTTGATCTTCGAACGCACCGTCTTGAAGAACACCAGATTCAGTATCGATGGCACATCCACGCCCGTGTCGAGCATATCCACGCTCACGGCTATCTGTGGCAGCTTCTCCACTTCGCCGAACTCCAGAATCAGCGAGTTAGTATACTTCACGCGGTTGTCTATCAGCTGGCAGTATTTCTCGCCCTTCTCTGGATAGAGCGCTCTGAACCGCTCCACTATCTGCACCGCATGGTCATGGTTGATGGCAAAGATGATGCTCTTGCCAATGTCCTCACCACTCCTCACACGCAAGCCTTTGGTCATAAGGGCCTGTAGTACTTTGTCGATGGTGTCCTGATTGAAGAGGTAGCTGAATATTTCTTTGCTCGCGATGTCGCGGCTGTATTCCTCGTCAGCATCCAACCCGTTGATTGCCTTCTCGTAGGTCCAAACCTTCTCCAGGCTCTCGCGCTGTTCCTGCGTCAAGTCATCATACTTGATGCCATTCTCCATGATCTTTGAGTGGTAGGGCAGCAGCTTGTAGTCGTTCAGATACTTATCTTTGATGGCCTCTTCGAGCGTGTACTCATAGTTCGGCACACCTTCGTCCAGTTCCAGCAGTTCGTAGGTGCTCTTGTCGATCTCATTGCGCGGCGTGGCTGTGAGGCCAATGAGCAAAGAGTCGAAATATTTGAAGATCGAGCCATAGCGGCCGAAAACCGAGCGATGCGCCTCATCTATAATAATAAGGTCAAAGCGTCCGATGGAGAATGGCTTGTCCTCACGGTCGATGTAGCTGATCATCGTCTGGTAGGTCGAAAAGACGATACGTGCCTGCAAGTCAGGCTCACGTTCCTCACTCAGTACCGACATCGACACCTGAGGCAACAGCTGCTCATAGTTCTTATGCGCCTGGTTGACCAAAGCTGTTCGGTCGGCCAGGAACAGCACGTTCTTCACCCAGTCGTTTCGCATCAGCACATCGCAAAGCGAGATCGAGACGCGCGTCTTACCCGTACCTGTAGCCAGCACGAGCAAGCCTCGTCTGTGTTTCTTGTTCAGCCACTCCACCAGGTTCTTGATGGCAGTCTTCTGGTAGTCACGATTAGTAATTTCGTCCTTGATACGCAGGTCACGGATGTCCGCACGACCACGCTTCTGCATCAGTCGTTCCAGATCGTCCAACGAGTGGAATGAATACACCGACCTATCCATGTACCCCAAGCCATCGATCACCTTTGTCTGATAACCATTGGTATAATAGATCACTGGTCGCTGGCCATACTTCTTCTCCAAGCAATCTGCATAGAGCAAGGCCTGACGCCTGCCTTCACCAACCTCATGCGACGTGCTCTTTGCCTCAATCACGGCCAATGGCTTGCAGCTGCGGCTCATCAGCACATAGTCGGCATAACCTTTGCCTGAGGCCGATGGCATTCCTTCCACCTCCACCTCAATGCATGCGGCACAGCTCTTCACCAAGCCTTTCTCTTCGAGCACCGTCCATCCTGCTTCCTGCAGCATGTAGTCGATGAGATATTTTCTTGTAATCGCCTCACTCTCCAATGATTCCTTTGGCATAGCCACCGGTTTTGGATGCTCCACATTCTCCTTCGGTACACTGGCTACTACAGCTGGCGACACCTTTGGCTCGGGTGTCGTCATCACAGTCATTCCAGGCAAAGTGTTAGGAATTGCAGTGGCTGAGAATGGCGCAATGGTCTTGATGGCTCCCCATCGCATCAGGAAGCCAGCCACCACGTCATAGAGGTTACGCAGACAGACGTACGAATTGATCTTTGTTACCGTCACACCTACATGCGAACCATTGTTGCCAATAGTTCTGACTTTGTAAATGGCATTATCCAGCACGCTGTCGTAGTTGATAAACGACTGCATCTCCGGTCGATTGATCATGCTGTTGAGCGTAGTGTTCAGCTCAGCTTCCTCCACGCCTTTGATCTTCAACGTCGTCTTCACCAGCCACTCCAATGCCTTACGAGCGTTGTTGACCGACTCCTCAGGAAACATCTTCTGGAAGATCTCTGCTTTATTGCAATAGGTGTGCAGACCTGCGAAATCAGGTATCTGCGCAACGAGTGATTTCAGGTAATCAAAATTCATGTTTTTCTTGTCTTATTTTTGGTCATCACTTATGATCAAGTTCGGTCACTACTTATGACCGACGCTTATCATTACTTAAGTCTCACTCAAACCAATACTGCATCCTCGATGCCAACAAGGTTTCCAGCTTCTCGATAGCGGCTTGCACTTGCTGCTTCTGTGATTCGATTTGCTCGATGCGAGAGGCAAATTGTTGCTGGAGGGAGAGAGGACAATCTATTATCAAATTATTGTGGAAAACATTCCTATTCAAAGTAGGAACACCTGCACCCTCTACAAATCGTTTAAGATCGTATGCTCTCAATAAATACTGTAAATAAACCAAATTATTACCATGGGTATCAACAGAGAACAAACTTGTATTTAATGGCCAACAAGGAGTATGACTTACAAAGACTTCACCAATAGTTCCAGATCTTCCAGTTATTATACCGCTATCAATTTTTGACTCATTGTGAAAACCTAGAACACCATTTGATCCATAAACAGGAATATTTCCAGAAGAAACTCTTAGATTCGTTGGAAGGTCAAATCCTCTTTGCAGTTTTACCACATCAATAAATTTCTTCACCTCCCATCCCTTCTCATTCTCGACAGGATCACCGAACATTTCATAGAAGAGTGATTGTGCCAGCTTATCGTATTTCTGCAACTGCTCACGCTTCAGGTCAAGCAGAGAGTTTATCTCATCAAGCTCTGAAACGATGGCTTCTTGCTGGGATTTAGGAGGAATTGATACAATTGTAGGAGCAAGCTTTTGCCTTGTTATCTGAGGCTGAGCTGCACCTGTAATGATATTAGAATAATCAAGAGAACTCATTAGATATTTCAAATACATAAATGACAATTCTTCTGATTTTCTATGTATTACCATAGCGTTTCCGTTGATCCAACTAAATGGTTCTGAAATATTAATTGTTCCACAAGTAGCACCTCGACAAGTTAATAGAACCTCAGAATCTTCATGGTTGTAATCATTATATCTTCCAATAACTCCATTTGCTCCATAAACAAAATATTTACCATCAGAAATAAGTTGTTCTGTTGCTAATGTCTTAGGTTGATAAACATCGCAAACCTCTCCCAACTTCTTATACGTCCACCCCTCTCTCATACCTCCAGCATTTTAGCAAGTGACGCAAATCCTTCCGCATACTTCTCCTCAATCTGAGACAGCTGTGAGAGCAACGAGGACGTAGATTCATACTCCACCTTGACGCGCTCTATCTCCTTGTATTTGTTGATAGAGAGGTCATAGTCATTCTTTTGGATTTCTTCTACGGGCACGAAGAAAGACTGATCCTTGCGAGTTCGTGACTCTTCCTTGCTGAGATGACGGAAGCGCTCTACAACATCAGGAATATCATTCTGAGCAATAGGGCTTCGCTTATCGTCTAATGAGAAGCCATCTGCCTTCATGTCGTAGAACCACACTTTGTCCGTGCCACCGCAGTTGGTCTTGGTGAAGATCAGAACTGCCGTAGAGACACCCGCGTATGGCTTGAATACACCCGATGGCATAGAGATCACCGCACGTAACTGCTGATTATCCACCAGCTCCTTACGGATAGCCTTGTGTGCGGTACTCGTGCCGAACAATACGCCATCAGGAACGATGGAAGCACATCGGCCACCTACCTCCAGCGAGCGGATAAACTGCGCGATAAAGAGCAATTCCGTCTTGGTGGTATTGGCATACGAGAGGATCTGCTTGTTCACGTTGCCTTTGTCCAAGCTGCCGGCAAAAGGAGGATTCGCCATGATGAGCGTATAGCATGAGCGGTCGTCATTCTGCTCCGAGAGCGAGTCACGCCAAGCAAGGTTAGGCTCTCGGACGTTGTGCAGCAGCAGGTTCATCGCACCAATGCGGAGCATCGTCTGGTCGGTATCAAAGCCATTGATCATGCTTGTCTGCATGTGTGTCAGGTTGCTGGTATCCATCACCTGTGCGTGATATTCTTCGTGGATGTACTTCACCGCTTCCACCAGGAAGCCTGCCGAACCCATGGCAGGATCACAGATGTAGTCGCGAGGAGAAGGGTTCATCAGCTCCACAATCATGCGGATGATGTGGCGAGGCGTACGGAACTGGCCGTTGGTGCCCGAAGCTGCCATCTTGCCGAGGATGTACTCATAGACATCGCCCATCGTGTCGCGATTGTTCATATCGAGCGAGCTGATGCCATCCACAATCTTTGAGAGCGTACGAGCGTTAGGAATGAGGAAAATGGCCGACTTCATGTAGCGTGAGTAAGCAGACTCTTCGCCCGTGCCGATGT
Organism: Bacteroidales bacterium; assembly: GCA_045629225.1. GTDB lineage: Bacteria > Bacteroidota > Bacteroidia > Bacteroidales > UBA3663 > Liminaster. The sequence continues at coordinate 3,011 of JAZQQU010000026.1, read as the reverse complement.
GCTTGATGAACTCAAACACATTCTGACGCACCATCTGATACATGTTGTCAGGGCCTAAGTCCTTGAACTTATGCCAGCGCATAGCTTCGTAGGGTACATCCTGATCTGTTTCGGGATTATGCCAATTCTCTCCTGGTGGAAAGGCAGGATTTTTCATGGTTCCGCCCATGAAGCCTATCAGCGCCTCTTCATTCAGCTGCTTATCGTCGAGCAGCTTCATGAAGAAGATGTAGGTCATCTGTTCGAGCACTGCAATAGGACTGGTGATGCCTGCTACAAAGAAGACATCCCAAATCTGATCAATCTTGTTCTTAATTTCACCTGTTACCATGGTGTTATGCTTTTGTTTGGGGTTAACGTTGGTATTTATTCCTGAAACAAAAGCATGGTCAAGCATCCCTTTAGCGTGGTGAGTATAGACGCAGAAAACGTGGACAAATCCTCATCCACGTCTCGGGTGCTTGGCCTTACCCACTTCCAAGGATGAAGGAAATGCCCACGTATTGCTACGCGGACATTTGCCTCTATTCCTTTGGAAGTTCTCTTCGCGGCCAAGCTTTGAGACGTTCTTAGAATAAATAGCAAATATCGCTATGTTGTTATGTTATTGTTTTTTTGTGACGTGACGCGTCAAGTCACTTTTTTTTATTTTGTCTTGCTTTTTGTTTTTGGGTTGATGGGTTAATTTTGGGTGATAAGAACTCTATGCATAGTCAGAATCTTGACGAGTGTCAATAATATGAATGACTACAATAGAACTGTTATCCTTGTCATAGAATTACTCTGCTTTAAAGAACTCGTGAATGACAAGATATCGCAAAGGGAAATCTCCAGGCTCATAGTCTTCTGCAAAATTCCCTAACGTGGGATGTGCTTTCAAACGGTCAATTTCTTTCATCCGCTTTCGCACGAAGCGATTTGCTTCTTTAGAACTGAACTTGAAGTTCCCTAATCCCATATCTTTTGAAAACCAATCTCAGCGGAATGAAGATATACGATTCTCATATCGGATATCTTTGTTCTAGTTCTTCTGCTGTAATGCAGTTTGTATAGAGTTTTCCTGATTCGAAAAGAGAAAAGAACTCTTCTTTCGCTTTTTGATGAGCCTCTGGGGAGAACGTTGCTGCATACTCTTTCATGATCTTTCTCTCTTCTGCTTTTAGGTTTCGATGATGAGTTTTTTCTTTTATTACAGGACTTGTCAGTTCTTGCATCTTCTGCCGCAGGCAATCTACCAGCTCCGACAGTATCGAAGTGTCCTGTGTTGACCAGAGCACATTGATGCCTTGGAGGCGTATGGCATCTGCGCTTCCGTATTTGTCATTGAACGCGGCTTCCGAATCAGGAAATCCGCTGCAAATATAATGATTATTTTGATACGATGGACAAATATGGCTCAGTTTTTTGAAAAAACAGACTATTCATCGTCCTTCTTGGTCAATCCTTCATTTTCTTTGCGCAGGAATTCGGTGATACGCTCAGTGCTTGGAAGTTCAAGCTGATACTTTGAAACGAAAAGATTAGCGTCAGCACCCATCATGGTATATTCCGCCATCTCCTGTCCGACCTCCGAGCAAAGCAGAATACCGATAGGATCGTGATCGTCGGAGAGCATAACGTTCTTCCGATAGTATGCCAAATACATGTTTAGCTGTGCCACGTCGGCATAATCCAGACGGTGTGCCTTGAGCTCGATGATGACGTGACGCTTCAATATGCGGTGGTAGAACACAAGATCGGCCTTGAAATAACGATCGTCGATGAGGAGCTTTTTCTGCCGTTCCTCAAAGCAGAAGCCCATGCCAAGTTCGAGGATAAAACTCTGCAGATTGTTGATCAATGCAGACTCGAGGTCCGATTCCTCCACTACATCTTTTGCCTGCAAGCCGAGGAACTCGAAGACGAAAGGAGATTTGATGTCGGTTGCTATTGTTGCAATCTCAGCCTTGTTGTCAATGAGTTGCACAAGCAACTCTGGTTTCTTGCTCCATCCGCTTCGTTCATAATAGTTTGTGTCTATCTGCCGCTGCAATTCACGGACGCTCCAAATCCCACGAATCGCCATTGTTTCGTAAAAGGCACGTTGCAAGGCATCCTTTAGAGGAAGAATTGCCGCAAGGTGTGTAAAGGAAAGACGGTTGAAGAGTTTGTCGGGGTCAACACCAGGAAGTTCGGATGCCATAGATTTGGCAATCGCCGATTGCCAAATCTGTATCTCGTTTGCTGTTGAAGATTGGCTATACACCGTCTGGCTTTTTTGAGACGTTATAGATTTGGCAATCGGTGATTGCCAAATTATACCAGATGTGATTAAGAAATTAGCCATAGGTTTAAGCAACTGTTTATATGTCAAAAAGAATTGCCTATATAAGCGAAGGCTTCTATAACTAATACTCTTGTCACCCTTTAACCTTTCAGCAAGATTATGCAACAGCTTTTCGCCATACTTCGCCCTGTCGCTACCATGCTGTTCATACTCCACGATGTAATATCCGGTGAGCCATGCCTTGGCCGTGACGTGACGATTGATGACAACACGTGCATTGTTCTGCAACGCTTCGTTCGTCTGCTCTATCTGTGAGACAAGCGTCTCAAAGTTCTTGTTCTGTTCTTCCATCATCAAGTGCATTTGCCAAAATCCGCTGCAAATATAATGATTATTTTGTTACGATGGTCAATTAGGGCTCAGTTTTTTGCGAATAGTAAACGATAAAAGAGAAAAAAGGGGCAGAAAATGATGATTGTATCGGAAAATCGAGTCTCTTTACGTTAGTAAAAAAGCAGGATTTTGATGCAGAGCTTCAAACAGATTCACGTAATTACCGTCATAGATGCACAGAGGGGCAAAACATGCAGCTTTTGCCCCTACATGGACACACAGAGGGGCAAAACATGCAGCTTTTGCCCCTACGAGGACGCACAGAGGGGCAAAACATGCAACTTTTGCCCCTACGTGGACACACAGAGGGGCAAAACATGCAGCTTTTGCCCCTACGAGGACGCACAGAGGG
>JAZQQU010000025.1:0-19581 GCA_045629225.1 Bacteroidales bacterium | reverse complement strand
AACTCCGCGCTGAGAACCAGGCTATCGTAACTGGCGACGTTAAGGTACAGGGCAGTGGCGTTGTTCGTTCAACTGCTGGCACCTTCAAGTGGACTAAGGCTGGTGCTAAGTTCACCGGTGAGTGGTCAGTTGTCGAACCTTGATTAGAAACTAACTAAATACTGAGGGTGTGTCAAAAGGTATACCCCCCCATACACACCCTCAATTGCTAATTTAAAGTCCGGACTTTCACAAGTTCGGATTTTTTTATATCCGCAAAAATGTGTATCTTTGCGGATATAAAAAAACAACTCCAGAAGGCACAGGAGAAGTTTGCTGAATACGAGGATAGGCTTTTGAAAACCTTGGCGACAGGAACCTCTATGCAAAGACTGATCCTGACGCCACTTTCATGCACATGAAGGAGGATGCCATGCGGAACGGTCAGACCAAGCCGGGCTATATTTATATTCCTGCAACCTAAAAGTAACTTTCGGATGCACACAATTTGTAGGTTATAAGCTCGCTATTTTATTAGGTTTATATGCCTTGGACGTGAAGGCGGTAACTCAAGATTCGCAAGTCCTTAACTTGCTTACTTGAGGGGAGTTTAAGGAGATAAAGTTAGCTCCTTCGTCGTTGGGCAAAGTTATAGACGATACCTGGCGATAGCGGTACTTTCCTTACCTCCTAACTTCCTTAACTTCAACCTTCCAAGTCAAGTGGAGTTTGCGAAACCTGAGAAGGTTATTTCATTCTTATAACCTAAAGACATTAAAACCTAAAAACCATAGAACCAAAAATCTTAGGCACTTATATACAATGTAGCAGTTTTATCGCAAATAACCGAAAAAGAAAACGTTGAATTGGACGCAAATTGTGTCAAGGAGCGTCCTAACGGCAACTATCACTTAACCCATGCCGTGCAAGAATAAGTGTGATTCAAAAAAACTCCTGTTAACACCCTTTGCAAAAATTGGGAGTTAACAGGAGTATTGGTTGGTCGCTAATTTCAACCCTTACTTTAACGCTGAAACCAGCACAGCAGCCACTGTGGCCAGTGTGCCTGACATACTTACCCAGATTGAGGCATTCTGTATGAGTTCGGACTTTTCGGGTTTGGCAGGAACTATGATCTCGCATCCAGGCTGAATCTTGGCGTGTGAGGCGCGACTCACCTGACCGTTGGCATAGACTACGTAGGCACGACGCTTGCGGGCCTGCTTGGTGAAGCTGCCGGCCTGGTCGATGTAGTATTTGTAATTCTTGCCCTGACGGAAGGTGACGGTGTTGGGGTGAAGCACCTCGCCATTGATCTTGACCGTATTGTTGATCTGTGGTACTTTGATGATGTCGCCCTCTTGAAGCACGATATCGGAAATGCTGCCTGGGTGGAGCATTGCGTCCTCAAGGTCGATGCCCACAGGGTATCTGTTGTCGGTCTTGACCAGAATGGAATCCTGTCCGGAACGAGTAGCCAGTTCCTCGACCTGTTTGCGTCGGGCATCTTCGTCGGAGTCGATGATACGGGTCAGAGTGGCACCGGCAGCGTATGCTTTGTTTGTCAAGCCACCTGCGCGATTGATCAGGCTGCTCAGGGTTTCGCCCTTCTCGGTGAGTATGTAGGTGCCACTGTACTTGATCTCGCCATTCAGTGTGACGCGCGCTTGTTTGAAGTAGGAAGGATTGGGGTGAATTGTTACGATGTCATAAGGTTCCAGTGTAAACGAAGAACCATCCTTGGGATGCAGACCTTCGGCCAGAGAATATTGATAGACGCGAGCTATCTGGTCAGGACTTTCCTGATCGGCCCCTGTCGTGATGCGGCGGGCTACCTCGACGTTGACCAGCGAGGCCGACTCGCGCAGACCACCTGCCTCGGTGATGAGATCCTCGATGGTGGCATTGGCAGCGTAAGGATATTGTCCGGGTTTGAATACTTCGCCAACGATCTCGACTATCTGTTCGGCAAAAAGCTGTTCCTGCGAACCAATGATAAGCAGGTCTTCGTTTTCGAGGATGACGTCAGTGGCTGTGCCAGCCATGATGCCGGCCAAGTCGATGCTAAGGGTGCTGAAAGTGCGGTCGGCCTGCATGCGCTTCAGGACGGCACGGTTGATGAATGCCTGTTCGAGCAGACCACCTGCCTGATTGATCAGGGTTCGGATGCTATAAACCTGTGAACCTATGGTGTAACGACCGGGACGGAACACTGCACCCTCGATGCTTACCTTGTTTTTGTAGCGCTCGATGATATTCTCGATGACGATTTTGTCCGCATCAGCCAGATGAAACGTGTCAAAGTCGGCCAAAGCTACAGTGTGCACGGTCAGACCTTCGTCGCTACGACGTTCTACGCGTACATGTTCTTTATATGCATCGCCCGTGAAGCCACCTGCAAAGGTCAGCAGGTCGGATATGGTCTCATTGTCCTTGAGCTCATACATCATAGGACGCTTCACCTTGCCCTGCAGCGAGATGATGTTGGCATAGGGCTCTACCATGATAACGTCATTGTCCTTGAGCATGATGTTGCCTGCCAGGTTGCCGTCCTGAATGTACTTGTATACATCGACGTGGGTAATGACGCGGCCATTGCGTAGTACACGGATATCGCGCAGCGTGCCGATGTCGCTGGTGCCACCAGCCAGATAGAGGGCGTTGAACACGGTGGCAAAGGCCGAGAGCTTGTAGGTGCCAGGTACGGCCACCTCGCCAAACACATTGACCACGATGGTGCGGGTCTGACCCACAGTGACACGAATGTCGCTGTCCTCGTAGTAACCGCCTATGGCAGAACGCAAGCGTGCGTTGGCCTGCTGTACGGTAAGGCCAGAGACCTGCACGGGACCAGCCTTCTCGAGCGTGACGGTTCCGTCAGGAGAGATGGTGTGAGTGGTGCTCAACTGCGATGAGCCGTAGATATCGACTACCAGCTGGTCGCCAGGTCCCAGCACATATTCGGCTGGAGTGGCCACGTTCATGGCTGGCTCGAATGTGAGGTTGCGCTGGCGGAAGATGTTGCGGCCGTAGACCTGTGTGGCTGGGTCGGCTTGTGGGGTAAGGGGTGCAACAAGGATTGGATCGAAAGCGTTCCACTCATCGTACAGTGTCTCGCCATTGTTCTCGCGCAGGACTTCGGAGTCTGCTGGGTTAAAGCCCGCAGAGTTTCCGCCAGCTTTTGAGCCGCCGGTTGAATTGTTGTAGATGCGTTGCAGCTGTTCCTGGGTGGCACCCTTGCTCAGCAGTTCTACTGCAATTTCGCGTTTGCTCATGCCCGACTCCATACGAGCCTTGGCCATGCTTAACACCTGAGCGTCGGACATCTGTGCGAAGGCAACAGATGCGCTCAGCAGGAAAAACACTGACAATGCGATGAAAACCTTGGTGAAAAGTCGATCGAAGAGTCTCATATTTGGCAGAAAAAATAGATTGTTTTGGATTGGGAAGAGTGGAGGGTTAGAAATCGTCATCATCATCGGCTACAGCCTTGCGACGGAAAGTGTTGACCAGCACCAGACGCAACTCAGCGCGAAGGAGGTAACATGCCGTGGCAAGACCTGTCAGTAGTGTCATGAGGATGACAAAGCGACCGCGAAGGGGAGCGACTGCTTGGGTGGGTACGGTGGCACTCTGTAGCGTAGTGAAAGATGGCGTTTCCTCCTGCACTTTGGCACGGGCAGCCTCGTACTGAGCCATGAAACTCGAGTAGGTAGTCTGCTTGAGCTGCTGGTCGTTGCGCAGATGGTCGATCATAGATAAAGTGCTCTGGAGAGTAGCGTTGACATGCGCGTCAAGGTAGTCGGAGTAGGCCTTCTGAGCCTCCTCGTATTCCTTACGCGACTGGTCGCAGAGTGCGGAGTAATACTCCATGTCAATGCGAGCCTTTCCTGTCTTGTAGTTGGTGATGAAGCGTTGGAGACGAGCCTGAACGGAGTCGGCCATGGTGGCGCAGACGAGTGGGTCCTGATCGCGCACCCGAAGGGTGATGATGCAGGTTTTGTCCTCGATGGAGCAACCGATGCGTTTATGCACGTTCTTCAGGAGTCGCTCCTGTCTGACTGTGAGGCGGAAAGGGTCGATGCTGCCGACCTTGGCTTCGCCCTCTTCTTCTTCTTCGTCGTCATTGAAGGCTTCGCCCTTAACGAGCTTGTACGCGAATCCGATACCTTTGGAGATCCATATCAGTGGAACATCCCAGAAGGAGTGTTTCTGATGATTGGCCAGGTAGTCGTAATAGGTGGTGGTCAGGGGCTCGTCGGTGATAGAGGTCGTGATCTCTACGTCCATTAGTCCTAAAGTGAAGTCGCGCGACTGCATGACGTTGGGGTAGATGGTGGGATAGATGGCATCAACTACGCGAGCTTTGCCCAGATTGATGCCAAAGGAGGCCGCAATGCCCGACAGACCGGAGGTCGTGGCCGAGGCACTGGTAGTCTCAGGCGCAAGTATTACAGATGCCTCGTAGGTGCGTACTTGTGGGAAGATCCAGACACATGCCAAGACGAAGGCGATGGCACAGTTGCGGACGAAGAGCATGCGGCGGCTCCACAATCGCTGCCACAGAGCCTTGATGTTGATATTTTCCTGATTATTGTCTTCCATAAATAATCTTTTGATGCATAATTAGGGTGCAAAGATAATAAATTTGAGTCAATTGACAAAATATCGGGGCAAAAAACATCGTGGAAAGAGTGGGAAACTGCTGAATTGATGCATGAGATTGTTTTTTCTGCTACTATTTTTGATGTTTGCCTTGAAATTATGCCAGAGATTCTGGCGAGGAATTGTGCATCCAAGATTTCTTGCCAGAGATTCTGGCGAAGAATTGTGCATGCAAGATTTCTTGCCAGAAACTCTGGCGTCAAATCAGCAACGCACAGAGAGATGTCGTGTCAAATAAACAAGAAATCATAAAAAACAAGTCCACCCTCGTTACGATTTGCAGCAACGAGGGTGGAAACAATACTATGTCTGATTTATTACTTGCGGTAATTGTCAAGATCAGCTGGCTGTGCGTCGGCTACGAAGTCGGCATGCTTCTCAACCTCGGCAGCAGCATAGCGAACGTAAACCTTGGCTGACTTCTCGAAGAGGTCAGGACGCTGGGTGGCGTTGCGGAGGATGAGGATAGACATGATGGTGTCGGCAGCCATCTCGTAGAGGTGACGTGAGCAGAAGTCCTTGAACTCGTCGTCCTTCAGATCGTTGACCTTAGCGACAGCAGCGTTGTACTTCTCGGCCATCTTCTCTGCACGAGCCTTGAGCTCAGCGTACTCAGGAGCAATCTCAGTCTCAGCAAAGAGGTCGGCGATCACCTGTGAGTAGAAGCCATTGGTGACGTAGCGGATAGCAGCTACGGTCTGGAGCTGGGTGGTACCCTCATAGATAGAGGTGATACGAGCGTCGCGATAGAGGCGCTGGCAAGCGTACTCGAGCATGAAGCCTGAACCACCATGGATCTGGATGCAGTCGTAAGAGTTCTGGTTGGCATACTCTGAGTTCATGCCCTTGGCAAGTGGGGTGAATGAGTCAGCGAGCTTAGAGAACTTCTTGAGCTCCTGCTTCTCCTCTGGGGTCAGCTTGCGCTCACGCTCGATGTCCTCAAGGCACTTGTAAACGTCCACATAGCGAGCGCACTGGTAGAGCAGGGCACGGCCAGCGTCGAGCTTAGCCTTCATGATAGCCAGCATGTCGTAAACAGCTGGGAAGTTGATGATGGCATTGCCGAACTGCTTGCGGTCCTTGGCATAAGCGAGACCCTCCTCGTAGGCAGCAGCAGAGATACCTACTGACTGAGCAGCGATACCGAGACGAGCACCGTTCATGAGAGCCATGACGTACTTGATCAGACCAAGCTTGCGTGAACCGCAGAGCTCTGCCTTGGCGTTCTTGTAAACGAGCTCACAGGTTGGAGAACCGTGAATGCCGAGCTTGTTCTCGATGCGACGCACGTTGACGCCACCCTGGCGCTTGTCGTAGATGAACATAGAGAGGCCACGACCATCCTTGGTGCCCTCCTCTGAACGAGCAAGAACCAAGTGAATGTCTGAGTCACCGTTGGTGATGAAGCGCTTGCAGCCGTTGAGCAGCCAGCAGCCCTCCTCCTCAGAGTAGGTAGCCTTGAGCATAACTGACTGGAGGTCAGAACCTGCATCTGGCTCGGTGAGGTCCATTGACATGGTCTCGCCTGCGCAGACACGTGGCACGAAGCGCTGACGCTGATCCTCGTCGCCGAACTCATACAGGGTCTCGATGCAATCCTGGAGCGACCAGATGTTCTCGAAGCCTGCATCAGCGGTAGCGATCATCTCGTTGATGATGGTGAAGGCAGTGTTTGGGAAGTTAAGACCGTTGTAGCGACGTGGCATGGTAACGCCACAGAGGCCAGCCTTGACGGTAGCGTCGAGGTTCTCGTAGGTCTTCGAGGCGTAGCGTACGCGACCGTTCTCACAGTGAGGGCCCTCAGCATCGACAGCCTCAGCATTTGGGGCAATGATGTTGGCGCAGATGTCGCCAGTGAGCTCGCATACGCGATCGTATGAATCGAGAGCGTCAGCAAGATCAGCTGGAGCATAGTCGTACTTGTCAGCATCTGCGAAATTACGCTCCTTCAGTTCTACAATTCGCTTCATGAGCGGATTGCATTCCAACTCAAACTTGAGTTCAGGATGGTCAGTATAGAAATTTGCCATTTTTTTATGAGGTTTTGAGGTTTTGGGGTTTTGAGGTTTTAAGGTTTTCCTCAGCCTTCGGATTGGACTTTACATAAATCAATGAACGTAACATCTTATTAATTTCTTCATTCATATTATCCAATTTCCGGAACTCATCATTTGAAAGATAACCCAAATTATAAGAAACCAATATTTGTGTATCTATTTCATTTGAAGATCCAAGTGAAATATGAAGGAAATGAATAAGGTCCGTGATTGAATTACGACCATATCCTTCGGCAATATTTGAGGTTATTGAGACTGCGGCACGTCGCATTTGACTAACAAGTCCATATACTTCAGATTGAGGAAAATGATTCGTACATTTATATAATTCAGTTACGAATTCTATTCCTTTGACCCAAACAGTCAGGTTCTTATGTGGACCCATCATAGGACGGACAATGTCTTATAACCTTAAAACCTTATAACCTTAAAACCTTATTTTGAGTTCTTCTTATAATACTTGATCATCTTTGGAACAACCTCCTCAACAGTACCGTTGATTACGTAGTCGGCGATGGTGTTGATAGGAGCGTTTGGATCGTTGTTGATCGAGATGATGATGCCAGAGTCCTGCATGCCAGCGATGTGCTGGATGGCACCGCTGACACCGCAGCAGATGATGAGCTTAGGACGAACGGTAACGCCAGTCTGACCGATCTGACGATCATGGTCGGCGAAACCGGCATCGACAGCAGCACGTGAGGCACCTACCTCAGCGTGGAGCTCCTTGGCGAGCTCGAAGAGCATGTCGAAGTTCTCGCGTGAGCCAACACCATAGCCACCGTCGATGACGATAGGTGAGCCCTTGAGATTGTGCTTGGCAGCCTCGACGTGACGATCGATAACCTTGACTACATACTCACACTCAGGAACGTACTTAGCCACGTCGTGACGAATTACTTCGCCCTTGTAGTTCTCGTCGAGTACCTCAAGCTTCATGACACCCTCGCGCACGGTAGCCATCTGTGGACGGTGCTCTGGGTTGACGATGGTAGCCACGATGTTACCACCGAAGGCAGGACGAATCTGCATGAGCTTGTTGTCGAAGTGCTTCACGATAGGCTTCTTGTCAGCGTCGAAACCGCAGTTCATGTCGAACTCATCGATCTCCAACTCAGTACAGTCAGCAGTCAGACCACTGAACAGGGCTGAAGATACACGGGGACCGAGGTCGCGACCGATGACGGTAGCACCCATGAGGCAGATCTGAGGATCCTCCTCCTTGAAGAGGTTCACGAGTACTGCAGTGTGAGGATTAGAGGTGTAAGGGAAGAGACCTGGAGCATCGAACACATGCACCTTGTCCACGCCATACTTCATCACTTGGTTCTCTACGCCATCGAGACCAGAGCCAGCGATGACACATTCGAGCTGTACGCCAAGAGTATTGGCGAGCTTGCGACCTTTGGTAAGGAGCTCAAGGCTCACATCCTTGACAGTTGTGCCCTCAATTTCGCAATATACAAATACTGAATTCATATTTTCTTTTTTTGGGGAGTTATCGGAAGTTAACGGGAGTTTTGCTTCGCTTAGGGAGTTAACGGGAGATTCTGCTTCGCTTAGGGAGTTAACGGACGTATGTTTTATTGGACTCCACAGTAGGTAATGTCCGTTAACTTCCGTTATCTCCTGCTAACTCCTGCTAACTCCTGTTGAAGATTAACCGATAATCTTGTCATTAAGGAGTTCAACCATCAAGTTCTCGATCTCTGCGTCGCTGCCAGTCATGGTGCGGCTCTCCTTTGCCTTGAACACGATGTTCTTGACTGTCTTCACGTTGGTTGGCGAGCCAGCCTTGCCTACCTGCTTGAGGTCAGCCTCGATGTCAGCAGCACCCCATTGGGTGATGTTGAGGTATGGCTTGGCAGCATTGGCAGCTGCGATGGCCTCAGCCTGATCAGCTGGACGCTCGGCAGGAGCAGTGGCGTTCTTGTACTTCAAGACACGCTTGGCATTGCGTGGGCGGCAAGGTGCAGCAGAGCCATTGACAGTAACAACGAGTGGGAGAGGAGCCTCAACGGTCTCGACACCACCGTCGATGTGACGCTTGATTACGACCTTCTTGGCCTCTGGGTCGAGCGAAAGGATCTCCTCAGCGTAGGTGACCTGGGTGAGACCGAGCTTCTCGGCAATCTGAGGACCTACCTGAGCAGTATCGCCATCGATAGCCTGACGACCACCAAGGATGATGTCATAGTCGCCAATCTTCTTGATGGCCTGGCTGAGGGTATATGAGGTGGCCAGGGTGTCAGCGCCGCCGAGGCAGCGGTCGGTAACCACATAGCCGGCATCAGCACCGCGGAAAAGAGACTCACGGATCACCTCAGCAGACTTTGGCAGACCCATGGTAACAACAGAGATGGTAGAGCCAGGGAACTGCTCCTTGAGACGGAGAGCCTGCTCGAGCGCATTGAGGTCGTCAGGGTTGAAGACGGCAGGAAGAGCAGCACGATTGACGGTGCCCTCGGGAGTCATGGCGTCTGGACCTACATTGCGAGTATCGGGTACCTGCTTGGCAAGTACGACAATCTTTAATGCCATAGTTCTAAATAGTATGTTATATTGTTATTGTTCGTGCATAGTTATCACGGTGCAAAGGTACGCAATTTTCTTGATATGGCAAATGATTTGAGCGAAAATCAGCGCTTTAGGTGTTGAAATAGTCTGAAAAGGGTAACTCTATTGAGCAAAGTGTGCACAAAATGGATTGAAATGTGCGCGAAAAAACGCACTTCGAACGTATATATATTTAAAATGAGTGAGTCTGCGCCAAAAGACCCAGCAAATAATAAAGCATAAATAACAAAGGTTGTCCACCCTCGTTACAGCAAACTGTGTAGCAAGGGTGGACTTATTGTTTATGGTTTAATATCTGGCATTTCGTGGCGTCTGACACGCGCCTGCTTCGGGGCGAAGAGCCGTAGTGTTTCGGATCAGTAGTTGCACTCCGACTCGAGGATTCGCTTGATGACCGTCTCGGCCGAAATCTCGCGGTTGGCCGCCTCGGGGATGACGAGGGAGCGAGGGCTCTCGATCACGTCGTCGGTCACGATCATGTTGCGACGCACAGGCAGGCAATGCATGAAGTGCGCGTCGTTGGTCACTGCCATCTGGCGCTCGCCCACAGTCCAGCTGCGCCAGTCCTCCTCGTAGAGGCCGATGCCAGGCAGTTCGAGGGCAGGGAAGCCCTTGGGACCTACGAGACCGCCTGCGATGGCTACCTTCTCGAGGTTCTGGCCATAGAAGGGATCCTGGAAGGCGCTCCAGTTCTTGGCATAGACGAAGTCGGCGCCCTCGAAGGCTTTCATCTGGTCGTATTCGATGGTGGCTCCCTCGGTGAAACGTGGGTCGAGCTCGAAACCGTGAGGATGGGTCACGACCACCTCATAGCCTGCAGCCACGGCAAACTGAGCAAACGAGTTGGGCACAGCCTGAGGCAGACGGCCTGGGTGGGGAGCCCATGTCATCACTACCTTGGGGCGAGCCTTCTCCTTGTGCTCCTCGATGGTGATGATGTCGGCAAAAGCCTGCAGGGGATGGCCTGTGGCACACTCCATCGAGAAGACAGGCTTGCCTGAATACTTGATGAACTGCGAGAGGATCAGCTCCTCGTAGTCGTCTTTCTTCGACTCGAACTTGGCAAACGAGCGCACACCGATGATGTCACAGTAGCTGGCCATCACGGGGATAGCCTCAAGTAAGTGCTCGGCCTTGTCGCCATCCATGACGACGCCGCGCTGTGTTTCGAGCTTCCAGGCTCCGGCATTGACGTCGAGCACGATGGTGTTCATGCCGAGGTTTTGTGCGGCCTTCTGGGTGGAGAGACGTGTGCGGAGAGAATTGTTGAAGAAGATGAGCAGACAGGTCTTGTTTTTGCCCAGGTGCTGATAGCCATAGCGGTTCTGCTTCACCTCGAGTGCCTCCTTGATGGCGGATTGCAGGTCGCCGAGGTCATGGACGGATTGATAATAACGCATAGGGTAGCCCCCCTCATTCCCCCCAAGGGGTGGAGGACCGGAGAGGGTCGGTGATAGAGTTAAACAACAATACCCCATCTAACCCCAAAACTGGAGTCAGAAGGGGTACATTAAATTGGAGGCCCGCTGGTGTCACTCCCCTCATGGGGAGTCGGAGGGGGCTTTAGTCAACGTATTTCTTCACGATGATCGAACCATTGTGACCACCAAAGCCGAAGGTGTTGCTCAGGGCAGCACGAACAGTGCGCTGCTGAGCCTTGTTGAAGGTGAAGTTGAGGTTGTAATCGATCTCCTCGTCCTTGTCCTCCTCGTCGTGGTTGATGGTTGGTGGTACGATGTCGCACTGAACGGACTTCACGCAGATCAAGGCCTCAACAGCACCAGCTGCACCGAGCAGGTGACCGGTCATTGACTTGGTCGATGAGATGTTGAGCTTGTAAGCCCAGTCGCCAAACACCTCCTTGATGGCTTTGGCCTCAGAGATGTCGCCCACGTGGGTCGAAGTGCCGTGTACGTTGATGTAGTCGATGTCCTCTGGCTTGAGGTTGGCATCCTCCAGTGCTGCGATCATCACCAGCTTGGCACCCAAGCCTTCAGGATGGGTGGCGGTGAGATGATAAGCGTCGGCCGACATGCCGCCACCCACAACCTCAGCGTAGATCTTAGCACCACGAGCCTTGGCATGCTCGAGCTCCTCGAGAATGAGGCAGCCAGAACCCTCGCCCATCACGAAGCCATCGCGGCTGGCTGAGAAAGGACGGCTGGCATGCTCTGGGTCGTCATTGCGGGTGGAGAGGGCCTTCATGGCGTTGAAGCCGCCCAGACCTGGCTCAGAGACAGGAGCCTCGGCACCACCGGTCACGATGATGTTGGCCTTGCCCAGACGGAGCAGGTTGAAGGCGTCGATCATGCCATGGGTAGAAGAGGCGCAAGCCGATACGGTGCCATAGTTAGGACCATGGAAACCGTACTTGATGCTGAGCTGACCTGCTGCGATGTCGGCAATCATCTTAGGGATGAAGAATGGGTTGTAACGAGGTCCAACCTCGTCGTTGTAGCCCTTCGATTCGTCGTGGAAGGTCTTGATGCCGCCAATGCCAGAGCTGTAGATGACGCCGATGCGGTTCTTGTCCACGCTCTCGAGGTCGATGCCGCTGTCCTTGATGGCCTCGTCAACTGCAGCGAAAGCCAACTGGGTGTAACGGTCAACCTTGCGCACCTCCTTCTTCTCGAAATAGAGGGTAGGATCGAAATCCTTGACCTCGCAAGCGAACTGGGTCTTGAACTTTGAAGCATCAATGAGGGTTACAGGACCGCAACCGCTCTTGCCTGCAATGAGGTTCTCCCAGGTCTCAGCGACGCTCTTTCCGAGTGGAGTGACTGCACCTAAGCCTGTTACTACTACTCTCTTTAATTCCATATTGTATAAAGTTGATAATTGATAATTGATAATTGATAATCCAAGGCGCCGTGGTGTTCCACTAATACGCGACAACCGATCGCAACCCGAAGGTGCAGTCAATTGCCAATTATCAATTATCAATTATCAATTGAAAAGGGATTACTTGTTAGCCTCGATGTAAGCAACAGCGTCGCCAACGGTAGCGATCTTCTCTGCCTGATCATCTGGGATGGTGATGCCGAACTCCTTCTCGAACTCCATGATGAGCTCTACGGTATCAAGTGAATCAGCACCAAGATCGTTGGTGAAAGATGCCTCGAGGGTAACCTCTGACTCCTCAACACCAAGCTTCTCAACGATAATCTCTTTTACTTTTGCTTCGATTTCTGACATAATTGTATGTTTTTAATTGTTAATATTGTTGTTTCTTATTGTCAAATTTATGAATACGAGGTCCATTTGTTCAGTTTGGCCCCGAATTATTTGGAGATTTAGCAGAAAAAGCGTACTTTTGCAGCGTAAAACCCCAAATTCACGCTGCAAAGAAACAAAATTTATTTGGAGTGACGAAATTATTTTAAAAGAAAATAGGAAAACTGGCACAAAATAGTGCTTTTTGTGCTAAAATGTAAAGTCAAAATGAAAAATATCGCCATTTTCGCATCCGGTTCTGGCTCTAATGCTGAGAATATCGCGAATTATTTCGAAGGTTCGAGCGAGGTCAATATCTCGCTCATTATCTGCAATAAGGCTGATGCCTTTGTGTTCGAACGTGCCAAGCGTCTGGGCATCCCCAGTCGACTGGTGACTAAGGCTGAGATGGCCGACGAGGCGCTTGTGTTGGGATTGCTCCGCGAGTATCAGATCGATTTCATCGTCTTGGCTGGTTACCTGCTGCTGGTGCCAAAATATCTGGTTGAGGCTTTCCCCCGTGCCATAGTCAATATTCATCCTGCCCTCATCCCGCTGCATTGTGGCAAGGGCATGTATGGCGATCGCGTGCATGAGGATGTGATACGCTGTGGTGACAAGGAGTCGGGCATCACCATCCATTATGTCAACGAGTTCTTCGACAATGGCGACATCATCTACCAGGCCACCTGCCCTGTGGAACCAGGCGATGATGCGCATGCTGTGGCCACCAAAGTGCATGCTTTGGAATATGCACATTTCCCACGTGTCATCGGCGAGGCTATCGCGGCTCTGTAATGCATAAATGCATCATAAAAATGGCAAAATCCGCTAAAAATATACTATGTTAGCGGATTTTGCCGTAATTATTTTGTATTTATGCATAAAATGTCTATCTTTGCACCCACTTTAGCCATACATTAGTATATTTTTAAAGCGATGAAGAATAAGAAAGACAGAATTTCCGCCATTCGCGAGGTGATACAGAGCCAGAGTATAGGCAGTCAGGACGAACTGTTGCGCGCGCTGCAGACCAAGGGCTTCGAGGTGACGCAGGCCACCTTGAGCCGTGACCTCAAGCAGATGCAGATTGCCAAGATTGCCACACGCGAGGGCGGATACATGTATGTGATGCCTGACGTGGCAGCTTCGGCCAAGAACAAGGTGTCGCCACACATCATTCCACCCAAGACGGTGGCTGGTGTGGTCAGCATCGAGTGCAGCCAGGTGCTTATCGTGATTCGCACCAAGCCCGGATATGCCAGCAGCATCGCCTACGACATCGACATCAGTGCTTTGCCCGAGGTTATGGGCACTATTGCTGGTGATGACACCATCCTGATTATTCCTCGCTCAGGGTATACTACCAATCAGGTGGCTGAAGCCCTCTGCTACGCGCTTCCGAAGAGTCTCTGATCAGACATCTGTCGGTCACGCAGCTTCCGAAGATTATTTACACATTATTATATTTAAAAAAGAAGAACCATTCTACTTTTAGGTAATGGAAGAGAATCAGACTCCTGAAGTGGCCGAGCAGCCAAAGATCAGGATTTACGTTGCTGGCAAGCAGCACATCAAGTACGTCGAGGAGATTCTTGACGTAATCGAGGAATCAAGTAAGGCCCGAGGCACAGGCATTGCCCGTCGTTCGCCTGAATATGTTTCTCAGAAGATGATCGAAGGAAAGGCTATCATAGCCCTCTGTGGCGATGACTTTGCCGGTTTCTGTTACATCGAGTCCTGGAGCAATAAGACATACGTAGTCAATTCGGGCCTTATCGTCAAGCCTCAGTATCGTGGCTTTGGCCTGGCCAAGCGCATCAAGCGTTTCTCGTTCGCCTATAGTCGTCGTCTGTTCCCCGATGCCAAGCTCTTTGGCATCACCTCGGGTGCAGCGGTGCTCAAAATCAACAATGAGTTGGGCTATCGTCCTGTGACATTCGAACAGCTCACCGACGATCCTGCCTTCTGGCGCGGCTGTCAGACGTGCGTCAACTTCGACGTCCTGCAGCGCACCGACTTCAAGCGTTGCATCTGCACAGCCATGCTCTACGATCCTGCCGAGCATCCGGATGAGGTGCTGGAGGAACTTGATAAAATTTAGCCCCCCTCGATCCCCCCAAAGGGAGGAGGACCAGAGATTCGCGAAATCTATTTGAATGGAAGAATTCTCTTATGCCACGGCTGATTCTTACTTATATCGTCAGCTTAAGTCTTTTGTCAAAGAGCTTCGGTTAAAGAGACCCACGCAAGCCTAAACGGTTCTGTGGTCTTTCCTACGCAATAAGTAATTAGGAGTAAAGTTCAGACGTCAGCATATAGTCGGAGTTTTTATTGCTGATTTTTGTTGCATAGAGGCCCACTTGATTCTGGAACACGATGGCGGAGATCATCAACTGCCAGATCAGCAGGTTAAAGATTCTGAACGAAGCGCATGGTTGCATGCCGATGGGTTCCGCTTTTTTGAGGTTCTCAAACGACGAGGTGGTTTTCGATACTTATGAAGTAATAAACTTAATTAAACAGAACTTATATGAACCAAAATAATCTCGCAGCACAGACTTCCCCCCAGGGGAATGAAGGAGGGCGGAAGAAGGTTGTCGTTGCTTTCAGCGGCGGTCTCGATACCAGTTATAATGTGATGTATCTCACCAAGGAGATGGGATACGAGGTCTATGCAGCTTGCGCCAACACGGGCGGCTTCAGCCCTGAGCAGCTCAAGGCCAATGAGGAGAATGCCTACAAGTTGGGCGCTGTGAAGTACGTTACCCTCGACGTGACCAAGGAGTACTATGACAAGTCTCTTCGTTACATGGTCTATGGCAACGTGCTGCGCAACAACTGCTACCCAATCTCTGTGTCATCGGAGCGCATCTTCCAGGCTTTGGCCATTGCCCGCTATGCCAAGGAGATCGGCGCTGACGCCATCGCTCATGGTTCTACGGGTGCAGGTAACGACCAGATCCGCTTCGACATGACCTTCCTCGTGATGGCTCCAGGTGTGGAGATCATCACCCTGACCCGCGACCGCAACCTCTCTCGTCAGGAGGAGGTGGACTACCTCAATGCCAATGGCTACTTTGCCGACTTCACCAAGCTGAAGTACAGCTACAACGTGGGCCTGTGGGGTACCTCGATCTGTGGTGGCGAGATCCTCGACTCAAAGCAGGGCCTGCCTGAGAGCGCTTACCTCAAGCATCCTACCAAGTCGGAGCCTGAGATCCTTTCCATCGGTTTCAAGAAGGGCGAGATCTGTTCAGTCAATGGCGTGGAATACGATGACAAGATCAAGGCCATCCAGGAGGTCGAGAAGATCGGTGCAGCATACGCCATCGGTCGCGACTGCCATGTGGGCGACACCATCATTGGCATCAAGGGTCGTGTAGGCTTCGAGGCTGCAGCGCCAATGCTCATCATCGCTGCACACCGCTTCCTCGAGAAATATACCCTCTCCAAGTGGCAGCAGTACTGGAAGGATCAGATCTCGAACTGGTATGGCATGTTCCTGCACGAGAGCCAGTATCTCGAGCCAGTGATGCCCGACATGGAGGCAATGCTCGAGTCAAGCCAGCGCAACGTCAATGGCACTGTTACCCTCGAACTCCGTCCTTACACCTTCCAGACTGTCGGAGCCGACACACCAGACGACCTCGTGCACAACAAGCTTGGCGAGTATGGCGAGACTGCCAAGGCGTGGACCTCGGAGGATGCCAAGGGTTTCATCAAGGTCACCTCTACGCCTCTGCGTGCTTACTACAGCGTGCATCCTGACGAGGAGAGATAATTAACGCAAGTATGAAACTCTCTAGTTTAGAGTGGAGAGTATAATGGTTAGAGTAGTTATAGAGTGTTTAGTGTTTAGAGTTGATTAGTGTTCTGCAGATTTTTCCACACTAAATAACTTTTATCTATCAGGCTTATTAACTACTCTCAACAAATAACTATTACTCCTAACTTGTTTCGCACTCGCGAAAACATAATAATAATTGATAATCATGGCTGATAAGAAACTCTGTAAGTCATCCACCGACAAAAAGCTCTGTGGCGTCTGTGGCGGCTTGTCTAAGTATCTGGACCTCGATCCTACCATTATGCGAATCATCTGGATCCTGCTCGTCGTGTTTGGTGGCACAGGCATCCTGCTCTACCTCGTGTGTGCATTGGTAATGCCCAACGACACTGATGCTAAAGGTTATTTGAAGTAAAAAGCCCCCCTCGGTCCCCCCCAAGGGGGGATGACTGGAAGTTAGTTGTGCAAAGAAGAAGCTTATGCCAGTTGATTCTGTGAAGGAGCATTATATGACTGCAGATCCGATTCTTTATGGATTGTTGAAGCAGTTTGTTCGTGAATTACGATATCAAAGACCAACTCAGGCAGAAAGTTTATTGTGGGAATGTTTAAGAGGGGGGTACGCTTGGCGTAAAGTTTAGACGTCAGCATAATCATCAACTTCCACAGCAGCAGATCTCTGATGCCGAACGGACGTCTTGGCTGAATTCTGCTGGATATAAGGTAATAAGGTTTAGTAATGAGGAAATCATATCTGAGATAGATAAGGTAATAAGTGTCATAAAACAAGAATTACATGAACGAGAAGAATATAAACACGGGCTTCGTTGAGTCATCCCCCCTTTTGGGGGACCGAGGGAGGCTTCGAGTAGGAATATTGGGAGCAGCTGGCTACACAGGTGGTGAGCTGCTTCGCATTTTAATCAACCACCCCGAGGTGGAGATTGTGTTTGCCAATTCAGAGTCGAACGCTGGCAACCGCGTGTGCGACGTGCACGAGGGCCTGCTGGGCGATACCGACCTGTGTTTCACCAGCGAGATGCCTTTCTCCGTGGTCGATGTCATCTTCTTCTGCTTCGGCCACGGCAAGAGCGAGGCGTTCCTCAAGGAGCATGAGATTCCTGCCCACGTCAAGATCATCGACCTGGCACAAGACTTCCGCTTGGCCCCCTACACTTCTCCCCAAGGAGGAATGGCTAAGTTGGTCGAGGGTGGTCACCTCCCCTTAGGGGAGGCTGGAAGGGGCTGCTGGGTTTATGGTTTGCCAGAGATCCATCGTGAGGCCATCAAGAGCTGCCAATATCTCGCCAACCCTGGCTGCTTTGCCACCTGCATCCAGGAGGGTTTGTTGCCATTGGCCAAGGTCGGCTTGCTGACAAACGATATTGCTGTCAATGCCATCACGGGTTCCACGGGAGCCGGCCAGAAGCCGGGTGCTACCACGCACTTCTCGTGGCGCAACGACAACTTCAGCGTCTATAAGCTCTTCACCCACCAGCACCTGCACGAGATCACGCAGACGCTCAACGAGCTGCGTCCCGAGGGCACACCTCGTGTCATCGACACGCTCAATGAGGGCTACGAGGCCGATGGTATCACCATCGATTTCATCCCTTATCGTGGCGACTTCGCCCGTGGCATCTTCTGCACCGAGGTGGTGAAGCTCGACAAGGCTGTTGCCAAGGAAGATATTGTAGCGCTTTATAAGAATTTCTTCCGCGATGCTGCCTTTACTCATTATTGTGATGCTGCACTTGATCTTAAGCAGGTGGTCGGCACCAATAAGGCACTCGTTCATGTTGAGGTGTTTGGACGTAAGGTTGTCATCACCACTATGATCGATAATCTGCTCAAGGGCGCCGTCGGCCAGGCCGTGCAGAACATGAACCTCATGTTCGGCCTTGATGAAAAGTCTGGTCTCAATCTCAAGGCAATTGCATTCTAAGTCCCCCTTGGTCCTCAAGAAAGCCCCCCTCAGTCCCCCCCAAAAAGGGGGGAGGACCAGAGAAGGTAAAAGTATCGCGTATTCAAATATAATCCCGCCCACCTCGACAACAAGTCATCCCCCCTTTGGGGGGACTGAGGGGGGCTTTACCCCGCCAACCCCCTCGGCGGCAAGTCATCCCCCCTTTGGGGGGAACGAGGGGGGCTTATTATGAAACTTTTCGACGTATATCCATTATTTGATGTCACGGTAGATAGAGGCTGTGGAGCCTATGTCTATGACGACAAAGGCCAGGAGTACCTGGACTTCTATGGCGGTCATGCTGTGATCAGCATCGGCCATGCACATCCACGTTATCTGCAGACCATGCAGGAGCAGGCTGCTAAGTTGTCGTTCTATAGCAACGCAGTGAAGAACCCTCTGCAGGTGCAGCTTGCCGAGAAGCTGGGCAAGGTGTGTGGCTACGACGACTACCAGCTCTTCCTCATCAACTCGGGCGCTGAGGCCAATGAGAATGCCCTGAAGCTCGCCTCTTTCTACACCGGCAAGAAGAAGATCATAGCCTTCGGTCACGCCTTCCATGGCCGTACCTCTGCTGCAGTCAATGTCACACAGAACCCCAAGATCCAGGCTCCTATCAATGCCACCTTCCCCGTCGATTTCTTCGAGTTGGGCGACATTGAGGGCATCCGTGCCAGCATTGCCCAGGGCGATGTGGCTGCAGTCATCATCGAGGGCATCTCGGGTGTGGGAGGCATTCATATCCCAACCGTAGAGTTCATGCACGAGCTCCGCAAGGTGACCGAGGAGAATGGCGTGGTGCTGATCCTCGACGAGATTCAGTCAGGCTACGGTCGCTCGGGCAAGTTCTTCGCTCATCAGCACTATGGCATCAAACCTGACATCATCACCGTGGCCAAGGGCATTGCCAATGGCTATCCGTTTGCGGGTGTGCTGATTTCGCCCATGTTCAAGCCTGTCTATGGCCAGCTCGGCACCACCTTCGGAGGCAACCACCTCGGCTGCGCTTTGGCCAGCACCGTGCTCGACGTCATCGTGGACGAGAACCTTGTGGAGAATGCACGCATCCAGGGCGAGTACCTCATGGAGCAGCTCAAGGCCATGGACATCCCCGGCCTCAAGGAGCTGCGTGGCAAGGGTCTGATGATCGGCATCGAGTTCGAATATCCCTACAAGGAGGTGCGCAACCGCCTGCTTTACGAGCAGCACGTCTTCACCGGTGCTGCTGGCACCAGCGTGCTCCGCATCCTCCCGCCACTCTGCATCACTCGCAAGGAGTGCGACCTCTTCCTCGAGCGCTTTGCTGCTGCCCTCAAGTCGGATCGTAGCCATGT
>JAZQQU010000024.1:0-8178 GCA_045629225.1 Bacteroidales bacterium | reverse complement strand
TTCAGCAGCCCTCACTGCGCTGCGCTCATGGATCGCTAGTCTTCCTTACGACATAATCACCAAGAAAGAATGGATGCGCAAGAAGAAGCGTGAGGCGTTCTACAAGCTCATCCTCTATACAGCCTTTTCTCTGCTCAACAGCAAGGTCGATACCGAGGTCAAGAGCATTCTGGGTCGTGCCGATGTGGTGATAAAGACCAAGACGGACATCTTTGTGCTCGAACTGAAGGTAGATGACTCTGTCGAGAATGCTCTGGCTCAGATTGACAGCAAGGGTTATGCTATACCTTATAGCCCCCTCCGGCTCCCCCAAGGGGGAGAGACGAGAGTGACGAAGTGCGGCGTCAGCATCAGCAGCGAGCATCGCAATATCACCCAGTGGCGTATCACTGATGCCGAGGGCAATGTTATTGAGGACAAAGACTATCTGAATGCGTAGAAGTTAACGGCCGGTCAGCGCTACCTGAGCCGCAAGATCGAGGACGAGACAGCCGACGACCAGACACCCTACCGCCTCTACATGCGATCGAGTACCACGCTGCTCTTAGCTCCTTCGTCGCTTGGGGACGTTAAAGACAATACTTGGTGATTTAGGTATTGTCTTTAACTCCTTTATCTTCCTTAACTTCTTTAACTTCCGAGCCAAGCGGAGCTTGCGAAACTTGCATTAGTTAAATTCCTTCTTCCTCTACAAGGTTATTGATGGCGGGTGGCTACTTCTACCGTCCATCCGTCCGGCACACCGTTTACACCCCTAAAATTTGTAACATCCCATGTAGCATCAGGGCTCATCACAAAGGTGCCGGTGGCTGCTACGCCATAAAGCCAGTCGCGTGTAGGATATTCATATGGAACGTCGGTAAAGTCTGCTTTTACGTAGTTCAGGTTGCTGCAGCCATTGAACATGACAACATAGCACCCCTCGACCAACGTAGTAGCAGGCAACTCTGGAGCTGTTTCAAGGCTTGTGCATCCATAGAACATGCCATTATAACAAGACTCAGCCAATGTGGTAGCAGGCAAGGCTGGCGCTGTGGTAAGACTTGTGCAGCCATAGAACATACTACTATAACAAGACCCAGCCAATGTGGTAGCAGGCAATGCTGGTGCTGTGGCAAGACTTGTACAGCCATGGAACATGTCTGAATAACAAGACTGAGCCAATGTGGTAGCAGGCAAGGCTGGCGCTGTGGTAAGACTTGTGCATCCATTGAACATGCCAATATAACAAGACTCAGCCAATGTGGTAGCAGGCAAGGCTGGCGCTGTGGCAAGGCTTGTGCAGCCAGAGAACATATAAGCATAACATTCCCCAGCTAAAGTGGTAGCAGGCAAGGCTGGTGCAGACTTGAGTTGACGACAAAAAGCAAAGAGATTGCAGAAATGAGCATTCGCGGTGCTTGTGGTTTCATAGCTTATATAATCTACCAATGTGCGGATATCGCCTGTGCAGGCAACTGGTGCATCCTTGCCGAAGGTAATAGTAGAAAAATCACTTGTACTTTTAGCCGTACCCCAACCATTTGAGCCGCGCAGACGGAGGTCATTGCCATTGCCGAAGGTCACAGTAGTGGTACCAAGCGTTGACCAGGCTCCGCCACCTACCGAGAATTCCATGCCTTCTACCGCCTCGCTCATAGTGAGTGTCTGTGTGCTTGTTGCGCTGAAGGTGACGTATGGCGGATTGATGACGTTCTCGTCGGTCAAAGCAGGTGTACCCATGTTCGACACCTTGTTGCGACCCAGCGTGTAGCTGCTGCTGGTGCGCTTCACATAATCGGTGCCGTCAGCCTTTGCAAACACCATTGTGATGCCCTCTGTGAAGGTCTGAGGCAGGGTGGCGATGTAGTAGGTCTTGCCCTGCTCAATGGTGCCTGTCAGCGTGATGCTCGATGCTCCATTGGCAGTGACTTCGGCGGTAGGATTGCCGGCGTTATAGTCGAGCGTCAAGGTGCCAGCCATATTGCCAGCATGGGCATTGTCGATGATCTTCACCTTGCTGCAGTCGAACGGAGCCACGAACTTGAAGTATGAAGCCACGTTCTTGAACTCCATGGCATCCGTGCTGCCTGTGGTCTGTGCCATCATAAGGGCTGTGGCAGGATCGAAGCTGCCCTCAGTGGCCGTCTGCACAGCAGGTAGGCTGACGTCAGTGATCTTGCCGTCAGCGGTGAGGGTGATGGAGTTGTTGAAAGAGATAGGTCCATTGAGAGAATTGACATACGCCATGATGTGGTCGTACTGCTCTTGGGTAATTAGTCCGATTAGTAAGAACAAATCAAGATTCTCGAACTCACCACTCAATGAACATTGATCATAGCAATGTTGCTCTGCGTATGTCAGATCATCCCATTTCACCACAATAGTTCCCTCATTCTTGGTGTGGCAAGGATAGAGGGCGGTGTAAACAGTCTCATCGGTCACGGTCTCCAGCACTTCACCGTCGAAGGTGCCGTTGGTGGTGTTAGCTCCTCCTGTGAGCGAGAAGTCCACGTTGTCGAAGCCGAGAAGCGTATTGGCATCGCGGTAGAGCACGGTGATCTTATCGCCTGCCGACCAGACGATCTGCTTGGAGTCCTCCGACGAGATGGCGGCACGTGTGCCATTGTCCTCCTGCACGGCGGTGAGGGTGATGTGTTTACGGGCCACCTCTGTCTGCTCCACCTGCTCCGGTTCCTGTGGGGTGCTGTTCTCTACGATGGCATCGTCGCTACATGCAGCCAGTGCCATAGTGCCTGCCATCAGGGCAAGCAGGGTCTTCAAAGTCTTTTTCATACGTTTGCTTGCTTTGATGGGTTATGAACCCCAGTTGAACTCTTCTTCTTCGAGCGCCTGGGTTGATAGCTTTGAACTCGTGCAGATGATGTCTGCACCTCCAATCTCTGCCACTCGGATCTGTGGCTTGGCATACGGCTTACGCTTGAAGTCCGCAGCAGCGATAGTTTCTTTGTTCATTTATTTGTTGAGTATTATTATTACTGAAGTTTCCCAGACCCTAATGTATGGGATGTGGGAAATTTCAGTGAACTTATAGGTTGATCTACTTGTCTGACTTTAAAGCCATGATGAGACGTTCAATCTCTTCCGTCTGCATCGAAGCATATCCTACACGCAATCCGAAACGCTGATTGGCGAGTTTCTCGATAGTTGCCGAAATACCACATTGCGCCAGCCTTTCGGTAGGATCGTCTTCAAACTCCATCCAGAGAGCTAATCCCCCATCCGGTTTCTTAAAGATAACGTTATTGCCTAATTCCTTACGAATCAGTGCTGTGGCATATTGTAGATGTTCGCGATAGACCTTCGAAGCACGACGTATGTGGCGCTTCAGTTCTCCCTTCTCGATGAGGTCGAGAATCGCACGTTCCATCACATTGTCACCCTGCATATCTACGAGCTGACGGTAATCGCCTATCTGCTTGATAAATTCGGGAGTAGTGACCACAAAACCTAATCGGAGCGCAGGGGCTAGAATCTTGCTGAACGTACCTATATAAATATAATGTTCGGGTGACAACAAGACGCTCAGAGGCTTGAGGTGATGCTCAGTAAACTGAAAATTACAACCGAAGTCGTCTTCTATGACTAGAAGATTATGGACATTAACCAGATCTACTAATTGCCGGCGACGGACAGATGAGAGTGTGACCGTGGTCGGATACTGATAACGAGGGGTAACATAGAGGGCACGGATGCCCGACTCAGTTGCCAGCAAATCTCTGAGCTTATCGGTTTGAAGGCCTTCCTCATCGACCGGTACAGGCAAGACACGAAGGCCACTCGACTCAAAAGCACGACGGGCATTGAGATAACCAGGATCCTCTACGACCACCGCATCGCCAGGATGCAGCAACACATGAGCCACCAGATAGAGTGCCTGCTGGCTGCCTCGGGTGAGCATCAGCTGTTCGATGCTGGTTTGCAATCCTCGCTCATGGCAGATACCTTGCGACAATGCTGTACGTAGCTTTACGTTGCCCAAAGGATCATTATACCCAAGCATTTGCCAACGTGCTGCCCTATTGAAGAGCTGGCGGAAAGCGCAACTCAGTTCTTTGAAGGGCAATATCTGCGTGTCAGGATAGCCATCATTGATCACCAACGAAGGGGCAGGAACCGTGGAACTCGTGTCTTTGGGCAGAGGCGATACAATGGCTGCATGTTGGGGAGATTTCTTAGAAGTTTGCTGAGGATTACGCACGAAAAGCCCCACTCGCTCACGATTCTCCAGCCATCCGCTGAATACCAGTAGTTCCATGGCCGAGAGTACCGTCTTGCGGCTGATATTGAGTTTCTGCGCTATTTCGCGACCTCCAGGTAGCAAATCGCCGTTTTTCAGAATGCCAGATTCAATCATCTGCTGTATCTGTTTTGCCAACTGCTTATATGCCGGAACACGCTTATTATCAAGTTCTAATTCTATTTCAAAATTCCATTGCCTTAACATCTGGTCACCTTAGAAATTTAATTTTTGGTTATCTTTTATGTGGCAAATATAATGTATTTTTGCACACGAACAAAAGAAAACACCTTTTTTTTTGATAAAATGAACATTTTCTCACGATTCATCAATAGATTGTCACACCGACAGAAGTGTTTGAGCCTCGTTCTGCTGGGCTCTCTGGTGGGATGTGGGTTCTATTTCCTCTACATACTCCGAGCACACAGCTATCTGGGCGATGATCCGTCGGCTTGTGTCAACTGTCATATCATGTCTCCCTATTACGCTTCATGGTTCCACTCAAGCCATTCGCGCAATGCCACCTGCAACGACTGCCACGTACCTCACGAGAACATAGCTCGCAAGTATGCCTTCAAGGGCATGGATGGCATGAAGCACGTTGCCATGTGGGTAACTCGCTCGGAAGGTCAGTCACCTCGTGCCGGCGAAGAGAGCTGCCAGGTAATCATGAACAACTGCATCCGCTGCCATACCAACCTCAACACGACCATGGTCAATACGGGCAAAGTGGATTATATGATGACCGAAGTCGGCAAGGGCAAGGTTTGCTGGGATTGTCACCGTCAGGTGCCTCACGGCGGTCATTCATCGCTCACCGAATCTCCATTGACCAAGGTCCCGCTACCAGCAAGCCCCGTGCCTGAGTGGCTGCAGAAGATGATGGAGTGAAAAGTTAAGAGTTGACAGTTAACGATGAACAACAAATAGATTGAAATATAATTTATAAACGACAGAATATGGAAAAAAACAACAAACTCTCTGGTTTCAAGGCTTGGGCTTTGTTCGGAGGTTCTATGGTGGTTGTGTTTGGCTTAGGTCTGCTGACCAGTGCACTTATGGAACGTCGTGCAGAGGTAGCCAGCCTCTTCAACAACCGAAAGAACACGATGACTGGCGAGAAGCTTCATCCACAGAATGAGGATTTCCGCTCAGATTTCCCTCGTGAGTACCAAACTTGGCGCAAGACAGAAGAGACTTCATTTGAGAGCAAATACAACAGCTCGGAGGCAGTCGATGTGCTAGCTCAGCGCCCTGAAATGGTGGTTCTCTGGGCAGGTTATGCCTTCTCTTGGGATTACACCACTCCACGCGGACACATGCACACCATCGAAGATATGACCCGCACCCTGCGCACCGGTGCTCCTGATACCGAGACCTCTGGCTCTAACCAGCCAGGTACCTGCTGGACGTGCAAGAGCCCTGATGTGCCTCGCATCATGCAGGAGAAGGGTATTGCCGAATACTACAAGGCCAACTGGGCCATGTGGGGCAATGAAATTGTCAATCCTCTGGGATGCTCTGACTGTCATGATCCTGAGACGATGGATCTGCGCATCAGTCGTCCGGCCCTCATCGAGGCCTTCCAGCGTCAGGGTAAGGACATCACACAGGCTACTCCTCAGGAGATGCGCACCCTGGTTTGCGCCCAGTGTCACGTAGAGTATTATTTCCGCGATGATCCTGCTACCCCTGAGAAAGACCAGTACCTCACCTTCCCTTGGGACAAGGGCTTCACGGTCGAAGACATTGAGGCTTATTACGATGAGACAGGCTTCTACGACTACATTCATGCCCTCTCAAAGACACCAATCCTCAAGGCGCAGCATCCTGGCTTCGAGACCTGCAAGATGGGTATTCACGGCCAGCGTGGCGTTTCGTGTGCCGACTGCCACATGCCTTATATGAACGAAGGCGGCGTCAAGTTCAGCGACCACCACGTACAGAGCCCTCTCAACAAGATGGATCGCACCTGCCTTGTCTGCCATCGTGAGAGCGAAGAGACCCTCCGTCAGAACGTCTATGAGCGTCAGGAGAAGGTATTCGACGTACGCAATCAGGTAGAGAAGGAACTGGCCAAGGCTCACATCCAGGCCAAGTACGCTTGGGACAATGGCGCAACTGAGGAGCAGATGAAGGAGACCCTCGCCCTCCTGCGCAAGAGCCAGTGGCGTTGGGACTTTGCTGTTGCCTCTCACGGTGCCAGCTTCCATGCTCCACAGGAGATGACCCGCATCCTCAGCCATGCATTGGAGTATGCGCTCAAGGCTCAGGTCAAGATCACCCGCACCCTGGCTCAGCTCGGTCATCTCGAAGAGGTGCCTATGCCTGACATCTCGACCAAGGAGAAGGCTCAAGAGTACCTCGGCCTCGACATGGCTGGCAAGGTAGCTGCCAAGGAGAAGTTCCTCCAGGAGATTCGTCCAAAGTGGCTCGAAGATGCACGTTCGAAGGGTAAGGTTCGTGACGATGCCTATACCACAGTAAGGTTATAAGGTTATTAGGTTGTAAGGTTGCCCCCCAAACCTCAAATATAATTAAATAATGTGGAATAAACCTTGGAGTTTCAAAGAAAGCGCACTCATCGGTGCTGGCCTCCTGGTAGTCGGCTCATTGCTGCAATTCACCATCGGAGCCATCGACTGGTCGCTGCTCTCTGCTCCTATCAACGTTATCCTTTTAGTTACTTATCTGCTTGTGCTTGGTGTATTTTACGCCATGCGCAAGCACATTTATTTCATAGCGTGGTCGATGACGCTTCATGCGGCCATCCCTGCCCTGCTCTGCGGTGTGGCTGTCACACTGCTGATGGGACTTACCGGATGGGACGAGATGCTCTCTGCATGGCCCTTCGTACTGATCTACATCTGGCTGATGAGCATCGTAGGGTTGATTGCCTTCGACCGCATCCTTCGGCTGTTCCGTGGTCCGCAGGTCGCCTCTTCACGTCTGGCCACCTTCACCTCTGTGCTCAATCATGCCGGCCTTTTCATGGCCATGGTTTGCGGCACCTTGGGCAACGCCGACATGCAGCGACTGCACATGACCGTCAAAGTGGGGCAGCCGGAATGGCGTGCGGCCGATGCTGACCGTCAAAGCCTTATCCACGAACTGCCTATTGCCATCGAGCTGCATAGCTTCACCATCGACGAGTACCCTCCACAATACACCATCATTGACAACGAGACAGGTCAGGTGATACAGGATGCTCCCTGGCAGATTGTGCAAGATACGTTGTTCGAATACGCTGCTCCCCGTCTAGAGAGTGACAGCTATGTGGAGTGGCGCAGCATGGGTGCCTGCACGGCTTCGCACATCACCGCCACAAGAGTAGCTTCGAAGGAGGCTGATGATGCAGATTCTCAAAAGGTGGCTGGCTGGGTATCGTGCGGCTCGTTTATGTTCCCCTACCGAGCTCTGCGTCTCGATGAACGCTGTAGTGCCGTCATGCCCGAGAGAGAGCCGAAGCGCTATGCGTCGGAAGTCACCGTCTATTCTGAAAGCGGCGAGAAGGTCGATGCAGTCATCGAGGTCAATCACCCGCTGGAGATTGAGGGTTGGAAAATCTATCAGCTCTCCTACGACGAAGCCCTCGGACGCTGGTCAGATACCTCCGTCTTTGAGCTTGTCCGCGATCCTTGGCTCCCCTGGGTTTATGCAGGCATCTACATGCTCTTGGCAGGTGCTTTGCTGACGTTCTTCGCTAATAAGAAACAGATTCCGGAGTAAGGAATTCTCCCTTGTCCATTCTCCATTATCAATTATCAATTGTCAATGACTTGGTCACACTTCCCCTATTTTGCCCTGCCTGCCGTTCTGTGCTGGATAGCCGGTGCCTGGTTCTCCATCAAAGACCGCAAAGCGCAGACCTTTGCGATGACTACCTTGGGCATCCTCATCTTCTTCGCCTACATCATCGGCATGTGGATCAGCCTCGA
>JAZQQU010000023.1:0-83247 GCA_045629225.1 Bacteroidales bacterium | reverse complement strand
CAGGATAGAGAACTCTTTCATAGAACTATCCAGAAAGTGATTGTCTGGATGATGAACAACAGAAAACGAGACATACTTATATGTGCCACTCTTTTCCAAAGCAATCGCCAAAAGCTGATTTCTCCAAAGCTGATTCATGCCGCCTCGGAAAGGACAACCTTTACCGTCAAACGTACCAGAAAAGAAATCGGCAGCACCGTCGCGCATGATATTCCAGTAGTTGTACTTGCTCACATGGTGGTAGTAGCAGAGATCAGGATTGTCTAATATTTCACTCATTGAGCATTTCCTGCAATGGTCTTTGCCCTCTTCCTTATTTCCCTTACTTTTATATGCTCCACATGTAGTAAATTCTTGCTCAGTTAGTTTATGCTCAATGAGCCAAAGACACAGTTCATTCTTTGTATTATAATAGGCAATGGCTACATCGCTATCTGTTCCTGCCTGTTTTGAGTGATCGCCTAGAAGTCCTTTTGACTTATCATCTACTGAATCCCAGAACTCGAACCTATAGCCATGGTAAAGTTGATCCTTTGCCACTTGCCTAAAATCTTTAGGACATGCTTCCAAAGACATGAGTATCTGATCGACATTAGGACTCTCCATAACAGGCACGAACAGATTCACACATGCTGTCTGAGAACTTGCCACATGCTTATTTGCAAAAATGTGTGGCTTATACTTGTAGATGCTCTTTTGAATATCTGATACAGTGGATTTGATACCAGGATAGAGCATAGCAGGTAGTTCTCTCTCCCAATAACTTTCAGGCAAAAACTCTTTGTACTCAATACCCTTATAACAACCACACTCCTTGGTAATATTCTGCTCTTTATATGAAACGAGGTTCGCATAAACCTTACCCTTGAAATCTTCGTAGGTTTTCATTCTGCTTTTGTTTTTTAGGTATTCTTGGTACTGTAATTCCCGACTTTCTTTTGTATATTCAGTTGGCTCTATTCGTAGTTTTCTCATCTGTTATTTCTTTATATTTTATTGATGATGGACAAGAAAGGTTATTTTCAACACTTAGTAAGCAACGAATCCCAGTTTGTTGGCATAGTACGGCATTTCTTTTTGGGCTAATTCCAATATGCGTTTTGCCCTGAATGATTCGTGTCTATGTATTTTTTTTAGGAGCCATAATTCAAAGATGAAACTTTCCATAAATGAAACACTCTTTGTATATCCCGTCACCATTAGGGCTTTGGTGTCTTTCTTGAACTGTATTATATCATTTTCATTCTTTAGAGTATAGCAACATCCAAAGTGAATGTTTCTGTTTTCAAATATACCTGGATAAGCAAAAGACAAATCTAGCAGATTGATTTCATCTTTGTCGGCAAAATGAATTATAGACTCTGTTCCATGAAAACAGAGATATACAAAATCAAAAGAATTATATGCTGGCTCTTTAAGATGGTCAAAATAATATAGGAAATCGCTCATAGTAGCGACTTGTCTAAATGAATATTGAACATTAAGGTTATATTTGTTTTCGACAAAATCCAGCAACGGTTGAACTGCAGATTTTGACTTCAAATCATGAATGGTCTGATCCCATTCTGTCTCTAAACAAAAAATTCTCTTCATATAAAAACTTTTTGATTTTTACTCACAGGCATTTACTATATATACTTATGGATTTACAATACCATAAATCTGACCTTTACCTAGACATCTTGGACATTTTCCAGTACGTTTATTGCTACCATCAAGCATACAATGATAACATTCAGAATAGCCATTACCTGTTAGATATGTAAGATCAGAGGGACAGGTCCCTGATCCGGTCGTTGAACTATTTATTTATGACAGTTATCAAGTGGGACCAGATCCTTTGATCCTTGATCCTTATTTCAACAATCTTCTATTCTCCGACTCATCTAACACCCTCATCTGCTGGATGGCTATCAGGTTGAGTTTGATGAGACGCTCTGATTGTGGCAAGCCGTCGTTGATGAATACAGCGTTGAGATTCTCCATGTTCGAGAGGCAGATGAGTTCGTTGATGGTGGCGTAATCACGGATGTTCCCCTTCTTGTCCGGATTGGCATCGCGCCATTCCTTGGCCGTCATGCCGAACATCGCCACATTGAGCACGTCGGCTTCCTCGGCATAGATGAGCGACTTATGGTAGGCATCAATCTCGTCAGGCACGATGTTCTGCTTGATGGCATCGGTATGAATGCGGTAGTTGATCTTCGAGAACTCTCGTTTGGCTGACCAACCGATCTGCTTCTGCTCTTCTTCCTTCAGACGCTGGAACTCTTTGACCAAATACAATTTGAACTCAACGGATATCCATGATGCGAACTCAAAAGCAATATCGGTACGAGCATAAGTGCCGCCATAACGTCCAGCCATAGAGATAAGTCCATGGGCATGTGTAGCTTCAATCCATTTTTGAGGGGACATGGTGAAAGCATTTAGTCCGGCTTCTTTTCTAAACCCCTCGAATTCGAGGGGGTTAAAAGTAGGGTTGAAAAGTTGTTCCCAGATGCCAAGAAATTCTATTGTATTGCGATTACGCATCCAGTTTGCAATAACTCCATTAGGATCACCTGCATTCTTCTGTCGTGCTATATCGGTGATACAAACATAATCTTCACCCTCATGTTTCATTGTGCGAACAGAGGTGTCCTTGACTTCTATATTTGTGACCTTCTTTGCCATAGTCTTATATTTTTGGGAGCAAAGATAGATAAATTATTTAACGATATAAATAATAATAGAAGGATTTTTACAATACTATTGACTTTGCTCTTTTTAGTCTCATATTTTGTAACCTTTAATTTGCATTATATTATTTTCATTCATTATCCAGATTTTTGTAACTTTTGTACTTTTAGAACATATTCAAATCCGATAATCAATGCATTATGATAAATCAGCAGATTCTCAACAAGAAGATAATGATGATCATTTTCGCAATGATCTATAGAACTAAAGAACAAATGGAGACTGACCCAAAATCAATCTCCCTCACTAAGGGGTATGGAGAAGAACTGAAGGGATAATCGGGGGGATGACCACACTATTCTTAAACTGACGTTCTGCTAATGGATGCATCAAGTTGTCACAAACCAGATTGTTGAAACGACAATGTGGTTTTGTCTTTGCACTTTTTGCCCCAGGAGCTCACCACCAGGAAACACTAAGGGCTGACAAGAGCTTTGATGCCACCACGAAACACCAAGGGCTGCCAGCAGCGTTATGATTGCCGCAAGCAGCCCTTCGGAGTTTGTTGGGGTTATGGGTTGTTATTCGTCCATATCGAAGTCATCGAAACCACGGGACGATGCTACACCTGAGCCTCCGTCATTGCCTCCGTATGAGAGGGTAGAAGTACTCGTGGTGATGATGTCGGCATTGGTCAGCATGACGATCTTGATGCTGGGATTCTTATATAACTTTTTCATATTGTCAATATATTAGGTGTTTAAAGTTTCGCAAGTTCCGCTTGACTCGGAAGTTAAAGAAGTTAAAGTAGATAAGGACAATACCTAAATCGCCAAGTAATGTCTTTAACTTCCCTAAGCAACGAAGGAGCTAACTTCTTAATCTCCCCCAAAGTAAGCAAGTTAAGGACTTGAATTAGTTGTTCTGCAAAAGCTTTTGAGCACAAAAAGCGAAACTGCAGTCAATTAAAAATAGTATCAAGGAAAGAGATGAGAACAGCATTACTTCACGTTGACAGTCTTGCCATTCAAGCGGTAGAGACCCGCTGGCAGAGGCAGGAGCAGACGGCTGACAGCGATGGCATCGTCCTGCAGGTTGACGTCCTCCACGATTGTCTCGATGCCGTCCGACGAATCGATGAAGATGCGGCAGTTGGCAGGTGCTGGAGTGTCATCGGCCGTAGTAATGTAGGCACGGAACGGATTGCAGGTGAAGCTGCCGTTAGCATGATAGTACTTATCGCCCGAGACGTAATAGAGGGAGAGGCCTGCGAGTTCGGGTGCGGTGTTCACGTCATCGAATGTCACGGTCTCCATCGTGCCAGTCATCGTCCAAAGACCGTCCTCTGTGGTCATCGACTTGTCGGCGCTCGATTTCTTGACCGTAATGTCGGTGCCGTTGATGGTGAGCAAGTTGACACCCGATTCAGCCGCGAAGAGCACAGGCACATAGGCGCTGGCATTACCTTCGACCTCAGGCTCGATCTTGGTGAAGTGCATACCCTCATCATCGACCGAAGAGAGTCGGTAGATGGTGGCCAGCTTGTTGTCATTCTCATCGAGGATTTCGGCATTCTGCTGCTTGAAAGGCAGGCAAAGCGTTCCGGTGCTGCCACTGATCGAGCGGCTGTAGGTAGCCTTGGTGGCCACGAACTTGTTCTCGCTGTAGTAAGGGTGACCATCCATGAGACGGAAGTCACTACAGGTGAGGTTGCCCTCAGCGTTCTTCTTGCCAGCTACGATGTTCCAGCCCGCAATCTGCTCCACAACGCTCTGAGCAGCCTCTACTACGGCAATGGCGTTAGGCTTCTCGGCCGAAGGTTGCCATGAGGTAGCCATCAAGGTCTGAGTCTTCTTGCTCTCCGGATAGATAGTGAACTGGTAGTAGGTCTGGGTGTTGTCCGGATCCTGCACACCACACACCTCACAAGCGTGGCGGTAGCTGCCATCATCCTGCAGT
The DNA here is from genome assembly GCA_045629225.1 of Bacteroidales bacterium. Taxonomy (GTDB): domain Bacteria; phylum Bacteroidota; class Bacteroidia; order Bacteroidales; family UBA3663; genus Liminaster. The sequence goes on along the minus strand of JAZQQU010000023.1, from coordinate 78,606 downwards.
ACATAGCCATACGTGTGGCCGTAGTCCTGGCAAGGATCGAGCGTAGCGCAACCCATCGTTGTGTACTTGGTCGAATACTCTGAGTTCAGCCAATCGATACGATCAGACACATACTGCTTGAAGTAAGCGATGGCAGCACTATATGACTCAAAGCTACCGCCCATGTTGTCGGCTTGGTTGATGCCGAAAGTAGAACCATTAAAAGGTCGAGCCTCCGAGAAGTTCTTGGCCTGAGTCTTGCTGACGAGAGCGGCAAGCATGTCGATCTTTTGGTCGCAGAAAGTCTTCAGCTCACCATTGTTGTAGATAGTTTGCCAACGCTCGTAGAGGTCACGCACGAAGTATTTGTCACTATAGAGAGTACGCATCATATTGCTCACGCCCTCCCATTGGTGTGCAGAGTTATCCCAGATGTGAATCTCTTTCATAGCCGCTCCCTCGTGTCCACCGTAAGCGATGTCGAGGTCCCACATAGGGCCGAAGTGCAGCTTGTCGTTCTCTGCCTCACGATAAGTGTAGATGTTGCCGAAGGTGCCATCATAGTTGGCCGAAATCTCTTCTCCGATGAACCAGTCAATCAGCGAAGGCATGTCAACTAAAGTGCGATAGCCGGTCTTGAACGAGAAGTCGTGACCGTAATCGTATGTGCTTGAGAGCTTGCTGTAGAGTGAGGTCAGATAGTCCTTCATCGCATTATAGGTATCTGTGCCTTCAACAGCATCCTCAGGGTTCTTCACGTTGGCGTACAGCTTACCATTGTCTACGTTGACATACGGAGCCTCCAGGAAGTCGCCACCCTTGGATGCCGTCATCTCCAGGAACCAGCCCGTCTGGCTATTCACGTTGACGCGCTTCTTATCGACCTGTACCTGATCGCTGACCTGATAGGTGCCGTAATACGTGCCATTGACGAAGAGATCCACGAAGCGATAGGCGGGACAGAAAGGCAGGTTAGTGAGTTTGCCCTTGCCCAGTTCGTAGGTGAAGGCGTTGTGGATAAGAGTCTTGTCGAAGGCGTTGGCCATCAAGGTCCAGCTCTTGGCATCGGCGAAGCTGTTCACCTCGTTGTGCTCAGCATCCTGTTCGGCCAGCAGCTTGGTCTTAGATGGGAACTTCAGTCGGAACGCACGTTTGCCACTCTGTACCCACGTCCAGGTAGAGTTGCCACGGCCACGAAGGCCAACCAGCTCGTCGCGCTGCTTCATGTTGCCATATTTGTCGGCAATCACGATGCGGCACTGGTAGTACCAGTCATGCTTCGTAGTCGAGATGTCCTCGGTCTGGTTGACATCGTAGGTGTAGGTGTAACCGCCCTGTCCATCGGGAGTTGCCGTGGTCTTATAGACGGTGATGTACATCGAAGGGACATCGGTCAGCTGTGGGAACTTCTTATAATCCACCTTGGCGCCGAAGGCAGGATTCGTATCATCTGGTTCGAGCACACCATTGTCGTCTGTATCGTTCTGACCCGTGTAGTCGGGCTCATAGCCGGGGGGATTGATGTCGCCTCCACCTGTTCCAGAACCTCCACCATCGCCGCTGTCGGGGGTGGGATCTACGTAGTTGGCATCGCAGTTGGTGATGGAGAGGATCTTACCTGCATTATCGTCAGTATGAACCCAATAATAGCCATTGCAAGCAGCCGTTATATTCTCAGTGCCCTCAATCGTATAAGTGTATGTAAAATCAAGATCTTTATATGGTACTTGGTCAAGTTTAGTCGCACTATTGCCCCATTGATCCTCGCTGTAATAGAACTCTATGTAATGAGCTTTGTAAACTTTAACAATGGCTTTTGTTGCATCAGGGAGGAAGCAGTCACCAGGAATTTGGGCTTTACTCCAGGAACCAAACTGAAAATCCTCCACCACATACTCCACATTCATCGCAGGATTATGTGCCGCCCATGCCGACACGCTCTGCAAGCAACTTGCCACAAGGGTGCCAACCAGTAGTTTAAAATTCATTTTAAGTTTTGTTTTTGTAAGATTATTAATGTGTGTGATAGTAATTGCACTATACTGAATTGCGCTGCAAAATTAATGATTTTTTTCCAAACTTCCAAATTTATCGTGCAAAAATTCAGTGATAAAAAAGCAGAAATGCGCAAGTAGTCAATAAATGACCCATTTTTCGGCGATTTGATTCTGTTTTGAGCCATAGTGAACACACAAATTCGCAATACTCAGCCTCGTCATGTCGCTCAGAGCTTACTCCCGATGAGCGAAAACCGCTCATGAGCATAGCATCTTACGTCAGCAAACTCTGGCAGGCTTTTCGAGCTGTCGGATTCCTTGCCAGCAACTCTGGCGGGCTTTTCGAGCTGTCGATTTTTTTGTCAGCAACTCTGGCGGGCTTTTCGAGCTGTCGGATTCCTTGTCAGCAACTCTGGCGGGCTTTTCGAGCTGTCGATTTTTTTGCCAGCAACTCTGGCGGGCTTTTCGAGCTGTCGGATTTCTTGCCAGCAACTCGGGCAAGCTAATGAGTCTACTGCCGGCAGGAAAAGTCACTCTACTATATTGACAAGATGACAATGACAACTTTGACAAGACCCCCGGCGTTTTTCAAAAAAACGCTGTATGCCGAAAAATAGTTGACTAAAATTTTGGAAATGTGCAAAAATACGCGTATCTTTGCAGCGTGAAAATTGAGTTGAGCTAACGCCCTCTAACTTCCCCAGTCAAGTGGAGCTTGCGAGAAACTTGAATTGGTAATAATTCAAAAACGAAGAGGATTTATAACCTGCCAAACATAAAAACAGAAGAAATAATGAAGCAGTTCTATACCGCAGCCAGCACCCTGCTGGCCCTGAGCATGACGATGATGACCGCCTGCTCAAGTGATAGTGATCCCGTGATTGACGAACAGCCCATAGTGCCTGAGCAGCCAGCTGTGGGTACACGCACCATAACGCTCAAGGCTTCGGCCGAGCTGGGTGACGAGACACGCGTTTCCGTTGAGGACGTAGATGGGAAGGAAGATGCTTTCCGCATCACCGGCTGGAATAATGGCGATGTGGTGACGGTGTTAGCCACTAAGTCCGGCCAATACTATGAATTCCCATTCACCTACAATGTAAGCAAAGGTGAATTTACCAGCGAAGTGCAGGATGACTTTTTAGACAATGGTGGTAAATTTGTCTACGCCTATGTAGGTGGCAAGTTAAATAGAGAGAATAACCTAGATCCAGGGCAAGTTGTAATCAGCCTTCCGATTGCCATTTCAAACCCTGAGGACTGCTTCCTGTTCGGCAATGTAAATGTGGATGAAGACAGATGGGAATTAAGTGCTGTCCTGACTGCTCCATACGCCTTGGCTTGCGTACACAATAATACGGATAGGGATATTGAAGTATGTCAAATTGATAATTACGGAGAATACTTTGAAGGTGATATTGAGTATGAAAACCTGTCATCCTCCCAAAATGATGTATTTGTTTTTTCACGTCCAACGGAGTTATATGCTGAGTCTGCTCAAACACACACCATTGCAGCCAATAGCAAAGCATATTTCGTTATTCCTCCAAAGTTTGATGAGGGAGATGACTATTTTATATATTATGGTCTCTACGACTTCTCCCACAGTAAAATCATCGCCGAACCCAAGGAGAACATCATCCTGGGCAAGGTGTACAAGGTGCAGGTAAGCATAAACCCAATGGCGTGGGAATACCCACTGCAGCTGGCCGACTGGAAAACTTCCACCATTACATTTGAGACTGGCATTGATGTCAGCTCGTATCAGGAAGACGAGGGACACCATCCTCTTAATGAGACTGGTAAGTTGTGGGAGGTGAGTGATGGCTCGAATAGCATAAAAATCCAGACATCTGCAAGCAAAATAATCGCTCCAACGGATTGTTCTGATCTCTTCAGGGATTTTTCGGTAACCCAAATCAGCGGTCTTGAACATCTTGACGTGAGTGGCGTGACGAATATGAGTGGCATGTTCTCAGCATGTTCGGATTTGGAGGTACTCGATCTTTCGTCGTGGAACACAAGCAATGTTGAAGATATGAGCAACATGTTCTACGATTGTTCGGCTTTGCGGACGCTCAACATCAGCTCGTTCAATACTGCTAAAGTTACGGATATGAGCGGCATGTTCGCAGGATGTGGCAGTTTGACCAGCCTCACCTTTCCTTCTTCGTTTAAGACCGATAACGCGGAAAATATTGCTGCAATGTTCTCAGGATGTGCCAACTTGAACGAACTTAACCTTTCGTCGTTCAACACAGCTAACGTTACAAATATGGTCGGGTTGTTCTCAGGTTGTGCAAAATTGACCAGCCTCACCCTTCCTTCATCGTTTACGACCGATAAAGTGGAGATGATGGCATTAATGTTTGATGGTTGCAAATTGTTGACGAACTTTGATTTCGTTAGCAAATTCAAAACCGAGAAAGTGAGGAACTTTTCTTCGATGTTCAAGGATTGTGCTTCTCTGACGGAGCTTGACTTATCCCATTTCGTTATTTCAAATGACGTAGTTCAGATGGATGCCGTCTTTTCGGGATGTTTGGTTCTTAAAAAACTGACACTCAACGAAGACTTTTGGCCTGGTATTGGTTTTTTCGGCGATAATTGTGGATTAAATGCCGCTGATGGTTGGCTAACGGTGTACGGTACAAGTGAAGAATTCAGGGAGAGTGTCATTAAGTATTCTGATACTGGCTGGGATTCATCACGCATGAAATTTCCTGAAGGTGTGCCGCCTGTTTTGACGAAATCTCAGTTGTCGACATTTGGATGGATTGTATCTTCCATTTCGTTCGAGACAAGCGTTGATGTCAGCTCCTATGAACCTAGCATGGATTGCACTATACTAGATGCAAACGGCACACTTTGGGCTGTGACTACTGACAATAAGTTAAAAATCCAGACTCCAGCAAGCAAAATCATTGCCCCAACTGATTGTTCCGACTACTTCAAGGATTTCAATTCGTTAACCGAAATCAGCGGTCTTGAGCATCTTGACGTGGGTGGTGTGTCGAATATGAGTGGCATGTTCTCAGGTTGTTCGGCTTTGGTGGAACTTGACCTCGCGTCATGGGACACAAGATATGAGAAAGATATGAGCTCTATGTTTTCAGGATGTTCGGTTCTTAAAAAAATAACTCTAAACAAAGACTTTCTGCCAGGGACCTCTATGTTCGGCAATGGTTGTGGATCAAATGCCGCTGGTGATTGGCTAACGGTGTATGGCACAAGTGAACAATTCCGAAAGGCTGTTGAGGAGGCCCCATCTTCTTACGGCTGGGATTCAAGCCGCATGAAGTTTGCTGAAGACGAATAATCATTTTTCTGCGGGCAGGTGTAGAAAATTGCCCTTGTTAGCGAGGCTACAATTGCCGAAATGAAGGTAGTAGCAACAAACCAAAACCTATAAAAATTTTTATCATTCATGAACAAAACGACTAACGCATGTGCTTCTGGTTGCCAGCTGAAGGCGTATGCAAAGCCACAGATCAAGGTGGCAGAAATTAAGGGTGCGGATGTTATCTGCACGAGTGAAAAACCTCTATTCACTGTGAGTGGCAATAACTTCGAAGACGAAGAGGATTGGTAATAATTCGAAAAAAGATGAGGATTTATAACTTGCCAAACACAACAGAAAATGAAGAAGTTCTATACCGCAGCCAGCACCCTGCTACTGGCCCTGAGCATGGCGATGACGACTGCCTGCTCAAGTGATAGTGACCACGTGATTGACCAACACCCCGTTGTGCCTGAGCAGCCAGCCGAGGACACACGCACCGTTACCCTCAAGGCTTCGACCACTCTGGGTGATGAGACACGCATTTCCACAGAAGGCGTAAAGGACAAAGAGGATGCTTTCCGCATCACTGGCTGGAAGGATGGCGATGTGGTGAACGTGATGACCTACTGGTTCCTGCAATCTGATTATTGGACAGAAACACTCTTCACCTACAACGAAAACACAAAGGAATTCACAGGCAAATTGAATACAAATAGGTATAAGCTCGAGCATCTTAAGTACGCCTATGTTGGCTGTTGTACTGATGAGCGTAATGCAGGTTTTTTTCACACAGATCCTCCGACGTTGAGAATTTTTATTAAAGTGCCGATCGCCTTCACAAACCCTGAAGACTGTTTCCTGTTCGGTAATGTGACGATTGATGGCGAGTCATCCATTAGTGCAGATCTGTCAGCACCATACGCCTTGGCTTGCTTCCACAATAATACTAATTCAGCTATTGAGGTCGGACAAGTGACTCAGAATGGACAGTTCCTGACTAAGAAACTCTGCTATACTCTTATCGAAGAAGGTTCTTTCGAATTTAAGTCAACTCTTAGTGATATTGCCAGCGAAGCCCTTAAAATCACTGTTCCTGCCGGGAGTAAAGCATATTTCGTGATTCCTCCGAAGAGTGCAGACGGAACGATGTATGGCTTGTATGACTTCACCAACGACATAACCATAGCCGCACCTAAAGAGAACGTCACTCCGGGCAAGGTGTATAAGGTGATGTATGATCGTGTGCCAGCAGCCTCATGGCGTTACGCTCTGACGTTGGGCAAATCTACGGCCACCAGCATTGTGATTGAGACAGGCGTTAATGTCAGCTCATACACCTCCGATGAAACTCACAAGATACTTAATGACCAAAAGACACTGTGGCAAGTGCTTGATGATCAGGTGCTGAGAATCCAGACCTCTGAAGCCAAGGCTAAAGCTCCAACTGAAGCAACAAATCTTTTTGCGGACTATACAAAAGTGACGTCTATTACTGGTCTTAACAACCTGGAAATGAACTACACGGTATGGCTGACCAATATGTTCTCAAATTGTGAAAATCTTGAAGAGCTTGACCTTTCTAGCTTCAATACCCAAAAAGTAACAAGAACGAACCACATGTTCGAAGGATGTAAAAAACTAAGATCCCTGACCTTCGGTGAGAATTTTTCCATGAAGTTAGTTGTTCTCAAGAACGATATGTTCACTGGCTGTGGAACAGAGGCAGCAGAAGGGAAGTGCCACGTATATGGCGTTTCTGGTTCGGATCTACGGAATGCATTACAAGATGGTACCGGATGGAATGATAGTCACATGGAATTTGAATATGAATAACGACAGCGATGGCTGGTAAGCATATACACAACGTCATCACAACTTCCTAAGAGATAAATGACTGAGGGCTGCGAGTGGCAACAAAAAGCTGCTGGCAGCCCTTGGTGTATCTGGGAGAGAACGGAGGTCGTAACAAAATGGCAGCTTTTTACGTGGGCAGAGGTTTGTAAGATTGCGAAGCTATAAATGACAGCAACGGCCACTTCGCAGCATCCATTCGTGCGTGGATTCGTAGGCTTGGCGATCGGAGCAAACCCAGAGCAGAGGGATGTGCAGGTGTTGAGTGGCGGGGGCAGGGGCTTGTCCATCGGTCAGGATGATGAGACCATCGTAGGCTTCATGGCAGCTGCTTGCGTAGTCGATAACGGGCTGATAGTTAGTACCTCCACGGCCATGTATCTCGACTTGGGTGCGGGCTTGGAGCAAGGGCTTGACCTCGCCAATCTGTGCATCGAACTGGCAGACATCGGTCTGGGCTATTCCATAGCGAACCAGTCGGTTCACGGCCGAGAAGAAGTCGCTGAGCATGGCTTTGTTGATGCTGCCACTCACATCGATGGCTACGAGCAGACGGGTGTTGAAGCGGCGTGTGCTACCCATCTGCAGGAAGCCTGTGCGACGATTCGGACGCATACGGGTCAGCTTGCGATGTTCGCTCAGTACAGCACTTCGGAACCCTTGCCAGATCAGGCGGTTGTCGATGCGGGCGTGGGTCGAGGCTTTGATGTGCTCCACGATGTCGGTGGGCAGGGTGCCCCAGTCGGAGGTGCGCTCAATGAGCTCGTTGATCTGCTGGCGGCGCAGGGAGTCGTCATGCCACAGCTGCGATTGTGAGGCTAAGGCGTTGTTTTGCTGTTCGTTAGTGTTCGGGTTGTTGCTGGGGTTATCGTTATGGTTTGGGTTTGGGTTATCGTTTTGGTTTAGGTTATCGTTATCGTTTTGGTTTGGGTTATCGTTAGCGTTATCGTTACGGTTATCCTCTCCTTGCTGACTCACAGCCTTCACGTACCATTCGTAATATTGACCCAAAGGCAGATGATAGTAGGCAGGGTCGTGCAGAGGCAGCTTATCCTTATGCAGGAGGCAGTAGCCATCGGCTATGGTGATGTTGCTGCCCAGGGTCATGGCTTCGCGCGAACAGCCATCGGGCTCACGTTCGTAGGGATGTTTCAGGAAGAGGCGTATCAGCTCGATGCGCACCAGCTGCTCTACCTCCATGAAGTTCTTGTGCGCGAGGATCAAAGGGTTGTATTCCACACGCCCCTGGCCACAACGTACGGCACAATCCATCCTCACGTTCTCCTCCAGCTGCTGCTGGCAATAGAGCGCGAAGAGGGCAGGTTCGGTCAGGAACCAATGGTCTGAAAGGGCTTTGAACATGGATTACATTTCGGCAATAAACTGAGCCATCTTGGTGTAGAGCATGGGGCAGCAGTTGGAGATGAAGAGGATGGCATTCTGGTAACTGCCGCTCTCGAAGAGGTTGGTGATGAAGGCTATGGATTCGCGTTGTTCGGTGGATTCGAGGAAGTCGAAGTAGGCGTTGAAATTCTGTGCATAGCGTTCGTAGAGAGCCGAATGCAGTTCGTCAGTCTGTCCGAAGGTGTAGGTCACTTCGAGCTGACGGAAGATGCCCTCGCTCACGATGGCAATCTGATGCAGCCGGTACTGACGCAACGTCTGTTCGCAGGCAGCAAAGTCGTTGAGCACCTGCACACCGGTCAGCATCTGACGTCCCTGTGTGAAGGCATAGAAGCGGCTGGCAGCAGCTGCACCCACGATGCCCGCTATGAGGTCAAGGTCATCGTCACCTAATGTGCTACGGCCGTCAATCACCTCGCTCACACGCCCCCATGCACGTCGGTCAGGACTCTTCTCAAGGCCTTGGTCAATGTCGTTGTTCGTCTCACCATCGAGCATAGAAGGCAAGGACTGTATGAAGTCGATGACACGCTGGTCGAGCTTGTGACGTGAGGCCCACAGCAGCCATTCTTCGACCGTGGGGCAGAACTGATAGACGTTGAAGCGGCTGACCAGGGCGGGGTCGAGCTGGGTAAGCTGATAGGCTTCGCCATCGTTCACAGCCGAGATGATGCGTGACCCCTTGGGCAGGGTGTGACCAGCTAGTCGACGGTTCAGGGCCAGATCCATCACCGTTTGGAGTATCTCAGGACGGGCACGGTTGAGTTCGTCAAGGAAGAGGACGATGGGCTGACCATCGACAGGGAACCAAGTGGGTGGTGCGAAGGTGGTCTGATGAATTCTGGTGGTTGCGTTGCTTTGCTCAAGTGAGGTCAGGAGGGGGAGGCCGATGAGGTCACCGGGGTCGGACATCTGCCCGAGGAAGAGGGGGACGACACGCATGCCCTGCTGCTGGTAGTATTCGGTCAGGATCTCAGACTTGCCGATGCCATGACGCCCTACCAGCATGATGTTCTGGCTGGCAGGGGTCACGGAGAGGATATGTAGGAGTTTGCGGGTATCGATGGTTATCATTTCTTCAGCCACTTATCGAGCCAGTTGAAATAGACGCGTTGCCAGAGCACGGCGTTCTGTGGCTTGGTTACCCAATGGCATTCGTCGGGGAAATAGAGGAACTCGGCTGGGATTCCACGCATACGGGCAAGGTTGAATGCCTGCATACCCTGAGTGACAGGGATGCGGTAGTCATGCTCGTTGTGGATCACGAGGATTGGAGTGTCCCACTTGGTGACGGACTTGTGAGGCGAATCGGTATAGCAGGCATTGACGCCACCATTTCCACGTCTGGGAGTGTGGCAAAGACCCTCCTTGAGGCCGTCCTGACCGAAGTAGGCTCCACCGTAATCCCAGTCGGCAAACCACATCTCCTCGGTTTCGCCATACATCGACTCGCAGTTGAAGATGCCGCAATGGGCGATGAAGCACTTGAATCGCTGCTGATGATGCCCAGCCAGCCAATAGACCGAGTAGCCGCCAAACGAGGCTCCGACAGCACCCAGACGATCGGTGTCGCACCAAGGTTCCTTGGCGATGTTGTCGATGGCTGTGAAGTAGTCGCGCATGCATTGACCAGCAAAGTCACCTGCGATCTGCTCGTTGAACTTCTGGCCGAATCCAGGGACACCATGGCGGTTAGGCAGCACGATGGCATAGCCGTTGGCCTGCATGATGGCAATGTTCCAGCGTGTGCTCCAGAACTGACTGACAGCACTTTCAGGGCCACCTTGGCAGTAGAGGAGGGTGGGTATTTTGCTTTGAGGTTTTGAGGTTGTGGGGTTTTGAGGTTTTGAGGTTGTGGGGTTTTGAGGTTTTGAGGTTGTGTAGTTCTGTGGGTCGAAGCCAACGGGATAGGCTACCCAGACGAGCATCGAATCGCCATTTGTACACTTCATCCAGCGACGCTCGAACTTGCCCATGTCGCCGAGCTGAGCCAGCAGGGCATCGTTCTCGTGAGTGAGCTGTGTGGCGCTTCGGTCAGCGTTGAGCGCAAAGATCTCGTTGGGCGAGTGCCAGTCGTGACGCAGGGTGAGCAGCTTGTCGCCACAATAGCACAAGCCACCAAAGTCATGATCCGAACCGTCACTCAGCTGCTTGACCTCGCCCTGGAGGTTGACGTTGAATACCTGCGCGGTACCATACGAGTAGCTGATGAAGGTGATCGACTGCTGGTCGGGTGCCCAGGTGTAGTCGTCGCAGTTGTTGTCGTAGCTGGCGGTCAGGTCGAGGATGGCGTTGGGCTGTTGTTTTGCTGTTTCGTTAATTGGTTGATTGGGTTCCGGGGTTGCCTCGTTGGTTTGATCTTTTAGGGCCATGTCGATGATACAGAGGCGGTTCTTGTCGCTCTCGTAGCCATTACGAGCCATGCTCTGGAAGGCAAGGAGTGAGCCATCGGCGTTGAACTTGGGGTTGGTGTCGTAGCCGTGGTCGCCAGGGTGCAGGTCGATGGTCTGGCCACTCTCTACATCATAGAGATAGAGCGAAGAGCGGGTAGAGAAGGCATATTCGGTTCCCGTCTCCTTGCGGCTCACATAGACGAGCTTCTTGCCGTCAGGACTCCATGCGAAAGACTCCGCGCCACCGAACGGACGCATCGGGCACTCGTAGGGTTCGCCCTCCATAATGTCCTTGAGGCTCTCTTTGTTGACCAAACCGTCATCGTTGAGTTGGGCAAGGTAGGGGTGAGGACAGTCGTCAACGAAGTTGTCCCAATGGCGGTAGTTCATCTCGTCCCACAGGCGACCGGTGGTCTTGTCGAGGCCCTCGAAGAGCGAGTCGTCGATGCGCTCGATTGGTAATGACATGATAGCCAGCACCTGACGCTGGTCGGGACTCAGGACGAAGCCCTCGATGTCGCGGTCGAAGTCAGAGATCTGCTTGCGGCCGGTGCCATCGGCATTCATCTGCCACATCTGCATCGAACCGCTCTCGGCACTGAGGAAGAAGATCTTCTGGCCATCGAGACTCCATACGGCGTTCTGCTCTGACGAGGCGGTATGGGTGATGGCATGATTGTCCGAGCCGTCAGCATTCATTACGAAGAGTTCACGATTGCCCTTGTTGAGAGCGATGCTGGTGTAGCCAACACCATAGAGTACACGTGAGCCATCGGGCGATGCCTGAAGGTCGCTGATCTTGCCCAGCTCCTGCAGAAGTTCGGGTGTGAGGTGGTCGGCCTGAATGGTGCTTTGGCCGATGATTTGGGCATTGTCTGCCTCGCTCTCCTTAGTGGCTGGTGCACAGGCGGTGGCCAGGGTCATAGTGGCTAAGGTTGCCATGGGGATGTGGTGTTTCATTGATTTTGTTTTGATTTGCGATTGTTTGTGGTGGGAGGGAAGGGTGATGGTCGATGAATCGAGGATTCGAGAAATCGAGAAATCGATGTTTCGAGAATTCGATGGTTCGATGGCTTGATGGTTCGATGGCTCGATGATTCGGTTATTTGATTGCTCGTCCAACTATTTCGAGGATTTCCTTGCCGAAGGCTTCGAGCACCTTCTTGCCTACTCCTGGCATTCGGAGGAGTTCTTTCTCGTTCATGGGCTTGTTGTTGGCTATGGCAATCATGGTGGCGTTGTGCATGATATAGGGGGGTGGTACCTTCAGGATGATGGACTTCTTGATGCGCCAAGCCTTGAGTGCATCGAAGAGTGCCTGGTTCTGGATGTCGTCATCCTCCGAAACGCTGACCTTGGCTTCGGCCTTCTTCTCCTCACGTTTCTTCTTGCGAGCTGCGGCACGTTCGGCCTTCTCTCGCTGTTCCTTCTTGGCTTCGGGGTCCATGGTGGCTATGGCTTTGGCATCCCAGTAGTCGTTGAGTGAGAAGCCCTTGGTGCTGAATCGGGTGAAGAGGGTGATTTTGAGCGTGTAGTCGCTCTCCAGCATCTGGAACTCACGTTCCAACTGTTCGCGATGTGTCTGGTTGTCTATCTCGGGCAAACCATTCTCGATGAAGTCCTGGAGCAGGTCGGCTGTGTGGTTCAGATAGTAGGTGTTGCCCTTGGAGAATCGTTCTTGCAGAACAAGGTTGTGCTCATAGTCCTCGGCTTGTGGCATGAGCTGACGTATCTGGTTCTGGAAGGTGTGGCCTACCAGCGTCAGTTGCTCGTTGACCGCTGTGCAGATCTGCTTGGCCGAATTGACCTTGTGCGGATATTGACGTGAGAGGTGTTCGTCCATCAGTCGTACCACATAGTTGAGTCGCATCTGCAACTGGTCGAAGTTGAACACCTGACAAAGGATGTCGAGTACGAACTGCTGACGATCACGACGCAGATCCTCGGCCGTAGGAGCCACTTGCATCTGGTTGAACTGCAGCACCTGCGGATCGACCGAAATTACCCCAGGTGGGATGGGTGTGCTCAGCACCAGCCCCTCCAACGTGCGGCAACGTGACAAAGCAACATACACCTGACCAGGGCTGAATGCCTGACCTGCGTTGATGATTGCACGGTCGAAGGTGAGACCCTGACTCTTGTGTATGGTGATGGCCCAAGCGGTCTTGAGGGGGATCTGGGTGAAGGAACCTACAACCTCTTCGCTGATCTCTCCGGTCGAAGTGTCGGTCTTGTATTTGGCGTTGGTCCATTCCTGAGGCGTCACCTCGATGATCTTTTCTTCCGAACCGTTGGGGTCGAGCGAGTCGGGGTTGCAACGTACCCAGACACGTTCGTCGTCGCACTTCACCACTTGGCCAATCTTGCCGTTATAGTATTGTCTGCCAGGGTCGTTCTTGCAGAACATCACCTGTGCCCCCACCTTCAGCTCCAGTTGCTCGTCGGTGGGGTACGACATTTCGGGGAACTCACCCTTGACCTCTGCACTATAGGTCATCGGAGGTGAAGGCAGCAGCATCAGCTCCATGCGATTGATGTCCTGTGCCTGATAGTTGTGGGTGGTCAGCGTGATGTAGCCGTCCTTGTCTTTCGGTTTGAAACCAGGTAGATAGCGGCTGTTGAGCAGCTCGAAAGTACGGGCATCAATGCGGTTGTCGCGCACCTGGTTGAGCATATTGACGAAAGTAGGGTCGGACTGGCGAAAGACTTTGGTCAGCTCAATGGTCGTGTAGTTGGTACGGTTGAGTGCCTGTGAGCCGAAGAAGTAGGGCGTCTGGTAACCGGCATTACGCAAGAGCAACCATTCGTCCTCCTTAGCCACGGGGGCCAGCTGCTGGAGATCGCCTATCAGTAGCAGCTGAACTCCACCGAAAGGCAGATTGCGGTTCTGGTAACGACGCAGCACCTCGTCGATGGCATCGAGCAGGTCGCAACGCACCATCGAAACCTCGTCGATTACCAGCAGATCCAGAGAACGAAGAATGTTGAGCTTATGCTTTGAGAACGAATACTTTGACTTTTGATCCCTGCCGCCAATGGTCTGCCCTGGCAGATACAAGCCCGGGGCCAGCTGGAAGAACGAGTGAATCGTGACACCACCCGCATTAATGGCAGCCACACCCGTAGGAGCTACCACGATCATACGCTTGCTGGTCTCGTTCTGCAGTCGTCGCAAAAAGGTGGTCTTGCCCGTACCAGCCTTGCCCGTAAGGAAGATGTTCCTGCGGGTATATTGTGCATAATTGTAGGCTAAATCAAGGTTGTTCTGCTCCATAGTAGTGTCGAGATTTCGTCAGATGCCCATCAGGTCACGATAGATGTCGAGGGTGATAGCTATCTGTTCACGATTGGCAGTGTGGTTGAGGGCTACATCGCCAGTGTTGAGCATGAGGGTGAAGTTGATGTCACCTCCCTCGTTCTTCTTGTCATGGGTCATGAGCTCATAGAGGTCATCGTAGTCATCGCAGGTGAACTGGAGAGGGCCATAGTTGTCACGAACATACTGTGCAATGGTGTGCAGTGTCTGGCTGGGGAAGCCTACCTGCTGCTGACTCATGATGAGTTCACAGACCAAACCCCAGGCTACAGCATAGCCATGGAGTACGGGATGACCCTGACGCATGCACCAAGTCTCAAAAGCATGGCCAAATGTGTGGCCGAGATTAAGAGCCTTGCGAAGACCCTGTTCGTAAGGGTCCTGACGAACCACCTGACGTTTCACGTTGACCGAGGTCTCAAGCAGAGGGAGGAGTGTGGGGTTGTCCCAATGCTGAATGTCGTAGGCCAAGAGAGCGGAGAGATGCTGACGGTCGGAAAGAAGACCATGCTTGAGCATCTCAGCATAGCCAGAGAGGAGGTTCTCGCGGTCGAGGGTCTCAAAGAAACGAGTAGAGATTAACACAGCTTGGGCAGGAGCAAAGGCACCAACTTCGTTCTTGAGCGAGCCGAGGTTGATTCCCGTCTTACCACCAACAGCGGCATCGACAGCACCAAGCAGGGTGGTGGTGACATTGATGAACTTGATGCCACGCTTGAAAGTGGCTGCTGCGAAGCCACCCAAGTCGGTAATCATGCCACCTCCGACATTGATAAGTAGGGAGTGACGCGTAGCATGATGATCACTAAGCGACTGCCACACTTCGGTGAGCGACTGTATGGTCTTGGCCTGGTCGGTAGCCTCAATGATGATAGTTTCGACCTTGCGGCCAGGATGTTCCACCTCATACTGATTCATGAAGGGTGCAATGACTGGCAGACAATACTTGAGTGTAGTGGTGTCGAACAGGATGAACAGGCGGTCGTGAGCAATCTGTGTAGTGAAGTCTGTGAGGGCCTGACAGATATCGTTGGTGAAGAGAACTTGCTGGTCCATAGGAGAAATAAAACAAATGTTGAACTCACATGGAGTTCTTTTATTCTTTTGTATATTAAAAAATGTTTAATTCCCGTGCTTTGGCATCGAGGAAGGCAAGAGCAGCATCGCGTGTGTTTTCGCAAAGGCCGTCGAGGATGGCATCCTTCTGGGCTTCGCGCAATAGTCCCACTTCACGTGATGGGCGAAGGTTGTAGCGCTCCATGATCTCGTTGCCATCAACGGGAGGAGTCCAGTTGCGATAGTCATCCTTGGCCTGGATCTCTTCCATCTTCTGGCGCACAATCTTGAAGTTGTCAAGAAAACGACGCACTTTCTCAGGAATCTTTGAGGTGATGTCGGCTTCGCAGAGTGTCATGAGGTCGTCCGTATCGTCTCCGGCTTCGAACATAACACGACGAATGGCTGAGTCTGTGATGCCTTCGTCGGCCAGATGGATGGGACGCATGTGCATGCCTACGAGCTTCTCTACGTACTTCTCCTCGGCTCCCAGGGGGAGTTTGAGACGTCGGAAAATGGGGAGAACCATGCGCATGCCAACGTAGTCATGATTATGGAAAGTCCAGCCGAGCTTCTCGTCATAGAGCTTCACTTTGGCCTTGCCGAGGTCGTGGAAGATGGCAGCCCAACGCAGATAGAGTCTCTTGTCGAAGGTTTGTTCAGCGGAAGAGGATTGTGCATCTTGGCATGAGAAATTGTTTTCATCAGCCTCCTCTGAGATTGCGGATTCCTCATTTTTGGATTGCACATTTGCGTTGCTCTGAGCCCGACAGACATTGTCGAGAACAGTGAGCGTGTGGACGAAGTTGTCCTTATGGCCTCGGCCCTCGCGATTCTCGATGCCACTGAGGGCTTGCAGTTCGGGGAATATAATCTGGAGCAATCCACAACGCTGCAGGAGAGTCCAACCCGTGGAGGGATGATCGCAGAGCATGATCTTATTGAGTTCATCGATGATGCGTTCACCGGAGATGATCTTGATACGATCACGGTTTCGTGCGATGGCTTCAAACGTCTCGGGCACAATCTTGAAGTCGAAACGACAGGCAAAGCGAATGGCACGTAACATGCGAAGGGGATCGTCGCTAAAGGTGATGTCCGGATCGAGAGGAGTACGTACCAAGCCAGCTTGAAGATCGTCAACACCATGGAAAGGGTCGATGAGTTCGCCAAAGCGGTCGTGGTTCAGACAGATGGCAAGATCGTTGATTGTGAGGTCACGACGATTCTGATCGTCTTCGAGTGTGCCATCTTCGACCACAGGCTTACGGCTGTCATGGCTGTATGATTCACGACGCGCACCAACAAACTCAATCTCCATCTCAGTCACTTCACCCGTATGATTGTTACGTTCCGTGTGCTTGACCTGTGCTGTGCCAAAGTTGCGATAGACAGCCAGATGAGTATAACGTCTGCCCAAGCGTTCAGTCAGTGCCTCAGCCAATTCGATACCACTGCCCACGGTCACGCAGTCAATGTCCTTTGAGGGTCGGCCCAGGAAAATGTCACGAACGAAGCCTCCGATCACATAACATTCGCGTCCGAGTTTGTCTGCCTCTTCACCAATGATGCGGAAGATTGATTTTTTATGTTTTACAACATCTTTTACCTCAAAGATTGGTAGTTCTAAATGGCAAATGAGTGATTCTTGGGTTTGTTTTTGGATCATTGTCATTAAATTATATGTATAAATTTGCAAATATAGGAAAAAGGCCCTATCTTTGCATCGTGTTTTTCATGGTATAAGATTTAAGGTTAGTGAAGATGGTCGTCGTGAGACGACCTTCTTTTTTATTTGTTCATGATTTCATTCCAGTCTTCTGCATCGAATTCGTCCAAATCCTCGAGGCTGAAATCAAATTCATCAACATATTCGGGCGTTGAGAAATCGTCCATATCGCGACGGTCTTTCTTGGTGGGTCGTCCCATGCCTTTTGCACGATCGATGAAACCTGAAATACGGTTCATCTCCAGCAGATCGAGCTGCTCCTGCTTAGTGACGTTCTCCATAAAACCAGGCACCAGCTTAGCTCCCATGCGGTTCTCAGAGAGTGCCAAAACCTTAAACGAATAGGTGATAGGTGGCTTTTTCACATCGATCACTTCGCCAACCTTTACCATCTTTGAGGGTTTGATACGCTGACCGCCGATGGTGACACGGCCCAGCTTACAGGCATCTGAGGCAATGGTGCGTGTCTTGAAGATACGCACAGCCCAAAGCCATTTATCTATACGGACTTCGTTCATGCGAAGTATTTACTTAATATTAATAATAGTGGACATTATTTGCCGTTGTATCTGTTCATTGCATTAACCACACCACCCAGGCAGAACTCCTCGATGAACTTGGTGCTGACTTCGAGACGTTCGGGCATCTTGTCTTCCTCCTCCTGAGGGAAATGGCCGAGTACCCAGTTGACCTGAGCCCCCTTAGGAAAGTCACCACCTACGCCAAATCGTAGTCGGGCAAAGTTCTGACCTCCACACTTAGCGATGATGTCCTTGAGACCATTGTGTCCGCCATCTGAGCCTTTCTGACGCATACGTAAGGCACCAAAAGGAAGGTTGATCTCATCGCAGATGATGAGTACGTGGTCGAGGGCAATTTTCTCCTCTTGCATCCAATAGCGAACAGCATTGCCCGAAAGGTTCATGTAGGTGCTTGGCTTGAGAAGCAAGAGCTGCTGATTCTTGACGCGGAACTCGCAGGTGGCACCATAACGGTTATCTTCAAAGCGGGCATCGTGAGCTTCTGCCAAGGCATTAACCACACGGAAGCCTATGTTGTGACGTGTGCCCCAGTACTCTTCGCCAATGTTGCCGAGGCCAACGATAAGGAATTTCATAAGATCGAAAAATTAAAAAAAATCCTCCTCCCTCAATGGGAGGGAAGAGGACTGTTTCGAATGAATGACCCCCAGTGAGGGAATCAGAGGCTCGATTACTTGTTGCGTGAAGCACGAGTAGCCTTAACACCAGCAACGATTACGCTCTTGGCATTGAGAATCTCGAGGTTCTCGTAACTCAGAGCAGCCACGTTCATGGTCTTGCCGAGCTCGATTGGGGTAACGTCAACAACGAGACGCTCAGGGATGTTGGTGTAGAGACCCTTGACGGTAAGGTTACGAACCTGCTTAACCAACTTACCACCAGCCTTAACACCCTCAGCAAAACCCTCAAGCTTAACAGGGATAGCAACAGTGATTGGCTCCTCAGCATTGAACTTGAGGAAGTCAAGGTGCAGCAACTCCTCGTTGACTGGACCGAACTGAGACTCCTTGATGATAGCCTTGCACTCAGCACCATCGATGTTGAGGTTTACGGCATAGACCTGAGAAGTGTAGATAAGGTTACGAACGTCAGTAGCCTTAACGGTGAAAGAAACAGCACCCTCCTTAGAGATGAGGTTGCATGGGATGAGGCCCTGAGCACGAAGCTGCTTAGCAGCCTTCTTGCCTGACTCGGCACGCTTGGTGCCGCAGAGTGAATACTCCTTCATGTTGTTTTGTTTTTTGTAAATTAATAATGTGTTACTCTAATTGCTTTTGGCAATCTACCATCGCACAGTCCTTGCTTGCCTGAAACCTTGCGGCAACTGCTTGCTGAATGCTCACCTTGTATTGGAGTCTTACTCCCAGTTATTGCGTTCGGACTTTTAGATGTTAATTTCAAAAAGCGGGTGCAAAGATAATATTTATTTGCATATCGACCAAATTTTCTTGTCATTTTTTGTCCAAAAACATTTTTTTTGGGCTATAAAGACATTTTTTGCCATCAAAAATGAGCAACATAAAGATATTTTCATTAACTTTGCAGCGATTTAAACTAAAGAAACTCATAATAACTATGGCAGAACAGATCGATTGGAGCTCACTTGGCTTTGGCTATCGCAAGGCTCCTTACAATGTGCGTTGCACCTATAAAGATGGTGCTTGGGGTGAATTGAGAGTATCGGAGAGCGAAGAGGTAACCATGCACATGGCTGCCACTGTGCTCCATTATGGTCAGGCTGGCTTTGAGGGTCTGAAGGCTTTTAGAGGCAAGGATGGCAAGATTCGTGTGTTCCGCATCGATGAAAACGCCAAGCGTATGCAGAATACTTGTCGTACCATTTTGATGCAGCCATTGCCTGACGGACTTTTTGAGGAGGCTGTGAAAAAGGTCGTGAAGCTCAACGAGGATCTGGTTCCTCCTTACGAGACCGGCTGCTCAATGTATATTCGTCCTGTGCTGTTCGGTACAGGCCCACAGGTAGGTGTGTCGCCAGCCGACCAGTATGAATTCATCATCTTTGTCATGCCAGTAGGTCCCTACTTCAAGGATGGCTTCAAGGCTACTCCATGCTGCATTATGCGTGGTTATGACCGTGCAGCTCCACTCGGCACTGGCCGTGTGAAGGTGGGTGGCAACTATGCTGCATCGCTCGCTTCGGGTGTACTGGCTCATGAGAAGGGTTATGCTGCTGTAATCTACCTGGATGCACGTAGCAAGAAGTTTATTGACGAGTGTGGTCCTGCTAACTTCTTCGGCTTCAAGGGCAATACATACGTAACCCCTGATTCGGAATCAATCCTGCCTTCAATCACAAACATGTCTATCCAGCAGGTCTGCCGTGATCTCGGATATAAGGTTGAGGTTCGCCCCATGCCAGTGGAGGAACTCTCTTATCTCGACGAGGCTGCCATGTGTGGCACAGCAGCAGTCATTGCTCCAATCTACAAGATCGACGACCTCGACGAGAATAAGACCTACAATATCCTGGAGGATTCGAAGCCAGGTCCTATCTGCACCCAGCTCTACAACCACCTTCGTGGCATCCAGTATGGTGACATTGAAGATATCCATGGTTGGGTGACCGTGATCGATTAAATGTAAATATAGAATGTAAGAATTTTCGAATAGAATATTATGCAGCAAAACAGTATACTGCATTCGTAGACGGAGATTTTACATTAATAAATCTTTAATCGTAAATTGATTAATTACGACTTAACCAAAATAAAGGCGCTGGTCTTTGACGTTGATGGTGTGTTGTCGGCCAATACGATACCCATGGACGCCGAAGGCCAGCCCTTGCGTACTTTGAATATCAAGGACGGCTATGCCATGCAACTGGCTGTGAAGATGGGACTCCAAATGGGTATCATCACAGGCGGCAAGGGCGAACAGGTACGCAAGCGTTACGAATACCTGCATGTGCAGCATATCTACATAGGTTCTGCAATCAAGATTCATGACCTGCATGATCTGATGAATCGTACAGGCGTCAATCCCGATGAGGTATTGTACATGGGTGATGACATTCCAGACTTTGAGGTGATGCAAGAGGTAGGTCTGCCAGTGTGTCCTGCAGATGCAGCTCCTGAAATCAAGGAAATCAGTTTGTACGTGAGTCCCTTTGATGGTGGCTATGGTGCAGCCCGTGACGTTATAGAGCAGGTGCTGAAAGCTCAAGGTAAGTGGATGTCAAATGCCAAAGCTTTTGGCTGGTAAACAGAAAATAGGATCATGAAATTACTGTTAGCAAGCAACAGCCCACGACGTCGAGAACTACTAGCTGGCTTGGATATCCCCATGGAGGTAGTAAAGTTGCGTGAAATCGACGAAACGCATCCCCTTCATCTGCAGGGTGCAGACATTCCGATGCACATTGCTAAACTCAAAATGAGTGCTTACGACTTGGAGCTGAAACCAGGCGAAGTGTTGGTGACATCGGACACAATTGTTTGGTGCAATGGCGAAGAGATGGGCAAACCCCATGACGCTGCTGATGCTCATCGTATGCTTCGGGCACTGAGTGGACGAACCCATCAGGTCTATACTGCTGTGTGTCTTCGCAGTGCTATTGACCACATCGAGTTTGTGTGTGGCACAGATGTCACATTCTCTATTCTTTCAGACGAACAGATCGATTATTACATTGAGCACTATCGTCCATTCGACAAAGCCGGTGCCTATGGCATTCAGGAATGGATCGGTTATGTTGGCGTTGAACGTCTGGAAGGATCATACTTTAATGTGATGGGGCTGCCTGTGCAGAAAGTCTATGCACAACTACAGAAATTGAAGGTGTAGAAACCTTCGAATCAAATCTCCAAACACTGCGATAAGACATAAATCCTTATAGTTTTAACATATACTATTATCCTTTAAGTAATCTTCAACGATACTTGAATAAAATTTCACCCAATGCGAAAAACTCCCTTAGCTCTTGTTGCCACCTTGGCATTGGTAGCTTCTTGTTCACACGATAAGCCCTACACGATTAGCGGAACTATCGATATGCCTGACTCCCTGCAGTTAGGCGACACTATGATTGCAACCCCTTCGTTCGAGGGCTGGCAAGTTTATATGCTCGATCTTGACGGTACACCTCTTGATTCGGTAGAAATATCGGACAATCAGTTCGTCTTTACAGGCAATATCGATGACCGAAACCCCTTCTATGTCTATCTGGCCAACGATATCTGCGTAGGAATGATTGCGGTAGAACCAGGCGATATTCAGGTAACGATAGATGCCTCTTCGCTTACCGCTTCAGGAACATCGACCAACGATCTGATGACCGACCTCGATGTAACCATACAGAACCTTCAGGAGGATGTCTATAACTATTTGGCAGAACTCACAGAGCAGAACGGAGGTGAACAACTTGCAGATAGCATCATGATGCCTATCTATATGGACTTCATGAGCCAGACCACTCAGCTGCTCGACTCGTTCTACACCGCCAATGAAGGTACTTTTGGAGCTCAGTATGTAGTCAATTATATCACATCGCAGGTGCAGACGTCTGACGAACTGCTCGAGATTCTGGAAGAATATCCAGAGGAGATCCGCAACAGCCAGCTATTCCGCAGCCGCCTTGACTATATGCGTCAGATGGAGGCATACATGAAGATGTTCCAGGAAGAGCAGGTCTCTGATACCACTCAGTTGCAGCTTGTCCCAAACGAATAAGAGTTGGACATGGAGGTAGAAAAAATCATATTGGGCATCGATCCTGGAACCAACGTAATGGGTTATGCTTTGCTCAAAATAGAGCAAAAAAAGCCCGAGCTCATTGTTATGGGTGTGCTCACGTTGGCTAAGGTCGAGAGTCATTACCTCCGCTTGAAACGCATTCACGAGCGAGTCTTGCAGTTGATCAATGAGTATCATCCTGACGAACTGGCCATCGAGTCACCCTTTGTCGGCATCAATCCTAACTCTATGATTAAACTTTGTCGAGCACAGGGGGTAGTGATGGCTGCAGCAGTTGAACGTGACCTGCCCGTGTTTGAATACCCACCTGCTAAGGTCAAGATTTCGATTGTTGGCAATGGTAATGCAGCCAAGGAACAGGTGGCAGAGATGGTGAAACGTCAGCTTCACTTGCCCGAAGAGATGTTTACGGGTCAGAAACTCGATGCCTCGGATGCACTTGCAATCGCGTTGACGCATCACTACATTACTTCGCGTCCAACAGGTATTGGTGGAGGCGGAGCCAAGTCTTGGAAGGACTTCATTGCAAGAAATGCTGACCGAGTGAACAATCCGTATAAGAAATAATCGCGCTGACTATATGCGGTCAATGAAGATTGTCTCCACTTGTGATATCTCTTAAACCAGTTACACTTGCCGAATCAAATTATAAATAATATTATAATGTATACTCTATGAAAAAGTCATTATTCTTGATAGCTGCAGCATCGCTAGTAATCATGTCGGGAGCTGTTCTCTCATCATGCCAGCAGCAAGAGAAAGCAAAACAACCAAAATACGTATTCTATCTCATCAATGATGGTACAGGAATCAATGTAGTGCTTGGTGCTGAGATGTACAAAGCGGAGCTTGAAGGTCGCTGGGGACGCACGGCCACATGTATGTCTTCGTTTCCTGTTGCTGGTGTTGCCTCTACCTATAGTTACTCAAGTGGCATTACCGACTCAGCAGCCTCGGGCACAGCATTGGCCACAGGTGTCAAGACTTATAATGGTGCACTTGGTGTCGATCCTGATACCGTCCCCGTCTATAGTATTGCGGAATGGGCTCATGCCATGGATTACCCCGTAGGTGTGGCTACCAGTGTAAATGTCAACCATGCCACTCCTGGAGCTTTCTATGGACATGCTGCTGATCGCAATCAGTACTATGAGATTGCATGCCAGCTTCCAACCACTGGTTTCGACTTTTTTGGTGGTTCGGATATCAATCTGCAGCACTCGAAGAATACTCTAGAGGTACGCGAGGAACTCTATAAAGTTTTTGCTGATAGTGGCTACGTCATCTCTCGTGGATCGTATGCAGACTACGAACAGAAAGCAAATGATGGAGCACAGAAGATGTTGTTGTTTCAAGACATGGAGGTTGTCAACAATGGCGGTGCCTATGCATTTCCATATAACATCGATGCAAAACCTGGAATGCTCAGTGTGCTCGATGTGATGAAGGCTGAGACCGATTTCCTCTACCGACGTTCGGAACAGAAGGGAGGCAAGGGTTTCTTCCTCATGAACGAGATTGGAGGTAAAGTCGATATGGCATGTCATGCCAATGATGCTGCCACCGCTATCAGTGAGCTTTTCCTGGCTGACAGCTGTGTTCGTGTGGCTTACGACTTCTACCTGCAACATCCCGATGAGACACTTATCGTCGTGACTTCTGATCATGAGACCGGCGGTTTCTCTGTAGGAAACAATGCAGGAGGCTATTCTAACAACTTACAGCTCTTGCAGCATCAAACCTGTTCGGTGGACGAGATTACCCGCCACTTCCAGATACTTCGTTCAGAGACCCATAACCGTGTGAGCTGGGAGCAGGTCAAGGAAACCTTGGGCAAGGATTTGGGCTTCTGGAGCAAAGTGGAATTAAGCAAGAACGAAGAGGATCTGCTCAAGGAACTATATGCCAAGAGCTTCGTTGGACAGATGCCTAATGAGGAGAATCTGTATAGTGCAAACGAACCTATGGCAGCAGCTGCTGTTCGCATCATGAACAGTCGTGCCCATGTAGGCTGGACAAGTGGAGCGCATACAGCAGGACTGGTCAATGTTTTTGCCATTGGTGTGGGAGCAGAGCGTTTCGCTGGCCATAACGACAATGCCGACATTCCTGTCAAGATAGCAGAGATAGCAGGTTACAAGACTTTCCGCAACAAATAATCCCTCAGTAATCTCTACTTTGCAAAATATGGTACAATTGTGCAACAAAATTCTCATTTTTGCATCAAAAATGCTAGAATTTGTGTAAATGAATGTTAAATTATCATCTATACAATAGATTGCACAAAAAATTTAATAAGAAATAATTTGGTCAGGTCAGAAAAAGGCCTTATCTTTGCACCACCTTAAATAACATAACCATAACACGATACCTTAAAATAAACACTATTTTTATTATTAACCTTAAATCTAATACCAGAAAAACGTGATTAGGGACATTTACTTTATGTAATTATGTATAGGTTAGGTCAGATGACTTAACCTTAATTTTTGCCAATTTCAATAACTCGTCATTACAATTGTGATACAAAAAGGAGTCTTTGAGTGAAAAAAATGTAATTAAGCCTGATGACATGCATCATCATTGATTAAAAATGCGTATATTTGCAGAGTTTTCTGCATTCTGCTAATTTCAATTTCTTTGAAACAGGTGCTACAAAGATTAGTAATCATGAAAATTGATAAAATAATAATAGTCTTCACCCTCTGGTTGATAGCAATGATGCTACCTTTACTCTCTGTTAATGCACAAAGTAATAGAGATGGAGGTAACAAGAACAATTCATCACGCATTGTCAATCGTGTTACGCTGCAAGGTCAAGTGGTCGATAGCATTACAGGTGATCCCATTGACTTTGCCAATATCGTAGAGCAGGGCACAACCAATGGCACCATCACTGACGCCAATGGCAACTTCTCGATGTTGGCAAAACCAGGAAGCACAGTAACCATCACTTACTTGGGCTACAATGACTACTCGATAAAGGTAGGAACCCGCAAACTGCAGCTTAATATCCGCATGGTGCCTAATGACATCCAGTTGTCAGAGGTGGTTGTAAAACCGAAGCGTGAGCGATATCGTCGTAAAGAAAACCCTGCTGTTGAGCTGATGCGTAATGTCATAGCACACAAGATGGATCATCATCCTGATCTGCATGACTATTTCCGACAGGAGCGTTATGATAATATGACCTATTCATTCAATAATTTTGATGAAGGCTATGTAAAACAGTGGCAGAAGAGATTTCCCTTCATTGAGGAGTTTGTAGATACAGCACTGATCTCAGGTGGTCCTATCCTTCCAGTCACCACTGACGAAAGGATCGAGACCCACTACTATCGTCGTCATAACAACTCACGTCGAGTTGTTACCGAAGCCGAACAACATGCTGGCCTTGATGACATGTTGCCCGACGAAATGATTGCGGTGCTCAAAACCGAAGTCTTCCCAGAGATGGATTTGCTTGATGACAACATCTTCCTTTATCGCAAGAAGTTTGTGTCACCTATCTCTGACTTTGGCATTACTTTCTATAAATACTACATCCTCGATACACTTAAGCTCGATGATGGCCAACGATATGTCGATCTGGGCTTTGCTCCGCTTATGCCTCAGTCATTCGGTTTTGTAGGGCATCTATATATCTCGACAGATAGTACCTACTTTGTGCGTCGAGCAGAACTCAATCTGCCACCTGACATCAATCTCAATTTTGTACGCAATCTGCGTGTAACTTTCGATAATGGACGACTCCCTGACAGCACACGAGTTGTAATCCGCAAACGTTTCGACTCAGAGATTAATGTCACGGCATCATCGCTTGGTTTCTATGCTCATCGTCTTGTTCGATATTCAGGTTTTGATAGCGAGAAACCAGAACTTGAAGAGCAGATCTTCCGTCGTCCACCCAAGTTCACCAGCCCCGATCTGGCCAAGCAGACGTCTGACTTAGCTTTTTGGCAGCAACATCGACTCACTGACGACTATGATCCTGAGCATTCCGTGCAGGCCATGATGACCCGTATGCGTAAGGTGCCTTTTTATAAGTATGCCGAACGCGTTCTTGGTTGGTTCTTTAAGGGGTTCCTGCCTCTGGATAATCCGATTGACGAGCAGTCACATGTCATGTTCGGCCCTATCAATGCCTTGGCTTCGTGGAACAAACTCGAACACCTCCGTCTTCGAGTGGGAGGCATCACCACAGCCAATGTCAACCCACATTTATTTGCTAGTGGCTATGCAGCCTATGGTGTGGAAGATCATAAATGGAAGTACGATGCAGTATTGGAATACTCTTTTCGACCCAAAAAGATGTATGCCAATGAATTCCCTATCCATTCGCTGAAGTTAGAGAGTACATACGATTCGAAAGAACTTGGACTGAAACTGAGCACAAATCGTGATAATTTCGTCACGTCATTGCGTCGTGACGCTGATCCAAAGTATA
This sequence comes from Bacteroidales bacterium, assembly GCA_045629225.1. Lineage (GTDB taxonomy): Bacteria > Bacteroidota > Bacteroidia > Bacteroidales > UBA3663 > Liminaster. The sequence goes on along the minus strand of JAZQQU010000023.1, from coordinate 51,896 downwards.
CCTATGTGCGTTCCAATTCTCTGCTTTATACCCTCGAACTATGGAACCATTTCAGTCTCAAGTTGAAAGGAGAACTGATGAGTGAATATAGTTCCCGACTTGGAGAATTCCGCCAGATCGGTACCGGAATGCAGCAGTCGCATTACAATCTGGCCATGGGAACTCTGGCCTTACGATGGGCACCCAAGGAGACCTTCGTCCAGATGCGAACCACACGTATCCGTGTCGATGACCTTCACCCGGTATTTGAGCTCACACATCAGTTTGCGTCAAAGGATTTCCTTGGATCAGACTTCAACTACCAACGCACCGACTTCAAGTTCTTAAAACGTTTCTGGCTTAATGTGCTTGGCTATGCCGATGTTACGCTCGATTTGGGTAAAGTTTGGACGCAAGCACCTTATTCGCTGCTTTCCATGCCTAGTGCTAACACTGGCTTCACTATTCAGCATGGTTCATTCTCACAGCTGCAGTCCATGGAGTTTATCTATGACCAGTATGCCTCGTGGGACATCACCTACAAGATGAATGGACTCATCTTCAACAATCTGCCATTCATCCGCAGACTTCGACTACGAGAAATTCTATGTTTCAGAGGAGTATATGGCAAGCTAAGTCAGCAGAATGATCCAGACATACTTCTTGCTGATGGTTCGCCTCGCAATCCTGACCTTTTTGCCTTCCCAACCAATGGCACTGTTTATCGTCTGAGCAATACGCCCTATATGGAAGCTGTATTTGGCATCGACAATATCTTCAAGGTACTGAGAGTGGAGTATATCCGCCGTCTTAATTATCTTGATCATCCTGGAGTCAACAAGCATGGCATTCAGATCGCTGTGGCTGTAGGATTCTAACTGAGTCTTAACAATTGTTTGCCAAAGTTCTGTGATGGCAATTGTGCATCCACAATTCTCTGCCAAGAGTCCAGACAACCTTTTGTGCATCCACAATTGTGTGTCAGCAGTCCTGGCTAGTCTTTTGTTCGTCCACAATTTTCTGCCAGCAGCTCTGGCTGACTTTTGTGCCTCCACAATTCTTTGCCAGCAGTTCTGGCAAAGAATTGTGAGTCCACATTATTTTGCCAGTATTTCTGGCAGACTTTTGTGTAGCCACATCGGCTAAACCAGATAATTAGGTACACAATGTAGTAAAGAAAACTATACAAAAATATCCCTATGCGTTCTGCAGTCATCATATTAAACTGGAATGGAGCTAAGAATGGGCTTCTTCGTCATTATTTACCCTCAGTAGTGCAATACACACCATCAGGGAAGGCTGATGTCATTGTGGCAGACAATGGTTCTGACGATGATAGCGTACAAATGCTGAAGGAATTCTTCCCAACAGTCCGTGTTCTGGAGTTAGGTTCAAACCTCGGTTTTGCCGAGGGATACAACCGAGCCATAGCCACGATGAGTCGTGAGGGGTATGATCTTGTAGTGTTGCTCAATGATGATGTTCGTGTCACTGAAGGATGGCTCAATCCGATGATTGACTACATGTCAGCCAATAGAAATTGTGCAGCCTTACAACCTAAGTTGCTCAAGGATTGGTCTTTTGACCAAAAACATGGTGCATGGAATAATGTGTTTGCCCACACCCTTCAATCCTCTCAAACCCCTCAAGCTTCTCAAACACTTCAATCTCCTCAAACTTTCGAATACGCAGGTGCTTGTGGAGGATACCTCGACAAGTTGTGCTATCCCTTCTGTCGTGGTCGAATTTTTGATACTGTGGAGGATGATCATGGCCAATACGACTTGCCTGAGGGAGAGGCCTGGCCTGTAATGTGGGCTACAGGAGCCTGTCTTATGGTTCGTACGGAACTCTATCGACAAGCAGGTGGACTCGATGCGCGTTTCTTTGCCCACATGGAGGAGATTGACCTCTGTTGGCGACTGCGACGCATGGGTTATCAGATAGTTTGTGTTCCACAGTCGCACGTCTATCATAAAGGTGGTGCCAGCCTGCCGCAAGGTAATCCTCGGAAGACGTTGCTGAACTTCCGTAATAGTCTGGTAATGATGTGGAAGAACCTACCAGCTGAAAAATGCCGTCAGCTCATTTTCCGTCGTAAGTTGCTCGATGGTGTGGCTGCACTAAACTTCCTGCTCCATGGCCAATGGGGCAACTGTTGGGCCATCTTCCAAGCTCATCGTCAAGCCTCAAAGATGATTAAAACACAATACAAAGCGTCTGAGCTGATTGGCTTTGGCCAGGCACAAAAATTCCCAGAAGAAAGTCGAAGCATCCTCTGGGAGTATTACATACGTGGTCGCAAGACTTTTATCTTCTCCTGATCTCACTCAGACAGATAGCTGTTGCCACACCCACATTGAGAGACTCTACATGCTGCCCATCCTTGGCAAAGTCGGGGATGAGCAGTTTTTTTGTCACACATTGTGCCAGATCTTCTCCTATGCCTCGTCCCTCGTTACCCATCAGCAACACACCATCAGGCTTGAGCGTAGAACCATAGATGTTCTCACCCTCGAGGAAGGTTCCATACACTTCGCCAGTGTAGGAGTTAAGCCATGAGTACATCTGTTCACGTGTTTCGAAATAATGAACCCTCACACGGGCCAGTGCACTCATAGTGGCCTGCACTACCTTGGGAGCAAAGCAGTCGGCAGTACCAGGGGCACAGTAGATATGACGCACACCGAACCAGTCAGCTGTTCGGATGATGGTGCCAAGATTCCCTGGGTCCTGCACTTCGTCAAGAGCAATGCATAATCTTTCGTCTGAGGTCTTACCACTGGATTTCTGCATTGATGGTGCACTATAACCAGGCAAGGCAAACACTGCTAACACGTCCTGCGGTGAGGGGAGGAGTGAAGTCCTTTCCATCTCGCCACGTGTGGCAGAGTAACATTCCTTAGCATGGGCTCTTGGATGATTGTGCCACCAGTCCTCAGTAGCCACAAGTCGTAAGCAGTCGAAGGCTCCAGCTTCAAGCATGTCGCCCACCGATTTGTTGCCCTCAACGAGCCAAGCTTGTTGTTCGCGACGACCCTTGCGCTGCTCTAGAGCACGTATCTCTTTGATGATATTCTTCGTAAGCGTAAGCATAGTTACATGATTATTTGAGTGCAAAAATAGGTAAAAAATCGCGTTTCAGCAAGGATTTAAGCCCGAAGATGCATTTTTTAGGACCAAAATAGGGATTGTTTGACAAAAAATGTGTAAATTTGCGGCATAAGTTTATATTTAATGACCCAAAAAATGATCATAGGAATCGCTGGCGGCACAGGATCGGGCAAGACTACTGTAGTACGCAAAATCATAGAGAGTCTGCCAGAGGGCAGTGTTGCTGTTGTTTCGCAAGACAGCTATTACAAGGACAGTAGTCACCTGCCTTGGGACGAAAGACGTGCACAGAATTTTGATGAACCGCGTGCATTCGACTGGGAACTTCTCTATCGTCATCTTATTCTTCTGCGTGAAGGTCAGGCCATCGATGAACCAGTCTATGACTATGCTACCTGTTCTCGTCTGAAAGGCCAGAGCACACACATAGAGCCCCGACCTGTCATCATCCTTGAAGGCATTATGGCGTTGGTCGATCCCTCCATTCGTGCCATTCTCGACATGAAAGTTTTTGTCGATGCTGACAGTGATGAGCGTCTGATTCGCGTGCTACGTCGCGATGTGGTGGAACGTGGACGAACCATCGACGATCTGGTTCAGCGTTATCAGAACATCATAAAGCCAATGCACAATATGCACATTGAGCCTACAAAGGCATACGCTGACCTTATCGTTCCTCAGGGTGGCAGCAACTCGGTTGCAATCTCTGTGCTCAAGGAGTATATCATCACACTGCTTCAGAAGTAGGTTCTTGATAATCGCATAGTGGACCATTTATCTGCTTCATTAGTTCAGCATTTAGCCTGTTCATGAAAAAATCAATCCTCCTGTTTGTTTCTCTGCTGTTTTTCTTTACGCAGTGTCACTTGTTCCAACAACCGGAACAGGAGGATATACTAATGCCAACGCCACGTTCCTGGTCGCAGATCTTGGCAAGCGATACACTCAGTGTTGTCACGATTCAAGATTGTTATACGGCCTTCCAGTACAAGAACAACTGGTATGGTCATGATTATGAGATTGCCCGTCGTATTGCAGACTCTCTGGGTATTAAGCTGCATATCATGTACGTCAACTCTGAACATGCCATGTGTGATAGTCTATACAATGGTTCAGCAGACTTAGCAATCTGGCCGGCTTCGAAGAGTGTTGTCGATTCGGTTTCATGGGTTCTACCAACTGGACCACGCTGGAAATCCAGTCAGGTCATGGTCTCGGCACGTCGACTTAAACCTATTGCGCCTGACGATACGGTCACTCATTACAAGTTGTCGTTGCTACTTCAATCTCGTCAGTGGATAGCCTATCACGATGACTCTGTTCGTGTTAGTTTTGACTTCACACCATTCGTTTTAGACACGATACCAGCTGACAGCCTCACCACTCCACAACTCTGTGATGCTTTGATAGAGGGTCGAACTGATATGGTGATGCTTCGCACCAACGTTGCACGTCTGCTCAAGGATTATTACCCCACGCTGCGACTCAGTGAACCTTTGTCGCATAGTGCAGACAGCGTTTCTTGGCTTATAGCAATGGGTGCAGACACTCTGCGCATGTACATTGACTCGCTCTGTAAGGATTGCGTTGAAGAACCGCATTACGATGTCTCGTTGAAACGATTGTATGAACAGCAGCGAGGCAGGCATGTTTCACGCATCAATTACAAACTACGTGATGGAGCCTTGTCTCCTTATGATGCCATCTTCCGCAAACATGCTCACAACATTGGTTGGGACTGGCGTCTGCTTGCTGCCATAGGTTTTGTCGAAAGCAAACTCGACCATACACAGATTTCGACAAGAGGACCCATTGGTCTGATGCAGCTCATGCCAGCTACTGTACGTGCCTTTGGATACACTGAAGAGGAGGTTGTCGATCCGGACCTCAATGTCGAAGTGGCATGTGTCCTGATTGGCAAGATTCTGGAGAGTCTTCGCAATAAACTAACTGATGTAAACGAACGCGATCTCATACAGTTCACTCTTGCAGGATATAATGCAGGCCTGGGTCATGTGTTCGATGCTATCTATCTGGCTGACACACTGGGTTATGAAATCAATGTCTGGCCTAACAATGTTGAGCATTGCCTACGACTGAAGGCTGACCCCAATTATTATTCTTACCCCAAGGTACGACTAGGACGCTTCAATGGAGCATTTACTATTAATTACATCTCGCAGGTTCTTGCGGTCTATGATGAGTTCTGCTCCAAGGTGCCTCTCGAATAATTATTACACTTTTACATGCTCAAGATACAGAAACTAATCAAACTGCTGCTGCCTCTGGCCTTTGGTTTTGGTATCGTCTGGTTTATCATACAGAAGATCGATACCCGACAGCTCATCGACACTATTCAGTCCGGCATTTCCTGGACTTGGGTAGTCATCTCCTGGGCTCTGGCATTGCTGGCAAATGTTTTTAGAGGTGTACGATGGCGTCAGCAGTTGCGTACGGTTGGCATCAATCCGTCGTTACACGACATGAGTCTTTCGTTCTTTGGCAACTACGGCATGAATCTTGTATTCCCTCGTTTGGGTGAGGTGTGGAGGTGTAACTTCATAGCCAACAGCAATGGTCAGCCTTTCAGTACTGTAGCTGGTACGATTCTGAGCGAGCGCTTCTGTGATGTCCTTAGCATGTTAGTCTATCTTGTGCTCTGTCTGCTTTTCGAGAGTCATGTGCTGCTCCGTTTCTTTTTTGATGATGAAGATGGCTCTCGGGTAGAGGTCGAAACAAGTTATAGCCTTTGGCTCTGGGCACTCTTGGCAATCACTATAGGATTCTTAGCATGGGTCTTGCTCAAGCGATATTGTCGCAACTGGAAACCCTATCGTTATGTCACAGAGGTGATGTCAAATGTATGGATAGGCTTTCGTTCTCTTCGCGATCTGCCGAGCATCTGGAGCTACATAGGCTGGTCTATGCTCATCTGGTTCTTTTATTTTCTTAACACCCTTACCCAATTCTATTTTTTCGGATTCACCGAACATCTGGGCCTCAATGCATGCCTAGCAGTATTCGTTATGGGCAGTTTAGCTCAGATACTTCCTATTCAGGGAGGCTTAGGAGCTTGGCAGGTAATGGTTATTTTTGCCCTGATGCTCTATGGAGTCAGTGAGTCAGATGCAGGCATCTTTTCTGTTGTAGCATGGACCATCGAACAACTTTTTGTGCTCATCATGGGTCTTTATGCGCTGATTGTCGTGGCCATCAAGAAACAGAAAGGCACACCTTAATCTGAGTTATTAATTCGTAATTTGTTATCTACGCAATATGAATTCACTTTGGCAACAGTTCCGTGCCATCTCGTCAATTCCGCATGCCAGTGGTCATCTCGATGCCATCTGTCAGTATGTTGGTGAACTAGCACAACGCTGTGGTTTCGCTTTCTTCCAGGACGAAGCAGGTAACCTGATGGTACGTATTGCAAACAATCCTCAATACGTACTTCAGGCACATCTTGACATGGTGCCTCAAGTGGCTGACAATGTCAAATTTGACTTCCTGACTGATGCACTTCAGTTGCGGGAGGTTGAAACTGACACCGATGGTCATCCTCATTGCTTGATGGCAACAGGTACTACATTGGGAGCCGACAATGGCATTGGCGTAGCTGCCATGTTGGCACTGATGATTGAGGCTGCTGAACAGCCCGTTGAGAATCGTCCTGCAGTAGAACTGCTATTCACCACAGACGAAGAGACTGGCATGACGGGTGCTCGCTCTTTACACACAGACTGGATCAAAGCTCCTTATATGATCAATCTTGATACCGAACAGGCTGGAGTATTGATGACTGGTTGTGCAGGTGCTGTAAACATGCGTGCGCTTTTGAAATATCGTGTCGATAATGTAGTGCCCGAAGGCGATCAGGCCCTTTTGCTCAACCTTTCGGGGCTGGCAGGTGGCCACAGCGGCATGGACATCCACTTGGGTCGTGCCAACGCATGCAAATTGATGACACGTTTCCTGAAACATGCAGTAGTCAATTTCGAAGCTCGTGTGGCCTCGATTGATTGTGGCACACTCCGAAATGCTATAGCACGACAAGGCAAAGCCATAATCACTGTCCCTTCTGAAGTTGCAGACGAAATCATCGAAGAGGTTCACTACTATGATGAACTCTATCGCTATGAATATGCAGGTGTAGATCCTGACCTGAAATTCACTGCACAGCTGGTCGATTTGCCTAAATCGCTGTTGCCTGAGGAGATTCAAGACGATTTGCTTAATGCTGTTGAAGCATGTCACGATGGTGTTTGGCGTTGGAGCAATATGGATAAACGCGAGGTCGATACGTCTTCAAACCTTGCCACTTTCCGCACAACAGCTGATGGTGAAGCTGAGGTCATAGTCCTGGTTCGAAGCATGGATGAGGAGCGAAAACGTGCCCTGGCTTCTTCGCTACAATCCGCATTTGTAATGTCTGGTGCCCGTGTTGAATTTTCATCAGCCTACGCTGCATGGAACACACCTCTCGATTCTCATCTTGTGCAATTAGCTCAAAAGGCTGCTGAACGATTACAAATTCCTTTGTCCTTGTCTGTAGTACATTGCGGTCTTGAATGCGGTGTCATCAGTGAAAAGTATCCACACCTTCAGATCATTTCTATAGGCCCTACGATTCACCATCCACACTCTCCACAGGAATCGGTAGAGTCAGAAAGTGTTGTTCAATTCTGGTCATTGCTTAAGGAGATTGTAACAGTAAAGTGATAGCCAACTGTTAAGTATTTGACGTTCATCATTACTATCTCTTTCACTCCACTATTAACCCAAATATCCCATTAGTATTCTGTAAAACCAATCATGGCTAAAAAGAATAAACTTGCCAAGTTTGCAGACATGGCAGACTATCCCAACGTCTTCCAGTACACTTTCGAGCAACTGGAAGAGACACCATTCCCTTTACGTGGACGTTGGCATGAACAATACTTTCACAACCAGAACCCCATTGTCATCGAACTAGGCTGTGGCCGAGGTGAATACACTGTGAGATTGGCACAGCGCTACCCGGACAAGAACTTCATCGGTTTTGATATCAAGGGTGCCCGCATGTGGACTGGTGCCACCGAGGCTCTGGAACAACAAATGTCGAATGTTGCCTTTGTGCGTACACACATCGAGTTTATCGAGCGTTTTTTTGCTCCTGGTGAAGTGGCTGAGATCTGGATTACCTTTGCTGATCCGCAAATGAAGAAGGTTAATAAGCGTCTGACGTGTACTCTCTTCATGCAACGTTATCTCAATATTCTCCAGTCTGATGGTTTGGTCCATCTAAAGTCTGACTCCAACTTTCTCTTCACATACACGGAGGAGATGGCTCGAGCCAATGCTCTTCCTATATTGGCCAGCACGCGCAATCTTTACAGCGATGAGAACTTTGCACCAGCACCAACGATTGAAGCCCTGCGTGGCATCCGCACTTATTATGAGTCGCAATGGATAGCTCGTGGTCTCGATATCAAGTACCTCTGCTTCCAGCCTCAGCCAAGAGCAGAATGGCAGGAACCAGAGATTGAAATCGAACTTGATTCATATCGTTCCTTTGGACGAGAGAAACGCAGTTCGCTCAATCTTCATTCCTAACTGTCTCCTCTTACTTATATAGTTCAAAACTTCTCAAACTACTACAATAGAAAAATGGCCCTATACCCGAAACTTATAACTGACGCTCTTGCTCAGGTTATTTATCCTGGCACCAAGAAGAATCTTGTTGAAAGCGAAATGGTAGCCGATGATATCCGCATAGATGGCTCTCATGTATCATTCTCACTTATCTTCGACAAACAGACTGATCCCTTCATGAAGTCTGTACTTCGAGCTGCCGAAGCTAATCTGAGACACTATTGTCAACAAGTAGGTGAGGATATTGAACCTGAGATTAAAGTTGTAACTCGTCAGGCACCTCGTCCTGAGCCAGATAAGTTGCTGCCTCAAGTTAAGAACATTATTGCCATAGCTTCGGGCAAAGGTGGTGTAGGCAAGAGTACAGTAGCTGCCAATTTGGCATGCGGTCTGGCTATGCTTGGATATAAGGTTGGTCTGCTCGATGCAGACGTATTTGGTCCATCCATGCCTAAAATGTTTGGCCTTGAGGATCATCAGGCCATGGCTCAGCATAAAGACGGACGCGACCTTCTTATTCCAGCAGAGAAGTATGGCGTCAAGGTGCTCTCTGTAGGGTTCTTCGTTGATTCCTACTCTGCCACCGTGTGGCGTGGCTCTATGGCTGGTAGCGCCCTTAAACAGCTTATTGGTGATGCAGATTGGGGAGAGCTTGACTACTTCCTCATCGACCTTCCACCCGGAACTTCTGATATCCATCTCACCATCGTGCAGACGCTTGCACTAACTGGTGCCGTAGTAGTCAGCACACCTCAACAGGTGGCACTGGCAGATTGTCGTAAGGGTATCGACATGTTCCAGAACGAGAAGATCAACGTACCTGTGCTTGGCTTGGTAGAAAATATGGCATGGTTTACGCCTGCTGAACTGCCACATAATCGCTATTACCTCTTTGGTCGTGAGGGCGTCAAGCAGCTTAGCGAGAAACTCAAACTGCCACTGCTTGCCCAGATTCCTGTGGTACAGGGTATCTGCGAGCAGGGCGACCAGGGCGAGCCAATTGTGCGCAACTATGATTCAATGGTTGGTCAGTCGTTCCTCTCACTTGCGCAAGCTGTAGTCACTCAGACTCATATTCGTAACACTACACAACCTCGCACACAACGTGTAGAGGTCAGCAAATAATCCTTTTCTAATCTGTTGATTGATGCCAATCACCACACCACCTCAGCCTCGCGTCCTCATTATCTACACTGGTGGAACCATCGGTATGACGAAGAACCCCGTGACTGGAGCCCATGAACCGCTCGACTTCAGTCATTTGGTGCGTCATGTTCCCGAGCTTTCGCAAGTCAAGATCAGCTGCGACACCATCCAGTTTGACCCACCACTCGACTCCAGCAACATGAATCCTGAGTTATGGAAGAAACTGGCTGTCACTATTGTCGATAACTATGCTGGCTACGATGGTTTTGTTGTGCTGCATGGTACAGACACCATGGCATACACTGCCTCCGCATTGAGCTACATGCTGCAGAACTTAGGCAAACCAATCATTTTGACAGGTTCGCAACTTCCCATTGGTGTGCTGCGTACGGATGGCAAAGAGAATCTGATTACAGCCATCGAGATAGCTGCCTCAAAGGACCGTATTGGCCTTCCTATGGTACCTGAGGTTTGTATTTACTTCCAAGGCTCACTATTGCGAGGAAATCGCAGCAAGAAACTTTCTAGTGAGGAGTTTCATGCCTTCACTTCTCCCAACTATCCACCTTTGGCTCGTGTAGGTGTACACATCACTTGGGCACATCACCACATCATGCATGGTATCCATGCACGTCACACATTACGTCCCAATTATAGTATGTGTTGCGACATCGTGGTGCTGCGTCTATTCCCAGGCATCACTGAACTCACTGTACATTCGCTGCTCAACATACCAGGGCTGCGTGGTGTGGTTCTCGAAACTTTTGGTGCAGGCAATGCTATGACCTATGATTGGTTCTTACGCGAACTGCGTCAAGCTGTTGATCGTGGTCTTGTATTGGTCAACGTCACACAATGTCTGGGTGGCTCCGTCGAGATGGGCATCTACGAGACAGGCAATAGTCTGCAACAGTCTGGTGTAATTAGTTCTGGCGACATGACTACTGAGGCAACCATAGTCAAGCTCATGTTTCTCTTGGGGCAAGGTATTCCGCAGCATGCAGTTGAGGAACAAATGTCCTCAAATCTGGCTGGTGAGCTCACTACTCATGCATGACCAAGTTTCTTTGTAATTAAATACTTTACGTCTCTTGATAACCACCGAAGATTTACAATTCATACGTCAAGCCATGTTATTGGCACAACAGGGCGAAGGTACTGTTAATCCGAACCCCATGGTCGGAGCATTGATTGTGCGACAGAATACAATCATAGCTCAAGGCTATCACGAACGTTATGGCGATCTCCATGCCGAACGCAATGCCTTCCGTAATGCTCAACTGCGAGGTGTTTTGTGTAAAGGTGCCACAATGTATGTCACGCTCGAGCCCTGTTGCCATCATGGTCATCAACCGCCATGTACGGAGGCCATTATCGAACACCACATTGCACGAGTAGTTGTTGGATTGCTTGATCCCAACCCTCTGGTGGGTGGCAAGGGAGTCGAACTGTTGCGTAGGGCAGGAATTGAGGTTGAAGTGATCGATCCTTCTTCTGATCTTGCCCATGAACTGCGTTATCAGAACCGAGTGTTTCTTCACTATATTACCACTCGTCGCCCATGGGTTTTGGCTAAGTATGCAATGACGCTTGATGGCAAGATCTGTACACATACGGGTGATAGTCGTTGGGTTTCATGTCCTGCCTCTCGAGAACGTGTTCACATGCTTCGTCGCAAGCTTACAGCCATCTTATGTGGCATTGGCACGGTTCTTGCTGACGACCCAATGCTCAACACACGCATAGCTGCTATGCCACAAGCTCGCAATCCCATCCGTATAGTAGCTGATCGTCATCTGCGTATCCCTTTGGATAGTCAACTGGTACAATCTGCCCATCAATTGCATACAATAGTAGCCCATGGTGATGATATTGATGCTGTCAAACTTAAAATGTTACACGATGCTGGTGTAGAAACCTGGTGTTGTACCACTGCTAAGTCACTTATCGAAAAAGCATGTGAGAATCACATTGATTGCATACTACTAGAAGGAGGAGGTACCCTGCTAGAAGCTTTCCTCCGCGATCAATTGGTCGATGAGGTATATGCTTTCATTTCTCCCAAAATCGTAGGTGGCTCTCAGGCAAAGACTCCAGTCGAAGGCCAAGGCATTGATCTTATGCGCAACGCCTTGATGATTAACAATGTCAAAACAGAACTAGTAGGTGACGATGTCCTCATTCATGGCACTTTGCACAATCAGTATTGAAAACATTGCTCAATCTATAAATTAGAAAATTGTAATAAAATATCAATCAAGTGTTCACAGGTATTATTGAAGAAGTTGGTCACGTGCTCTCCCTTCGCCGTGGTGCTCGTAGCTTTACCCTCGAAGTCGAGGCTAATAAAGTGTTAGAAGGCACACAGGTTGGTGATAGTATTGCTACCAATGGTGTCTGCCTCACTGTGACGAGCCTCTCCAAGCATAGTTTCTCTGCCGATGTGATGCCAGAGACCGTCAGTCGCACGTCTCTGATCGAACTGATTGCTGGCAGCCCTGTAAACTTGGAGCGAGCCTTGCAGTTACAGACACGATTGGGCGGACACATCGTATCAGGCCACATTGATGGCACTGGCAGGATCTCTAAACGTAGTCAGGATGACAATGCATTGTGGCTTACGGTGGAGTGTGAAAGTCGTATGTTGCGTTATGTCATCGAGAAGGGTAGTGTGGCTTTGCAGGGAGTGTCACTTACGGTAGCACGTGTGGATGAAGGGTCTTTCTCTGTGTCGCTTATTCCACATACACAGAGCGCAACTACGCTCCATGTGGCACGAGTGGGAGATAGTGTGAACATCGAAAATGATGTGATAGCAAAATACGTAGAGCGACTGTTAGGTCATGCACCTGACGCCAGTCTCTTAGAAAAAATGAAAAATTGTGGATTTTGAAAAATGAATAAATTCAATACTATAGACGAGGCCCTTGAGGCCCTGCGCAAGGGTAAGTGTATTCTTGTGCTCGACGATCCTGAACGAGAGAACGAGGGCGATTTGATTTGTGCTGCAGAGTTCGCTACCACAGAGAACGTCAACTTCATGGCATCAGAAGCCAAAGGCTTGATCTGCATGCCAATGAGCCGTAATATATGTGAACGTTTGAATCTGCCTCAGATGTGTGCTAACAATAGCGATAACCATCTGACAGCCTTCACTGTGAGCATAGACCACATTACAACTACTACAGGCATTTCGGCTGTCGAACGTGGCGTAACAGCTCGCGCTATTGTGGCTGAGGGAACAAAGCCTTCAGATTTCCGCCGTCCAGGTCATATGTTCCCATTGCAGGCACGCGATGGTGGTGTGTTGGTACGTACGGGTCATACCGAAGCCACTGTAGATTTGTGCCGTCTTGCTGGCCTCCGCGAGTGTGGTCTCTGTTGCGAGATTATGCGCGAGGACGGCACCATGATGCGTACTCAAGAGCTTCAGGACTTTGCATCCAAGCATCAGTTGGTCATCATCACAATCGCTGATTTGGTTGCCTATCGACGCAAAACCGAAAAACTGGTCAATCAGGTAAGTGTGGCAGAACTGCCAACAAAGTATGGATCTTTCAAAGCTTATGGATACGTGAACAGTGTTACGGGCGAGCATCATGTAGCTTTGGTCAAAGGCGATGTTACAACTCCTGAGCCTGTGCTTTGTCGCGTTCATTCCGAGTGTCTGACAGGCGATGCCTTCGGTAGCCTGCGTTGTGACTGTGGAGAACAGTTGGCCGAAGCATTACGTCGCATCGAGGCTCGTGGTAGAGGAGTGCTACTCTATTTGCGCCAGGAAGGACGAGGCATTGGTCTGATCAACAAACTACGTGCCTATAGCCTTCAGGATCAAGGTATGGACACGGTTGAGGCTAATCTTGCCTTAGGCTTTGCTGCTGACTTGCGTGAATATGGGACGGGGGCCTCCATTCTTGCAGACTTAGGCATACACGAGCTCTGTCTCATGACTAACAATCCAGCCAAAATTGATGGCTTGGATGGGTTTGGACTTAAGGTAGTAAGTAGAGAACCAATTGAAATGACATGTAACGAGAAGGATGAGTTCTATATGTACACAAAGTATAGTAAGATGGGACATCTGTTGCATTTAAAAGATTTGAAGAAACAGTATTAAAAAAAGTATTATGAAGAAAGTAGAAGGACAACTGACCGCTACAGGTCAGAAGATTGGTATTGTAGCCTCACGTTTCAATGATTTTATCGTTAGCCAGCTGGTAGGAGGAGCCGAAGATTGTTTTGTACGTCATGGTGGAAACACTGACGACCTCACGCTGGTGATGGTGCCTGGTGCATTTGAAATTCCTCTGATTGCACAGCGAATGGCAGAGTCAGGCAAGTTTGACGCTGTTGTATGTCTCGGTGCTGTCATTCGTGGAGCCACTCCTCACTTCGATATGGTAGCCAACGAGAGTGCCAAGGGTATCGCTACGGCTAGCCTCAAGACAGGCGTGCCTGTTACAAACGGCATTCTCACTACTGACAGCATCGAACAGGCCATTGAACGTGCAGGAACCAAGGCAGGCAACAAGGGTGCTGATGCCATGATTTCTGCTATCGAGATGGTCAATGTTGTGAAAGGGCTGTAATATTAAAATGATTTACAATCTGTCAAGCATTGTAGTCCACGGCCATCAATTAGGTCGAAAGTTAGGCTATCCCACTGCTAACTTAGGGCTCGACACATTGAAGGGCAACGTGCCGCCATCGGGTGTGTACGCTGCCCAATGTTTGTTACCCGACGGAAGCTCTTGGTTAGCTATGGTCAATGTGGGTTTTCGTCCCACGATCGATAATCTAAGTCACTGTCTTTCCATCGAGGCTCATCTTTTGGATTACGAGGGAGACTTGTATGGACAAATCCTGCATCTTACGTTGACACGGCGTATTCGTGATGAACGCCGGATGAGCTCGCTCGACGAACTACGCCACCAATTAGCCACAGATTTAGAGGCATGTCGCGAAACTACTCTATAAAATAAAGGAAATCAACAGCGTACTATAGAAGTTTGCTTGTTGATTTCCTTCTTCTTATGTATAAGTCAAATCAGGCTATTTGATACATTATCGGATGTTTGCAATGCCAATCACATCGGCAAATACACCAGCAGCAGTTACGGCAGCACCAGCACCATACCCCTTGATCTCCATTGGGAATTCCTTATAGCGTGCTGTGGTAAGCAGAATGATATTGTTAGAACCTTCCAAATGGTAGAATGGATGAGTTGGACTTACTTTGCGAAGTTCTACTCGTGCATGTCCATCTTCGAGTGTAGCCACAAAACGGAAAGCTTCGTTATTCTTGGCAGCCTCTTTACGCATTTGCTCGAAGTGGTCATCGAGCTCTGAAATGCGCTCCCAGAAGGCTTCAACCGGACCTTCGAAGTACTCATCGGGGATGAACAAGTGCTTCTCTACATCCTCTTGACTAATGCGGTAACCTGACTCGCGAGCAAGAATGGTAATCTTGCGAATTACGTCTGAAGCATTGAGATCCTGACGTGGATCAGGCTCAGCATAGCCAGCTTCGCGTGCCATGTGAATAGCTTTTGACATAGGGACATCCTCTGACAGTACATTAAAGATGTAGTTGAGCGTTCCGCTGACAACAGCCTCGATCTTGAGAATCTCGTCACCAGAGTTGATTAGATTGTTGATCGTATTGATGATTGGCAGACCAGCACCGACGTTGGTCTCAAACAAATACTTGACACCGCGTATGCGTGCAGTGCGTTTTAGTTGCAAATAGCGGTCGTAGTCACCTGAGGCTGCATACTTGTTGGCGCAAACCACACTGACATTGTGGGCCAACAGGTCCTGATAGATATCAGCAATGGCAGGCGAAGCGGTACAATCGACAAACACGGCATTGAACACATTCATTCCAATAATGGCTTCGCGCAGAATCTCAGGCGAGCTGGAGTTACTTGATGCTTTGAGCTCAGCCTCCCAATTGTCCAGATCTATGCCCTCTCGATTGAAGATACACTGGCGGCTATTGGCCAGACCTACTATGCGCAACTGCAGGTTTTTGTGCTGTTGAAGGTATGCCTGTTGGTTGCGAATCTGATATAACAGGTTGCGACCCACTACTCCCACACCCGTGAGGAAAACATTTAGAATTGACACTTCCGAAAGGAAGAATGAATCGTGTATCACGTTCAGAGCCTTTCGCAACGAGGACTTTTTGATCACAAACGAGATGTTGGTTTCCGAAGCACCTTGGGCACAAGCAATAATATTAATGCCGTTCAATCCCATAATCCTGAACAACTTACCTGCTATGCCTGTGGTCGATTTCATCTTTTCCCCCACTACGGCAACAGTGGCCAGTTCATGTTCGGCGGTAATGGCGCTGATCTCACCAGCTTGTATTTCATAACGGAACTCCTCCTCAAGCACCTCTATGGTCTTGTCGGCCTCGTCGTTGCGCACACCAATAGTAGTAGTACTCTCCGACGATGCTTGACTCACGATGAAGACCGAAATGCCATGGTTGGCTAATGCTGTGAAGATGCGCTTATTCACACCTATCACACCCACCATTCCAAGACCGGAGATGGTCACCAGACAGGTGTCATTGATGCTCGAAATACCCTTGATGATCTTCATATCCTCGTGGCTTGGATTAGCATGAATCAGTGTGCCCTTAGCCGTAGGATTAAAAGTATTCTTGATTACGATCGGAATGTTCTTATGGAACACTGGGAAGATCGTTGGTGGATAGATTACTTTGGCACCGAAGTTACAGAGCTCCATGGCCTCAATGAATGACAGCTCATTGATGACGTAGGCCGAATTGATCACACGCGGATCCGCTGTCATGAATCCATCCACATCCGTCCAGATCTCGAGCATGTCTGCGTCGAGTGCTGCAGCAACGATGGCAGCAGTGTAGTCAGAGCCTCCACGTCCCAGGTTCGTCACCTCACCCGTTTGACCGTCGCGACTGATGAAACCACCCATGACTATGGTGGAGCTGCCTGTTGTGGGTTTAGTAGTAAAGGCAGACTCCTTGGCAATAGAAACCAATGGGAGCAGCCGCTCTCGAATGAGAGGGTTGGTCAGCTGGAAGTCGCACACGTTCTTCTCAAACACCTTGCGGGTCTTGATGACATCCCGACTATCTACCCATTTTGCACCCTCGATGACGTTGGCAATGATGCGGCTCGAAATACGTTCACCATAGCTTACCACCGTGCAAAGAGTTCGAGCCGAAAGTTCGCGTATCAGGTAGATGCCCTGGAAGATGTTGCAAAGTTCGTCGAGCGTACTGCTGACAAACATCTTCACTGCACTGAGTTTCTCACCGTCGAGCAGACCTTCAACCACGTCATAATGACGTTGCTGTATAAAGCGGAATTCCTCCATGTAAGATTCGTCGCCGGCGGCCGCCTTATTAGCTGTGGCTATGAGTCGGTCGGTGATGCCACCCAAGGCGCTTACCACAACAATTGAGGGTTCCTTACGACCTTCCACAATTTCCTTGACGTTCTTGATGCTAGCGATAGATCCTACCGAGGTGCCTCCGAATTTGAGTATATGCATTGTATGTTGTTTTTAGCGTAAAAAGTTGTGCGAATATACGCATTTTTACTCAAATATTGAAAAAAACAGATGAAAAACCGAAAATTTTGCCTCAAAATGTACAGAATAGGCAAAGAATGCTTATCTTTGCAAGCAAAATGAACCCAAAAACATGGCTATGAATATCCAATTGATGCGCATAGTGGTCGATACTACAGTCGATGGACCAGGGTGGCGCACCAGTGTTTATTGTGCGGGATGCAGGCATGCATGCCCAGGCTGTCATAATCCAGAGACATGGTCCTTTCAAGCTGGCGAGTCAGTCAGTATTGACGATATTTTGGCTAAATTGTCGAAGACCGAAGGTAACATCACCTTTAGTGGCGGAGACCCCATGTTCCAGGCCGAAGCATTCACTGAGCTCGCCCGTCGCATTGTATGCGAGCTTCATCGTACCATTTGGTGCTACACGGGTTTCACCTTCGATCAGGTACTCGCCGATCCAGTTATGAACCAAATGCTACCTTGGCTAGAAGTTCTTGTCGATGGCCCTTTCGAGGAAAATCGCAAGAGCCTCGATCTCTTATTTCGTGGTTCGGACAATCAACGTCTTGTCGACGTGCAGCGCTCGCTTGCAGCAAGACGCGTTGTAATATACGAATACAACCCTTATCCAACATTTTGATTTATGAAGAAACTAATCTTTGCCTTTCTGCTGATCATGGCTTATGCGGGTGTTTCGATGGCTTTCACTGAGCAGTTCCAGATCTTCGACAATGGTCCCAAGACCAAATCCTGTCGCACGGCAAACCTCAATATCACCAACGAGCGCGAACCCGTCTTCTGTTCCTATGTCTTCACTCCCTATCGTGGTGGCAAGAAGGAGGGTACCCTTCTTTTCGAATTTCTCATGAATCCAGACAATCCAACTTCGGTCAATATCAAAAACGAGGCTTTGGCTGTGCTCAAAGAGCTCAAGAACACACCTAGCACTGAGATATCACTATCTCTTGAACTGACAGGAGGCGAGCGTTTGTATTTTGACCCCTCCACCATACACGATTGGTCTACAGGAGAGTGGCGTCAGTTGATTCACGTCACCTACGATCGTGACAATGGTGATTATCGCACATACATAATGTTCCCAATCGAGCAGCTCTGGAGCTCTACACAGAAGCTTAGCAGCAGCAGCAAGTCACGCCACAAGTACATTCTCAAACGCCTCCAGAACGCTAACATAGACTTTATCTCTATCAAAGCCACAACTCCCAATGATGTAATTCAACTGACCATACCATTCCAACGACCCACCAAAGATACATTCAACAATATGGTGCAACGCATTAAGAAAGGTAAGTGATACAAAAACTTTCGGGTTATTTCTTAGGCGAACTTTCGAGGCGTCTGTTTTCTTGACTTAAATGCTGACAAGAAAACAGACGCCTCAAATTTATATCTGGTAATATAACGCAGTATTTTGCAAATTTACTTACATCAACACAATGTCCCAGCCAAGTTGTAAAGTATAATCGAGATACCGAAGTAGTTTAAGTCGTTCATCAGACTTGATATTGCGGAGAACGAAACATCCTGGATGAAGCATTTTGTGCCCTACAAGCAATTGGCGAGGTTTGGCAAATCCCACAAAGAGTGGAGTGCCGCGTCGCGTAAGCTGTAGTGATAATATCGAATGGAAATCTATCTCACGCAAGGCTGAGTAGAAAGTTGCTTCGTTGGTCTTCTCTTGCACAATGCGGCCGTCGGGCAAGTTGATGCGAAGCCTACGATGAGTGACTGCTTGATAACGTATGAGATCCTCTTCTGTCATACTTGCTATCTTACGACACTTTCGTGACTGCTCTTCGGCTTTGATCTTGTTGGCCAAGGTTACAAGAAGTGCTTGAGGCACATCACAGTCAAGACGCGAAAGAACACGGTAGGTTGTTCGAAGATCTTTAAGAATGGGCTTGCTCATGAAGATTACTTACTTTTATTGATAATGTATATGCCAATGGCAGCGAGAGCTCCGGCCAGCACATATTTCCACTGAAAGGCTTCGTGGAGGCAGATGCATGATGTGACAGCACCAACTACAGGAATCAGCGAATTGTAAATGGCTACTTTGCCCACAGGATTACAGCTGATTAGCTTGTTGTACAGGCTGAAACCGAGTGTGGAAATCAGGATAAGAAGGAGTAGGATAATAAGACCCCAAAATGTGACCTGTGGCAAGGTGCCACCCATGCAGAGCCCTGGCAATATAAGTAATGCACCTCCAAAGCCTAAACTGTACCCGGTTCCCACAAACACATCGACACGTTGGCTCAGACCGCGGGTGAGCAAAGAAGCAGCTGCGCTGCAGAGTGCATTAAGTATGATCATACCATCGCCCATCCATGAGAACTGAGCATCAGCTGATGAGGAACGAAGGTTGAGAGCCAGGATGCCTGCAAAGCCGAAGAGGCAGCCAATGACCTTGTTAAGGTTCATTCGATCGCTCTTGAAGAAGATGCAAGCAAGAATGACCACCGAGAATACACTTAGCGAATTGAGAATAGCTGCACGTGAGCCTTCGCTGTGCGAGAGACCTAGATAAAAAAAGGCATAATGCAATGTAGTGTTTACCAGCGAGAAGAGAAGAACAAACCACCAGTCTTTTGTTCGCTTCACTTTAAAAGAGCGATGGGATAGAGCCGCTACAGTCAAGATAATGACTCCGGACATGCAGAAGCGGATGCCAGCAAAGAGCATCTTGCTGCCTGTCATGTCCGGTGTAATAAGGAAGGCTTCAAACCCTAATTTGATAAGCGGATAGGCCCAGCCCCAGGCCACAGCGGCTATAAGGGCAAACAGGGTGACCCAGAGTGGACGTTGGAACATATTATCAGAATTGTACAGACTCTACCCGTTACTTGATCATCTTTCTGCCATCGATGATGGTGAGGTGTCCACGGGTGTTGAAGGTGCGACGACCCTGCAGGTCATAAGCTACTTCTCGATTTACTGAGCTTTCGAGTTGAGAGATTGCAACAGGGTTGTCATGACCACCTGGCAATGTAGCTATAAACGACTGTTGTGCATAGTAAGGCTCTACGTCAAGAGCGTTGATACATACACCAGTGACAGTCGATGCATCTGAAGTGATATTGCAGAGAGTTGTATCGAATGCATCATTGAGTTCTACTACATCAGGCAGGAGTTCAACAAGCGATGTCAATTCTGTATCTCCAGTCATCCAAATGACAGCCTGATTAGACCAAGAGTCATCCATAACACGACCTACAGCAGTGCCATTATTTGCTATTCCGAAGACACTTCCATCCTGATCGAGCACCTGTAATTCGTTGGTCTTGACGTTAAGACGAGCTGCACGCTGTGATGGTGTGTAACTCCAATCCCATGGATCGAACTCAGCCTCAACCTCGAGAGTCACCCATTCGCCATTACCGCTGATATTGTGTGGTTCAAACATCATATAAGGCTTGCCGAGCTGGTAGTCATACTCAAAATACTTCTGACAAGCATCAGTGTTGCAAACATAGGTACCATCGGACTGGCGTTCCCAGCAAATGAAAACCCATGAACCATAATTATAGTCTTGCACATAGCCCATGATGATGCTGCCATCGGCAGACATGCCACGAGCTGAAGCATAGTCTATTTCGAAACCACATTGTTCGGCTGTAGGCCAAGGCAGGTCTGTGCGAGTCTGACCGCCATTAGTCCATACGCAACCATAGGTCACCCAGTTGGCATCGAAGTGGAAACCTACTATGGTACTGCCGTCCTCACTAATGGCGTATGCTGAGTTGCCAGCATCGCTGTCCTCCTCATAAAGAAGAATGTAGTCTTCTGGATTATTGATGTCACATAGAATAGCGTGAGAGCAATCGCTTGGTGCTCCGAACTCTCCAACAGCCAGGCCATTGCTGTTAACAGAGTGGAATGTTCCAGTGTAGTTCTCTGTATATGGTGTCTGAGACTCTTCGTCATAGAACATCTCGTTGTCAGTCAGTCGAACCACATCGCCAGTGATGGTATTCCAAATGACAGGGCAAGAGCAACTCTGATCTTGACCAGCTACGAAGTTCTGGTTCTCCGAGATAGATTCTGCATAAAGACTAAGCTCGAAGTTATCACACTCAAGTGGGCTGAGAACGAATTGCGTCTGGGCATTAAGGCACATTACTGCTGCACAAAGGCAGAAGAATGCTGAAGCATAAACTTTCTTCATGATGTAGAAATTAATAATTAGAAATAGTAAAACTTGTTTTGAACTCAAACTGAACAATTAATTTGTTCGTTGCCATAACATTTTGCAATGATAGACGGTGCAAAGATACTAAAAAAATCGCAACAAACAATGGTTTTATTCATTTTTAGTGTATATTTGGCAGCAAAATGTTCAAAGTATGGTTAAAACAGAGCAAATAAAATGATGTTTTCATCAATTTAAAACCTTGACATAAAGGTATAGCTCATTTAATCATCAGCATAGTCTTCAGTTTTGGATAATCTGCATATGGATGAGAGAACGGAACTGAAAGCAAATGTACAACATCTACAAGCTTCGGTTTGTAATCGTGGTACAGTATAATAAAGAGTACAATGACATATATGAGACCTAAGACGTAGTATTAGGGATTAAACATATTTTCAAAATTTGAAAATTTTAGTTGTAAAACTATTTACGTGCAATACCGCGCACAGCTTGGGCTTGCAGCGGATTGTCAGGCCAGGAGTGTTTGGGATAGCGACGACGAAGTTCCTTGCGCACCTCGAAATAGGTGACTTGCCAGAAACTACGTAAATCCTGCGTGAGTTGTACTGGCTTGAAGCCCGGAGAGAGCAGTTCCATCAAAACTGCGCATTGTCCGTCATCAATCCTAGGTGTATCAGTTAGACCAAAACACTCTTGTAGTCGAACGCGAAGAATTGGTAGCTCGGCACCTTGACGATATTCCACACGAATGCGACTGCCTGTAGGTACTTGAATGTGAGTGGGTGCCAGGCGGTCCACAGCTTGTTGTTGTGTGTAGTCGAGTAATCCCCAGAGGATAGGGCAGAGGTCTATCCGACGAAGTTCGTCAGCGCTGGTGGCTCGTCCAGAATAAAGAGGTAGCCATTCATAGGCTCGATGCAGCAAAGTGTCGGTCGAGAGGTCTGGTAAGTCGAGTTCAGGATGCCATTCAGCCACAGTGGCTATTCGGCGCTGCATGTTCTGCACAGAATCATTAAAGTCGAACATACTGAGTCCATCGTGAAGTGCAGCCTCGCATAATACATTATTTATAATTTTGCGCGAAGGATTCGAAAGTGGTCGAGACGCAATGAGCAGACCGCCTAGTCGCTCCTCGTGCTGTGCTACGATGCAAAGTCGGTGACTGTCCCATGCTATATGATCGCGAGACCAGGCAATAGAACGAAGGTCATCCTGCAATACGGGTGAAGCCAGAAATACCCTGCCAACACATCCATTGGCCACATGTAGAGAGGCAATGGCTATCCAATCATAAGCGTTGAGAACATCGTTTGAATCAATATGAACCTGCTCCCCATTAGCTAATCTGTAATCGCCAACACTCTGAGGAAGAGCATGAGCTACGCGTTCTGGATAAGCAGCTGCCAATAATCGACCTACCTGATTTGCTTCAATAGATTGGCAGTTGGGTTTGACATGAACCATGGAACAATATTGTTCTGAGATTCGTGCAATTCGATCCCATCCACGTGCATATCTTTGCTGTGATCGCATCCGGCGTAACTTGTCAAGGCGTACGTTCAAATCTATACCTGCCAGCGCATCACCAGACAAAGGATCTTTCTCTTCTAATAAGGCTGCGATGTCTGAAGCCAGTGCCTTGTGAATCGAAGAGTCAGACAGCAACATCATCTGAGCAATACGTGGATGGCATGGTAATGAGGCGAGATGACGACCATGCGAGGTTATCAAATCATTGTTGTCAAGAGCGCTCAACAAACGCAGAAGCTGCCTTGCCTGCGCCACATGGGCAGGTGGAGGAGGTGTGAGCCAGGCAATCTGTTCTACTTGACTTTCGCCCCAGGCAGCAACATCGAGTACCATAGATGTCAGATCAGCCTCAAAAATTTCTGGCTGACGACAAGAAGAGAGCCTATGATGTGTGGCGACGCTCCAAAGACGATAGCACACACCTGGGGCAACACGACCTGCTCGTCCGCTTCGCTGTTGGGCCATGTCATGACTTATACGAACCGTTTGCAGATGACTGAGGCCACGTTGGGCGTCAAATACAAGAGTTCGACACAATCCAGAATCAATCACTACACGAACACCTTCGATGGTAAGCGAAGTCTCGGCAATTGGGGTGGCAAGCACTACTTTGCGTTGTTGCCAAGTGCTAGGAGCAATGGCTTTGTGCTGCAGTTCCGATGATAACTGTCCATAGAGAGGAAAGACTTGAAGTTGAGTAATGCCTGAAGCTAAATCTTGTTCTGAAGGCGAGACACCTTGCAGTAGTTCTTGGCAGCGACGTATCTCAGCTTCGCCTGGGAGAAATGCAAGAATGTCACCTTCATTCTGTTTCAAAGCCAACCGCACTTGGTGCGAGACAGCTTCGGCAATTTCCTGCACGTTCTGCATCGGGGGCTCTACTGATACGTGTTGCACCTTGACTGGATACATACGACCAGGACAGTCAATGTGATGGGCACGAAGCAACTGACAGAGACTTGAGGCATCTATTGTGGCAGACATGATGACCAATCGTAAGTCTGGACGTATGATATTATGAGATTCGCGTGTCAAAGCTAGGGCGAGATCCGAGTTCAAACTACGTTCGTGAAACTCGTCGAATATGACAAGATTGACTCCTTCGAGTGTGGGATCTTCAATCAGCATACGTGTCAGGATGCCTTCGGTAAGTACTTCAATGCGAGTTCTTGCAGAAACCTTATTCTCAAAGCGAACACGATAACCAACGGTTTGTCCTACAGGTTCTCCCAGCATCCACGCCATGCGTTCTGCTATCTGACGAGCAGCAAGACGACGGGGTTCGAGCATCAGAATCTTGCAAGTTAACTGTGGATATAATGCATCGAGTCCCTGCAATATGGTGAGAGGCAACAAAGTTGACTTACCAGCTCCCGGGGAAGCGGTTATGACCAAGGCTTCATGACGGGTAAGTTCTTGGTTCACCTGGTCAGCAATCTGTATGGCTGGCAATGTTTCTGCTCCTCGGATAGCGTAATGCATGGAATTCAAAAAAATATAATGTATCAAACAATAAAACGCATGAATTTACGTTATAATATTGAACATAACAATCCAATAATATCTTGTTTGCCTATGAAGCATAGCTCTACTACTTCACCAATCTCATCACTTATGTTTGCAAGCATGATGCCTGCTGTCACAGAGGAGTCGTTGGAGTCTTTAAGTCCACGACCAGAAACAATTTGTGCACTGCAAGTATTGGCTAGAACCTATACTCCAGCACAAACTACCCCAAAAGCTATGCAAGCTACGATGGATGGATCAGAAAAGCGATGGTTCGACGAACATGCGTTTGCCGGTGAAGCCATCTAAATCCTGCAGACTCAGTCCAAGTCTGAAATGCAGAATCTGAAGCTGCGACCCATTTCGCGACTTGATGTGCGGACCTAAGTTCTCATTTTCTGGAGCTACCAGTTGATAGACATCAGTGGCCGACGGGTCTGCAATCTGGCCGCTTTCATCTTTCAAAAGAAGGGTGAAGGCGGCTGATTGTTTCAGTTCGTCTATAAAACAAGGAAGACCGCCACGGTTGTTGTATAGACTGGCCAGTCTGTCAACAATAGTGACATCGATGACAGCAGGCAATGTTCCATCCTGAATGCGATGGGTGAGATAGTGGTCAATGTGGTCGGACAAATTTGTACGTAAACGTTGCAGCAGGTCTTCGCCATCGAGTATACGACTCTTGTCATAAAGAATGTTGACTACCTGCAGATACTGATGTGAGAGATGCTCACGGTCCAGAGTGAGGGCCTGGACAGCCTGACGTACGGGTTCGATAGGGAAGATGCCAGAGAGAGAAGCGGGTTGGCTTTCCTCAAGATTGCGGTGCAACGTGGCAAGAGCCTCCTGACAGACTGACGTCAAGCGGTCACTACCATCTGAAAGGGCAGCAACCTGTGGTATGAGCTCGTTGAGTAGCTTAGTAGCGAAATGACATCCAGGAAGGAGGGTTCGCAGTTCGAACAAGTGTTGCAACTGTTGCTTATATTGTTCCAGGAGCTGCGTGTTGCGTCCACGCAGACGGTCGAAGATACCCATACTGTTCCAACGATTGACCATACCATTCAGTTCGCTCATGAGAGCACTAATCCGAGTCTCGGTCTGCTGATGCAGTTGGTTTAGCTCAATTACCTTCTGCTGCAGACGATTAACTATAGCATGAACAATGTCTTTGAGTACTGATGGAGGATATGGAGAACGCAGCATGGTCTGCTCCAATTCTTGCTGTATGACTGTAAAAAGCACATGTGCATAGTCGGTAGTTTTCTTCAGCTCAAGGTTAAAGAAAAACTCCACACCCAAGTCTCGGAAGCGACTCTGGAAGAGAACTTCAACGCGATTGCTGATCTGACGGAGCCACTCCTCGCGTGGCAGGTCGGCCAACCCTTGGCTTGAGAGGTCTATGGCCTGAGCCCAATACGATGATGGTACATCCCAGCGACGAGATGTATCTGAGTTAATGTCAATGAAGGTGTCCTCCTGAAAACAGACTCGACTGTTATCCAGCGGTACAAGCGAAAGGAGTGTCTCAGCTTGTTGGTTACAGGTCTCCATATCGACAGGATTGTTATCAACCTGACTATATGAAAGAAGAGCATGCAGATAGGCCTGGTGTAAGTGGTAACGGACCTCATCGTCTGGATAATTGATGCCTGTTGCGTTGAAAGTGGCAAAAACAGGAGGAAAATCGCTGCCTTCAACTAATGGCTTGCACAACTGCTGACACAAATCGGTGTGTTGTGTAATATTCACAAGAAACTGAGCTAAACTTTGCTGTGAGTCATCATTGTAGAGAAAACAGGCGTTGAGCAGATTAACATCGATGTAGTCGTTGACTGCATTATTAATGCTCACCAGACTCTTCCAGGCTGCATTGCGCTGACCCGTTGAACACTGGTTGAGGTCTGGCAACTGACAATAAGCAAAAGTACGATAGGACAAATCCTGACTCGAAGGGAAACACTTACGGATAAGTGTTAGAGTCTGCATGATCTGGCGACCACGATCTTCCTGGTCGAGCAAGCAGCAGATGTGGAACGAAACGTCACTCTTTACCTCTTCCTTACGACGCAGTTCATTCACCTCATGCAATAATTCACGTTCTTCGAGTGATTTGCTCAGGAAGAGTAGCGAAGCATTGCGCGAAGCCAGAGACATGTTAGCGAATTGTCTATATACAGGATTCTGGATTCGAGACTGGCAATAGTTCAGGAAGACGATCAAGTGTTTCATCATATTATTTTTTCTTTCCTTTCATGAGTTCTTCGTAACAAGAGCGGCAAAGTGGCATATACTCTTCTTTCTCACCTATGAGGACACGTTCAGAAGCATCGGCTATGCGATAAGAGAAGTTGGCTAAACGCCCACAGCGCATACAGATGGCACGACACTTATACACATCGTCGGCAATAGCCATGAGGTCTGGCATGGGACCAAATGGCTGACCCAGGTAGTCCATGTCAAGGCCTGCCAGAATCACTCGTTTGCCTGCCGAAGCCAGCTCATGAACCACTTCGACAAGATTGTCATCGAAGAACTGGGCCTCGTCTATAGCCACTACCTTCACTTCGTCAGTGACTAAATTCGATATGACACGAGCTGCCTGCACAGGCATAGCTTCGATGCTATTCTGACTATGCGAAACTATGTCGTGTGCACTATAGCGATAGTCGAGCGTGGGTTTGAAGATCATGATGTTCTGACGGGCAATCTTCACTCGGTTGATGCGACGAATCAGTTCCTCGGTCTTGCCCGAGAACATTGATCCGCAGATTACCTCAATGCTTCCACTTGGTTTCTCGCTAAAGGTGGAATAGTTATTTTCTAAATACATTATATTGTTTTTTATTCATTATTCATCTATCGTACTAGCGAATAGTTGTAGGTTCGGAGGTCGTCAGGTTAAAATGGAATATAAGTTTAAGTGGTAAACTAATATAATTCGAACTCAAATCCTCATAACCTTGAGACCACATGAAAAAAGTCCTATCGACCTCAAACCCCAACAACCTAATAATCCAATTTCTTATTTTTCGCATGCAGCAGTGACAACATTGATCACATAGTCGCCAATCTTCTCGCATTCGTTGATCAGCATCATGAAGAACGTACTCTGTTGGTATTCCACTTCCTGACGGTCAAACTGATCTAGCACTGTATTGCGAAACAGATTGCGGAAATTATTGATCTCGTCCTCGAAGTTATAAGCTTTGTTGAGGGCATTGGGTGGTACATCCTCCATGGAAAGCACTTTGACCATGTGCTGAAGGGCATCGTCAGTGAGGTCAAACATTTTGGTGACGTTGGCGTTCAGCTCATTACTGAAGCGGACACGCTGTTCGCTCTTTGCATAGAGCGTGGCAGAGATATGATAGATCGAATCTGCAATCGATTCAAGTTCATCGACTATCTTATAGAGGTTGCGACTCAGCATTTCGCCTTGTTGCGACAATGATTTTGGCGAAATCTTATTGAGGAAATCAGCAATCTCAACTTCGGCACGGTCGCTCTCCTCTTCAAGTTGTCTGATCTCATCGTTGAGTTGGAGTTGACGTTCAGACCCCAATGGCTCAGCAAGCATGGTGCGTACCTTGAGAAACATCTGGTACGTCTCTTCGCTGTAACGTGAAGTCTCCTTGCGAACTTGTGCTAAAGCCAATTCGCCTGAAGATATAAGTCCAGACGAGAGAAATTGCAAATTGAAGGCTTTTTGCCCATCAACATCACTGAAGTTTATCTTTCCTGCAGCATGTTCTGCAAGACGGTGTGTAAAGGGAAGCAGCAGACAAGTAGTAATGAGATTGAACAATGTGTGGAATAATGCCAATGATAAGGGTGCTCCGGAAGCAGTATGAGGAT
Organism: Bacteroidales bacterium; assembly: GCA_045629225.1. Taxonomy (GTDB): domain Bacteria; phylum Bacteroidota; class Bacteroidia; order Bacteroidales; family UBA3663; genus Liminaster. The sequence continues at coordinate 23,383 of JAZQQU010000023.1, read as the reverse complement.
CGTCAAAACCGAGGCTAACACAAACGTCAGACAAAAATGAAGCACAGAACAGAAGCAGTAACAGCGCCCATACCATGCCAAAGCAGTTGAAAAACAGATGCCAGAATGCAGCACGGTGAGCCATTGCATTGCCTTGGCGTGAAGCAAGGATGGGAGGGAGGCAGGTGCCTATGTTGGCAATGACTATCAGGGCACAGGCAAGTTCAAAAGAAATCCAACCATTGGTGCACATGAGCAGGAATAGTGCAAAGGCAGCGCTTGACGAACGGACTAACAACGTGAGTATAAGGCCACAGAGCAACACGAGAAATATTGAAACCCAATGGAGCAGCCCACCAGAAGAGAGCAGGTGATGTAACCACAGGCCGTCAAGGTCAAAAAATGCTGTCTGCATAGTTGACAAACTAATGAAGAGCAGCGAAAAGCCTAAGATAAGTTCACCAATCGATAATACCCGGCTACGTCGAGAAGAAAAAAACAGCAGCGTAAAGGCAGCAAGCGGAAAGGCCAGATGGAGTGCATCGAAACTGAAACCCATGCCAGCAATAATCCAGCCAGTAATGGTAGTGCCAATGTTGGCACCCATAATCATAGCCATGGATTGCGAGAGCGTGATCAGTCCCGAGTTGACAAAAGAAACAGCCATGACCGTCACTGCCGACGACGACTGAACCAAAGCCGTGACACCAAGACCCGTCAGCATCCCCATGAGCACATTGCCCTTTATGGCCGACAAAATATGGCGCAAGGGTTCACCTGCCAGCTTCTGTAGGCTTTCGCTGATGAGTTGCATGGCAAATAGAAAAAGTCCAATGGAGCCAATGAGTGTCAGGATATTCATCGTTTATGGTTGATTGATGATTCAAATGATTCGCGAAATGTCTTGCCAATGGGGACTTCAGCTCCAGTAGTCAGAACTACTGATTGTGAACTATAACTGCGTATGTGCTCGATGCCAATAATATAAGATCGCTGAATGCGAGTAAACCGAGAACTTGGCAACTGCTGTTCGAAGCTGGACAACGTACCCAAAGTGGTAATGATGCGTCCATCAGTTAACGAGAGGCGGGTATAGTCCTTCAATGCCTCGAGGCAAACTATGTCAGCAATGTTCACTATCTCGTTCCTGCCATCAGCTCGAATATTGAGCACAGCTTGCTCAACTCGAACCTTAGCCAATGCCTGACGCAAACGATCGAGCGTATAGGGTTTGAGCAGATAATCTGTAACACCGAAGTTGAACCCATCAATAGCGTACTGGTCGTAAGCCGAGGTAATGATGATGTCAGTGTGATGATTAGAGTACAGTTGCTGCTTGCGCAGATCCTGCAAGAACTGCAACCCCGTGAGGTTGGGCATCTGTATATCGAGGAAGATAATGTCCGGAAGTCCCTGCTGCTCAATAGCCTGCTTGAGTTTTATGCCATCGCCGTAGATGGAGATATCAGCAATGACTCCTGCCTTCTCAAGGAATAACTTAAGTTTGGCAGATGCCAGCGGTTCATCTTCGGCAATGTAGATCTTCATGTGTCAGTGACTAATTTGTGGACAATAGTGGGGGAAACCTATTAAAGACTTCGATCAGAGAATTCTCTGGAGTATCATCTCCGGTTCAATGCCAGCAATGCATCTGAAGTCACCAAATTTGCAGGGCTTATTTCCATAGACCGAACAGGGACGACAGGCAAGTGGAAGCTCTATGCAATCCTCTTTCTGCTGTCTATAACCAAGAAAACCTGCATATTGGTGCGTGGCCCCCCACACAGAGATGCAGCGCAGGCCGACAAGCGAAGCCAGATGCATGTTGGCCGAATCCATTGAGATCATCACCTGTAATCGGGACATCACTCTCAAGTCCATATCTATGCCTTGAGTTCCAGCCAGATTATGAACATGTTCGGGCGACTTCTGACACCACTGTTCGAGAGTTGAAGCCTCTTCGTGTCCTCCAAACAGATAGACATGACGATCGGGGCAACGCTCAAGGATCAAGTCAATGAGTCTGCACATCTGTACAGTAGGATAGATCTTGCCCTGATGCTGAGCAAAGGGAGCAATGCCTATGGAACCTTTTGGTATAAACATATCAGGCTCTTCGAGAGACTGCGCTACACGTCGGCCATCATAGTCAAGTTCAAATGGCAAACCCAATTCGGCAAACACTTGCTGATAACGCTCAAAGCCACTCTTGAGCTGCTGCTGTGTCTTATGAGCCACCAGTGCCTTCTTCTCGGCTCTGCCTTTGTCAATGACCTTGACTAATGTACCTGCAAGGCGAAAACGGGTTCTTACCCATTTGGTACGAAGCACGTCGTGCAGGTCGGCAAGAGCATCGAATCCCATGGAATGCAGTTCATAATACAAGCGATTCAAGCCACTTAAGCCTTTGTAGTCATTCTTGTTGAAAGCCAAAAGCTTCAGGTTAGGGCAATGGATAATGGTCGAAGCCACACGGGTCGCTATCTTGCTGGTGAGCAGTGTCACTTCAATCTGAGGGTACGCCCTACACAGAGAATCAAGAACGGGCAACGTCATACAGACGTCGCCCAATGCACTCAAGCGAATTACCAGAAGTTTGCGAATTCCTGCCATAGAGTTCTGACCGACTATCACTTAGTGTTGGCGTAAAGCACAGGATTGAGATTAGGATCGTTGTACATCTTCATCTGCTTATAGACTTTCATGTACTTACGACCTGCATCGATATCGTCCAGAAGCTGGCTGATAGCTGTGGTGAGGTCTTCATGTTGGGTGAGGAGTACATTAAGCTTCTGTTGGCACTTGTCATGGTGCTCAGCAGAAACGTCCGTACGATCCACCTCAACCTGCATGTGATAGATCTTCAGATAGAGGATTGACAAACGATCGATAGCCCAAGCAGGCGACTCGGTATTGATGGTAGCACCTGCAGCCACCTTAACGTTCTTATAGGTGTCAAGGAAATAGGAATCGATCATCTCAACCAGATCGGTACGATCCTGATTTGACTTGTCAATGCGGCGTTTCAGCACAAGGGCAGCAGACGGATCAATCTCTGGATCGCGAATAATGTCCTCAAAGTGCCACTGCACTGTGTCAATCCAGTTCTTCAAGTAAAGGAAGAACTCAATGGTACCCTGCTCGAAGGGATTCTGGATAGGGGTATCGACGTTATCAGTCTTGTGGTAGTCGGCAATCGACTGCTTAAAGATGCCGTCACAAAGTTCGGTGAATTTCATATTATATAATTATATGTTAAAGTCAAAATTTGGTGCAAAGATAATTATTTTTTCTCAAAAGTGTACAACTTTACCAAAAATTCTTTATCTTTGCACCCGATTTTTTGCGAAATGAGGTCTTTTTACGCCATTTCACATTTGCAAATAATCTAAAAACTATCTACACAAAGTCATATATTGTATTGCGTGGTGATTAGTTCCCCAAAGGTCTTCGTTGATGCGTTGTTCTTCCACAATTGCTTGCCAGAGTTTCTGTCAGCTCATTGTGTGTCCACAAATCTCAGCCAGCGTTTCTGACAGGCCTTTGTGTATCCACAATGCTTTGACCAGCGTTTATGGCAGACCTTTGTGTGTCCACAATTCTTTACCAGCGTTTCTGGCAAACCTTTGTGTGTCCACAATTTTTCGCCAGCGTTTCTGGCAAGTTTTTGTGGGTTCACAATTAATTATTATTATTCCTGCCTAACTGTTTGAGCAGATACAATAGATTATTTTTGACATCAAGAAGATAATCTATACTCTATGGGAGCTTATCACCATACTTGAAATAAAATAACACTGAATAGATGAAAGTCTGTATTGCAGAGAAACCCAGCGTAGCCCAAAGCATTGCCCAGATTTTGGGGGCAAATAAGCGACAAGGTCGCGGTGCCGTAGGCTGGTGGGAAGGCAACGGATATCAGGTCACCTGGACCTTTGGTCACCTGTGCGAGCTGAAGAATCCTGAGGAATATGACCAGCGATGGAAGGCATGGAGCCTTGTCTGGCTCCCTATCATGCCACAGCGTTTTGGCATCACGCTCAAGGAAGATGACATGGTGAAGCAGCAATTCGAGGTCATCCAGAGACTCTATAATGACGCAGAGTGCATCATCAACTGTGGTGATGCCGGCCAGGAGGGAGAGCTGATACAGCGTTGGGTGATGCAGAAAGCAGGTGCCACAGACAGAGAACGTGCAGGACAAATTCCCATCTACCGTCTATGGATCAACTCGATGACCGACGATGCCATACGCGAAGGTTTTGCACATCTTGAACTTCAGCAGAAGTATGAACGCCTCTATCTGGCTGGCTTGAGCCGTGCCATTGGCGACTGGTTGTTGGGCATGAACGCCACTCGTCTCTACACACTTCGTTATGCTCAGACAAGTGCTCGTCAGGTCATCTCCATTGGTCGAGTGCAGACCCCGACACTTGCCATGATTGTCAAGCGTCACTTTGAGATTGTGAACTTCCAGCCCCAGCAGTATTGGGAGTTGAAGACACTATACCGTGACGTAACCTTCAGCAGCACAAAGGGTCGCTACGAAAAGATTGAGGAGGCACAGATAGCTATGGAGGCTATCAGCCAGGAGCCATTCACCATTGTCGATGTGCAGAAGAAGTCGGGCAAAGAGTCACCAAAACGTCTGTACGACCTCTCTTCACTTCAGGTCGATTGCAATCGCAAGTTCGGATTCACGGCCGAACAGACACTGCAACAGATACAGTCGCTCTACGAAAAGAAGGTTGCAACCTACCCTCGTGTTGATACAACCTATCTTCCTGATGACGTCTACCCGAAGTGTCCGAGTATTCTGCAAGGACTACGTGGTTACGAGGTATTTACTCAACCATTGCTCACCACAAATAAGAAGCTGCTGAAGTCAAAGAACGTGTTTGACAATAGTAAAGTCACAGACCACCACGCCATCATTCCAACCGGTGTGCCTCCTATGGCTTTGACTCAGATGGAGCGACAGGTATTTGATCTGATTACACGACGCTTCATTTCTGTGTTCTACCCTGACTGTCAGTTCGACACCACGACCGTTCTGGGCGAGGCAGCAAAGGTTCAGTTCAAGGCCACTGGCAAACTGATTACCAATCCAGGATGGCGGGTGATCTATAGTGACCAAAAGGATGAGGACGAAGAAAAAGAGGGGGGCTCACTGTTGCCAGATTTCACGATTGGCGAAACAGGACCGCACACACCATCGTTGCTTGAGAAGTGGACACAACCACCAAAGCCTTATAACGAGGCGTTGCTGATTCGTGCTATGGAAACTGCTGGCAAACAATGCGAAGACGAGGAGTTGCGTGATGCTATGAAGGAGAATGGCATTGGCAGACCTTCGACGCGTGCTGCAATCATCGAGACCTTGATCAAACGTCGCTACATACGACGCGACAAGAAGAATCTCATTGCTACGCAGACAGGCATCGACGTGATACAAGTGATCCACGAAGAACTGCTCAAGAGTCCAGAGCTGACAGGACAGTGGGAAAAGAAGCTTCGTATGATTGAAAAGGGGCAATACGAGGCCTCACAATTCATCGACGAGCTGAAGCAGATGGTGATGGAAATCATACGTAGTGTGATGAGCGACAATACAAACCGTCAGGTAGCCTATGTGGATCCTGAAGAGGAAAAGAAGCGAATAGCAGCCGAAAAGAAAGCGGCAGCTGCTGAGAAACGAGCAGCAGATGCTGCAGCCGGTATTGAGAAACCGAAAAGGGCATCCCGAAAGAAAAAACAACCTGCAGCAAACGACAAGACAACGAAAGCAGACAATCAGACAGTGCAGCAAGTTCCTGCAGTATGCCCCTTGTGTGGTGGTCAGGTGCTGCAAGGAAAAACTGCTTACGGATGCGCCAATTGGAAAACAGGTTGTACCTGGAGACTACCTTTTGATAATCTGTAAGTGTCACGTGTGTATTAAAATTATGTGATTTGAACGCGAAAACGCAAAAAAGATATAAAATATTTGGAATTTTGCGAAAAAAAAACTATCTTTGCGCCGTTTTTACGTACGATAATTAATGCAATCGCATATAAGATATATTTTTAAGCGAGGCTTCGTGCCTATGTTGCTGGCCCTCCTGCTGCTGCCATCATGGTTCGGTGGGGGAGCCTTTGCTGCATCTGTGCGTCAAGTACTTCTTGACAGCCTCGGCCTCGGTAGTAATCCTGTCGGAGCTGACAGTTTGGCTTTGAACGACAGCATTGCTATGCCAGACAGTCTTGTCAGCACTTTCGATTCCTCAAACGTTTCGCATGACCCTGCAGACAGTATCAAAGCTGTGATGGACAGTGTGCTGAACACTTCTAATCTTGCCGATGCCACCCTTGCGGATAGTCTGCCAACCGATTCGGCAAGAAAGAAGAAGGAGGGTGGTGGTCTGACTGCTGTCGTAAACTATAAGGCAAAGGATTCGGTGGTCTTCACCATGGGCAACCTTGCTTGGCTCTATGGCCAGTCGCAAATTACGTATGACGACATCCAGCTTGACGCTGAACGCATCCAGCTTTCGCTCGACTCCTCGCTCGTTCATGCCAATGGTGTACAGGATTCATTGGGTCATCTTCAGGGCAAACCTGTTTTCAAAGATCGATCTGGCGAGTACCAGACCCGCACCATGTCCTATAACTTCAAGACTGCTAAGGGTTATATCTGCGACGTTGTGACCCAGCAGGGCGAAGGATACGTGACGGGTGGCATCACCAAAAAGATGCCAGACAGCGACATCTTCCTCGAAAATGGCAAGTACACAACATGCGACCAGGTGGAGTGTCCGCACTTCTACATACAGCTCACGAAGGCTCGAGTTCGTCCAAAGAAGAACATCGTCACGGGTCCAGCTTACCTCGTTGTGGCTGACGTCCCTTTACCTATTGCTGTGCCTTTCGGTTATTTCCCATTTACCAAGAGCTATTCCTCGGGCATTCTCATGCCAAGCTATGGAGCTGACCAGCAGCGTGGTCTCTATCTGCGTGATGGAGGCTATTACTTTGCTCTTAACGACTACATGGACTTGTCTCTTAGGGGTGAGCTCTACACCAAGGGTTCGTGGGGCATCTCGGCCGAAAGCCGCTACTCTGTTCGCTACAAGTACAAAGGCAATTTCTCATTCAGCTACCTTGTTTCGAAAACTGGCGATAAGGGTATGCCTGACTACAGCGAGCAGAATAACATGCGTGTTGTATGGAGCCACTCACAGGACAGTCGTTTCAATCCGAATCTGACTCTTTCTGCATCAGTCAACTACACTACTTCTGGATTCGAGCGCAGTAACACTCGATCGTTGTATAGCACCGAGATGACACAGTCCACTAAGTCATCGACCATCAACGCTTCATACAAGATTCCTAATTCTCTTTGGAGCCTCTCAGCTTCGACAAGCATCACTCAGCGTACCACTGACTCTACTTTAGTGGTTTCGCTCCCCGATCTCTCGCTTTCGATGAGCCGATGGTTCCCCTTCAAACGCAAAGTGAAGGCTGGTGCAGACCGTTGGTACGAAAAGATCTCGATGACCTATCAGGGACGTTTCAGCAACAACATCACCAGCAAGCAGGATCAGATCATGAAGAAGAGTCTGATCAAAGACTGGGACAATGGTATGCAGCACTCCATCCCATTGAGTGCTACATTTACTGCGTTGAAGTACATCAACATTACACCAAGCTTATCGTTCACTGATCGAACTTATTCGCACAAGACCGAACAGTACTACGATCCAGGCATGCGTAACAATGATGGAACCATGGGTGGTGTGGCCAAAGATACTATCTATGGCTTCTACAACGCTTACAACTTCAATTCTTCACTGGCGGCCAATACCAAACTCTATGGTTTCTATACTCCAATGTGGAAGAATTCAAAGCTTGTGGCTGTGCGACACTTGATGACCCCTACCATCTCATTCAATTATACACCAGACTTCTCTGACCCCAAGTATGGTAGCTGGGGCAAATACTATGTTCCTGACTCAACATCTGTCACCGGTCGCAAGGAGGTGAAGTACTCCTATTTCCAGGGATACAAGTTCGGCACTACTTCGCAAGGTCGCAGCGGAAGCATCAGCCTCGGTTTAGCCAACAACATCGAAGCCAAGATTCGCACAGACAAGGACTCGTCGGGATATAAAAAGATATCAATCATCGATAACCTTACGACAAGTATCTCCTACAACCTCGTCGCTGACTCCATGCGCTGGAGCACTACATTGCCTGTCAATGCTACATTCAAGTTCGGCAAGAACTCTACGATGAACCTGAATGCTACGTTCGACAACTACATGTACGACGCAAAGGGCAAGTATTACGACAAGACTCGATGGTCGGCAGGCAAGTTGCCTCGTCTCATGAATACAGGTTACTCTTGGAGTTACCAGTTGAATAATGAAAAGTTGGCCAAGCTCTTTGGCCGAGGTTCTGGTTCGGGTGATGATGATGACGATGACTTGGATAATGACCTGGACTTCGACGAAGATGGATTTGCTGACGAAGAGGAACTCGATCCGACAAGCATCGAAGGCATGCAGCGTAATCAGGATAAGAAGAAAAAGAAAAAAGAGAAGAGTCAGAGCACAGGTAAGTACGATGATGATGGTTATTTGATCTGGAAACTACCTTGGTCGCTCAATTTCTCATATTCGATGCGATATCAGTACGATACAAGCAAATTCGACAAGGACAAGCGCGAATATCCTCACAAGATAGTACATTCGGCTACGCTGTCAGGCACTTTTCAACCTACCGAGGCTTGGAACTTCTCGTTCAATGCTTCGTATGACTTTAACCTTGGGGAAGTCACCTTCATGAATATCAACTGTACGCGCGATATGCACTGTTGGGCTCTCACTGCCTCGCTTAATCCTATGGGACAGTATGCTTCGTTCAACGTGAATATTGCAGTTAAGAGCTCAATGCTCTCTGACCTTAAGTACGAGAAGACGAGTGTCAGCCGCTCGAATAAGATTGACTGGTATAACGATTAATACATGAAAGTAGCAATAATCAAATACAACGCTGGCAACATTTATAGTGTCTACTGCGCTTGCCAGCGTCTGGGAGTCGAAGCAGTAATCACTGATGATCCAACAGAGATACGTCAAGCCGACCGAGTCATTTTTCCTGGAGTTGGCGAGGCACGTGCAGCTATGGATTATTTGCGTGATCATGGTCTTGACCAACTGATTGTCACCCTCAAGCAACCTGTACTTGGCATCTGTATTGGCATGCAGTTGATGTGCCGCGAAAGCGAAGAAGGCCAGATTAATGGACAGAACACTCCGTGCTTGGGCATCTTTGATGTGCCTGTGGAGCGTTTCCGTCCAGCAGATGTAGACCTCAAGGTTCCTCAGATGGGCTGGAACCAAGTGATGCCCTCGACTGATTGCCAGTTGTTCGATGGCATTACCAGCACTGATTATGTGTACTATGTTCATTCCTATCGAGTACCGCTTTGCCACTACACTATTGCCACCACCGAGTATGGCGAAGCCTACAGTGCAGCCCTGCATAAGGGTAATTTCTGGGCCACACAGTTCCATCCTGAGAAATCGGGTAATGTAGGAGAACAGATACTCAGAAACTTCATTTTCCAATAGGTCAGCCCAAAAGAATCAGGATCGTGTAATTCTTTTGTGGTTAATCATCAATAGTAAATCGTAAATCATCAATCGCAAATCGTCAATCTTATGATTGAACTCATTCCCGCTATAGATATCATTGATGGCAAGTTAGTACGTCTGTCTAAGGGCGACTACAATGCCAAGACAGAATACAGCCAGGACCCTCTAGAAGTAGCTAAAAGCTTTGAAGGTATTGGCATACGTCGTCTTCATCTTGTTGATCTTGATGGAGCCAAAGGAGGCCACATTGTCAATCACCACGTGCTTGAACAGATTGCTTCACAGACCCACTTGATTATCGACTTTGGTGGAGGCATCAAGAGCGACGAAGATGCCCACATTGCCTTCGAGAGTGGTGCGCAGATGATTACAGGCGGATCCATTGCAGTCAAGTATCCACAGATGTTCCTCAGCTGGCTCGATCATTATGGAGCCGACCACATCATCTTAGGTGCAGACATCAAGGATGGTTGTATAGCAGTTCAGGGTTGGCTTGAATCGAGTGATGCTCGCTGGCAGACTTTCCTGCAGAGTTACGTGTCTCGTGGTGTTCGAAATGTCATCTCGACCGACATTTCTCGCGACGGAATGCTTTCAGGTCCAGCCACCGAGCTCTATAAGGACATGATGGCAGAGTTCCCAGAGCTCCACGTCACGGCTTCGGGTGGTGTCTCTTGTATGTCCGATGTCCTTCAACTTCAGGAGGCCGGTGTGCCTTCTGTCATCATGGGCAAAGCAATCTATGAGGGCCGAATCACCTATCAGGAACTTGAGGCATTCCAGCTCAACGTGCAGTGAGAACCCTTTTCTTCCTCATTGAACCTCTTACCACATACTTGATCAAAACTATGCACGATGAAAGGCATTCTTAATCGTTCGGAATTGCTACTTGGCCCCAAAGCCATGGAGGTTATAGCTCAGAAGCGTGTTTTGCTTGTGGGTGTCGGCGGCGTCGGTTCCTGGTGCGCTGAGAGCCTCATTCGCACAGGCATCTGCCATCTCACCATTGTCGATTCCGACCGTGTCTGCATCACCAACATCAATCGTCAGCTGATGGCCACGACACAAACCGTTGGTCAGGTGAAGGTTGAGGTGCTTCGCGAACGTCTTCTCTCCATCAATCCCGAGGCAGATATTATAGCCATACATGATATCTATAGTCATGAGAATTCCTCCAGCTTTCAGCTCGATAGTTACGATTACATTATCGACTGCATCGATTCGCTGAAAGACAAGATCGACCTCTTGCTCGAAGCAACTCGCCAACCACGTGCCACCGTCTTCTCATCGATGGGAGCAGCACTCAAGCTCGATCCGACACGCATACAGGTAGCAGAGTTCTGGAAGGTGAAAGGCTGTCCTCTTGGTTCGGCCATGCGCAGTCGTATGCGTCGCAACAAGCTTTATCTCAAGAAGAAGGTCATGTGTATATTCAGCGAGGAACTGATGCAGAATCAAGGTACTACCTCTTCATGTGGTTCAAGTCATTGTGTCTGTCGTCAAACACGTTCTATTGCTACAGAAGGCTCTATTGACGATCATAACTGGAATGAGAAGAAGGCGCAGATCAATGGATCACTTTCGCACATCACAGGAATCTATGGATTCACACTTGCAGGCCTTGTTATTCAACATATCTACAAGCATCTGTAGTATTTCTGGCAAGTCCTGATTAACATTTATTTCACACGACATCGGAGGCTGGTCTTTTGACCATGCCTCCTTTTTTAATTAATCCGTATTCGAGACTTGACAAGCACTCGATTTTTAGTCATAAACAAGCGTCAAAAATAGGGAAGGAGAGTTAATAAATATGCAAAAATGCGGGAGTCTCAAGCAAAATACCATAAATTAAGCATTTATTTTATAAATTATGTGGAAATATCGGAAAAATTGTGTATCTTTGCACCGTATATTATCCTTTTTACAATGTTAGCAAAAAGAATCATTCCTTGCCTGGATGTGAAAGATGGCAAGACCGTCAAGGGCGTTCAGTTCGTCAACTTCCGTGATGCAGGCGACCCAGTAGAGTTGGGCAAACAATATAGCGAGATGGGAGCCGACGAACTTGTCTATCTCGACATCACTGCCTCACACGAGGGTCGTAAGACCTTCACCGAACTTGTGCAGCGTATAGCGGCTGAGGTCTCTATCCCCTTCACTGTGGGTGGCGGAATCCATGAACTCTCCGACGTAGAACGTCTGTTAGCTGCTGGTGCTGACAAGGTCTCAATCAACTCCTCAGCCATACGTCGACCTGAGTTGATCACAGAGATTGCTCATCGCTTCGGCTGTCAGGAGTGTGTCTGCGCTATCGATGCTCGTCTGGAGGAGGATGGCACCTGGCGCTGCTACCTCAATGGTGGTCGTGTACCTACCGACCGCACTCTCTTCGAGTGGGCACATGAGGCACAAGAACGTGGTGCTGGCGAGATTCTCTTCACGTCCATGAATCACGATGGTTCGAAGCAGGGCTTTGCCATCGAAGCTCTCTCACGTCTGCACAACGAGCTCAGCATTCCAATCATTGCCTCTGGCGGTGCAGGCACTAAGGAACATTTCCTTGAAGCCTTCACACAAGGCCATGTCGATGCTGCCCTTGCAGCCTCAGTCTTCCATTTTGGCGAGATTCCGATGAAGAAACTCAAAGACTATCTGCGTGATAATGGCATTGTAGTCAGAAATTAGTTGTTTTGGCATACATTATTTACAAAACTTCCATGTACTTGTAACCGTATTTGCAAAATGATTGTAGCTACTGACAAAACAACAAATTATCAATGCAACGTAACAACAAAGCAGCGTAACAACGAAGAGGAACGTAATAATAAAGCAACAAAAGAACAAAGCAACATAACAACATAATAACAATGAAGATTGATTTCAACAAGATGGGCAATGGCCTTGTGCCAGCCATCATTCAGGACGCAGTTACAGACAAGGTATTGATGTTAGGTTACATGAACGAAGAGGCCTTTCGCAAAACTGAAGAGACAGGCCTGGTCACCTTCTGGAGCAGAACTCGCCAGACGCTTTGGACCAAGGGCGAGACTTCGGGCAACGTCCTGCGCGTGGTGGAGATACTCAACGACTGTGACGAGGACACACTCCTCATCAAAGCCAACCCTGCTGGTCCTGTCTGCCATACAGGTGCTGACACCTGCTGGGGCGAGGAGAATAAGCACGACGAGGCACACAACAAAGACAATGCACTGCTCTTCCTCTCCGAACTGCAGGACTTCATCGAGAAGCGACATGAGGAGATGCCTGAGGGTTCTTACACCACCAGCCTTTTCAAGGATGGCTTGAACCGCATGGCACAGAAAGTAGGCGAGGAGGCCTTAGAACTTGTCATCGAGGCTACTAATGGTACTAACGATCGCCTCTGTTACGAGGGTTCGGATATGTTCTACCACCTCATCGTACTGCTCACCAGCAAGGGCATGCGCATCGAGGATCTGGCAGCTGAGCTCAAGGAGCGTCACAAGCCAGGCTGGAAGAAGCACTAATACCTCCTCAATCATCCTTTTCACATCCTTTCACTTCACATAGAGCAATTATGATCTCCTACCGCAACGTCACCATCTCACGCCGCGACCAGCAACCACTGCTCCCCAACATTGACCTCAAGGTGAGCGAAGGCGAGTTTGTCTATCTGCTTGGCAAAGTGGGCAGTGGCAAGTCATCACTGCTCAAGACTATCTACAGCGACCTTGATATCCTCCAAGGCGATGAGGCTCGTGTTTTGGGCGAATATGACTTGATGCATCTTCGCAAGAGTCAGATTCCATACCTTCGTCGCAAACTCGGCATCATCTTTCAGGATTTCCAGCTCCTGACTGATCGCACAGTAGGCGATAATCTCGACTTCGTGCTTCGTGCCACGGGTTGGGACAAGGCATCGGATCGTCAGCAGCGCATCCAGGAGGTGTTAGAACTTGTGAAGATGCAGGGATGTGAAAACCGCATGCCTAATACACTCTCGGGTGGCGAACAGCAGCGAGTAGTCATTGCTCGTGCCTTGCTCAACAATCCAAAACTCATTCTGGCTGACGAACCTACGGGCAACCTCGACCCAGAGACGGGCAAACTGATTGTGAAACTCCTGCACGACATCTGCATCGAGCGTCATGCCACGGTCATTATGTCAACACACAACCACACTTATCCAGAGGCTTTCCCAGGACGTGTAATAAGGATAGAGGAAGGCATGTTGAAGGAAGAGAATCAAAAGAGTTCCTCGCCTTTAGGAATCTCTGATACGAACTCAAACTTGTGCTGATCCCTCAGCAGGTGGCAACAGTAGTGCTGCATGCCATTGCTTACGATGAGCCAATCCACCTGCAGAGCTATGTTATAGCGTGCTATCTGGTCGAAGACCTTCTGTGATATCTGTACGGAGGGGGCTTTGTACTCCACAATCATCACAGGTTCGCCCTCCTTACCGAAGACTACGCTGTCACAGCGACGCTCCAGTTGTCCGACTTTGATCGACACCTCGTTGCCAATGCGTCCAGCCGGATAGCCCTTCTGTCCGATCAGGAAATGCACGAAATTCTGTCGCACCCATTCCTCGGGGGTGAGACGCACCCATTTGCGACGTTGCGTATCCCATATTTCCTCCAACTGCGTGATAGGAGAGAGGCGCTGACGACAGTCGTACTGTGGCAGATTGAGCATTGGTTGCATGATTTTATATATATTATATAATGTGTAGACAATCGCTCCGTATGTCATACTCTTGACCCAGAGCTGAAGCTAAAGTGCGCTGCAAAGATACAAATAATAATTGACATGGCAAAGAAAACTGATGATTTTTCTCCTCTCAAGGCAGATATTCTTGCCGGACGCTTTGCGCCCGTCTATCTGTTGCATGGCGAAGAGTCGTTTTACATCGACCAACTCTCTGAACTGTTGCTCGACCATGTGCTCACCGACGAGGAGAAAGACTTCAACCTCTCACAGTACTATGGCTCGGACTGTGTTATCTCCGAAGTGATCTCTGCCTGTCGTCGTTATCCCATGATGGCCGAGCGACAACTGGTCATGTTGCGCGAAGTTCAGTCGGTCAACAAGCAGCAGGTCAAGCTTGACGATCTCTGTCTCTACCTTGAGCATCCGCTCGAAAGCACCATATTGGTCATCACCTGCAAGACCCAGACCTTGACGGGTGCTCCCCAGCTCGTCAAAATCTGCAAGAAAGTGGGCGTAGTGTATCAGAGCGATAAGATTCGTGATTACGAACTCCCCAAACAGATGCCTATCCTCCTGCAGCAAGTTGGCATGGAGGCCGAACCCAAGGCCATTGATTTGCTTTGTAACTTCATCGGTTCAGATATCAGTCGTCTGATGCATGAGGTCGATAAACTCAAACTGTCCATGCAGGGACGCACCAAGATCACCGACCAGGATGTCTTCCAGCATGTGGGCATCAGCAAGGAGTACAATGTCTATGAACTTCAGTCGGCCATTGCAGCTCGCGACTCCAAAAAGGTCGAGATGATTCGTCGTTACTTTGCACAGAACCCCAAGGCTGGTCCTTCACAAATGGTTATCGCTACGCTCTTTGGCCTCTTCAGCAATCTGATGCTTGCACATTACAGCCCTGACAAGACCGTCAATGGCATCATGTCGAGTGTAGGATGCAGCTATCCTGCTGCCAAAGACCTGCTGGCAGCCATGAAGATATACAATGCCTGGAAGACGATGAACAACATTGCCATTCTTCGCAACTTCGATGCTCGCAGCAAAGGCGGACGTGGCGGTACCACACCTGACCCAGAGCTGCTCAAAGAGCTTTTCTACCAACTGATGCATTGATCAACAACTTTCTGGTTACCTCTCCTGAGGCATAACATTCACACCATTATGCAGGAATTCCTGAAAACAGTAGCACTACATTACGCACACATAGCCAGAGCAGAGAGCCAGAAGACGGGTGAACCCGTCTCAATGCCCTTGTCGCGCATGTTGTTCTGCTTCCCCAATCGCAGATGCGGCCTGTTCTTCTCCAAATACCTGCACGATGCCTTCGGTGGTCCCTGTTTCGTCCCTTCCATCACTACCATCAACGAATTGTTCGGCCTCTTCAGCCAACGACAGGTGCCTGACAGGACATCGCTCCTTTTCCGACTCTATACCCACTACCGCAAGCTCAGCCAACGACAGGACAAGGAGGAGTTCGACCAGTTCGTCTTCTGGGGCGACATGCTGCTCAGCGACTTTGACGATGTTGACAAGTATCTGGTCGATGCAGACGCTCTGTTCCGCAACGTCAAGGATCTCAAGGACATCGAGGCAGAGTTTGCTGGCTTTGACCCCGAAATTATTGCTGTCATACAGAGCTTCTGGCACAACTACAAGCCCGTAGAATGTCCCGATGATGCCAAACGCGAAGCTTTCGGTCAGACATGGAGCATACTTCGCGACCTCTACCACGACTTTCGTCATGATCTCGCCAACGAGAATCTGGCTTACGAAGGAATGCTTGAACGCGAAGTCATCGACATGCTCTACGACGAAGCCAAAGCCCCAGCTCAGCTCATCCCCATGCCAGGCATCCAGAAGGTCGTCTTCGTAGGTCTCACTGCTATCAGCAAGGCCGATCGTAAACTCATGCTCAAACTCCATGCCAACCAGTTGGCCGAGTTCTGCTGGGATTATGCCGACCCCCGACTTTCTGACAAGGACTCGAAAGCCACCTCTGCCGCCTACTTCACAGCACAGAACCTGGCAGACTTCCCTAACGAGATTTCCGATCAGGAACTATCTGCTGGACTTGTGCCTGAGGAGGATCGCAACTATCAGCTCTTTGCAGTTCCCTCAGCGGTGGGACAGACGCAGCTGGCTGGTCAGATACTGAAGCAGAACAAGCTCGAGATATTGCAAAACCCGCTTCGCACAGCCGTTGTCTTGCCCGACGAGAAGCTTCTCCTCCCCATGCTCTATGCTGTGCCCTCCGAACTTGGCACCTTCAACGTCACCATGGGTTATGGACTGAAAAACACGCCCATAGCCTCGTTTGTCGAGATGCTTTCCAATCTGCACGAATCCATGCGCGATAGGGTAGAAGCCGGTCGCACATCGTTCCACTTCAAACCTGTGCTTGCCTTGCTGTCGCACAACTTTGTTCGCTCGCTGGTCGGTCCACAAGCCCACGAACTGACGCTGCGCATTACTAAGCACAACATCTATCAGGTTTCGGTCTCTGAGTTTCAGGAGTCAGACTTCTTGCGTCTCATCTTCCGTCCTGTGCGCACGGCTCGTGAGACTATCACCTATCTGCTCGTAATTCTCCAATATCTCATGGACCAGGCACAGCAGGAGATTGAGCAACATGCACTTCAGGCTGAAGAGCCCACTCTTTTCGACAACGATGATAGCCAACCTTACTTCACAGTCACCGACCACGAGTTCCTCTACCACTACCATCGCACACTGCAGAAGTTGGCTGACGAGCTGACGCGTCAGTCGTTCGACTTCACTCCGCGCACGCTCTTCATGCTCATTGAACGTCTTGTCTCAGGTGTGAGCGTCCCATTCTCTGGCGAACCACTGCAAGGCCTTCAGGTGATGGGAGTACTCGAAACCCGAGGTATGGACTTCGACCATGTCATCCTCTTGTCGATGAATGAGGGTGTATTCCCAGCCAAACCCGTAAGCAACTCTTTCATCCCCATGTCGTTGCGCAACGCTTTTGACATGCCCACCCAACGACATCGCGATGCTGTCTTTGCCTACCACTTCTATCGACTCATCAGTCGTGCACACCGTGTCACCATGATCTACGACAGTCGTGCAGAGGGCATGCAGAGTGGTGAAGAGAGTCGATACGTCAAGCAGTTGCGTTACCTGATGGGGCACGACTCACTTGAACCTCAGGCCATTCACAACGATATCAGCATATCTGAGGCTTGCAGCTTTCAGGTCGAAAAGACTCCCGAAGTGCTCCAATCCATGCAGGCCTATCTTGGCACCGACGGACAACGCAACCTCTCTGCCTCTGCGCTTAAGGAGTATCTCCATTGTCCCCTGAACTTCTACCTGACCTACGTCAGGAATATCCAGGAGGAGCAGGAGGTAAGCGAGGGCGTGGACAACATCGGATTTGGCGACATCCTTCATCAAGCCTTGAATCGACTCTATAGCAAAGCCGAGGGCAAACGTGTCGATGCCGACATGCTTCGCTATTACATCAACCACCCTGAGGGCGAGATCACCAGGCTCATCCATGAGGAGTTCCGCGAGGTCATGGAGATTGATGAGCTCGAGGGTTACAACTTATTGGTGTCGCGCATCTTGGTACGCTATGCGGTCGAAGTGCTCCGACAGGACCTGAAGCGCTGTCCCTTCATCTATCTGCGAGGCGAAGCTTCCCTCCGGTTCCTCTACAACGTCAACGACAATCTGCAGGTCCGTATCAAGTGTGTTTACGATCGTCTCGAACTCTCTGCCACAGGACCTGAGACCCTGCGCATTATCGACTACAAGACTGGCAACTCGCGCCACGGCAGCAAACTCCACCTGCGCGACGTGAACGACCTGTTTGTCCCCGACGGCAAAGCCTCGCACGAAGCCTTTCAGGTGATGTTCTACAGCCACATGCTTCGTCAAGCCGATGCCACCAAGCTCCGTCGCATTGGCCTCGACCATCAACCTGAACGTATCACTCCACATCTCTTCTTTGTGCGCGACTTCCGATCGGACTCCACCGCCATCACACGGCTCGACTTGGGTAAGAACAAGCAGAAGGAGACAATCTGGATTGATGACTACACGCCCTACAGTTCGCAGATGACCGAGGGGCTCAACCGACTGCTCACCGAGATTTTCGATCCTGCTGTCCCGTTCACTCAGTGTGCTGACTCACACAGGTGCATCATCTGTCGGTTCCGTCCCATCTGCAATCGATGAGAGGATCATCATATTAATCCTCCAGGCTACCTTGCAATATGCAATTGCCAAATATTTTGTTTTATTCATTTTACATTTATATTATTAAATGACTCCCATCTCAGAAGCCCAGTTGGCCGAACAGCTACGCGATCCTGCCACACGACGCCAAGCCTTCACGCAGGTGATACATCAGTTCCAGGAACAGATGTATTGGCAGATACGCAAGCTGGTGCTCGACCACGAAGATACTTCCGACGTCTTGCAGAACGCTCTGCTCAAGGCTTGGCAAGGTCTCGACAACTTCCGTGGCGACAGCAAACTCAGCACCTGGCTCTATACCATAGCTCATCACGAAGCACTGACGTTCCTCACTAAGCGTCAGGCCGAACTCGACATGACCATCGACGATCCTGACGGATATGTGATGGACACGCAGGAGGCTGACACCTACTTCGATGGCGACGATGCCCAGCGCCTTTTGCTCGAAGCCATAGCGTCACTGCCTCCAAAGCAGCGCGAAGTGTTCAACATGCGCTATTACGACGAGCTCCCCTACGAGGAGATTGCACTCATCACAGGTACTTCGGTCGGTGCTTTGAAGGCCAGTTATCACTTTGCAGTCGAAAAAATATCAAATTATTTCAAAAATAATGAAATTTGATTTAAACCCTTACTGTTAAAGTTAGTCAAAAGTTCGTAAGAAAACAAAATACATGACGAATGTCGCTATGAATACAGAGCAATTCACAATCAAACAGGCCGATCCTGAGCTTCCCGAGGTAGTGAAGAGAGCAAGCCAGAATCATGGAGGAATGACCGTACCTGCCGACTTCTTTGCCCAGTTCGAGCAGAAAATGAATGCAGTGATCGATGCAGAAGTCCTTGCCTCACAACCTGCCATCGAGCCTGCTGCTACCATGCGTACTACCACCATGACCCGTCGCTGGGCTGGCATTGCAGCTGCAGTAGCGCTTGTAGTTGCCGTGACTGCTGCATTCCAGATCAATTGGTCAGCACCCGAAGCAACACCTGAGCCAGATGTCATGGCCGAATCCGTAACATCCGACTACGACGACCCGTCAGCCGAAGAGCAGTATTATGCCACCCTCAGCGACTACGAGGTGTACGACATTATCTGCGGCATCTGATTTTTTCCTTATTTTTGCATTTTAATTTTCATTTCAAATGAAATCCCTCCTTCTCATACTCTCGCTCATGCTTTCGTTCGCACTCTCTGCTCAGGAGCATGATCACACCCACGGTCCAGGTCACCAGCCAGTCCAGCACAGCTCGGGCTTCAGTTTCGAGGACTATCAGCAGAAGAAGTGTGACTACATCGTCTCACAGCTCGAACTCACCGACGAGCAGAAGTCCACCTTCATACCCGCCTACAAGGAGCTGCTTCACGACAAGAGTCACCTCTTCCACAAGTACGGCGATGCTCACCGCATCATGCGCAAGGTTCGCAGAGGCGAGCAGGTGGCCGACACCACCATGCAGCGTGCAGCCTCGAACGTACGCCAACTCCAGCTCGAGGATGCTCAGCTCGAACAGCAGTACTTCCAGAAGTTCGAGAAGCTGCTCACTCCAGCCCAGCTCATCCGCCTGCAGGAGGCAGAACAGAAGTTCAAGAACGACATGATGAAACAAGGCCCAAAATCTCGCAAAGAGCGCTAAAAAAGTCTCTTTATCGCCTAAATCCGTGGCTAAATGTTGTTCTACAGCATAAAAACATGATTTTTTCGACCCGTTTTCTTGGCGGGTCGATTTTTTTTTATTATCTTTGTGCTGTGAAAAATACACATTGCGACCTTTCTTCCGTTAACCGAAAGCTACGCCATGCGCTCATTCTTTTTTAACTACACATTCTAATACATCAATAATTATTTATTCAAAATTTGACATTTTAAAAAATACATTATAAATTATACATTTTAAAACATCCATATCATGATTCTCGATTCATTGGACAACAGCACACGCTACGAGGCCCTGAACCCTTTGTTTAAGCAGGCCTTCGATTACATCAAGCAGACCGATTGGGCTCAAGTTGAGCCAGGCAAGGTTGTGCTCGATGGCAAGAACCTCTTCATCAATGTCATCGACCAGAAGGGCAAGACTGTAGAGGAGGCCAAGTTCGAGACCCACAACGACTACCTCGACATTCAGATTCCTCTCGATGGAACTGAGCTGATGGGCTACAAGCCTACCTGCGAACTCGTACAGCCTGATGCACCTTATAACCCAGAGAAGGACATCACGAAGTATTCGGACAAGGGCGGCTACCTGGTTCGTGTCGAGCCACGCCACTTTGCCATCTTCTGGCCATGGGACGGCCATCAGCCTTGCATTGGCGAAGGTGCTTGGCGCAAGCTGGTTGTCAAGATTAAGTTATAATCTTTATTATCCTCAAAATGAAAACCACCCCACAAAAGCGTACCAGTTTCTCTCCACAAGCCAAGTTTGTGAGAGACGTTGTCTATACCCACGATCCACTCGTCATCAACAAGTGGATGAATCAGCTCAAGCCCAACTCTTTCAAGGTATTGCGCGACAAAGACTATCTGCTGCCCTACACAGATGCCATCATGGGTCGTTTCAAGCATGCTGCCTGGAAGATGCACGAGATCACCCAAGGCGCTGGCACCCTCAGCAATCTGGCCACGGGCTATCTGCACTACGGTCTGCATCGCCTGAAGGATGGCACCTGGATGTTCCGCGAATGGGCTCCTAATGCCACAGCCATGTACATCATTGGCGAGATGAACGACTGGAAGGAACTCCCCGAGTATGCCTGCCAGCGCAATGGCAACGAGTGGGAGATACACCTGCCTGCCGATGCACTCCGTCATCAGCAGCTCTACAAGCTCTCCATCCACTGGGAGGGAGGCCAAGGCGAGCGTATTCCATCCTATGCACGTCGCGTAGTTCAGGATGAACAGACCAAAATCTTTTCAGCTCAAGTCTGGGCACCAGAGCGCCAGTATCACTTCAAGAACAAGATCTTCCGCCCACAGGTCGATCCGCTCTTGATTTACGAATGCCACATCGGCATGGCCACCAGCGAGGAGAAGGTCGGTTCATACGACGAGTTCCGTCGCAACGTGTTGCCTCGCGTTGCCAAGCTCGGTTACACAGCCATCCAGATCATGGCTATCCAGGAGCATCCATATTATGGCTCGTTCGGCTACCATGTCTCAAATTTCTATGCTGCTTCGAGCCGCTTTGGCACTCCCGAGGAGCTCAAGCACCTCATTGACGACGCTCATGGCATGGGCATTGCTGTCATCATGGATCTCGTCCATTCGCACGCTGTGAAGAATGAGGTCGAAGGCCTGGGCAACTTCTGTGGCGACCCCTGCCAGTACTTCCATGGCGGTGGACGTCGCGAACATCCACAGTGGGACAGCCTCTGCTTCGACTACGCTCGTCCCGAAGTGCTTCACTTCCTCCTGAGCAACTGCAAGTTCTGGCTCGACGAATACCACTTCGACGGTTTCCGTTTCGATGGCGTAGGCTCTATGCTCTACCTTGACCATCAGGGCGGTGGCGGCAATCTGGCCGACTACTATGGTCCTAACTGCGACGGCGATGCCATCTGCTACCTCACGCTGGCCAACCAGCTCATCCATGAGTTCAACCCCAACGCCATCACGATAGGCGAGGAGGTCAGCGGCATGCCTGGCCTGGCAGAGCCATTCGCCGATGGTGGCATGGGCTTCGACTACCGCCTCCAGATGAACATCCCAGACTACTGGATCAAGCTGCTCAAGGAGAAAAAGGACGAGGACTGGAACACCACCGACATCATGTGGCAGCTTTGCGACCACGGCGGCAAGACCATCTCCTATGTCGAGAGCCACGATCAGGCACTCGTGGGCGACAAGACAGTCATCTTCCGCCTCGTGGACAGCGACATGTACTGGCACTTCAAGATCGGTGACGAGAACCTCACCGTGCATCGAGGCATAGCCCTGCACAAGATGATCCGTCTGATCACACTGGCTACCATCAATGGCGGCTACCTCAACTTCATGGGCAACGAATTCGGTCATCCAGAGTGGATCGACTTCCCACGTGAGGGCAATGGCTGGAGCCACAAGTATGCCCGTCGTCAGTGGGAACTGGTCGATAACGAGGAGCTCAACTTCAAGTACCTTAACCGCTGGGATATCGCTGAGAACAAGCTTATTCAATCTGTTCTACGCTTCAACGAGGCTCCACTCATCCCTATCTGGGACAACCGTGGTGACCATGTAGTAGCCTTCGAGCGTCGTCGTCTGCTCTTCGTCTTCAACTTCGATGGCGAAAAGTCGTACACCGACTATGGTTTCCTGGTCAAGAATGGAGAGTACGACCTTGTGCTCAACTCCGACGATCCTGAGTTCGGCGGCTTCGGCAATGTCTCGGCCGACGCTCCTTATCAGACCCAGCATGACCCCGCTTATGAAGACGATGGCAAGGGCTGGCTCAAACTCTATCTGCCAGCACGTTCCGTGCTTGTCTTCAAGCGTAACATAGCTACGAAATAAGTAGGAAAAACTATAATTTCTCCAAGATAGTCCGACTTCATCCCTAGTCGGACTATTTTTTATTTTCAATGTTGACACTTGCTGGCATGTGTCAACATCATGCATCCTCAGAGGGGCAAAAGCTGCATATTTTGCCCCTTTGTTAGTACTTATAATTTGACACATCGTACAAAGTGTCAAATTACAGCATCCCTGGCGTGTCTTGCCCCAGAAAAGGTTGAATAAAAATCAACCAAAATGAACGGACAAAAGAACACGCTGAGGGAAGAAATTACAACACTATCTAGCACAGTCACCAGAGGTCGCAAATCAAAGTTTTCGGAGGAAGAACAGATGTTT
>JAZQQU010000022.1:0-53866 GCA_045629225.1 Bacteroidales bacterium | reverse complement strand
GTACCCGGCAATTCAAATTCAGAAATTTGACGGTAAAGCTTTTGTTGATGTCCCTCATGAAAGGAACATCTCTGCACTTGCTCTACCCAAGTATGTACTTGCTATATCGTTTCTGTCGTTTCACTATACATATTATATAATATATATAGGAAACTTCAGGTTGTTGTTTCAATTTCTCATCATTTCAAAGAACTTCGCTTTCCCTTCATCACGCTCCGTAATGTAGCGTTCTTCCGTTTTAGCGGGTGCAAAGATAGGGCAAAAAATTTAAGAAAGCAAGTCTTGTATGCAAAAACATAGGAAAAACGGCTAATTTTTGGTGTGAAACCGCATCATTTGTTATTTATGTATTGCAAACAAGCACTACATAGACTCCACAATAGTCCTCCAAAGTGTCAAATATTGTTGAGCTACATAATCGGCATCATGGTATTGGTCGATAAATGCCTTACTATCGCATTTCATCTGTTCGACCTTTGCAGAATCGAGTAAAATGTCGCATAATAATCGGTAATTCTCCTCCATCTGAAAGGGACGAAGATTGATAATGGGGCGTAATGGACGACCATTGTTTTGCTTACTTCTGCCTAGTGGCAACTTGGCTAGGGGCACATCTGGAACAATCAAGTTCTCTTGGAAGCGATAGTAATCCTCCTCTCCCCCACTTACAACCACCTTACCACGGCTCATAGCTTCGAGTGCATTCATGGCAGGCGTGTAACTGTAGAGTTGATCGACGATGACATCAGCCTCATCGAGCAAACGACAATACTCGTCGAAAGGAACAGATTCAATGCGATGCAGTTCGATCTTTTCTGGATGTTCGGAAGCGAGACGCTGGAACAAAGGCTCCATCTGATCAGTTCCCTTCATGGCTGTACGCCTCTTCTGTACAGTAAGCAGCACATTGAGGGGTCGATCTAACACTGGAAAATTCGCCTTTTCGACACCTGACTGTACAAAAGGACGAAAGATTGGCAGTGGTATATAATGAAGTCTGTCGATGAATTCGGGCGTCTCATATACCTTATAATATTCATATAAGCAAGCAACGAGACAATCAGCTCGAGCCATCACATACTGCGTCAGTTGTGCTTTTCCACTCTGAACCCATCCTTGCATACGCTGAACATTGAGTGGATGTTCGATGCGATGACCAAAGGCATAAAAGTCGGTATATTCAAGGTAGGGAGCATTGGAATTCTTCAAACGTTGCTCGACATAATCAGACTGACTGCGACTGATGACATAATAGTCGTCGCCAAAACATCCCACAGAGATGCAGCGGTTATGTCGACGAAGATAGTCGAAGAGCAAGCGATTCCATCGAGGCTTGAGATGCAGCAAGTCTGGATTGATTAACTGAACCACATCATACCCCTTCATCTTAGGCAACAATTGTAAGAGTCGAGCCAAGTAACATAACGAACCAACGGGTCCCTCATGCACACGGCGTAAATCGTAGTCGCGCGGATAATCCTTCCAACCATCGCCATCGCTAATGAGAATGACATCATGGCCCTGGCGACGAAGCGCGTCACGCAGGGTATGATGAACGTTGCTATATTCTCCAAGCAATAAAACTCTCATAGTCGGTCAGTAAGACAGCAACTGAATGCGTCCCGATTGTACAACCCAACCTGAAGAACCGTCCCGAACCTGTTGTCCGAAAAGATTGTATCGAGTTTGAACCTTTGGCACAGAATCAGACTTCACAAAATCTATGGACTCAGGATCATAGGCATATTCCTCGTCCATATAGACCAGACGATCATGAATCCACTGATGGATGATCAGCTTCTCCTCAGCCAATGGACGAAGGCGACAGTTGGAATTCTTCCAGCAATCGATCTCTCGATCCATGACACCAGTCTCCTCAAAAAGCTGGAAATAGCGGTCGAAGTAGGCAAAGAGCGAATCTTCGGCCCAATAGGTCTGACGCAATTTTCCATAACGCAAACTGAGCGTATCAGCATACCCCTTGTATGACTCCTTCATGCGGGTATGGAAATTCGAGCGATTGTTCATGGCCCGATCCGGATTTAATGGCTCACCTGCCCAATTCTCACCCCACGTTGCATCCATATCCCACGGTGTGTAACCCAATCGGACATCGTCGGAAGTCAAGTCATAAAACCAGCAATAGAAATTCTTGCCCACATTGTCAAGTGCCAGTAAGAGATCAAGATAGAGCATATAATCGAAAAAGACAGGCAGGTCGAAATAAGTCTCGACATTGTTACGAAACTTTGCAGACGAGAATGCCACCTTGTTGACCGAAGTAATCAGTGGTGTCCAACTCCAGGGCTCACCATCTGTCACATCAGGATACTCACACTTCATACCATCCCATTCCTGCAAGAGATCAGACGATGGAGAATTCTGATTGTAGTAGAAGAATGGGGTGCGCGTATTGTTGGAATACAGAGCCTTGTAGAGCAATCCTCGATAATAAGACTCCCCCGTTTCTGAATCAGTTTTGTATTTCTTGAGTTTGAGCTGTTTGCGGTCGATACGTTCCGACAAGCAATACAGGCCATAGTACTTTCCATTGACATAAACCTCGACAAAATGCCCTCGTGTGCCATTGATGGCATTAGGCTCCAATGACTGGTGATAAGGTTTATGCGAGAAGTCAAGCCAAAGATCCATTGACACACGATTGCGCATCTTAGAGTGGTCGCCCGATGCAGCATCAAGAATCCAGTAATTGTCCGTACGCATGCCGAGGAATGATACATCGAGCGATTCGCCTCGAGCATCATAGAACTTCAACGAATAGCTTGGCTTCGCAAAAACGGTGGACGAACCTCCACGATGTCGCACTGTACACGAATACTGAGTCGATCCTTCAGCATCATAATAGGTCAAAGTAGCAGGGACGAAAGTCGAAGTATTGAACTTCGACACGTCGTACGTCAGTTCGAGGACAGGCAACTGATCTACCCAGGTCAAGTCAGGTGTCTGTGCAAGGACCGGAAGCGAAACAAAAAGCGTCATCAATGGAACTAGAATGACGCGAAAAAAATGCATGAAATATCTATTATACATCGTCATTATCGATTATTTGTGCGCAAAAGTACGTTTTTTTAACGAATTATGCAAATTTTAGCAGACTTTTTTTTATCTTTGCACACCGAAATACAATCGAGATGAAGAAACCAACCCTTTTAGCTCTACTATTGCTGCTTGCAACCAGCTGGATCAACGCACAACAACAATCCCTGCTCATTCAGAAAAAGAGCGGTGAGTTGCTGACCATGCCAGTAAGTGAGATCGACACTATCACATTCGTAACCACGGGCAATGTGCAACGCAACAAATGGTACTTCATGCTCGAAAACCCTGGGGTGGCCGACTATCTGCGCGACTTTGAGTACGACAGTCAGGACTACTCCTACCATCGCATATTCGATTATCGAGGCGAACCCTATCTGGATACTCGACAAGATTGGCCTTATGGCGTGGAGCTAAATGACACATTGATCTACAACCTCATTCCCAATCGTCGGTACACCATCCAGACCTCCTGCGGAGCCACCACCATCCAGACAGTGGGACAGCTGCGTATGCTGAAGCTGCAAGGCGTCAACAACATTCGCGACTTGGGTGGCTGGCCGACCTCAAATGGCAAGGTTCTCCGTTATGGATGCGTCGTGCGAGGTCCTGAACTCAACACTACCCTGCCCACAACCGACGCTTCGGCCCGCTATCACCGAGCCACACCTCAGGACATCGTTACCCTGCGCGAGGACATCGGCATCAAGGCAGAACTGGATTTGAGAGGTCCTATGGAACTGCCCTTGGGACCAGACGGAGCTGCCCGTTCTGTATTGGGCCCAGAGATAACCTATCAGAATCATCCAAATTGCAGTACAGCTCCACTCAGTGGCCCCGATGGCGCATGGATTGCCCCCATGAGGTTTATACTCAACTGCCTCAGCCAAGAGCATCCCGTGTATGTGCATTGTCGCTGGGGTGCTGACCGAACCGGATTGCTCTGCATGTTGATGGAGGGATTGCTGGGTGTGTGTGAGAGCAATCTGGCCAAAGACTTCGAACTCACCTCCTTTGCTGGTGACTCGCGGTTCCGCACCGACACACGTTTCCGCTCAAGTATTGCCTATATCAAGAGTCTGCCTGGCGACTCGCTGCAACAGCAGTTCCGTCATTATTGGCTGACCTGTGGTGCCAACGAGGATGAACTGGACAAACTGACTATGCTCATGACCGAATAAACCATCTTGAATCTGCAAGAACTGAACAACTGCAATAACTTGATAACAAGCACTACACACAAGACTGCCTCATGATACTGCTGAGCATCATCATACCTGCCTACAACGTTGAGCAATATCTCACCCGCTGCCTCGATTCCTGCTTTTCGATGCAACGCGACGGAATTCTGTCATCCGAAGAAATGGAGGTCATCGTGGTGGACGATGGTTCGACCGATAATACCCCAGCCATGCTGCAGGAGGCAAGCCAGCAGCATGCCAACCTATGCATAATCCGTCAGGAGAACCAAGGCCAGAGTGTAGCTCGCAATCTGGCTATCAATGAGGCACGTGGCCGATATATCTACATGGTGGATAGTGATGATGCCATAAACGAAAACGCCTCACTGCCCATCAGTGACATGCGCGAAGGCCGGCTGGACATCATAGGCGTACAGGTCCTCTACCAGCCAGAACAAGGCGAACTCCGAGCCTGGAGCCGACAAATGGAGCATTGGCCATTCGACCAGGAGTTCCTGACAGGGGCAGACTTCGTGCGACACCATAACATCGAGGGACTGGTCTATGGATATGTGTTCCGTCGCTCACTCTTTACAGAACACCCCGAACTGCGCTTCACCCCAGGCATCTATCATCAGGACGAAGAACTGATCTTCAAAATCTTCACCCTGGCAGGCCCTACCATCTACCGACGTGGCTATACCTACATATATTATGAGCACGCAGGCAGCAGCATTAACACACATACGGTGGAACGCAAGCGCAAACTGATAGACCATCACGTCATCATACTTCGCAATCTGATAGCCTGGCGAGACCGATCAGGGGTTGATTCACCTCAGACACAGGCACTGAGGAATACAATGCATTACAAGCTCTCCTACCTCACCATGGATCTGCTACGTTTCCTGATTCGTGGCTCACACGACACTGCTTTTATCTGCAAGGTAATTGATGAGCTGCGCCACCTGGATCTATACCCCTTGCCATGGATAGCCGAAGTGCGATATGTGGCCATGAAGATGCTGACACTCCGTCCAGCTTTGGTGACATGGTGGGCACGTCATGGGAAGTTGAACCGTAAAATTGGATTCTGAATGGCCAGACAACGACTCGGATGGGTGGATCTGGCCAAGGTGGTGTCAATCTGCCTGGTGACCTCCTACCACACCATACCTCCACTTACAGGCTATGCCTCACAGGTTGTGCAACTGCTGCGAATGCCAGCCTTCTTCCTGATAGCAGGCTTCCTGTTCAACGACACGAAGTTCTCATCTCTTGCTGCACTGCTCAAGCACAGAGCACGGCAACTGTTGATCCCCTATTTCTGCTTCGAAGCATTGTTCATTCCGCTCACCTGCCGCAGTTGGGCCGAAGCTTCGGACGCTATGGTCAATGCATTGCTGGGCCATCCTGTGGTCTGTTTCCCACTATGGTTCCTGGTCTGTCTGTTTTTCCTGCAAGTGATTCATTATCTGTGCATCCGAATCACCGAACGACTGACACGAGGCTCATGGCGACCTTATCGCTATCAACTGTTGGGCATGTATGTGATTGTGAGCACACTGCTCTCGCCCTTCGACCTTCCGATGCACTTCCAGCTTAATGCCATTGCCGTGAATCTGCCTTTCTATGCAGTAGCCAACTGTGGCAAAGAGTGGATCAACCGCATTGAGTGGCAACACTACAAGATGACAGCAGCCTGCCTTGTAGGCGGACTGCTGTTGGTGTGGGCCAAGGGGTTCTATCCCTCTTCCTATCTGATGCATCTATGTGCTGGATTACTGATGCTCCCGCCCTACATAGCCACTTGCAAGGCCATCGGACGCTATACACAACGACTTTCCATCGTAGAATATCTAGGCAGCAACACCGTAGTGATCCTCGCGTTGCACACCTATTTCATCCTGGCCATCACCAAGGGGTTGGACCACGTGTTCGGAGACGGGTTCTTGATGGAACATGGGTGGCTCAATCCATGGATTGCCCTAGGCGTAGTCATCATGCACTACCCAATCATCCGAGCTATCAACGCCTGGATGCCATGGATGCTCGGTAGAGCACATCGAACTGACGGGCAATAACCTCAGGACTATGATGCTGCACCACGTACTGATGACGCGACTCCGACAGGGTTGCGTCATTTCTTTGTTCTGGTGTCAACGATGCATGAAGGGCAACAAAGCTACGAAGTACCTCAAGAAGTTGCTGTTCGTTGCGTGGCTCCACCACGACACCACGCTTCTGGGCCAACATGCCAGGTATGGCGGCAATGGAGGTAGCAATGACTGGCAATCCGCACGAAAGAGCTTCAAGGATAGAAACAGGCTGGTTTTCGAAATTGCTGAACATCACCATGCCATCGTGTGCCGACAAGCACTGAGCCAAAGCCTCACCCTGCATGGCGGGCAGAAAGGTTACCTGGCGGTCCAAGCCCAAAGTGAGGGAGAGAGCCATGAGCATCTCCTTGTCATTGCCTTCACCCACGATGTCGAGGTGCCAATCCTGACGCTCGGCGCAGAGCTGAGACAAAGCACGAAGGATGCCTGACACATTCTTGGCAGGATCGCGTAGCCACGAGACGTGCACAAGGCGGCATACAGTGCTCTGTAGTTTAAGACGCAGTGTGAACAAATCAGTATCTACAACATTACCCACACGGGTATAATGCTTATTGTCGAGTCCCCAGCGTTTCATAGCCTGTTCGAGGTTCAAGCTTACAGGGCAGACATACGAGGCATCGCGCACAAACCAACGCCCCAACCTTAACTGCATTGATGACTGCGGGTAGGCATCTGGCCGTGCATAACGTGTCCAGTGTTCCGTTATGATGTAGGGAATGCCATATATCCGCTTGAGTAACCACGGCAAACCAGCGGCACGCGTCAGCACATTGACGTGGCATGCCTCTGGTCGATGCCCATCCCAATAGCGATGCAGAATGTAGCGATAGCCCTTCAGATAACCCGCCATGAGCCAGAACATACGTACCAATCCTGTGATGACAGGTAGTTCGAACCGGGTCTTGGGCACATAGACCAGAACCTCATGCAGGGCACCCTCTCGGCCAGAAGAGATGTCCTCACTGGCCTCAACCTCGATATGAAGGCCGCGCACAGCCACATCGGTCTGCACCATCAGCACTGCCACGTCATTGAGGCGTGCCACAGCGCGGGCGTGCTTCTGGATGAAGACACCATCGCCAGCTACCTTGCGGTTAGGATACCATGCTGTGGTCAATAGGATACGCATACCAAATTAAAAAACCATTATGTGCAGACACAAACCCTTGCCAGCAACTCTGGCGGTCTTTTGTGCAGCCACAATTTCTTGTCAACATCTCTGGCGGTCTTTTGTGCAAACACAATTTTCTGTCAGCATCTCTGGCAGACTTTTGTGCAGACACAATTTCTTGTCAGCATCTCTGGCAGACTTTTGTGCGAACACAATTTCTTGTCAGCATCTCTGGCAGACTTTTGTGCAGACACAATTACTCAGTCAGTATTCCTGGCTGGTTTCTGTGCAAACAGGGCCTCAAATCCTGCAATCGGGAGTCACACCCTCAGCCTTCACCTGAGCAGGCACTCCTGTCAAGAAGATGTGACCTTCAGGATATTGTGCACTGTAATTGCGACAGCACACCGCGCCACTGCCAATAACACTATTAGCAGGGATAGTGGCTCCTCGCAGCACCAGAGTACGATGACCGAAGTAACAATTCTCATCAATGCGAATAGGCAATGTCATAGGCTTGTCGGAACCTGCTGTATGACTGACTGCATGCGCTGCTGTGTCGCAAAGGTAGATTTCGCCAGCCAACAGATGGTCACCAAGGGTGATGGATTCATTACAGTCAATCTGTGTATCACGTGCCAGGAAGATCTGGTCTCCAGTAGTAAGCTCAGCATCCTGATGCACATAAAGACAACTGTCCACACCAAGACGAAACTTGCCATTGGCCCTCCAGCAACCCAGCAGAGTGAACTGAGCCTTGCCAGCCGAGGCCTGATACGTCTCATGACGACTGCCTAGCACCAGCGAACCGAAGCCAGTGGCTGCAGGCGACAACAGTAAACGGGCTGAAGGACCGAGTTCAAAGCGCAAACTGC
Source organism: Bacteroidales bacterium (assembly GCA_045629225.1). Taxonomy (GTDB): domain Bacteria; phylum Bacteroidota; class Bacteroidia; order Bacteroidales; family UBA3663; genus Liminaster. Next base: position 45,519 of record JAZQQU010000022.1, on the reverse strand, counting down.
CATACACCACAAGCGGGCAATGTTTCGCCTGCATAAAAGGCAAGAGGCGGAAGTTAAGCCACAGGGTAACTGGCCAATTGATGCGCAGAAGCTTTCTTACTTGCTGGAGCATAGACTGAAGGAGTATTTAATGCGACAGAAGATCCAAACGAAACACATATCGAACACATCAGAGCAGAGAATGCCACAACCAACGCCCAGCAATCCTCCCAACGAGTATCCAGCTATCACACCTATGGCACGCATGGTCCACGAGAGAACCTCGATAAGCAGATAGTGCCACGAACGCTCCAATGCCACAGGCAGATAGCCGAGCGGCAGAGAGATGGCTCGAATGATGACTGCAAGAGCAGCAACACGCACCATTGGAATGATGGGCAGAAATTCGCTACTGAACAGCAAGGGCACTACCCAAGGCACAACAAGTTCGAACACCAGAATCAGCGGAACGACGATCAAGAGCAGCACGCGAATCTGTTGAGTAATGAGCGAGTTGCGCGACTGTACATCATTGGCTACGGACGACAATCGTGGGAAGAAGTCATTGGCTATGGCCGAGAAAACCATGCGCGTATAGGTCACCGCCAGCTGATAACCTGCCTTATAGAGTCCCACCATGGCCAATGTGGCAACCGACTCGAGCCACATCTGGTTGAGCAGATCTACGCCCTGTGCCAGCAAACCGGAAACCAAGAAAGCAAAGCCCAAGACGAACATTGGGCGAACCTTGGACAACAAGTTGCGATCCAACTGGGAGAAATCAGGCTTGACCGAGCAAACCTTGTAACCCAACCAGCAGCTATAGAGCGAGGAGATGGTGACAGTGCTCACCACTGCCCAGATGACACCCTTGAGTCCCAGCCACAGAAAAAATGGTATGGTGAAAACCACCGAGAACAGCGCCGTGGCCATCAGACTTCTTGTGAGCTGGCGAGTGGCCTGCAGGCTCTTCATCACAGCGGTTTCGATGCCAGACAAAATCAGTGCCACCACTGGCAGCACCAGCCACATAGCCTCAACAGAATAGAACGAAGTGACTACGAGGGTGACAGGCACAGACAGCACAGACAGCAGACAACCCAACAGTCGCAGACGTGCCACCAGCTGACGCTGCTCCTCGCCCTGCAACTGGCAGAGTGCAGGCACACTGCTGCTCGAAAGGCCAAAGCTGAACAGAGTGGCCATCAGGTTGGAAAGGGTGACGTAAAGAGCATTCAGGCCCACGCCCACCGTACCGATTGTGACTGCAGCCACCTTGCTTCGCACCAGGGCAGCCAGCACCGAGAAGGCTTGCGCTCCACCAAAGACGGCCACAGCTTTGGCCAGCGTTTTGTTGCTGGGCAACTTATCTTTCTGTATTGTAGCCATATTAATCAGTGGTTTCTCTGTTTTGCTGCCATCTTTGTCAGCAGGTTTTGCTGTTTCGTAGCCATGTCACTCTAAGGGTTTGTCAATGCGTATCACACGAGCTGGAGCACCTGCAGCCACAGCATAATCTGGCAGGGAATGTGTCACCACGCTGTTGGCTCCAACGGTGACATGATGGCCGATGGTAAGCTCGCCCAGCACTTTGGTGCCTGTGCCGAAGAAACAGTGGTCACCTACCTGCTGGAGCTCTTCGCCTTCGCCTGTCTTCTTGCCAAACACTACACCCTCCAGCAACGTACAGCCAACACCCAATGTGGTGCCATGCTTCACGGCAATGCGTGCTCCGGTGTGGAAGAGTTGCAGACCAGGGCCACATGTATTAAGTTTAATACTATAATGCAGATAAGCTCCTAGACGTTCATAACGAAAACGATGATAAGCCGACATGAACTTCCGCAACAGACCTCCACCCACAGCACCAGGCACATTATGGCAGTACTCAGCCCAACGCAGATGGTACTTGTACTGACGAATGTACCAGTTCTCATTCTTTAGCAACCACGACAGCAAACCGGGACGCTGCCCTGCGAACTGGACATCATCCTGCTCAATATACTGCTGCAAGTCGGTTTTGCTCAGAATCATATTTTTTTCGTTTTTTGCTCCGCAGCTAATATCTGCTCTGTAATTATACACTTAATAGGTACGTCTTGTAGGCAACACCACGCCCACCGAATCCCTCCTTTTGGGCAATAAGCGACTCGTTGAGATAACGTCCACCCTGTTCATTGCTCGTGCCGAAATCGAAGAACTGGACATCGGGGTCGTAATCGCGATAATGGTCGATGAGCGAAAGATAGAGGAAATCCAGAGCTCCCAGCTCTCGTCCCAATGTCGAAGCATGACCATATTGAGCATGCGCTACCTGCCGGCTTACGAAGAGGACTTCGCCTGCGACATCGATGGGAGCATTGTCAGCAGGACAGCCAGAACTTTCGATGGAAGATGCAGCCAATGCGGAGGCAGGAGCGGTGACCAGATAGCAGCGTATCTGACGTGGAAAGCGTTTTTGCAGCATCAGCATCTCTTCTAGCGTATGCACGGGACGTGCGCCATAACGCTCCATCATATTCTGCTCCATGATGGGCCAAAAACGACGCAATACCTCCTCGGTTGGCAGTTCCTTGCCTCCTGTCAGCAAACGTAAACCTGCCTGCTCAGCCAACAAACGACGACGGCGACGACTGGCATCGGCCGAAAGTTGTATCTCCGCATCGAGGTGCAGAGGCAGCGTACACGACAGGTTACACACCTCCATTGTTGCCCCAAGACGGAACAACGCATATTCATCCTCCTGACTGGGCAGACGATGGTAGATGGTAGGCACGGGCTTATAATGCCAAAAGGCAAAACCCCGTTCGCGCAGGTACTGACGAACTTCATCAAACAGTTGAAGCACTTCGGCCGCATGTGTACGCTTGTGCAGGATAAAACCGCCATAGGTCAAACCCTGATGGCTATAAAAGGCGCGGTCTTCCAGCACCTCGTTGGCTGGCAAGAGGGCCAGAAGCTTACCTTTGCCATCAAGGCAGAGCAGCGAATGGTCTTGGAATCGGTCGCTATGATAATCCATGTAGGAACGCTCGAAGAGGAACGTACCATTCTTCGAGAGGCGGACGAAGTCGTCCCACACCTGCTGATCCTGTGGTGTATAGCGACGGATAGTCATTGTTATTGTTATAAATTGCTTGAGGAGCTACGATACTGTAGGAATGTCTCGAAGTCACGGATATAATCCTCTGCCTTATAATCGTGGCTGGCCAAAACCAAACAGAGGGCACCAGTGGTGAACTCCTGTTCGTGTGCCCAGATGCTGGGTGGAACGAGCAATCCCTGATAAGGACGATTGAGGGTGACAACCTTCTCCTCCACGCCATCGTTCAGATACACTTCGAGCGCTCCGGACGCTGCTATGATGAATTGCCAGCACTCTCGATGAGCATGTGCACCACGATCCTTGCCTGAAGGCACGTCGTATATATAGAACACCCTGCGGATGTCAAAGGGCACCTGCACATTTTCGTAGATATACGTCAAACTGCCACGAGGATCCTCCTCCTTAGGCAAGGTGATCAGTTTGCAATCCGCTAATTTATACATAGTCGAAAAAAACAATTATCTTTTCAGCCAACGCTCGGGATTGACAGCATCAGCATTGTGATAGATCCAGAAACGCAACTCAGCACGGTTGGTATCAGGCTCGGTTTTGAGCGTACCAAGGCTCTGACGTGTCGATACCTTCTGACCGACTTTCACCGTTACGTTCTTAAGGTTCATGTAAACCGAACGGTATTCGCCGTGCTGCACGATGACTGTCCATTCCTCACTCGTCGGGAAACAGCTCTGCACTGTACCCTCGTAGATGGCACAGGCATGGGCACCCACCTTGGTGCTGAGCACGATGCTAGAGTTGCCATTACCTGCTGTGTTGAAGTGATCGACGAAAGCGAAAGTGGCATCCAGCGGATAAGGCAACTTGCCCTTGTTGCTGGCAAAACTGCCAGTGAGTCGTCTGAAATTGGGATCTGGCGAATAGGTCGGCTCCTTGCCTGAAGAACTGCTACCTTTGCCAGTGGTCGTACTGCTGCCCGACTTGCTAGATGCACTGCCTGATGTAGTACCCGATGACGTGCTGCTGCCAGTTTTACTGCCTGCCTCAGACTTTTTCTTGCGAGCTGCTTCGGCTTCAGCCTTCTTGCGTGCCTCCTCCTCTGCTTTCTTACGCGCCTCCTCTGCCTTACGAATCTCCTCCTGAATCATGCGTTGAATGGTCTTCTCGACCTCGGCCATCTCCTTGCGGTCGCGATCCAGTTCTGTCTGCAGCTCTTTATTACGCTTCTGCAGGTCAGCCACCTGGCGTTCCTGTTCCTGCTGCTTGCGGGTCAGGTTCTGTCGCTCAATGTCCATCTCAGCCAACACACGCTGACGATCGCCACGTGCCTGCTCAAGTTCATTTTTGGCTTGTTCGGTTGCATTACGTTGTTCCTCAAGCTCAATGGCTTGCTCATGGCGCCACTGACTATAAGTACGCAGATAACGCATGCGACGAAGCCCCTCAAACATATCGCTGGCCGAAAGCACGAAGAGCATCTCATCATAACCGCTGCGCCACTTGTACATGTGACGCACAGCAGCAGCATACTTCTTCTGCTTCTCGACATAACTGGCTTGCAGTGATTTGATTTCGGCCTTCAATGAATCCTCTTCCTGAATGATTACGTCGATCTCGCGCTGCTGGCTAACGATCAACGCCTTGCGTTTGTTGATCTCGTCCTGACGGATCTTGAGATCACGATTCTTAGCACGCACGGAATTGTCGTTGGCACTGATCAGTTTCTCGGTATCCTTAATCTGACGCTGCAGGTCCTTCTGCTGCTTTTCGTAAGCCCGACGACTCATCGTCTGCTTCTTCTTGCCTCCGCTATTGCCCGCTTTTCCTCCCGACTTGGAGCCACTGTCCTTAGCACCAGAGCTTTTGGCAGTGTTACTCTTTGTATTGTTCTTGGTACCCGAGGGGTTGCTGCTCTTTGTATTGCTCTTGTTAGCAGTGTTCGTGTTGCCCTTAGTTCCTGAACTTTTGGCATTGCTGCTCTTTGCACTGCTACTCTTGGCTCCTGTGCTTTGGGCATTGCTGCTCTTTGTATTGCTACTCTTGGCTCCTGTGCTCTTGGTATTACCGCTCTTAGTTCCCGAGCTCTTTGTGCCGCTACTTTTTGACGATGTGGCAGTGTTGTTCTTCTGAGTGGTTGTTCCTTTCTTCGATGTTGTCTGCGTAGTCGTAGTTTTCTTCTTCTGCTGTGCCGACACGTCGGCTACAGGTCCTGCCATCAGCATTACCGACATCAACATCAGGAAAAGAAATCGTAACAGTCGCATCGTACAAATTTTCTGTAATCAGGATTTTGACATGAAAAACAGTAATCAGTGATTAGCACAAGCTACATCATCTTCTTCAGCACTTCGACAAGCTCTTGTATCGTCACGCGGCGGAAAGAAGAATTGGGCGAAAACTCGCGCCAACTGCTCTCCTCGAGTGCAGGATTGCTCATCGTGAAGCCCGCTTTAATGCCCTTGTTCTCGTCATAGATGGCTTGGATCTCCTCGGTGACAGGCAGCTGCTTCTGCTTCTCGACCTCGGTGTAGTTGCTATAGTTCCAAGTGGCTTGCTTGCCATCGGCCAAGGCCAATGAGGTGCTCACCAGTCGGCCATTGCCATCAATCTCATAACCCAGACGGTAGTTCTTGCCTTCGAATATACCAATGCTGTTGCCCTGTGAGCCATCGGCATTCTTCAGGGTCGTCCAAGCCAGACGGTTGTAGTCTTTGGCCGATGCCTGCCCCATGCCAGGAATGAAGATACGACCCAGCATCAGACACTCCACTGCCTCCATCTCATGACCAGCCACAGCATCGACTTTAGTCAGGTCGGCCAGCGTGACTACTGCATAGAGCTTGTCGAACTTATCAACCAGCAACACCGAGTCAGCAGTGGCTTCGATGCGTCCTATCTCAAAACCTAGCAACGGAGCATTGGCCAACAGGGCAAAGCGACGCCCCGACTCCAGACACATCTTGCCATTGAGGCTTGTTTTGCCCATCGTGAGTTTCACTTTCGACTGCAAGGCATCGTACTTGAAGTTGTTGTTGACCACTGCCTCGAAGCGTGCCTGCTCAGGATTGGCACCGTTGAGTTTGACCACACCCTTGCGTGAGGTGTGACACGAGCTCATCAGCACCACTGCAGCAATTACCACCAGTATATAAATGAATTTCTGTCTCATATCTCTTGTCTGTTATTTCAGCAGCAGTTCTGCCGAATCAATCTTCTTCTGAATCTCCTCAGGCTTGTCGCAGTCGCTACAGTTCAGCGCTTTCTTCCACTGCTCCACAGCACCTTTCAGGTCTCCGTTCTTCACTTTGATATCACCGAAGTGATCGTAGAGTGCACAGTTGTCCGTAGTGTTCGGATCGACGCAATCCACGGCTTTCTGCTGATAGAAGTCGGCCAGCACATAGCTTCCCTCCAGATAAAGCACCCAGGCGTAGGTATCGAGGTAAGTAGGGTTGTCTGGGTATTTCTGTATTACCTTCAGCGCCATCGACTCTGCTTTTGAGAGGTCGCGTTGTTCCAGACACAGGTAATAGGCGAAGTTATTCAATGCATTGTAGTTCTGCGGATTGTAGGTCACCGCCTTATCATAGCATTCGTACGACCGCTCGGTGTCGCCCATCTGGTGGTAGATGTCGCCTATGCTTCCCCACAGCGAACTGATCTTGTTAGCATCGGGTTGTGGCAGGTTCTCGATGGCCAGCTGGTATTGCTCAATGGCCTTGAGGTTCTCCTCCTGCTTCAGGTAGCTCCATGCCTTGACCATATAAGCTGTCTGCATGGTGGGATGCAGAGCTAGGGCTTCGTCGCAGAGTTCAATCAGTTTGTCTTTCTCCATCCACGAACTGCTGTGATACAACAGCTGTTCCCAGTACTGCTGGCTCGTGGGCCTAAGATCTACGGCAAAACGCATGCACTCGGCAGCAAGGCTATCCTTGTCCTGGGTGTTGAGCCACTGTGCGTGCAGCTCGTAGAACTCAGGCGAAGTAGGGTGCATGGCCGAAACACTCACGAAGAGCGAGTCGATGGTATTGAACAGCGCCAGCGTGTCCATCTGCATGGTCACATTGTCCTGAGCCACCTGCAGACGATAGTTCGAGAGCTTGCGATAGGTACCCTTCAGGTACTCGGTCATCACCTCGTTCTTGGTTTCGACGTCGAGGTTGGCATTCATCAGGGCGCCAGCCACCAGTTTGTCGGCTTCGGCCTGGTTGCCTGTCATGCTGTAGTAGTTGGCTTGAGCCACCCAAACGTAGGCATTGTCAGGGTCGATGGCTGCTGCCTCATCGTAAGTCTTCTTGGCTTGTTCGATCTGTGCATTCTGCATCTGCAGATCGCCCAGCTTCAGACGGTATCGGATGTCGTAGGGATGCTCTTTGATGAGCTTGCGATAAGCCTCGAAACCCTCCTCCACGCGTCCGGCTTCCTGCAGGATGTAGAACTTGTTTTGTGTGATCTGTGGGTTCAAACCATCCAGTTCCTCCATCCGATCCAGCATCTGCAGACAGGCGTCCACACTGTCCAGACGCAGATAGATGTCGGCTAAGGCATAGAGTGGTTCACTCTTGTCCGGATGCAGACGCACCAAGCGCTCGTAACTCTCGCGGGCAAGGGGCAACTGACGCATGATCATGAGCAGCTCAGCCTCCTCGGCTGTGTACCAGTAATTCACCGAATCGATGGCCACTGCTGCTTGTATGTTACCCAAAGCGTGACCGCCATCATTGCGCTGGCGATACTGCTGGCTCACGAAGTAGAAAGCTGCAGCCAAACCGGGCACCTCCTCAGCCACAACAGCATTCGGAGCCTTCTGCATGCCTGCTGGCGCCAAGCTCAAGGTGCGACCTAAGGACTGAATATGCTCGTTATAGTAGGCAATGGCCTCACGCATCTGCGAGAGTGCCGAGTCGGGATTGTTCACCAAGTCCTGCGTCACGGCCAGCACATACAGCGAGTCGAAATACTGCTGTTCAGACGCAGTCAGCAGTGGCTTCAGCTCCTGCTGCTCCACTGCCTTCTTTTTCCTGGCCATCACCGCCACTGGCATCATCAGTACCAACAGCAGCAACACGCACCTGCATATCTTATTGTTCCACATTGTTCGAACGTTCTCTTATTTTAGGGGGCAAATATAATCACTTTTGACGAGATAATCAAATTTTCGAACCATTTTCTTCATTTTCTTCACTCTTTCCCTCTGCTTTGCTACGCAAAAGGGTTTGTAAATCGTATTTTTCACCACATTGTACAAAGTGTTGAAAGACGCAATTCACAGACTTGACACTTCGTACGAGGTGTTGAATTCCTCAACGCACGGAATCAACATTCCGTACGAGGTGTTGATTTCCGCGACCTACAGAATCAACAAGTCGTACGAGATGTTGATTCTGAAGATTAACAAAATCAACACTTCGTACGAGATGTTGACCTCCTCAACAAACAAAATCAACACCTCGTACGAGATGTTGATTTCATAGTCAGCTGACCGTAATATTGAAGCCCTCAGCAAGCAAGGGAGCGACCAGTTGGGTCATTTCCTCCTTGGATACGCGTACCAGATTGGGTTCAGGCGTAGGACGATCAAGGCTATAGACCATGATCTGGTGCGGACGGATCTCGCGCATCAGGTCGCACCAGGCCGAAACCTCTTCGGGGGTAGTGTTATCGACCACCTGGCCGTCGTGACTGCCTCTCACAAACATCGTCTGCACGATGAGCTGCCCGCAGAACGATTTCATACCCTCCACCACCTGACGCACTGTATAGTGACTGTCCTGTGGCTGGTCGATGAGGTGGATGGTCGCATCCTTAGCTCCATCGATCTTGAGGATGTTGTTATCGACCTTAAGCAGAGCAGCATGCACATGCGGATCGGTCATGCGGGTGGCGTTGCTCAGGACGCTGACCTTGGCCGCAGGATAATAACGGTCGCGCAAGGCAATAGTCTGGTCGATGACTTCGGCAAAGTGTGGATGCAGCGTGGGTTCGCCGTTGCCTGCGAAGGTGATGACGTCGAGCCCCTCCCCTGACGCGTGCATCGTCTGGAGTTTCTCCTCAAGCTGACGCATCACATCGTCGGCATCGGGGAAATGTCCACCACGATGATCACGGTTCCAGCCGCACTCACAATAGAGGCAGTCGAACGAGCACACCTTGCCATCCTTGGGCAATAAGTTGACGCCCAGGCTGATGCCCAGGCGCCGACTATGTATAGGTCCTACGATGTTGGTAGGAAAAATATCTGGCTTACGCTCCATTAATGTATTTTTTTCTCCATCAAATGAAATCCGAGGTGAGGAGTCTTTCCTCGAAACCATTATCTTTCCAATCTTGGGATAAGAGTATAACTGCAACTAACGGATTCTCTCTGATTTCTCTGATGGAGGAGACTGATTGATGTATTACTTAAGGATGATCTTGCCATCAACTACGTTCAGGCCCTTCTGCAAGCCATTGACTGGCTGACCCTGAAGGTTGTAAACCTGCTTGCTGGCAGACTCACTCTCGACGTTAGCAATGCCTGTACCAGGTATCTCGACCTTCTGGTAGAGCTTGATGCTCTTCTTCTTGCCTGTCTCATGATAACGGAAACGCTGCTTGCCCTCATCGTTGTTGAAGCGAAGCTGATAGGTGCTCACACGACCAAAAATGTTCACGCTGGTCTTACCCTCCTCCATGGCAATGGTATTATCCAGCCAGTGCTCATTACTATATTCAAGGTTAGGCTCACCCTTATCTTCGTTGTCATAGCCAATGTAATAGCCAGAAGCAGACTGGATGCAGTAAGCAGGATAATCGGAAGAAGGGCTACCAGAGATATAGAACACAGCGGCATCGGTCTGTGCGTTGCTCTCAATGAAGCGTACGCCATCCTCACCAGCAGGGTTCGAAGCCTCGAAGAAGTTGCCCTTCGAGTCAAGGTCCTTTGCCTCCAAAGCACCATTGAAAACGTAAGCCACATTGTTGTCATCATCTGCCTCATAGACGATGAGGTAGGTGCCTGTCCAATCAGCTGGCTCTTCAGTAACCTTTACATACTTAACAGTCTGTGCCAAAGCAGCGCTGCCCATCATAGCCAGGGCGGCGGCAAATGCGATAGAGTAGATTTTCTTCATAGTCAAATAGTTGTTTTGTTCGAATAAGTGGGTACAAAATTAGCGTTTTTCGCACGAATCTCCAAATATTTTAACATTTTTAGCACAAAAAACTGCATCCAGACACCTTCTTGTACAGAATATGACTGGATGCATTTCATTTCCTCTCGTAGAGAAGGCCTATGGAGTCTGATTAGTTGTTCTCAGGACGAAGCTGACGTACGGTTACGGCTGTCTGCCACATCTCTGACTCGCGGAGAGCCTTGAGCTCTGCCTCGAGGCCAACACGGTAGTCAGGCTTAGAGTTGGCGTCGATCGAGATCTGTGCCTCGTTGCCGCACTTAACGTTAGCATAGAGCTTCTCAACCACTGGCTTGATAGCGTCATGGAATGGGCCCATCCAGTCGAGGGCACCACGCTGAGCGGTGGTAGAGCAGTTGGCGTACATCCAATCCATACCGTTCTTTGCGAAGAGTGGCATGAGCGACTGGGTGAGCTCCTCGACGGTCTCGTTGAATGCCTCAGATGGAGTGTGGCCGTTCTCGCGGAGCACCTCGTACTGAGCGAGGAGAAGACCCTGGATAGCGCCCATCAGTGAGCCGCGCTCGCCGGTGAGGTCAGAGGTTGCCTCGCGCTGGAAGGTGGTTTCGAACATGTAACCTGAGCCGATGCCGATGCCGAGGGCGAGGGTGCGATCCATTGCCTTGCCGGTAGCATCCTGGTAAACTGCGTATGAAGAGTTGAGGCCACGGCCCTCGAGGAACATGGTACGGAGTGAGGTACCCGAACCCTTAGGAGCAACCATGATAACGTCGATATCCTTGGCAGGAACGCAACCGGTGCGGTCGTTCCAGGTGATGGCGAAGCCGTGTGAGAAGTAGAGAGCCTTGCCAGGAGTGAGGTACTGCTGGAGGGTTGGCCATACGCTCATGACAGCTGCGTCTGAGAGCAGGCACATCACGATTGTAGCCTTCTCGGCTGCCTCCTCGATGCTGAAGAGTGTCTGACCTGGTACCCAACCGTCGCTGACAGCCTTCTCGAAGGTCTTGCCCTGACGCTGGCCAACGATCACGTTGAAGCCGTTGTCGCGCAGGTTGCATGCCTGACCAGGACCCTGTACACCATAACCAATCACTGCGATGGTCTCGTCCTTCAAGATTTCACGAGCCTTCTCGAGTGGGAACTCCTCGCGGGTTACTACGTTTTCGATAACACCGCCAAAATTCAACTGTGCCATAATCTTAAATTAAAAATAAAAAGTTATGAATTAAAATTATTTGATTTTTCTTTTTCTTTCCCAACGAACCAGAACAACAAAAAATATTGCCAGTACAAGGACGTTGAGAATAAACAATGCAACGGATGACCATCCTAAGTCTCCAAGGAAGAACTGCCTGACAATCGGGTTGAAGAAAAACGCCATAATCAGGAAGAATCCTGTAAAGAAGATAAAACCATTCTGCAGTTTCTGGTATTCATTTTTCTCTTCATCTGTACCCGGTTTGCTCAAAAGCTTCCATGGCTTATTAACTAAGCAATAACCGAGATACATTGCGAAAATGCCGAATATGCTCATTGCTCCGTCCTCTCCTCCTCTCGCTTGGTGAGATACTGATCCAGACGTTCTACACAAGAGCGAGTGATAGCGATACGACCTGAGCGGGCGAACTGCAGCACACAACCCTTGGCATTGAGTTGGTCAAAGAGCGAGAGCACCTCGTCAGTAATGCCAGTCTTGACTACAGTAGTATAGGTAGGATTGACCTCCACCATCTGTGCATTATGATGACGTACGATGCGCGAGATATCAGGATCGGCCAGCACCATCGGAGTGGAGAGCTTGAGGAGCGAGGTCTCATTGATGAAGATCTCCTGATCGACGAAGCAGTTGGCCTGCAGCACGTCAATCTTCTTCTCAATCTGCTTCACCAGCATCTCAGCCATCTCCTGCTTGCAATAGCAGGTGATAGTATACTTATGTACGCCAGGGGTTGACGACGCACACACGTTGAGCGACTCGATGTTGACCTGACGACGAGTGAAGACTGCTGTAATCTGATTCAAGATACCTGCGAAGTTCTCAGAATAGATGATCAGGGTGTATAGAGTCAATCCCTCATGAGCGTTGCTGAGTAACGCTCCCTCATGAGCTGGAGTGGCAGGACGCACCACAGCGTTCTTGCTGAAAGTCTCAACCTGAGTACCTGGCTGGCGATCCTGCTGAAGGGTTGCCAAACGCTCACGCAGAAGGTTCTTCTCGTAAGAGTTACGATCAACAGCTGCAGCAGCCTGAACAGCGGCTAAGAGTGCATCCTGAGCCTGTTGCTCATTACACTTCTTGTCGCATGAGTTACAGTCGCCACATTCAGCAGCTCCGAATTTATTCTTATTTTGTTCCATTGATTTGGTCTATAGAATAGTAATCATTCCTCGCCCTTTACGGGAGGGGGCAGGGAGGGTTCTCACTTCACCTCCAACAACATCTCATCCACATTACCGCCCGGAGGGGTCATTGGCAGGATGTTGTCTTCCTCCTTCACAGCGCACTGCAAGAGGAATGGACCGTCTGTGGTGAGCATCTCCTGAATAGCTGCATCCAGATCCTCACGTTCTACGACCGTGCGGCATGGGATGCCATAACCCTTGGCAATGAGCTCGTAATCAGGATTGGTCATTGGGGTGAAAGAGTAGCGCTTGTTGAAGAACATATACTGCCACTGACGCACATTGCCAAGGAAGTTATTGTTCAGCAGAATCATCTTGACCGGAATCTGATGCTCCATGATGGTGCCGAACTCCTGAATGGTCATCTGCAGACCTCCATCGCCTGCAAACATGCAGACAGTGCGATCTGGAGCGCCAAAGCAAGCACCCATAGCGGCAGGAATGCCGAAGCCCATGGTGCCACAACCGCCAGAGGTAACCACCGAGCGTGGCTTGGTGAAGTTGAAATAACGGCAGCCGAACATCTGGTTCTGGCCTACATCGGTCACCATGATCGCCTCGTTGTGGGTTGCGTCACTCACCTTGCGGACAACCTCTGCCATCAATAATGGACCCTCTGTAGGATGAATAGCAGGCTGGATGACCTTATTATTCTCCTTGTCAGCATAAGGGGCAAAACCATTGATCCAAGCATCGTGCTTAGCCACATCGACCAAGGTAGTCACATCTGCCAGCGTCTGCTTGCAGTCGCCCAAAACAGACAGATGGACCTTCACATTCTTATCGATCTCCGACGGATCGATCTCGAAATGAATGATCTTAGCTTGCTTAGCGTAAGTCTTCAGATTACCGGTCACACGGTCATCGAAGCGCATACCTACGGCGATGAGCAAGTCGCACTGGTTGGTCATCACATTAGGAGCCAGATTGCCATGCATACCCAGACGCCCCATATTCAACGGATGATCCGATGGAGCTGCCGACAGACCTAAGAAAGTGGTACCGAATGGTATCTGTGCTTTTTCTACTAGGGCTAGAAGTTCGTTGTTGGCACCAGAAAGCTCTACACCCTGACCCACAAGCATGAATGGCTTAACGCTCTCGTTGATCATCTGTGCAGCCTTCTCTATCACGCTCAGCTCACACTGAGGCACAGGCTTGTACGAACGGATGAAATCCACCTTCTGTGGCTCATAGTCGATCATTGCCGTCTGAGCATTCTTGGTGAAGTCAAGGACTACAGGACCAGGACGTCCGGATTTGGCAATATAGAATGCACGAGCCACTGCCCACGCAATGTCCTCTGCACGTCGGATCTGATAATTCCACTTGGTGATTGGCTGAGTGACACCCACTACATCGACCTCCTGGAAAGCATCCGTACCCAGCATGGCAGCACCCACCTGACCACAGATTACTACAAGAGGCGTTGAATCCATCATAGCATCAGCAATGCCTGTGATGGTGTTCATGGCGCCAGGACCAGAGGTGACGATGACGCAACCAACTCGGCCACTCACACGAGCATAACCCTGAGCTGCATGCACAGCTCCCTGCTCATGACGAACCAGGATGTGATTCAACGTATCCTTATGATCGTATAACGCATCGTAAGTAGGCATGATGGCGCCACCGGGATAACCGAAGAGGACGTCAACCCCTTCATGCTCCAACGAGCGCATCAGTGCTTCTGCTCCGCTTATTTTTTCCATATTTACTTCATTAATCAATGATTCGAACGCCACCCTTGTCAGCCGAAGCTACACTCTGAGCGTAGGCACGAAGCGCCTTGCTGACTACACGATTGCGCTTCAGTGGCTGCTGTGGACGTGCAGCGAGCTCTTCGTTTGAGAGTTTGACGTTAATCGAACGGTTAGGAATATCAATCACGATAATGTCACCATCCTTGATCTTACCGATGTTGCCGCCGCTAGCTGCCTCAGGTGAGATGTGGCCGATCGAAAGGCCCGAGGTACCGCCTGAGAAGCGTCCGTCAGTAATCAGAGCGCATTCCTTGCCCATGTGCATAGACTTGATGTACGAGGTTGGATAGAGCATCTCCTGCATACCAGGACCGCCCTTAGGACCCTCATGGGTAATTACTACGCAGTCACCCTTCTTCACCTTGCCGCCAAGGATGCCTTCACAAGCATCTTCCTGTGAATCGAACACTACGGCAGGGCCCTCGAAATGCCACAGTTCAGGAGCCACACCTGCGGTCTTAACCACGCAGCCGTCCTGGGCGATGTTGCCGAAAAGCACAGCCATGCCGCCATCCTTGGTGTAGGCGTGGGCAATGTCGCGGATGCAACCTTCCTTGCGATCGGTGTCGAGTGTCTCCCACTTGCAGTCCTGCGACCCCATCTGGGTCGAGAACTTGCCGGCAGGAGCCGAAGAATAGATGCGCAGTGCCTCAGGGTCAATGCCCTGCTGAGCCGAGCGTGGATACTTGATGTCCTCTGGCTTAAGGCCAACGATCGAATACTTCAGCAGGTCTTCGCCCAAAGTAGCGCCATTGACACGCTTGCAGTTGAGGTCGAGCAGATCACCCTTGGCCAGCTCACCCATGATGCCGAGGATGCCACCAGCGCGATTCTCCTCCTGAATAGAATACTTCTGCCAGTTTGGAGCCAGTTTACAGAGGAATGGCACTTTGCGCGACAGGACATCGATGTCCTGCATCTTGAAGTCCACCTCAGCCTCCTGAGCCACAGCCAGCAGGTGCAGCACGGTATTAGTCGAAGCACCCATGGCAATATCGAGTGTCATGGCGTTGAGGAAAGCCTTACGAGTAGCGATGCTTCGTGGCAATACACTCTCGTCGCCCTGCTCGTAGTAGGCAAAGGCATTCTTCACAATCAGCTTGGCTGCATCCTTGAAGAGCTGCACACGGTTTACGTGGGTAGCCAGGATCGAACCATTGCCAGGCAGCGAGAGGCCGATGGCTTCGGTCAGCGAGTTCATCGAGTTGGCGGTGAACATGCCCGAGCAGGCACCACAGCCAGGGCAGGCGGTGTGTTCAATCTCGTTCAGTTCCTCGTCGCTCACCGTGGGATCGCCACCCTTCACCATAGCGGTGATCAGGTCAGAGTTCTCGCCCTTGTACTTGCCTGCCTCCATAGGACCGCCGCTCACAAAGACAGAAGGGATATTGAGACGCATGGCAGCCATCAGCATGCCTGGAGTCACCTTGTCGCAGTTCGAGATACAGATCATTGCGTCGGCCTTGTGGGCATTGACCATATACTCCACAGAGTCGGCAATCACGTCGCGCGAAGGCAGCGAATAGAGCATGCCGTCGTGACCCATGGCGATGCCGTCGTCCACAGCAATGGTGTTGAACTCCGCAGCATAGCAGCCCTGTGCCTCGATCTCAGACTTCACAATCTGGCCGATCTCATGCAGATGGGTATGACCCGGAACAAACTGGGTGAATGAGTTGACGATGGCAATGATAGGCTTGCCGAACTGTTCGCGTTTCATTCCGTTGGCGACCCAAAGTGCGCGGGCGCCTGCCATGCGACGACCTTCAGTGGTCTGTGCGCTTCTGAGCTGAATCTTCATATCCTTGATAGTTTTTTTTTACATGTTCGTGGCATCTACACAGCACAAGGTCAGGTGATGCGACAATACACCCTCGCGAACATTAAAAATAATAAAAAGCAGTTCCTCAAAAAGCATTTTACTATAACCATAACGCGAAAGGTTGTGCAAAGATACACGAAAAAATGATACGATGGTAAGAAAAATGCAAAAAAAATAACTTTTCGTCGTTTTTTCAGCAAAAAATATAGGAAAATGCATACATATACTACAATTTCGCATTCTTTTTATTCATTTTCGTTGCACAAGGATACGTATCGACTGTTATTACATTCATACATCTATACAAAAGCCAAACGCAAAAAAACCACCCTTACTGAAACGAGTCAGCAGGGGTGGGAATTTACGATTGATAGATGGTAGAGGAAGAATAGTAAAAAGCGACCTTACGGACAACCTATTGAAATGAGATGCATTCAATTAATAATTCCATCCTTTATTATCACTTCACCTCCACACCGTTAGCCACGAACTGAACGCGGTCGGCTTCGGAACAGAAGCGGCGGATGAGCTGCTGGATGTCCTCAAGGGTGATGCTGTCAAGTGCCTCGTTCCAGCCATCTACGTCGTTCCAGCCGTTCTGGTAGTAGCCCTCGATCTGGTTGAGCCAGTAACTGTTCTCCTTGAGCTGCTCCTCATGCTGCTTGGCCAGATAGTCGTGTACCTTCTGGAAGGCAGCGGCAGGGACGCCCTCTTCGCCCATCTTGCGGAACTCGTCGTAGGCAACCTGCTCGATGTGCTCGCGCTTGTCGGCACCGGTGTCGAACAAATAGATCATGGTCTGCACACCCGTGCGGTGGTTGAAGCCTGCCTGAGCGCCAGGCGAATAGACGCCGCCCTCGCGCTCGCGAATGGTTTCGGTGAATACGATGCTGGTAATCTGGCCGACCATGTTGGTCATGATGGCATCCTTAAGAGTGTAGGCCTGATCGAAGAGGTAGAAGAAGTTATAGACCGAGGTCTTAGCCTGCTGCATAGGCAGGTCGAAACGGTTCTGACGAGTGCCACGTGTTGGCAACACCTCTGATGGGCGCTGCTCACGCTCCTGGCTGACAGGCAGGGCACCAAAGTATTCCTCGCACATAACACGGAGACTATCCTCGTTGACGTTGCCCACGAAGTAGAAGGTGAAGTCAGCGGCATTGGCAAAGCGCTTCTTGGCTGTCTCAAAGTCGCGCTTGTAGTCGATGGCCTTGAGGTCGGCGAGCTGCATCGGAGCCATGTCGGGCTGCCCCTGATAGAGGGTGAGGTTGAGCGAGTCGCTCATGATCTTGTCGGGGTTGCCTTCGAGCATCTTGAACTGCGACTCCACCTGGTTCATGAGTGCGGTGGCTGCCTCCTCGTCGTAACGTGGGGCGGTGAAGTAGAGGTAGACCTGCTCGAAGAGGCAACGCAGATCCTTAGGTGCTGCACTGCCCTCAAGGTACTCGGAGTTGGTGCCAATGTTGGCGCCTACGCTGGCACGCTTGCCAGCCAGCACCTTAGGCAGGTCGGTTACGCTGAAGTCGCCCAAGCCACCCAGGCTGTAGATGTTTTCCATGAGCGAGCGCACTGCCACTGGCTGCGAGAGGTCGGTGCGTGTACCACCGTCGGAATAGGCCTCGAAGAGCACTTGATCCTGCTTGAAGTCGGTAACCTTATATACTACGCGGATGCCGTTGTTGAGCGTCCACACCTTCGAGCCGAACTGGCCGTCCTCCATGCGGGCGATGGCACCCTTGGCTGTTGGAGGCGCTGGAAGGAGCTTGATGCCAGAGAGTTTCTCCTCGTAGGGCTTGATCTCCTGCTGCAGGGCAGCGTTGTAGGCAGCGAGGAGCTCCTCTTCGGTAGGCAGGAGGTTGCTATCCTTCTGCTGGCCGAGGATGCAGAGAGCGACGTTCTCAGGCGTTACCATCTGCTGAGCTACTTGGTTGATCATGGCGGCGTTGAACATAGGCAGCATCTGCTGTGCCATCTGATACTCCAGCTCGAGGCCTGGCATTGGCTCGGACGAGAGGTAGTGACGCTGGATCTCGCTGACGAGCTGACGGTTCTTGCGCTTGTCACGCTCGTTATAGGCGTTCTCGATGCGAGAGAGCATTTCGGCCTTAACGCGCTCGATCTCAGCATCGGTGAAACCATATTGTGCGGCACTCAGCACCACCTGCATGGCGGCATTGAGGCCCTTCTGCCACTCGTTATCCTGGAAGATGACGTCCACCTCAAAGGCATCCTTAGTCTTGGCCAGGAGGTACTTGCCGAAGCTGGCATCAGAGCCGAGGTATGGGGCATCGGCCTTGAGGACGAGCTCCTGCAGGCGCTGATTGAGGGCGTCGCTGATGATGTCCTCGACGATGTCGGTGATGTAGCCCATCTGGGTGAGCTTCATCTCGTCGGGCATGGGGTCGCTCTTGTAGCAGATGAGCATGACGTTCTGTGCCTGCTCGGGGTCGCTGGCCACGGCCACGAGTGGCTCGGTGTTGTCCTCGACGGTGAAATAGACGCGCTCAGGAGCACCCTCGGGCACATGGATGTCGCTCCAGAGTGTAGTGATCTTCTGCTCCACGTCATCGACATCGACGTCGCCTACGACGAAGATGCCCTGCAGATCAGGACGATACCACTTCTGGTAGTAGTCGCGCAGCTCCTGTGGCTTGAAGTCATCGACCACGCCGAGGTGGTTCTCACCCAGGGTCTTGCCGATAGGCATACGGTCGGCATAGCGGTTGCCGGGCATGAGCTTAGGCAGGATGACGTCGTACATGCGAAGTATGGCAGAGTTGCGGCTGCGCCACTCTTCGTGGATGACACCGCGCTCGCTCTCGATCTCCTCGTCGAGCAGCGAGATGTAGCCGCTCCAGTCGTGCAGCATGAGGAGGCACGAATCCACGATGCCGGGGTGTGCTGTGGGGTCTGTGGGAACGTCGGAGATGTTATAGACAGTCTCGTCGATGCTGGTGTAGGCATTAACGTTGGTGCCGAACTTCACGCCGTGGCGCTCCAGATAGTCGAGCATGTTCTTGCCAGGAAAGTTCTTGGTACCATTGAAGGCCATGTGCTCCAGGAAGTGGGCAAGGCCGCGCTGGCTATCTTCCTCGAGCACCGAACCTACGCGCTGGGCGATGAAGAACTCGGCATGATGCTCGGGCAGGTCGTTGTGACGGATGTAGTAGGTCAGGCCATTAGGCAACTGGCCATAGCGAACGGCAGGATCCATGGGCAGCGGCGGCATCTGAGGCATCTGCTGCGCCAAGGCTGCACTTCCGCCCAGAAGGGTGAGGGCGGCCACAAGTGAGGAAACGAGGGTTTTCATTTCTTTTTGTTTGGAATTAGGTTAATAATTAAATGAGGAATTGTGACGAAATCGGTTCATTGTTCATGACGCGACGAATGGTTTCGGCAAAGAGGTTCGAGATGGTGAGAGTCTTGACCTTAGGACACGAACCACGGTAGGGGATGGAGTCGGTGAACATGATCTCCTTGAGAGCCGAAGCCTCCACACGGTCGCTGGCAGGGCCGCTCATGACGCAGTGGCTGGCACAGGCACGCACGGTGCGGGCGCCCTTCTCCATGATGAGGTTGGCAGCCTTGGTGATGGTGCCTGCGGTGTCGACCATATCGTCAATGAGAACCACGTCCTTGCCCTCGACATCGCCGATGATGAACATCTCGCCAATGGAGTTGGGCTTGTCGCGATGCTTGTCGCACATGACCATAGGCACGTTGAAGTACTTGGCGTAGGTGTAGGCACGCTTGGAACCGCCAGCGTCAGGCGAGGCTATGCAGAGGTTGTCGATGCCCACCTCATTGGCGATGTAAGGCATGATGACGCTCGAGGCATAGAGATGATCGACCGGCACGTCGAAGAAGCCCTGGATCTGGTCGGCATGGAGATCCATGGTGATGAGGCGGTCGATGCCTGCCTTCGAGAGCATGTCGGCCACCAGCTTGGCACCGATGGCTACACGTGGCTTGTCCTTGCGATCCTGACGCGCCCAGCCGAAGTAGGGGATGACGGCTATGATCTGAGCAGCCGAGGCACGCTTGGCAGCATCGATCATGAGGAGGAGCTCCATGAGGTTGTCGGCATTGGGGAAGGTGCTCTGCACCAGAAAGACATGCTTTCCGCGGATTGACTCCTCGAACGATACTCCGAACTCACCATCAGCAAACGTCTGAATGATCATATTGCCCAATGGGCAGCCAAGGCTGGCACAGATCTTCTCGGCCAGATAGCGTGAGGCGCGACCCGAGAAAACAAGAAAATTGTTGTTCATGACAAAAATTAAGTATTTTTTTATATTAAATGATGCTGCAAAGATACATTTAATATCGATACGATGGAACAAAAGAGAGGAAAAAAGCGACGAAAACGGGCTTCTTTCCTCTTTTGTGACATGTTTTGCTGTCAATGTGGGGTAATTACTCACTTACAGCAGATGAGAATACTCACTTACAGCAGGTGCAAATACTCACTTTCCGCAGATGCGAAGCACCACAGCGTCGTAGGCAGGCACGCGCACCACCATGGGCTGGGAGGTGTCGTGCAAACCGAAATCCCACGCGCCGGTCATGAGGTTCTCGATGTGGCGACGCTTGGCTTTGACACCCACAAACTCCCATGCCTCCTGTGGGATGTTGACCGTGATTTCCTGCTCCTCGCCCTGGAAGTTGGCCACCACCAGGCACACCTCCGAACGTGTGTGACGGAGGAAGCTGAAGGTGCGGTGGATGTTGTAGCCGGGGTTGTCGTAGTTGCAATAGGTCAGGTCATAGAAGGCACCCTCGCGAAGGGCTTCGTTGGCATTGGCCAGTTCGAACACCTTGGTGTAGTACTCGCGCAGTTCTTGCATCTGCTTGGGCAGCTGATGGCGGCGCCACAGGCCCTTCTTGCCACGCCACTTGCGTATGGTGGGCACCGACCAGTAGTCGAAGATCGTGGTGCGGCCGTCGCGACCGGAGTAACCCTCCTCGTCCATGCCACGCTCGCCGAGCTCCTGACCGAAGTAGGTCATGAAGGGGCAGTCGTTCATGAGCGCACTCACCACCAGGGCAGGACGACCCTTGATGGGGTCGCCGGCAAAGAAGTCGCTGGCCAGACGCTGCTCGTCGTGATTTTCAAGGAAGTTGAGCATGTGCTGCTGAATGCCATTGAGGCCCTGCCAGACGCGGGTGATGGCGCTGGCCGACTCGCGGCACTCGACCACGGCACGCAGGGTGTCGTAGAGGCCGACCTTGTCGTAGAGATAGTCGAAGCCGCCGTACTCGATGTAACTGCGGTAGATGGCTGGCTCATAGATCTCGGCGATGAAGATGATGGCGGGGTTGACAGCCTTGACCTGCGGAATGACCCAATGCCAGAAGTCGACAGGCACCATGAAGGCCATGTCGCAGCGGAAGCCATCGACACCCTTCGCTGCCCAATAGAGCAGAATGTCGCGCATCTTGAGCCATGTATCGGGCATAGGATCAAAGCAGTTGCGACCGCCACCCAGATAATCCACACCGTAGTTAAGCTTCACGGTTTCGTACCAGTCGTTGCGTCCTGGCCAGGCATGAAACACGTCATTGCCCGTGGCCTTGGCAGGGTTCTCCACATAGGGTTCCGTACACGTTATACTTTCACCTTTACACTCTGCTCTTTCCCCATTACACTCTACTCTTTCCCCATTACCCCAAATATTATCCAAGTGCAAAGGCTCACCACAATAGTAGAAGTTGTTCTGAGGGTTGAAATGATGCTCCTTGATGTCCCCTTCGCCCAGATCGCTCACGCCCTCAGGACGGGTGACACTCTTGTAGAAACGCGCCACATGGTTGGGCACAAAGTCGATGATCAGCTTGAGGCCCACCTTGTGGGTGCGCTCCACAAGCTCCTGGAACTCCTCCATGCGGCGGGCAGGATTGTCGGACAGGTCGCACGACACGCTGTAATAGTCGGAAATGGCGTACGGCGAACCAGCCAACCCCTTCAGCACCTGAGGGTTCTGGCGAGGAATGCCGTACTGAGAATAATCGGTGGCCGAAGCCTGCTGTAGGAGGCCCGTGTACCAGATGTAGTTGCACCCCAACTGCTGGATGCTGCGCAGAGCCACTTCGGTGAAGTCGCTCATCTTGCCACAGCCATTCTGCTCGATGGAACCGCCGGGCACACACTCACTGTTGCCATTGCCAAACAGACGGACGAGCGCCTGATAGATAAGAATCTTGTTTTTCATTATAGAAAAAGTAATGTATTCAACTAATTATAATAAGAAGGGGAGTTATAGAGGAGTTGAAAGGGTGTGAAAGGGACAATACCTTCGGATGCCGGATGGTAAGTTCACTTCAGCGAAGGTTACATAGTATCTGTTACAAAAACACACAGAATGAACCTCCTGCAAGTTCCGTCGACACAATGATTATCGCTAGGTCACGGACAACGCTGGAAACCTCCCCAAAAAACGACGCGAAGATACGAAAATTATCCGAATCATGCAACTGAAATAAGCAAAAACCACACCACAATGTGTCGAAAAACATGTTTTTCATCCCTATTTCGCATATTTTTACGCCAAAAATTTGCTTTTTTCCGAAAAAACTGCTATCTTTGCGCCGCATTAAACGGAATTTGCCCAGATGGTGGAATCGGTAGACACGAGGGACTTAAAATCCCTTGACCATTACGGTCGTGCGGGTTCGACCCCCGCTCCGGGTACTAATTCAGACATTCGCCTAAGCCTCTTTCTCGAAGGCGCTGGGGCGAATGTTTTGTTTTTTAAGTTACGTTCTGGTGAGACATATAAGTTTCGTTCTGGTGAGACTTATTTTTAGTTACTTTCGATTCACATGGCCAACATCAAACGCATCGTCCTGACCGGCGGCCCTTGTGCAGGCAAAACCACTGCACTGGTTCGCATCATCGAACATTTCTCTGCCCTCGGCTACAAGGTATTCACTGTGCCCGAAGTGCCCACCATGGTCACTCAGGCAGGATGGAACTATATGACAGACAATCACGCCTTCTACTACGAGGGCGAGAAGGTGATACTGGAGCTCCAACTCACCATCGAGGAGAGCGTGATGCGTATGGCCAAGACATGCACCGAACCCTGCGTGGTGGTGTGCGACCGCGGTGCTATGGACATCTCGGCATACATCTCGCCCCAGATGTGGGACGAGCTCACCGCCTCGTGTGGCACTTCGACCCAGGAGCTGCGCACAGGTGGCCACTATGACGCCGTGCTGCATCTGGTGAGCGCTGCTGATGGTGCCGAGCAGTTCTACACCACCGCCAACAATGCCCAGCGCTACGAGAAGGCAGACGAGGCAGGCCTTGCCCTAGCCCGCGACCTGGACAAGAAGGTGATCAGCGCCTGGACAGGTCACCCTCACCTGCGCGTAATAAATAATGGTGACGACTTCGAGCAGAAGATGCAGCGAGTGATTGACGAGATCAGCGCTGTGCTCGAGCTGCCTCAACCCATCCGCCAGGAGCGCAAATACATCGTGGAACTCACCGCTCCCCTCCCACCCTGCACACGCAGCACCATCACCCAAACCTATCTGGTGGCCGACCCTGACTGCGAGGTGCGCCTGCGCCGCCGCAACATCGATGGCAACATGGTGAACGTGCACACTACCCGTCGCCGGCTGTCACCGACCGAAGAGCTAGTGACCGAACGTCAGGTGAGCAACGCCCTCTACGAGTCGCTCCTGCAGCAAGCCGACCCCTACCGCCACCCCATCGACAAGGTCCGGCACAGCTTCATACACCAGGGGCAGTTCTTTGAGCTCGACACCTATCAGGGTCGTCACCAGGGGCTTGTGATACTCGAAACCAAGGGCATTGCCAGCCATGAGGATGTCAAGTTCCCACCCTTCGTGCATGTGGTCAAGGACATAACAGGCGACTTGCAGTACTACAATCACAACCTTTCGCTGAATGTCTGATAAAAAATCGTAAAATCGACAAATCGACAATTCGATGATTCGATGATTCGACAATTCGATGATTCGAAAATTCGATGATTCGAAATTTCGAATTACCGCAAATCATAGATTCGCAAATCGTAAAATCCTAAATAAAGAATGTTGCTAACCGACGAAATCAACAAGCGACGCACCTTTGCCGTCATTGCCCACCCTGATGCAGGTAAGACCTCATTGACCGAGAAACTGCTGCTCTTCGGTGGTGCCATCCACGTGGCCGGTGCTGTCAAGAGCAATAAGATCAAGAAGACAGCTGCTTCCGACTTCATGGAGATCGAGCGCCAGCGTGGCATCTCGGTCGCTACTTCGGTCATGTCGTTCGACTATGAGCTGGAGGGCAAGGAGTACAAGATCAACATCCTCGATACTCCAGGTCACCAGGACTTCCAGGAGGACACCTT
Source organism: Bacteroidales bacterium (assembly GCA_045629225.1). Taxonomy (GTDB): domain Bacteria; phylum Bacteroidota; class Bacteroidia; order Bacteroidales; family UBA3663; genus Liminaster. The sequence continues at coordinate 20,989 of JAZQQU010000022.1, read as the reverse complement.
CCGCACCCTCACCGCCGTGGATTCGGTCATCATAGTGGTTGACTGCGCCAAAGGTGTCGAGAGCCAGACACGCAAGCTCATGGAGGTGTGCCGCATGCGCTCGACTCCGGTCATCGTCTTCATCAACAAGATGGATCGCGAGGGCAAGAACCCCTTCGACCTCATCGACGAACTCGAGAAGGAGCTGCACATCAACTGCCGCCCCATGACGTGGCCAATCAACATCGGCGAACGCTTCAAGGGCGTATACAACCTCTACGAGCAGAGCCTCAACCTCTACACCCCCTCGAAGCAGACCATTTCGGAGAGCGTAGCCATCGATAGCCTCGACGATCCTGAACTTGATACCCGCGTGGGCGAACGCGATGCCGACCAGTTGCGCGAGGACGTGGAACTCCTCTCAGGTGTTTATCCCGACTTCGACCAGCAGGCCTACCTCGACGGTCAGCTGGCGCCTGTCTTCTTCGGTTCGGCACTCAACAACTTCGGTGTGAAGGAATTGCTCGATTGTTTCTGCAAGATCGCTCCTTCGCCACGTCCTATCCAAACCGTGGAGCGTGAAGTCAAGCCTGAGGAGGAGGGATTCTCGGGCTTCGTGTTCAAGATTCATGCCAACATTGACCCTAACCACCGTTCGTGCATTGCCTTTGTCAAGATCTGTTCGGGCAAGTTCGAGCGCAACGCATGGTACAAGCACATACGCCTCGACCAGAAGATGCGTTTCTCGGCACCAACCTGCTTCATGGCATCGAAGAAAGAGGTCGTTGACGAGGCATTCCCAGGCGACATCGTTGGCTTGCCTGACTCGGGTGGTACCTTCAAGATCGGCGACACCATCACCTCGGGCGAAGTGCTCAACTTCCGTGGCATCCCATCGTTCTCGCCTGAGCTCTTCAAGTACATTGAGAATGCCGACCCGATGAAGGCCAAGCAGTTGTCACGCGGCATCGAGCAGTTGACCAACGAGGGTGTGGCACAGGTGTTCACCAACCAGTTCAATGGCCGCAAGGTCATCGGCACCGTGGGTCAGCTGCAGTTCGAGGTCATCCAGTTCCGTCTGGAGCACGAATACAACGCCAAGTGCCGCTGGGAGCCCATCAAGCTCTACAAGGCTTGCTGGATGGAGTGCGATGACGAAGCTGAACTCAAGGACTTCAAGCGCCGCAAGATGCAGTTCATGGCTGCCGACAAGGAGGGACGCGACGTGTTCCTGGCCGAATCAGGTTACGTCCTGCAGATGGCACAGCAGGACTTCCCGCACATCAAGTTCCACTTTACCAGCGAGTTCTAAGGAAACTGTTGTTCTATGAAAAAAGAGTTGAGTCGTTCAGATCTCACAACAACACAATTCACGACAACACATTAACACAACGACAAACAACAAAATGACATGAAAATTTGTTATATTGTCGCCATGCGTGCCGAAGCACAACCCTTCATCGAGCAGTTTGGCGTGCAGTTGCGGAATGATTTCTTCTCCCCCCTCCCCTGCCTCTGCTACAAGGGCAAGGTCAATGGCTCGGAGCTCTATGTTGTGCTCAATGGCGAGCAGCATGGTTCGGATCTGGTAGGTTGCGAAGCGGCTTCCGTGGCCACTTTGGCTGCCATCCAGCAGCTGCATCCTGACCTGGTGATCAACTCGGGCACCTGCGGAGCCTTCAAAGCCAATGGTGCTGGCATAGGCGACGTCTTTCTGGGCAACGGCGTGATGTTTCATGACCGACGCGTGCCTGGCGATGATGCCTGGGGCACACAAGCCCTCGGCAACTATCCCGTGTGGGAGGGTGCCGGAACACTCGCCGCAAAACTCGGCTTCAAGATGGGCAAAGTGACCACTGGCAGTTCGCTCGACATGCAACCCTGCGACCTCGAGATCATACAGCAGAACCACGGTGAACTCAAGGACATGGAGGGTGCCGCCGTCGCTTTCGTCTGCTCGCTCTTCCACACCCCTATCCTCTTTGTCAAATCGGTTACCGACCTGTGCGACAGCGGAGCCGAAACCTACGAGGAGTTCTCCCGAAACCTTGCATTGGCCTGCCAGAAGCTCAAAGAGGCTAACATGCGTGTGATCGAGGAGCTGACGAAGTAATTGTGCCGCTACAACCTCACCTTCTTGCCATCGATAATATACAATCCGTGAGGCAATTCCGTGCGAGGCACATCCAAAGCACGGCCATACAAATCATAGATTCCCAACCTCAAAGAGTCGCCATCTGATGTCCCATCGGTGGTGACTCTTTCTATTCCTGCCAGAGCCAGCACGGCCTCCATGCCAGCCAGTGCATCGACCTTGCCAAAACCAGCCTGACGAGGGTCGATAGGGCACTCAGAACAAAAAGAGTCGAAGCGCGAGGTCTGTCGCAGGATGTCGCGCACCTGATTCGTGGTGAGCGATGGGTTGGCTTCGAGCCAAAGGGCTATGATGCCCGCCATCACGGGTGCCGACATCGAAGTCCCCACATCGGCCGACCAGTAATACCAGCGTTCGTCAGCTTCGGATGGAGGCAGCTGATAGATGATGGGCGACTTCTGATTGCGTCCGCTCGTGTAGTATGACACCTTCTCGTCGCAGAAGGTAGAGAAACCCGAAATCACACTTACGCCCGGGCAGAGCACATCGGGTTTCGAGACGCCATAGTCGGTGGTTCCGTAACTCGAAAAACCGGCCACATGACCGGCAGGAGCCAGCGGATAGATGGTGTTGCCAAAGATGTTGACCAACGAATCTACATTGCTGTAAGCACCCACTGAGATGACCGACTCCGTGCAGCAGAACTCGCTGATGCTGCTTCGCGAATCGCTTCTGAGCCAACCTGGCTGTCCGGCATCACTGAGCGAGTAAGTTCCCACACGGCTGTCCATCACATAATAGGCGGAAAATGAGGAGCCCACACGTCCGGAGAACCTTGCTGCCAACACTGTATGCTCTGGTTGTGCCGTAATCATCTGACAGGTATCCTCCATCTCTAAGCATACATAACGACGGAAGTCATGTTCAGGCGCAATGCTGTCGGTGTAATATAATGTGTCGCTCTGCAACTGCTCGGCGCTGATGGTGTCGCCACGCAAAGTGAGCATCTGGTAATCGACCTCTTGATGCAACAACGTGTCGTAAGCCACCAGCGACAATTGCATGGGCAACGAATCACTGCAGTAAGCCTCTATGCCGAAATTGCGATAACTTGGCCGTCCCTCCTTGTCCTGGGGTGCTTGCAACATGGTGTAAACAGGCACATTGCTTTCGGCGAAAGTGTGCTCAAGGCAGAACTGCTTATCGCCATCGTTGCCCGCTGCGAATACGATGATGCGTCCGGGGCATTCACCTCCATCGGTCAGTTCCTCGCACAACAGAGGTATGGGCGAACGTCCGTCCTTCCACCCCGTGGAGTTGCCAATGCTGACGTTCACCACACAAGGCACCTCCAGCTCATCTGCTCGGGCAAAGATGCTGCGCAACGCATCTTCCATACGGTCACGTTCCAATTTGGACGTGCCACACAGCATCAGCTCCGCTTCAGGAGCCATGCCCTGCAATCCCCAGCCACGATAGCTGCCCGCTGCCGTACCGCTGGTGTGGGTACCGTGCCAAGTAGCATGCGTGTCCGTAGTGAGCGTATCGATCTGGAGAGCATCCGTAAACACCTCCCTGATTGAGTCAGCACGTCCCTCAGTAGGACGATAAAGGATGGCCGTATTGATGCGCGTGTGCCCCGTCTCGGGGTCGCGGTACTGGATGTGTCCGAAGTCGAACCCCGTGTCGTACACCCCCACCAGCACACCTCGACCCGTGTATCCCTGAGGCAATCCTATGGTCAAAGCCGCCGAATCGCTCTGCAACTGCTCCACGCCGGTTTCAATGCGAGTAGTGTGGTTTAAAAGCTCGTCATGGACAATGTTCAAAGCCTCGTCATGGCCAATGCTCAAAGGCACCTGCATCGAACTCATAAGTCCGAGACAGGTGCCCATTATTAATGTCGTCAGCAACATTTTTCTTTATCTTCCAGATCGATAGCCCCCTATTTACTTCACGGCATCGATAGCCTCCTTGATGCAGCCATAGATCTCGTCAATTGAGCCCATGCCCTGAATCTTGGCATACTTACCCTCCTTCACATAGAAGTCTTTGAGAGGCAACGTCTGTGAGTAGTAGGTGGCGAGGCGCTTCTTGGCAGTCTCCTCATTGTCGTCGGCACGACCCGAAGTCTTACCACGAAGGATGATACGCTTGATCAGCTCCTCGTCCTCAACCTCAAGGCCGATGACAGTGCTCACCTGCTGGCCACGCTCGGCCAACATAGCATTGAGAGCCTCGGCTTGAGCAATGGTGCGGGGGAAGCCGTCGAAGATTACACCAGGGATGTCCTTGCCCTTGCTGTCCAAAGTAGCTGCCAGCATGTCAATGATGAGCGAGTCAGGCACCAGCTTGCCGTCGTTGATGTACTTGGCAGCTGTCTGTCCCAGTTCTGTATTGTTCTTGATTTCTGCGCGAAGCACGTCGCCCGTCGAGATGTGAGCCACTCCGTACTCAGCAATGATCTTGTCACTCTGGGTGCCCTTACCTGAACCAGGAGCACCAAAGATTACAATGTTCAACATAACTTTATCTAATACCTTATTAAATAACTAAACTGAATTATCAATTAAATAAACGGAATTTTTGCAAATAAAAATGCCGAATTTCGGTGCAAATATACAACATTTTGCTCACAAATCAAAATTTATGGTGTAAAATATCACATTTTTGTCGCAAAATACAGGAAAAATTTGGTTATTTAGAACAAAAAACCTATCTTTGCACCTGTTTTAGATTTTGAATTATTACATTTACATACACAATAATTATTCACAAACTCACAATTCATGAAGCATTCATTACTTCTTATTGCCACTGCCCTCACCGTAGGCGCAGCGCAAGCTACCGAACAGAACGATGTACTCAACCTGCTCCAGGTTCCCAACGTCCCAGCACCAGCACGTGCTGCACAGGCTTATGTCGATCCTGAGGGCACCCCATTCGACTGCTATCTGACCTGCGAGGTTGCAGGTGCACAGCATCAGGCCGATCGCCCTATCCAGGTCTCTATCGCTCCTGATGGCTCGTCAATCTACTTCAGCAACCTCTTCCCATCGTTCATCCCTGCCGATACCGAGGCTTGGGCAAAGGGCGAGATTCAGGCAGACGGCACCATCAACGTGCCTGTACAGCACATCTATGACTACGGCGACGTATATCAGCTCTATGTCTGCTCATTCGACATGGCCACCATGTCCACCTACGATGCCCAGTTCGTCATCAATGCCGACGGCTCCATCAGCCAAGCCGACCCCAACAGTTACCTGATGCTTGCTGCTCTCGACGAATCTGGCACCTTCCTTGGCTACATCACCTTCCAAACCCAAACACTCATCACCTCCCAGCCAACCGAGGATGTACGCGTCCCTGCTTCTCTGCCTGAGGGCGTTGAGCCTCAGACCTACATCTACAGCTACACCGATGCCTACAACAATGCCCAGCTCCTCAAGGGTCAGGTGGCATTCGACGGCAGCGACGTCTATTTCTATGGCCTCACCCCTCAGTGCCCTGCTTGGGTTGTGGGTACTATGGAAGGCAACGACGTCACCCTCAAGATCGGCCAGTATCTGGGTGTGACCGCAGGTTACGACCTCGAGCTCCAGGTGCTCAAGGTGAAGCCTGACTTCTCGTCATTCTACAACGTCGATGAGTTCGTTATGATCTACGATCCTGCCACCGGCAATTTCTCACAGAAGGTGGCTGACGATGGCGACCTTTACTTCATCACCGAGGGCACCACTTCTGGCCAGATCTACAGCTACAACTTCAACTTCGCACTCACCCCATACGATGGTCCTAAGCCAGTCATCCCTGCCGATCCATACAACGTGAAGCTCTATGACTTCCACGAGGACAGCGGTCGCAACTGCGTTTACTTCGAGAACACCAACCTCGGCGTCAACGGTGAGTACATGGAGCCTGAGAACCTCTACTATCAGATCTATCTCGATGATGAGCTCTACACCCTTCCTACCGACCTCTACACCAACATCAGCGAGGATCTCACCCTCATCCCATGGAATCTGGCTGATGGCAAGGACATCTATTGCAACCCTGCCAACCACTTCGTCTATGTTTACGAGTTCCTCGTGGAGACCATGGGTGCACAGATCGTTTACTTCGTTGACGACAAGGCTTACTACTCGAACATCGTAAGTGCAGACTTCGATGGCAACCAGTACGTTACCTACGTCAACAACGACATCACCGGCATCTCTGAGGTAGCTGCACAGGTTGGCTACATGGAGTATTACGACCTCAGCGGCAACCGCCTCAACCGTCCTCAGTCGGGCATCAACATCATCAAGATGACCCAGGCCGATGGTAGCGTCAAGACCCTGAAGACCATCGTGAAGTAAACTCAAAGCGGCGAACGACACCGCTCCCCCCAATAAAAATATGCTGCAATTCCTCTTTCGGGTTGCAGCATATTTTTTTTATCGTAGAGGGGAACAGATCATTGTCGCCGTTCTCCACTGAGCTTTGCTTCTTTTTGAACCAATTAAGTTGACTTTTTTCGAAGTTCTAATCTTTTATCGTTCTGACTCAGCGCCATGATGGTGGTACCAGTCTTCCGATTCGCTACCTCCTGACTTTACCCAATTATTGAAACCGGAATAAGTCTGGTCAATGCTGACGCCCTCGGGCGAAGCAACGAATGCCTTGACGGGTATACTGAGGGCGAAAGGATAGGTATTGTCGCCATGACGGGCTACGTAATAGTATTCGCTGCCCGTGCTGTCGTCGTTCTTCGCCTTGCTGGTGCGGTTGCCGAAATTTGGGATGTGAATCTCGGTCATAGCACCAGCCATGTAGTCGGCCTCTGTGTATTGCGATATGATGAAAGGATTGACCTCAGGCTCAGCCGCCTCAAAAGCGGTGCGATCGGGTTTATTCGTGAACTTTCGCGTTACCCTGAACGTGGTACCCACAGTGAGCTGCTGCAGGTTCTCAAAGAGGATATACGTCTTAGCGTCACTATTTTGTGCATCCGTGTAGTTCTTGACCGTCGAGGTGATGTCCTCGCCGTCTTTCTCGATGGTGAGCGTACTGCCAAGCCAATTTTTGTTCAATTGAATGGCAAACGCGTCATGATAGGTGGCGTGTGCCTCGGTGAGCGTGAAGTCATCCTCCACAATGCTGAGCTTGCCTTTGTCGTCATACTCCACCTCGCGCTCGTGCTCTATAATGACGTCATTGAGGTCATAGTCGCCACCATTGGGCCAGATGTCCTCGAAGGCGTATGTCTGGTGAGAGGTATGCCAGTACAGGATGGTTTCTTCCTCGGATTACCGATGAAACACCGCCATTCCATTCAAAGTCATCGTCAAAGAGTCCCATAGCACTTAAATAATTGAGTCATCTGCCACCATACTCATCGCAGGCTCTTCATCGTAACTATAAGCCACCACATTATGCTTCGTACCAAGAATCGAAAGCTCAATCTGAGACAACGTATAGAGCAGGCTTTGGAGTGTCTGCATCCTTACTGCAGGCTTCAGTTCGCACTCCCAGATAGTGATGACATTCCAGCCAAGCCGATGCAGTTCTTCTCGGTCACGCAAGTCTCGCTCATGGTTCCGCACAATCTTCTGTATCCAGAAATCCCTATTCGTATGCGGTATTTTACAGCAAACAGAATTCTCAATAGCAAGTATCTCGGCAGCAGACAACTCTTTACCTCTTTCACTATTTACCTCTTTGCCTTTTGTCAGAACAAGATTGTGCCCATGCCAGAAGCAGCCATTCACCAGGATTACCGTGTGCAGACGCTTCATCACGATGTCAGGCGTGCCCGGCAAACGCTTCTCATGCAGACGGAACCGATAGCCATGCCCATGCAGAAACCTTCGCACCAAGACTTCCGGTTTCGTATTCTTGGCGCGAATAGCCGACATGTTCCTGTGGCGTTGTTCTGGAGTCAGCTTATCAGGCATAGACTTATTCCTTCTTCATCTTCCTATCCAGCAACTTCATGATTTTCCAGTAGGCTGCCGACAGGAGTGCTCCGATCAGGAGGCTCTTACCGATATCTTTCTTCGAGTCTTTCATAAGCAATTCAATTTATCAACCAGCTCTTCGATATTGCAGCACACTCCATCAAAAAGCTTATACATCAGTTCCGGTTTCAGAAGTCTCATACAGATTAAATCTCTGCCAAACATCTATTGCCAGCAAATACCATCATGGAATCTATGATTATCTTGCTCATATTATCTTCTTTTGCACTTGAGAGTATCACATAATTCACAGACAAGACCAACGGTATTCTCTGAATAGAATGTTCCTTTACAGGTATTGTGTGATTCGTCCCCTTCATCTATGTATACCCAACATTCAGGTTCAAAAGACTCTATCTGATTGCCATTTTTGTAAGCACAAACCCAGGCCGAAGCTACGACTTTACCCTCATCTGCGTCATACGCATCGTCGTTTACAACTATACTCAGTTCCAGGTGTTTGCCCTTATGCCGAATTCGTTTTACCCAAGTAATCTCTATGTCATGATCATCGTACATCATGAAGAGATTCGAAGTGTCTTCATCCAACTTTACTTTACCTTTATGCCTCTGACCTTCGTATGTAAAATCATACACGAGGTATTGATTTGGAATCTTATCTTGTTCACTCATAGCTTTTTTGTGGCAAAGATACGGCAGAGAATTTAGAACCTCGAACAATTAGCTTTCTTTAGCTCAGAATTTAGCTTTGTTTAGCTGCTAATATACTAACAGCCTCCAAAAATCCAGCTTTATATGCTTCTGCAATATCAAGATCGGAATAGATTGGTTCCAATCCTGCATCACAATATGGATTAGTATTGGATGCATACTCTTTTGCAGCTTTGTCTAATTCCGAAGACGTCAGCAATGATAATTCTTCTTTCTCATATTACTTGATATAGCAGCAGATAAAATGTTCAAAACGACGAAATAACGACCGTAACAAGGCTAAAACGACGAAATAACGACGAAAAAATAACCAAAACGACGAAACGACGAAAAACGACCGAAAAAAACGACCGCATCTTATGAAATCAGGTCGTTTTCGCCCTTTTCAGTTAATCAGATTCCCCTCCTTCAATCTCTGTTGCCAATTCCTCGCGAATCTCACGTTTCAACGCATCTTCGGGCGATTCCTCAGGTTCAATCTTTCCCCCGGGGGAACTCCCACCAATCCTTCCATTCACCATATTCTCGTTGGGTGGCGAAGAGATTTTCATCGCGGATGATTATAGCAGCAACAACTTCTATGGATTTGCACTCGTTCATAGGTATTATTGCGGTCAGATGTCATTGTCAGTCATGTTCATCAACCGCGCCATTGTTGTATCAGTAAACGTACGCCAGATTTCGAGCTTCACCTTTTTGTAGTCATCGAAGAGCTGTCCGACTCGTTCAATCTCGAACACCAAACGGAGGTCTTTCTTATCCTCGTTCTCTTGACCTTCCTTTCGGTAGCCAAGACGTGCAATCTTGATGTAGTAGAGGTCACGGATGCCCTTGCCCGATAAGTAAGGCATAAAGTAGTATAGTTTATTGAGCGCAACCGCAGTCGGGAATTTCTTACCTGTATAGTAAATTTTAGCAGAGCCATCGAGGTACTGCTCCCAGTTGTCCTTCTTCACGTTACAGATAAGGAGGTTCTTGGTGAGATCAACATTCAATGATGGCTTTGTGTGGCGAGTGCCGTATTCAAACGCGTCATCCTCACGAACCATAAAATTCTGTGTGATTGGCTCTAGTTCGTATTGGTCGAAGAGATCGAAGAAGTTGAGTTGTGCACACTTGGGTTTTCTCTTCTCAACAACACATCCTTCAAACACACCTGTGTTTACTACTGCATTTGCAAGAATCTTGATTACTGGGACAGCAACACTATTTCCAATAAGCTTCATCCAACGTGGACGTGTTGGTGGAAGCATATAGTCAAATGGGAAACCTTGAATACGACATGCCTCTGATTTTGTTATCTTACGATAATTTTTGGGTATGTAGATTTCCTTCATGAACGACTTACGGAACGATTCAATCGTATCACCAGCGCACTCCCTTGTTGCTACGAAGTCGTTAGTGTCGCTTGCCACGAGTGTTGGATAGATTCTTGATGATTGGAGTATAATGCGGTTTATGCCATCCAAACCAGTACTGATTTTTGTGTTCTTGAAATCATAACGCACCTCAATGCAACGGATTACTCCATTCTTCGATAAGGATGCAAGCGTGTCAACAACATTGACTTTCTGCTTTTTGATTTCTCTATTGACCTTCAGTTTGTCAACATTCAGCACATTTTCCTCGTTCAATGAAACAACAAGGTTCTCTGCTGGAGTAAGAGGTTGATTCATGTCCTGAAGAATAAACTGATAGTTTACCTTCTTCAGAATCTTCTTTTTCACCAAACCTTCAAGATCAGATTTTTGAATTGTTGAATCGAGAGCTTGAAAATGAACAAGCGACAAAGGATTTCCATCCAATTCTCCATAGTCACGCTTACGGCGATTCGTAAGCAGCAGGTAACAAATCTGTTTTTCCTTTTCTGTTGTTTCTGCAATGTCCCATGAATGAATTGTGGTGTCGCCATTTCTCAGGTCATTGAAGAGGAAATAGTCATTAAAACCTTGCTCATTGCACGACAAACTCCAACGAGCCTTACGCTCTTCAGCAATGCCATTCGTCATCCTAATTGGGTACAGAGTTTCAGCTTGCACTGTGTCGTCAAGCACATCACCTAAGCGCACTCTGCCAGGGAAAGACTCCGGAAGGACGAATTTATCAAAGTATTTTTTTTCACGAAAACCAATGATGTAAATACGTACACGAGTTTGAGGAACTCCATAATCGTACGCATTTAGCAGAAACTTTTCTGCATGGTAGCCAGCTTGCTTGATTCTATCGAGAATGTAGTCAAGAGCCCCCTTGTTGCGAGGGTCAGCAAGTCCCTTGACATTTTCGAAGATGAAAGCTTTAGGACGCACCTTGTTCAGTAAGAAGAGGGTGTCGTTCCAAAGCTGACCACGATCATCATCAAAACCAAGGTTCCTGCCCGCAATTGACCAACTCTGGCAAGGAACACCAGCCGTCATAAAGTCATGCTCGGGAAGTTCTTTCAGCTTTGTAATGTCACCAAAGTTGTATTCTTCATCCTCCTTGAAGTTTGTGCAATATGTTTTTATGGCATCGGGAGCAATCTCACTAAAACCAATGCACTCACCACCCACACTCTCAAGTGCGAGTCGAAAGCCGCCAATGCCTGCAAATAAATCTATGAATGAGAATTGTGCCATCTTTGTTATCTTAATGTTGCTTTGTCAAAACCTTCAGGAGGCTGTATACCAAGGAACTCTCGATAAATACGTTCCTTGTAATGTGCTCCTAACTTGTTTATTTCAGAAATGAAGAGTTGGTAAGTGCCTTCGCCACCGATCAAATCCCATAATTCATCACCAATCAATACGCATGAGTCTTCCTTCATATTGAACCATCGTCCAGGGAATGACCATTCGTAATTCTCACGTTTGATGTATGGATTGTAAGGCAGAGCATAGTAGGCGTGTTGTACGGGATTACCATCCATCGCGAGCAACTTGAACATCTTCTCCTTGCTTACCTTCGTCTGGTCGCTGTTAGGCAGAGGGCCTTTCAACTCAAATGCGTATGTTTCGCCTGTAAGGTCGCTATTTATAAGGATGTCGCAAGTAACGGACGTAGGAATGGGTTCACCTCCACCAGCAAGGATGTAGGCAAGTTCTTCATCCCAATTTGGCTTCATCTTTTTATTGCCATTGACACCATGTTCCAATCGATTAAGCACTTCTTGTATTCGTCTCAATCGCTCCTTTCCGATAGTTCCCTCAACGGTTGCGCCTTTGGTACATTTGCCGTGATGGACATTTCCGACAGCCATAGCAAGTTTTTCCCATGCAGTACCAAACGGAGTTACAAACCTGCGCTCGAAGTGAGAACCCTTGAAAATCTCATCCGGCACAAGTGCAGCATAGAGAGGCTTCTTCGCATGATGTTCTTCTGCCACAAACGGATCTGTCACAAGAACCCTGTCCATGACGCTCTCCATCAATGTTTGGACAATGTCACAGATGGCGACGGAAACACTTTCGTAGTTGTTAGTGTCTTGTTTACTATTATCAAAGTTAAAAAAAAAGAACATAGAATCTACTTTGTTTTCTTAGATTTCTTAGTTGATGACTTTTTAGTTTCCTTCTTCGGCTTTGGTTCTTTTGGTTCCTTTATTGCAGCATTAAGACGAACAATCTTCTCCCAATTGATGCTTCCGTCTTCTGTACAGAAGTTCTTGATAAACTGCTGTGTTATCTTGTTTATCATCTTGCCATACTCCTGATAGTATTCTTCGTTCTTTTCTTTCGCCTTGAATCCTAAAGGCTCTATGATGTCAACGAACAAAGTGGGTTCGCCAGAGATGAGCGCCCAAAACTTTTCTCCACTGTATTTCTCGTGAGTACTATCGTTGTAGCCCTTGTTGTCATTTCCATAGCAACAACCTTCAATGCACATAGTTGGAACCGTTTTGCGGCTTGTGTTAAACACCTTTGTCGCAGTTACGAATTGTTGCTTCTGCTTTTTCATTGAAGTGCTATTGCTCCAACTTGGGCCTGATTTTATGGAAACAAAATAATGTACTCCTTCATTGTCAAACTCAAGGTCAACGCCTTCTGCAGAAGACTTATGACCACCATAGACTTTTTCTGAAACGAAAATAGCAATCGTTTCCATCCAGTTGCCAAAGATGGTTTCCTCAGCAGAGGACATAAATGCCGAAGCTAAGCCTTCTACCATTTCACTTGCGGTTACGATGTGCTTAGCCTTGTACATGTAAGGATTCTTACGGGTGAGAAGCTTCTTTAGGTCTAACTTCTTCAGCTTCTCGAGTCGAGCAGCGTGGAATTCTCCAATGTGTTGCTCTACATATTCGGATATTTGTGCGATGAGTTCTTTATTCATAATTTATTGCAGATTTAATATTTATTTGTTTAATAATGGAATAACACCCTATATTTGCTTGTCACGAATTATTTCCCCAACTTGGGGAACTTTTTCAATTAGTTAACTATAAAGCAAAGAGATTCTCTTACAATAATAGTCAAAAATCGTGGGACAAGCACTAATAAAATGCTATTTAGTCCTCAAATCTGATGAGTTCGTTCATATCGACCTCTAGAATCTTGGCTATTGCAACCATTGTTTCGAGTGAGGGTTGACAACTGTTGGTGCACCATTTATTAACTGTTGCAGGATCTTTATCTAATTGTTCTGCCAGCCACTTGTTGGTCTTCTGCCTGTCGGCCAAGACTGCTTTAATTCTATTTAGATTCTTTGCCATCGCGACTATTTATTATTAAATATGTGGTGCGAAAATACTAATTTTTCCTCAAACTCCGTGCTTTTAACTGATTTTTTTGAGAAAATCCATGCTTTTTTATGGCGTATTACACACTTTTTCGATTATTATTAGTATTTTTGCAGTCTAAATTGCCATACTATACAATTATGGCTAACTGAAATCCCTTTAGTCGGTTCCCGACGAATAGGAAGTAACAAACCAAAAAGAATACCCGATTTTCACATGACAGAAATCAACAGAATGGTATTTAACAGTATCGCGGTCGAAAGACGCAGCAAGTACAAAGTAATTGACCTCTTCGCTGGATGTGGAGGTCTCACTAAGGCATTGGAAAGCACATGGAAGTATGCTACTATTCGTGTGCCAAAAGCATCATGCGAAGACCTTTGGGAAGACAATCCATGTTTGACAGGATTGTCGGAGGTCTTCCTTGCCAACTGGGAGGTAGAACTTGAAGGAATACAAAGAGGCAAGCAATTCTCGGTCAACGCAGATTTGAACAAGTTATGTCGTATCGGCAGATATGAGATGACTCAAAAGATTGTGCGCTATTTTAGAGGGCTTGGTTTTCCTGTATGCCGTGATTTTATAGGCCGAATTGAAATATGGGTTCCTAAAGATGAGGGGATCTCCATACTTTACAATAGATTCACACTCAGACCCTACTATCAAGATATAACTGACAGTTGGCAAATAGATGTCAGCCATAGTGGAGAGAGTCGCTGTTCAAAGAAGACATTGTATGATGTTGACCTTGATGACCACGGCTTTGATGTCATAGCTGGTACAGAAGTCCTACGCAGAAAACAACTTAAGCAACATCATTTTCAAAAATATGGAGGAGGTTGCCCTATCATCAACCGATACACTAAAAGAGTCCTGAATTTGCAGGAACCACGTTCATACGATAGGAATAAGTATGCTACAAAAATGAAGAAAATATCAGACTTCATTAGCAATTATCTTGTTACTCAGCAGTTTCAGGATGCATTGGACATCAATATTCTGAACAATGGTGCTCTAATATCTGTAAGGTCAGAAGATATTTTTATGGTAGATGACAAGGCGAGAAATTTGATATATGGCGATGGATTTGTAGGAGCTTTACCCAGAAATGAGTTTCCTCAGCATGGACCATTCACTCAACCACAGCCTTTCAAGTATTTCTTTATCAGTTTGAATTCTGAGCAAAGCAATACAGCAAGAAACCGTTTGTGGAACATCTTCCAGAATGGTAAAGACTCATCAGTATTGCGCGAGGGTGATAAGGAATTTGGTACAGGCAAAATTTTCAAGCGCTTGGGGGAGTACCTGAATCAACCTTTGTCTTGGGTATCAAATCTGAGTCTATCATATAAGTCTTACGATACTGCACTACAAGAGTTGCAGCAACACTTAATGGATGATAAACGTTTTGTCCCAGGCATCAATTATATTGCAATTATCATTAGCGAGATACACAAAGACACTCAATCGCCACACCTTCATGAACTTTATTATAGAATGAAGGAATTGCTGATGAAGTCAAAGATAACCTCGCAGGTAATTTATGCACCTAATATAGCGAAGGACAATTTCAATTTCTTCATTCCAAATATTGCCGCCGCCATTACCGGCAAACAGTATGGTATGCCATGGGGATTGGAAAGCCTTTCACAACGTAATGATATGATTGTCGGAATTGGCGCCTCAAAACAAGTTGGCAGAAAGCCATACCTCGGAACCGCTTTCTGTTTTGACAAAGAAGGTCAGTTCCGCGAGTTTGATTGCTGTCAAGCAGAAGACACGGAAGCACTCGGTACAAGTCTGAAAAAAGCCCTTTGGCAATTCTGCAAGCAATATGGTAAACCTGATCGTTTGATTATTCATTACTACAAGAAGTTACGCAAGGACGAAGGTGAGCAAATAGAAATGATGCTCAAACAAAATGGTTTGCAATGTCCTGTCTATATTGTGAACATGGTAACAGCAGTAAACGATGACTTGATTGGGTTCGACGCAAGCAAGACCGACTATATGCCCAAAAGTGGAACCTATGTACATCTGAGAAACACCCAGTTCCTGCTTTATAACAACGAAAGATATAGCGATTATGGCAAAGGCGATATACTATTCCCAATTAAACTTACCATAACGAGCGCCAATACTAATACAGGAGGTATACTTACAAAAGAAGACACAATTGACATTATTACGCAGGTATATCAGTTCTGCCGCCTATACTGGAAATCAGTCAAAATGCAGAATGTTCCTATTACGATAGCCTATCCGGAGTTGGTTGCACAGTATGTTCCACACTTTGCAGACGAAGACCTTCCTGATTTTGGCAAGCACAATCTATGGATGCTCTAATACTTTGAAGCTATGACATTACCGATAGTTGATAGTATGTTAAGGGGAGATTTGCGCAAACAGATGCTCACAACGCTCAAGACAGAAAAAGAGATTTCTCTGCTTTGGCGTGACCTTTTGAGAACTCACACCAGAGGAGAACAAAGCCTCATGGCTATTGAACAAGCCCTTATCGCAGCAGTTGAAAAAAGCGGATTGGTTAAAGTCTCAGCAGGATATAAAGATGATCGAGAGGTGCGCCAAGGTGCAGAAGAAGCCAGAAATTCAGGGATGTATTTCGGAGCTGACGAATACACAAGAGTAGATTGCAAGGTGTGTCTTGAAGGAGTGTTTAAGCCTATAGCAGAAAATACGCCTACAGACAAATTTCTGCATTTATTGGTCAAGATGGAATGCATGAGAACTATGGAATCAATGCTTATGCTCGTAAAATCGGTTCATGACGATGCTGTAGTACGTACTTATGTCCGCAAATTGTTTTCGAAAATAACGTCCATTTGCAGAGACAGCAACGACCTATTTATTAAGGAATCTATGACTCAACTCTATTTTGAAGTGTATCACACATTCAGGAGAGTAATGGAAAAGAGTAGTCAACAGGCATACGAAACAGACTTTGAGAACTATGTCTTTGAATGGAATGGAGAATTTCCAGAAGATGATATAGTCGCAAGATACAACGAAAAGGTTAGCGTGACTCTCCCAATGAGTGCCACATCGGATAATTCTGTTTCTTCCAAACAGGAATTGCCAGATAAAACCACGCTTATCAGAGCTACCCCAAAAGATAAGTTTGACTTATTCTTAGATGCTGCCAATGCGTTTACATTCTCAGAAATGCCAAAGGTCAAAGAACTTGGTACACCTGAGAAGATACGTCAACTGGTAGAATGCATGTTGCAAGAGAAAGATACAATTGCAGATACATTTGGTCATACTGCTGCCATGTTGGAGTTCCTTGGATTCTTCAAATGGATAGGCGAAAAACATGTAAGTGGATACAAGGTCATCCAATTCGATAGCTGGTGCTCAAAGAATGTTATGGGTAAAGCAAGTGGTACAGCCTTTAGGCATTATAGATTGTCGGTAGGAATTAATCCAACTGACAACGATAATGCTTCTCATAAGTATCTTGGATGGAAATACAAATCAGTTGTAGTAGAAGAGTATAAGAAAATACTCGAAGGATAGGCAATTTTCAAATCAAATAATGAGCCTTTGAATGGTATAAAATTACTGTTCAAAGGCTTTTTTATGCCAAAAATTCAACAGGGTCTGAAAAAGTCTGAGTTCCGCACCCTGGGTCTGAAAAGGTCTTTTTGTTGAAAATCAGGGTACTAAAAGGTCTTAAGTCCTTTGCACCGTGAATGATTCCTCACATGGGTCTTCACGGTTATATGTCATATAAAAATAATAAGACAATGCCTGGGTCTGAAGTACAGTACGGCCCACGCCTCGTAGGAGAAATCCTGCATGACTATCTGGAGAACAGTAACGAACCCCTTGCAGTTGCATTCCGTGAGCAGCATCCTGAAGCTTTCGGAAATGCAGATGCCGAAGATGATGGTGGTGACCAGCTCTTCAAGAACATTCACCCAAACACGGAGCTGAGTGTTGACCTGAAATTGCTCACACGTGAGCCTGGGCGCATGGATGTGGGCGCGTACCTTGATGGTACTATCACACACGATGGCGAAGATCACTTCACCTTCATTCAGAATGCATCTGAGAAGAAGAAGGTCGAGGTGACTCAGCGTAACCCTCACGTTTACTGCGGACTTAGAATCAACGTGAACCGCAAGGATGACGGAACGCTCTACCCTACCTTCAACCGTCCTCAATACACCAAGGACTTTACGTTTCAGGACTTCTGCCGTGAGGCTGCTGAAGAGCTCCTTGCAGTCGCTGGCCTTGTAGAGAAGATGCCAATGACAGAGTGATCACATCGGTCTCAAATCTCAGTCTCAGTTGCCAAAACGGGCTCAGATTATCCTAACACCTCTTCTTTAAGGATTTATAACTAATTAATAATAAGATAGATAGAAGATGAAGAAAGAAAATCTGCATGCTTGTTTTCGGAACTGAGATTGAGACTGAGACTACTACTAAAACATTTATTCATTCTCTAAAAAGCTTTATTTTCAATGATATACGATATCTTTAGTAGTCATGCTCCAGCTATGCCCAAACTGGGCAAGGGCACAGAAATCATCCGCCTGTACACCTCACAGGTGTCTCCTGAGATGCGCGAAGCTATCACTCCCATGCCTTTTTCGGCCTTGGCTTCTCATCTACAAGGCGTGAAGGTAATGTATTGTAACAACCGTTTCCTTGAGCTTCACGGCCAGATCAACCACTTTATCGGTTCTTCGGGTGTCGGAAAAGACCAGTTAGATAAGATTGTGGAGTCGATCTGCCGCTCATTCCGCGCTCATGATGAGATTGAGATGCAGAAGATCTCTGCCTGGCAGGCTAAGCCTAAGAAGGATCGCGAGAAGAGTACCCGACCGACCGTGGCCATCTACTTTCCTCCTTCTGACACTACCAAACCTGCCTTCATTCAGAATGCTATGGCCTGTGAGAACGAGGAGGGGCATGCGCAGTACTTCAATCAGCCGGAGGTGGAGATGCTCGACGGACTCTGCGGTGGACGTAAGGCATCGGGCCAGATGCTCATCAACATCCACGATGTGAAGCGTGTGGGTGCTCTGCGCGCAACAGCCGAGGGTGTGACGGGCAATCCGGTGATGCGTGCCAACATCAACATCTCATCGACCGAGGAGGCTGCCCGCGAGTACTACAAGCGCGACATACGCACGGGCAAGACGGGTCGAGTAAGCTTTGCCTACAAGCCTCGTGGAGAGCGCAAGGGTAAGATTCCTCGCGAAGGTGCTTATGACGAAGCCTTCCAGGCCAAGATGGATGAGTATCTGGAGCGTCTGGACAACGCGAAGGGCAGCTTTATCATCAAACCACTCAACAAGATAGCCGATCAGCTGGCTGAGGAGATGGCAAAGGTGGCCGACCTTACGGACGATGATACGCTCTTCGACCTGAGCCATCGCTGCATCCTGGCCGCATGGAAGAAGGGCGCAACACTCTGGCTCCTGAACAATCAGACCTGGACCCGCTCCATTGGGGAGTTTGTGGTATGGTTCTGCTACTTTGACTTGTGGTCGAAGATGCGAGTGCTGGGTGATATGTTCAAGCCCGGCACTATAACCGAGGACGTCCAGAAATCAGGTCCGAAGAACATGCTGATGAGCCTGGGTGATTCATTCTCTCAAGCCGAATTGGACGCTCTTCGTGCTCAGATGGAGAAGCCTGTAGCTGGCACCAAGCACCAGCTGAACGTCTGGATGAACCGCGGCTTCATCACCTATTCTGCACAGACGGGTCTTTACACCAAGACCGAAAAATTCCTAAAGCGCAAGTGATGGACAAGTTTGAAATACAAAAGCTCCGCGACCTTCCCATAGAGGGGGTCGCAGAGCGACTCGGGCTCCGAGTTACGCGTCATAAGAGCCTCTGCCCTTTTCACGACGATCATAATGCCAGCCTATCGTATAACGTCCGCAGGAACACGTGTCGCTGCTTTGTGTGCATGGATGAGTCGATGGGGACTATCGATCTGGTGATGAAGCATTTGAGATTGGACTTCAAGCAGGCTTGCCAATGGTTAGCGGATGGTAGCCTCTCCATAACCCTCCCCATTAATGACGGAACTGAATACCAATGCAAGCAGAAGGAATACTGTTTTGACCCGAAACGATACGAACGATTCTTTGAGCGCCCTTGGCTGTCGGATGAAGCTCGCAGGTTTCTGTTTGAAGAACGTCGGCTTGATCCTCGAGTCATCAGTTGGTGCAGAGTATCATCGTGGCGTGATCGCAATGGCGTGAATTGGTTGCAGACTCCTTATTATGATGTGGATGGCAAACTGATCGGCGTGCAGAACCGCAATCTACAGAAGGGCGCAATACCCCGATTCAAGTTTCCATACGGCAGCCTATGCAGCATCTATAACCTTCAAATCTTAAAGCGACTTAAGGCTGAAGATGAGCTATGGATAGCAGAAGGATGTTCTGACGCTTGGAGTCTTTTGAGCGCCGGAAAGAAAGCAATAGCCATACCGAGTGCAACGCTTCTTTCGCCCAAAGACAAGGAGCTGCTTGCCTCATTATCATCATCGCTAAAATTGTCATGGCACATGTATCCCGATAAAGATGCACCAGGCGAACGGCTGTTTCTACAACTTAAGGAGATACTTCCTGATCTGGTGCACCATCAACTGCCGAAGGATTGCAAGGATTTTTCTGACTATTTCGTTCAACTCAAATCTCAATAGGCATGGCAGATTTCACCATACGTACATATACAAAGAAGGAACTCGCCTTGTTGTATTTTCCCGACAGCAATCCTCGCACGGCTGTCAATCATCTGATGGCTTGGATCCGCCGTTGTCCCCAGCTTTGGGAGCAGCTCCGGTCAATGGGTTATTACTCTAATGCCAAAGGATTTACGCCTCGTGAAGTGAAGGCTATCGTGGAGCAATTGGGAGAGCCCTGAGAAATGTTCTGAGAAAATGATCCTCTATCGCACGGCATCGTCAGTCATCGCACAAGTGACAGCCGCAAATGTCGTAACTTTGCACCATCAATCGAAGGATGCTATAGCTTTAGCCAAAAGGAGGTCATAAGTGAAGACAGGCGCCGGTCATAAGTTATGACCAAGTTCAGGCATAAGTTAAGCCTCAAAAAAGGACAAGCATCTGGGGTGTTGAAAAGTATAATATAATACATACAGAATCATGATCAACTATTCCATTGTGATGCGTAGCGTGAACGCGAACCTGTTCGAGATCAATCAGGCAAAGTCACGCATCAAGGCAGCTAAGGCTGCTGGTCAGGCTCCTGCTCAGGCAGACCTCGACCTTGTGAAGACCGAGAAGCAGAATGCCTTCGCCGTGGCTCAGTATGCCGACGTGATGACTATCGAGAAGTTCGCACGCCACATCGCCACCCACGGATGCGTCTACAGTTGATTGTAGCGCACCCAGGATACCACTTGTAGCGCATGAAAGGATACCGCCCATAGCGCACCAAAGGATACCGGCCGTAGCAGTCGAAAGGATACCGCCTGTAGCACTCCCAGGATACCGCCTCAAATTCGCCTCATAGC
>JAZQQU010000021.1:0-74299 GCA_045629225.1 Bacteroidales bacterium | reverse complement strand
TAGCGTACTCTACAGCACCCTTGGCAAGGTTGCGGAGGATGGTACCATTAGCGTAGTTACGAGCGCCCTTTGATACCTGCATGATCACTGGAGACTTGGTCTCAACTGCAGCCATAACGATAGCCTGCATCTGCTCCATGGTGTTGAAGTTGAATGCTGGGATAGCATAGCCACCTGCTACTGCCTTCTTGAACATCTCACGGGTGTTAACAAGGCCGAGTTCTTTATAATTTACCATAATTTGATTAATGTATTAAGTGTAATACGTTGTAAAGATGCTGCAAATATAGTGTTTTTTGCGCAAAGTTGTACAAACAGCGTTACAAAAACAATCCACCTACACTGAAAAAACAGCTTTTTGTAAGTTATGCTTCACAGATGATTCATCGAAAGAAAGTGGGGGAGAGTTGAATAAAAGGCGATGGCATAAGTAGGAGAGAGGATATCCGAAGCAGTAATGTAGAGGTTTGAAGCTGCACCTTTGCCCCAGGTGTATGATGAGTTGCGAATCATGATGGCGAACAGATTGTAAATGCAGGTCATGAGTTTTGGGGATGCACCAGCTGCCTAAGATGCAATGGGACTTTAGGAAAGAATCGTGTCAAATTAATTCCCACCTTCCCGTCTTCCACACACAGAGGGGCAAAACCTGCATATTTTGCCCCTCTGTGCATGCACGAAGTCAACACTTTGTACGATGTGTCAAATTTGTGCACGTTTAATAGTCCGACTTGTTTCTAGGTCGGACTATTTTGTTCCTCCAGAGGGGCAAAATATGCAGCTTTTGCCCCTCTGTGCATGCACGAGGTCAACACTTCGTTCGATGTGTTGAATTTGTGCGTCCACGAGTTTGACACTTTGTACGATGTGTCAAATTTGTGGGTGCACGAAGGGTGGAGTGGGGCGGTGAATTTGAGGCGAAAGATGGAAGTGAGGTGTGTAGGGAGGTAAGGGTTGAAAAAACGCAACACGCTGCAAAGTCATCCTTTGCAGCGTGTCAACATTATTTCCGATATTTACAGATGAAGCACATTAATAGTGTACGTGCCAGTTATAAACTGCAGCATGTTTGCCTTCTGGAACCTTAATGAAGAAATGAATCCAATCTACGTATTTTGTTTCGTTCTGCATAATCTGAGATTTGTCAAAGGTCATCTTGAGGGCATAAGTATGTTCTAATCCATCAAAGTTTTTATGACCATCGGGCATTTGGGAGGTCTCGTTGGGATTGTCGTAATTTTGGTACTGAGCCACACGCCAAGCTTGAATAATACTCTTGTTAAAGTATGTCTCTTTATACTTCATAGTGGCATCAGAATGACTTGATTTCTCATCTTCTGTTAAATTATCTGCAGGAATGAGAATCGCCTGAATTACCTCATCTGGATTACTCAACACTAACTGACCATCATGGTCTGTATAAGAGGGTGCACTTAATGGTAGGTCACTCTTCACTATGACTGTGATAGTAATCTGCTTTGCACCTTGATTTGTAAAGTTGTCAATAATGCTGCCATTGCCAGTATATCCATTTATTTTGATAGCACCGAGTGCACCGACAGCCTCTGCTGCTGTAAATGTCTCACTGATTGGAGTAAGGGTCTGCCACTCTGCTGGTAGCGTCTGTTTGAATCCCTTAGGGCTACCATCCACCATCTGTATACCAGGATAATATACATAACTTGTTGTAGGATCATCATCGGCTTGAGGCTTTGACTGCTCATACCATTGCAGTGGTGTAGCATCATTGGAAGGCTTGTAGGTGTATTCTGCATTTGCAACCCATGAAGAGAAATTAACATACGACTTTTCTATGTTAGTCATTTCTTTCATCCACTTCACGCTGGTTGGAACACCGAATGCACGAGGAGCTTCAGTGGCTTTTTCTCCTACGTATGGATTGTTGGTTTGGTCATTTAAATTTCCACGATTGCCTGTGAGCGAATACGTGTTCTCTCCATTAACAACATAAATAGGAAGATCGTCCAATATTGTGATAGCAGTTTTGCCTCGGAAAATAGCAGGAGCATGCTGATTTGAATAATCCTTCATTGCATTGACGGGCTGAGAGACGTTTGCACCCAGCAATCTGTGTGCTTCATATTTAGGATTACCTTCTGTATCTAGCTCTCCTTGACGACCATCTACGTAGATAGGCATTGTGCCACCAGCAGCCTGAACTGTAATGACTGGTGTTGATCCGTCAAGCATAACATCAACAACGACATCATTGAAGTCGAAGTCGAAGGTGCCACCGAGGTCTTCGCACATGATGCGACGGGCTACGCCAGTAGGAGCAAAGTGTCCAGGGGTAATTTTTACAATCCAGTTGCTGTAATATCCATCACATGATACTTCTGTCTCTGTTTTGTTTGCCTTAAAATCAAAAGCAAGGTAATAGCCTTCACGTTGAATGTAATTATTACCATCTTCATAATAAGGACTATTTGTATCTGTAACTTTCTCTTCCCAAGTCAAACGTACAAGGACCCAAGAATCAATCCATTCTGTCTCAGGTTTTGTACTGAAGGAAGGGTGACAACGGAAATTTTCAGTACCCGAGGAGGTGATGTACTTAATCTCGCGATTTGGAGTGGATTTAGCTTCCTCGGGATTGAAGTTAGAATTCTGGTTATTAAAGTTGTTGACGTGTGTCCAGTTTCCATCCATATCTTGGAACCCTAGTTGGTCCAAAGAGAAATTTACCTGTTCATGACTTCCATTCTTTCTGTTGATGTTGTTATATGCACCTTGGTCATTGCCTGTAAGTACGTTTGCACCATTATAACCGGTTTGGTCAGTCGAACTAATTGTGTTATACTCCTTTTGGTCATTGTCACAAGATACATTTTGGATAAAGAAATCTGAGAGGTGAAGCTTCTCACGATAGTTTTCAGGATCCGTAATTCTATGGGTTCTAAACCATGCTGATACGTATTGAATCTCATAGTCGGTCACATCTCCACATGGCTGTGCGCCATTTGGTAAGCTAGTTGAAGTCCATTTATTTTGAAGAGCGGAACCTCCAAAGTTGCCGTAATAAAGGCCATCAAAGTTTGGCCAACCTGGTATGATGATGTCATGAGCAAGGGCATCTGTTGCATAACCTTTACTCATATCCCAATCCTCATGCTTTACCCACTCATTTCGATTAACCCATACGTTACCTGCACGAGTGGCCCCACCCCAGCCTACAGACTGAAGAGGTTCGTCCATGCCAAAACCATTGTTGGCATCAATAGCTCCAAATGCATTAACAAATGCTTCGGTATATGCTTTGTTTTTTGTCGTGGTCGTCACATCATTCTCATCGAACGGAATGTAATCCTGACACGATGACAGTATCAGCGCTGAGAGGACGCTGAGGCTAAGTGCGGAATTGAATAATTGTTTCTTCATAGTGCTATATGTTTGATTGTTGATATTCTGTAATGTGTGTTTATTGCGAGGCAAAGATAAGAGTTTTTTATCATACTGCCAAGTTTTTCTTACAAAATATGACTATGTCATAGTGTTTTTTGTGAATATGATGGTAAATTTGCGTTTTTGACACATTTTTGTTGTTTTTTGCAGTAGATACTGTTGTTGAGGTTGTGAGGTTTTGAGGTTATAAGGTTTTGAGGTTATAAGGTTGTGAGGTTTTGAGGTTTTGAGGTTTTGAGGTTGTGAAGTTTTGAGGTTTTGAGGTCGTGAGGTTTTGAGGTTATAAGGTTTTAGGGTGTGTGGTGTTTAAGTCGTGAGGTCTTAGGGTGTCTTTCATCTGATGGTGACCTTCTAACCTTACAAAAAGCTCTGCTCTGACCTCATAACCTAACAACCTCACAACCTCACAACCTCACAACCTTACAACCTTACAACCTCACAACCTCACAACCTTATAACCTCACAACCTTATAACCTCACAACCTCACATAATGAAGGTTTTTGCTACAAAATATGACTCGAATGTGAAAAAAAAGCATCGAAATGCAAAAAAGTGGCACAAAAGTTTGGCGATTTGGTAAGAAATGTGTATCTTTGCCGCGCAAAAATTGAAATGTTATGAATACGTTTGGCCGATTTTATTATTACTATTATTACTTTGCTGATTGTAAGGTCGGGTGAGCGTGTGCTTGATTGGCAGAACAGAAAGAATGAGATATGAAGGCCCGACATGATGATAACATGCCGGGCTTTTTTAAGTTTCGTAAGTCATTTCTCTTTTCTATGTTATGCCAACTGTAACTTGATATACATTATATAATATATATGGACAAAATCAGAGTGGCCATTCAGGGCCAGCAAGGTTGCTATCATGAGATGGCGGCTCGCGAGTACTTCAAGGATCGCGAGGTGGAGATCGTGCCTTGCAAGAACTTCCAGACAGAGTTCGACGCTATGGCTGCCGACTCGACGCTGATGGGCGTGATGGCCATCGAGAACACCATAGCAGGCAACATCCTGACTAACCACGAACTGCTGCGTACATCGCAGCGTCAGATTGTGGGCGAGCAGCGTCTGCATATCAGCCATGTGCTGTGCTGTGTGCCTGGCCAGACCATGCAGGACATAGTGGAGGTGAACAGTCATCCCATCGCCCTGCTGCAGTGTGGCGTGTTCCTCGACTCGACGTTGCCCAATGCCAAGGTGGTGGAGATGGCGGACACGGCCGGCTCGGCCAAGATCATACGCGATGAGAACCTGATGGGGCATGCTGCCATCTGTTCGGAGTTCGCTGCCAACCTCTATGGCATGCAGATACTGGCACGTGGCATCGAGACCAACAAGCGCAACTTCACCCGCTTCCTGGTGCTGCAGGACAAGTATTCCGATTTGGTGCAGGTGGAGCGCAGCAGGATCGACAAGGCAAGCATCGAGTTCTGCGTGCGTCACCAGCAAGGCTCTCTGACCAAGGTGCTGACCATCTTGTCGTTCTATGAGATGAACCTCACCAAGATTCAGTCCATGCCTATCATCGGAAGGGAGTGGGAGTATCGCTTCTTTGTGGATATGACCTTCACGGACTACCTGCAGTATCGCAAGGCGCTGGATGCCATCATGCCCTTCACGACAGACTTCCTGATCATGGGCGAATACACCGAAAATCCTTTAGAAGTATGAAAGAGATAAAGCCTGCTGACCGAATCAGCCACGTGGAGGAGTATTACTTCAGCCGCAAGCTGAAGGAGGTGGCACGCATGAATGCCGACGGGGGAGTGCCCGTGATAAGCCTGGGCATCGGAGGCCCTGACTTCATGCCCTCGCAGAACACTATCATGGCCCTGATGCAGGACGTGATGCAACCCGACGCACACAGCTATCAGAGCTACGTGGGTCTGCCTGCACTGCGTCAGGCCTGGAGCGACTTCTACAAGCGCTGGTATGGCGTCCAACTGGATGCAGCCTCGGAAATGTTGCCCTTGATTGGCTCGAAGGAGGGCATCATGCATGTGAGCATGGCTTTCCTCAACCCTGGCGACAAGGTGCTGGTGCCCGATCCGGGTTATCCGACCTACACGAGTGTGTCGCGTCTGGTGGGAGCAGAGATCATCAAGTATGACCTCACCTATGAGAACAACTGGGAGCCAGACTTCGCTGCCTTGGAGGCACTGCCCGACATCGACGAGGTGAAGCTGATGTGGGTGAACTATCCGCACATGCCTACGGGCCATTGTGCCTCGCCTGGGCTCTTGCAGAAGATCGTGGACTTCGGCCGTCGCCACAACATTGTGATCATCAACGACAATCCTTACTCGTTTATCCTCAATGACGAGCCACTGTCGATTCTGCAGATAGAGGGAGCCAAGGATATCTGTCTGGAGTTCAACTCCATGTCAAAGAGTCACTCGATGGCAGGCTGGCGTCAGGGCATTGTGTGCGGCAAGCGTGAGTTCATCGAATGGATTGTGCGCGTGAAGTCGAATGTGGACAGTGGCATGTTCCGCCCAATGATGAAGGCAGCCATCGCAGCCTTGAACAATCCGACCGAATACTTCCGACAGCTCAATGAGGCCTACCGCGTGCGTCGCATCGCTGCCGAGCAGATCATGAACCACCTGGGCTGTGAGTTCGATCCCGACCAGCGTGGTCTCTTCCTGTGGGGACGCATCCCTGACAGTTGCGAGTCGGCCGAGTCGCTCACTGAGCCTATCCTGCAGCAGGCTCGCGTGTTCATCACTCCGGGCTTTATCTTCGGCAAGAACGGTGAACGCTTCATCCGCATCTCGCTGTGCGCACCATTCGAGAAGATGCAGGAGGCTTTATTGCGAATACAGGCTGCTGGCCTGTAATTAACAAAATAACAAAAAGAACACAAGATATGGAAATGACATTTGAACCGCTGCTTCCGCAGCTTGACAGCAAGCGACCTCTGGTCATAGCGGGCCCTTGCAGCGCAGAGAGTGAAGAACAGGTGATGACCACAGGCCGTGCATTGGCCGCACAGGGCGTGAAGATCTTCCGCGCTGGCATCTGGAAGCCTCGCACCAAGCCAGGAGGCTTCGAGGGTGTGGGCGTGATCGGTCTGCCTTGGCTCCAGAAGCTCAAGCAGGAGACAGGCATGCTCGTGGGCGTGGAGGTGGCTACCAAGGCACACGTGGATGCTGCACTGGCCTTCGGCGTGGATCTGCTCTGGATCGGAGCTCGCACCACGGCCAACCCCTTTGCTATGCAGGAACTGGCTGATGCCCTGGTGGGTAAGGATGTGCCTGTGTTGATCAAGAACCCTGTGAATCCCGACGTGGAGCTTTGGATTGGTGGCATTGAGCGCATCTATCGTGCAGGCATCCGTAGAATCGGAGTCATCCACCGAGGTTTCTCGAGCGCTGACAAGACCATCTACCGCAATGTGCCACAGTGGCATCTGCCCATCGAACTGCGTCGTCGTCTGCCACAGCTGCCTATCATCTGCGACCCTTCGCACATCGCCGGACGTCGCGATCTGATCCAGCCACTTTCGCAGCAGGCCATGGACCTGGGCTTCGATGGCCTGATCGTCGAGAGCCATTGCAACCCCGACGCTGCATGGAGTGATGCCAAGCAGCAGGTGACTCCTGATGTGCTGCACGAGATACTCAGCAACCTCGTGATCCGCGACAACGCTGTGCATACCGAGGATCTGAGCGACCTGCGTCACCAGATTGATGAGATCGACGATCAGATCATCGCCATCCTGGCCAAGCGTATGCGCATCTCGGGCGAGGTGGCACAGTTCAAGAAGGAGCATGGCATGCAGGTGCTTCAGGCAGGACGTTATGACGAGATTCTGACCAAACGCAGCGAACAGGGCTCACAGCTGGGCATGTCGCCTGAGTTCATCAAGGAGGTCTTTGAGGCTATTCACGCCGAGTCAGTTCGCAAGCAGATTGAGTTCATCAACAGATAAGTCAATAAAGAATATGAAAATTGTTATATTAGGCGCAGGCAAGATGGGCATGTTCATGGCCGATACGCTGTGCATGGATCATGATGTTGCCGTCTATGCCCGCCATCCCGAGAAGCTGCGCTACTGCCTGAACACACGTCGCTTCACCACGATGGAGGAGATCAAGGACTTCGATCCAGATCTGCTCATCAACTGTGTGACTATCAAAAACACGCTGCCCGCCTTCGAGCAGGTGCTGCCTTACCTGGGACCGAAGTGTATGCTGTCGGACATCGCGTCGGTCAAGACCGGTCTGCCTGAGTTCTATGCGCAGTCGGGTCACCCCTTCGTCTCAACTCACCCTATGTTTGGCCCAACTTTCGCTAATTTGAGCGACCTGAGCCAGAACTATACGGTGATCATCAAGGAGTCTGACCCCTTCGGCAAGGCTTTCTTCCGTGAGGTGTATGCCAGCCTGAAGCTCAATATCTACGACTACACCTTCGAGGAGCACGACGAGACCATCGCCTACTCACTGAGCATCCCCTTCGTCTCAACGCTGGCCTTTACAGGTGTGATGAAGCCTCAGGATGCACCGGGTACCACGTTCAAGAAGCACATGGCCATAGCTCGCGGACTGCTGAGCGAGGATGACTATCTGCTCACTGAGATCCTGTTCAACCCGCATTCGCCCACCCAGATTGACAAGATTTGCGAGCGTCTGCATGAGCTTTCGGATATTATCAAGCAGCACGACAGCGAGCGCCTGTTGAACTACATCAACGAGTGCCGAGCCAACATAAAAGACCAGCGATAGGCTGGCCTTTTATTATTTTAAAGGATTTAAAAAGTCGCTTGTATATGCCAAAATTGGATAAAAGTGATCAAATTTTGTATAAATAATGATTTTTTGCGTCAAAAAGTGGTTTGTTTTAATAAATTTTGTTATCTTTGCACGCGAATTTTGTCCAAAAAGCCGTATTGTGTCTCTATGGATGGTCGTGTTAGGTAATAATTAAAAACTATATAATTGTCAAGATGAGAAAAATCCTATCTCTCGTCGTCGCTCTCGTGATGAGCGTAACGATGATGATGGCTCAGGTTCAGGTGACTGGTACTGTGATCTCGTCAGAGGACGGAGAGCCCGTAATCGGTGCTTCGATCCTCGTGAAGGGTACAAGCACGGGTACTACTACCGACATTGACGGCAATTTCAGCCTCAAAGTCCCTGAAAAGGCCAAGACTCTGGTGGTTTCGTATGTCGGTATGCGAAGCCAGGAAGTGGCTGTGAAGCCAAAACTTTCTATTACTCTCGACTCTGATCAGCAGATGATCGAGGAGGTTGTGGTTACCGGTATGGGTAAGGTCGATAAGCGACTCTTCACCGGTTCCTCTACCAACCTGAAGGCCGACGCTATGATGCAGGCCGGTGCCAACGACGTCAGCCGCTCGCTTGAGGGCCGCGTGGCTGGTGTGCAGGTAACGAATGTGAGTGGCGCCTTCGGTGCTGCTCCAAAGATTCGTGTGCGTGGTGCAACCTCCATCTATGGTAACTCGAAGCCTTTGTGGGTAATCGACGGCGTGATCTATGAGGATAACGTGGATGTTAGCTCAGATGAGCTTTCTTCAGGTGATGCCAAGACCCTGATTTCTTCAGCTGTGGCTGGCTTGAACTCTGACGATATCGAAACCTTCACCGTGCTCAAGGACGGTTCGGCTACCTCTATTTATGGCGCGCGTGCTATGGCAGGTGTGATCGTTATCACCACCAAGAAGGGCCAGAAGGGTCGCGCTACACTGAACTACACCAGTGAGCTTTCAACCCGTCTGAAGCCATCATATCGCGACTACAACATCATGAACTCGCAGGAGATCATGGGTGTGTACAAGGAAATGGCCGACAAGGGCTGGCTTCAGCTCGAGAACCTCTCGAACGCCATGAATACTGGTATCTATGGCTACATGTACCAGCAGCTTCGCAAGTACAATACCTCATCGGGTCAGTTCGGTCTGCAGAACACTGAGGCTGCTCGCAATGCTTACCTTCAGGCTGCTGAGTTCCGTAACACAGACTGGTTCGACCTTCTGTTCCAGAATTCAGTGTCGCAGAACCACTCTATTAGCGTGTCGAGTGGTACCGAGAAGTCGCAGTCATACTTCTCTATGTCTTTGATGGATGACCCAGGATGGTACGTAAACCGTTCGAAGGTTCGTCGCTATACCTTCAATGGTAACATTTCTTACGACATTGCCAAGAACTTCACTGTTCGTCTGGCTTCCAGTGGTACACATCGTGACCAGGAGGCTCCAGGCTCGCTCAACCGTACCACCGACGTTGTGACGGGTACTGTGAAGCGTGACTTCGATATCAACCCATTCTCGTATGCTATGAATACGAGCCGCTGTCTCGATCCAACGCTCAACTACACCCGCTTCTATACCAAGTTCAATATCTTCGACGAGTTGGATTACAACTATAATGATATTAGTGTTGATGAGTTGATGTTCCGTGGCGAAATGGAGTGGAAGCCAGTGCGCGGCCTCACCCTTAGCGGTCTGGTGGCTGCTCGTATGACCTCGACCCGTCGTGTGCAGAACATCATGGACGATTCGAACCAGGCCAATGCTTATCGTGCAGGTACCGATGCCACCGATGACAACTCGACCGTGCGCGATTCGAACACCCTGCTCTATACTGACCCTGATGATGAGTCGGCTCTCCCAGAGTCTGTGCTCCCATTGGGCGGTATCAAGTATCAGTATGACGACAAGATGCGCTCTTACACCTATCGTTTCAATGCTGACTACCGCAACGTTTGGGATGACAAGCACACCTTCAACTTCATGGTAGGTTCAGAGTTGACCACCCTGCGTCGTACTTCTGTATTCTGGACAGGTTGGGGCTACCAGTACAACAATGGTGGCATCACCTACACTCCATACCTCTGGCTCAAGCAGATGAACGAGGAGAACACCGAGTATTTCGGTGAGACCTATAGCACCGACAACCGTCTGGCTTACTATGCTACCTCGACCTATAACTTCGACCAGCGTTATACCATCAATGGTACCTTCCGCTACGAGGGTTCTAACCGTCTGGGTAAGAATACCTCTTCACGCTGGCTGCCAACCTGGAACGTTTCTGGTGCCTACGACATCATCAACGAGCCTTGGATGGAGTCAACCAAGAACTGGCTTTCGAACATGAAGCTGCGTCTCTCTTACTCACTGACTGCCGACTCTGGTCCAGTATGGGTAAGTAACGCTACCGCCATTTTCAAGACCCAGAACGTTTGGCGTCCTGTATCAGCATCGCCTGAGTCGCAGATCGCCATTGACCAGATTGCCAACACCGAGTTGACCTACGAGAAGAAGCATGAGTTCAACGTTGGTCTCGACCTCGGTTTCTTGGACGATCGCATCTCGTTCATTACTGACTATTATCGTCGCGATCAGTTCGACCTCATCGGCCAGTCATTCACCCAGGGTGCTGGTGGTGTTATCAAGAAGTGGGCTAATGTGGCAGATATGGCATCGAGCGGTTTCGAGTTCTCACTCTCTACTGTGCCAGTTCGCACAAAGCATTTCCAGTGGCTGCTCGACCTCAACTATACCTACGCTACCAACGAGATCACCAAGCTCAACACTGCTGACCGCGCTGTTGACCTCGTGACTGGCTCAAGCTACGGTGTGGAGGGCTATCCAACCCAGGCACTCTTCAGCTACAAGTTCGGTGGTCTGAGCCAGGATGGTCTGCCAATGGTTTACAACGAGGTAGGCGAGAATACCGTGGGTGACGTCAACTTCCAGGAGACTGAGAACCTGATGGACTTCCTTATCTATGAGGGCCCAGGTGAGCCAACTTGGAACGGTTCTTTGGGCAATACCTTCCGATATGACTTCGGTAAGGGTGGCAAGCTCGACCTTAACATCTACGTTACCTTCTCAGGTGGTAATAAGGTTCGCCTCGACCCAGTGTTCAGCGCAGGTTATTCTGACCTTTCGTCTTTGCCACGTGAGTTCAAGAACCGCTGGATGGTTTCAGGTGACGAGAAGAAGACCGACATTCCAGTCATCGCTTCGTACAACCAGTACGACCGCTATGGTGGCACAACGTTGTCAACTGCTTACAGTGCATACAACTATTCTTCTGCACGTGTAGCTAAGGGCGACTTCGCTCGTATGAAGGAGATCTCGCTGACCTATTCTTTCTCACCAGATCTGCTCAAGCACGTCGGATTCATCAATTCATGCTCGCTCAAGCTGACAGGTACCAACCTCTTCCTGCTCTATGCTGACGATGCCCTGAACGGACAGGATCCTGAATACGTAAATGCCGGTGGTGTGGCTCAGCCTACTGCCAAGCAGTTCACCGCTACTCTGCGTGTGGGATTCTAAAGTGAGTTATTATTAAATGGAACTTATAAAAGATATTCTAACAATGAATACACCTTTTAAATATATAAGTCTGGCTCTGCTGGCTGCCGTAGGAGCCTCGGTAGCATCGTGCGTCGATAAACTGGACGAGGTGCCTGATAACCGTACGGAGATTGACTCTCCAACAAAGGTGGCATCGCTCCTCACTTCAGCCTATCCTTATTCGAGCCCAGCTGCTATGTTGGAGTTGTCGAGCGACAACCTCGTTGACAACAACGTCGTAGTGCCTGCTACCCACAAGTCGCCTTTCTACGACTTCCATGAGGAGGCTTATCAGTGGAAAGACATCGAGAACTATTCTACCGGTTCGGACGACACTCCTTACGATGTGTGGGAGGCCTACTATGCAGGTATCTCTGTGACCAACCATGCCATTGAGGCTATGAAGGAGATGAGCAAGGATCCTGCCAATGATCCTGATCTGGCTCCATCGTGGGGCGAGGCTCATGTGCTTCGTGCCTATATGCACTTTATTTTGGTCAACATCTTTGCCGAGGCCTACAAGAACGACGCTATGAGCGAAGCTGACCGAGGCATCCCATACGTTACTATTCCTGAGACTACAGTTCATGTCGATTACTCGACTTCGGACTTCCTCCACAGCGTAAAGGAAACCTACGATCTCATCGAGAAGGACCTCATGGAGGGTCTGCCATGCGTGGGCGACAACTACACCTCGCGTGCTTTCCACTTCAACCGCAATGCTGCCAATGCATTTGCCGCACGTTTCTTCCTCTTCAAGCGCGACTATGCTAAGGCTGAGCAGTACGCTACCCAGGCTTTGGGTACCAACCCAGCTTCAATGCTCCGCAACTGGTCGAACCTCAACCATAATACAGCCTATACGCTGCGTGATAGTTACTGGGACGAGTCGCTCAACTGCAACTTCCTGATTCAGTCAACCTATTCTCTGCAGTGGCGTATGATGGTTTCGAGTGGTCGCTTTACCTACAATTCTGGTACGACTTTCACCAAGGATGGCGTCACCTATACTGTGCCTAACACCATGGGTATCTGTGTATGGGATGGTCCCGGTCCATGCTGGTCAGGCTCTCTGCCTTGCTACAATGGCTGTGCTTACATCGCTGGTGGTTCGCAGGAGTATGGCGCTTATCTGTTCCGCCTGATCGAGTTCTTCGAATATACTGATAAGATTGCAGGTATCGGTTACGTTCACATGCTTTACCTGCCATTCTCTGCTGAGGAGACTCTCCTTTGCCGTGCAGAGGCCAGGCTCTATCAAGGCGACCGTGCTGGTGCCATAGAGGATCTGGACTTCTGGGCAAAGTCAAAGCAGTGTAAGAATGATCTGACCTTGGATCGTATCACCCGCTTCTACGATCGCAGCAATCCAAAGAACGAGTATGTGAGCTGTATGCATCCAACCGAGATGGGCTTCGCTAAAGTTCTCACTGGTGCTGACCAGGCTGTGCTCGACTGCGTACTCCACTTCCGTCGCATTGAGACCATTCATGGTGGTGACCGCTGGTATGACATCAAGCGTTATGGCATCTCGTTCCCACACTTCTACCGTGCAGCCAACGAGGATGAGATTCACATTGACTCTCTCACCTGGAACGATCCTCGTCGTGTGCTCCAGTTGCCTAAGATCGTCATTGAGTCAGGCTATCCTGCCAACCGTCCTACTATGAGTGGTGGTGGCAGCGGCTATCAGGCAGGTGCTTATGGAATCCCTGTCAGCAAGGCTACCGACAATGGCTGGATCATGCAGGTGCCTGTCAAGTAAGCTGCTCGTCAAATTAAATTGAAAGAAGATGAAAAAGATATATTCTCTGATTATTGCAGCCCTGACCCTAATGGTTGTCTCGGGCTGTAAGGAAGACAACGACTTCACCGAGTCGATCTTCGATACCAACATCGCTGTCGTTGACCAGAGTGCTGGTACTGCTCCTTTTGACCAGTGGCTCTACGATAACTTTGTAATCCCCTACAACACTGAGATTCAGTACAAGTTCAACTACAATGCCTCGAAGATGGACTTCCAGCTCACTCCAGCTGAGTATAAGAAGTCTCAGATGCTTTCGCACTTTGTGAAGTATCTGTTCTATGAAGTGTACGACAAGTGTGGCGGTGACAACTTTATGCGAACCTATGCTCCTCGTATCCTACATTACATCGGTTCGGCTGCATTCGCTCCAACCACTGGTACCGAGACCTTGGGTTATGCTTCAGCAGGTGTTAAGATCACCATCATCAACGTGAACTCTATGAAGGATATCACTCCTGGCATGACCTTCACTGCAGGTGACTTTGCTCACCTCAATGAGAAAATCTTCCACACCATGCATCATGAGTTCTCTCACATCCTGCACCAGACCAAGTCATATCCTGTAGCTTTTGGCCAGGTGACTCCAAGTTCATACGATGGTCGTACGTGGCAGGAGCGCGACTCTACTGACAGCCATTCGCTTGGTTTCATCACCCAGTATGGTTCGAGTGGCGCATACGAGGACTTCGTTGAGACCCTCTCTTGCACCATCACCGATACCGATGGCCGCTGGATGAATGCCTTGATTGATGCCACCCTCAACGGTGGTGTTAAGAATGGTGACAAGGAGCAGATCTACACTCTCATTGACAGCCTCGGCATCACCAACCTCGACGATCCCAACCAGCACTGGAACAACTTCGCGATCTACAAAGAGTTTGAGAAGAATGCTGAGACGGGCGAGTACGAGGAGTCAGGTCGTTTCGTGCTCGATGATCACCTGAACGATGCCAAGAAGCAGGCTACAGCTGCCGATCGTACTGTGCGTTTTGAGCTTGAGGAGGAGTTTACCTCATTCCGTCAGTATCTTGACGAATGGGTGCCTATCACATCGACTGGCGAGGCTGCTGGCATCAATGCCATCCTCAAGAAGATCGAGATTGCCACCAAGTGGTACACCGAGACCTTTGGCCTCTACCTCTATAGCATTCGTGCTGAGGTGCGCTATCGTCAGGATCATATTAACGAGTATATCAACAGCGACCAGTGTGTAATCTATGACTTGCAGTAATATGAAATACAATTATATTTTTAAGGGTGCTCTTCCCTTGGTAGCTGGCGTTCTGGCCACTTCGTGCACATTCGAGCAGGACGATTACTTCGACGAGAGTGCTTCGCTTCGTATCGAGCACACTAACCAGAAGATACAGAAATATCTGAGCGATGCTGGCAATAATGGTTGGCTTATTCAGTATTTCGTGTCTGGTACTGACGAGATGGACTTCGAGGGTTTCAACCTCTTCGGTCGTTTCACTGAGACTGGCATGGTTACTCTGAGTAGCGATCACCGCTACCTGCGTGGAGGCAATGCCGGCAAGTACACCGAGCATACCAGCGTCTATGAGATGCTGCGTGAGGAGAGCTGTGTGCTTAGCTTCTCTACCTGGAACAACATCCTCTCTGTTTTCGTTGACCCAGTAAACCCATCTTCTGCTCCTGGCGCTCTCATTGACGATGGCGAGGGTATGCATGGTGATGACCGTCTGGTCATGTTGTCGTATGGTCCTGATGAGATGTTGTTCCGTGGTGAACGTCACACAGCCACCAAGGCTTACTTCAAGAAGCTCGACCGCACTCCAGAGCAATATCTGTTGGATGTGGCTGATCTGAAGTTACGCGTAGCCAATGAGTACCTGACTGAGTATTCGCTTTCACTGGGTGATACCACAGTCTATATCTCTGGCCTGAACAAAGGCTGCTTCTCCATCTGCGATCGTCTGGATGACCCACTTCAGAGCGCTACTCATTCTTGTGTGTTCACCCCTGAAGGTTTCTTCCTGCAGAATCCTTATGTGCTGAGAGGCGACTCGTTGCAGAACTTCAAGGTCAATGCTGATGAGACTGCCATAGAGTGCGGCAATGCTTTGATACGTCCTGAATGGACACGCGTTCTTGACAGTTCTCTTAAAGCCAACGGCCGCATTGCATTCGATGACGTCTCGTCATGCGATGCTTATGCTTCGATCTTCCGTAATCTTCGCGACGCCGTACATGAGGCTTTCCCAACACAGGACCTGATTGAAGTATCGTTTGGTCTCTCGAACGAATCGGTCAACAATCGTCGTTCAGGTGTGGTCTTCACCATGAAGACTACTAAGCAGACCTATAAGGTTGCTTTCCCTGCCACTTTCACTCGCTCGGGTGAGGAGGTAACGATTAAGGTGAATACCGACGATCCTTCGACCAACTACTCTAACTACGAGAAGAAGGGACTTGGTCAGCTGTTCATTGATGCAGCCAAGGCACTTGAGGGTTCCTACAAGGTGGCTCCTTTCAATGTCTTCCGTCCTACAGCAGCAGCTTGGACCAAGACGAGCGACTCTTCGTTCTACTTCAACGCCAGCCTCTAATCCTGTTGCGTTTCTTTCGATTTGAGTTTAACTATTTTTATATTTTCAACAATGAAACATTTCTTTACTATTGCACTTTCGTGCCTGGCCGTGGCTGCTGTTGCACAGCCAAAGGCTACAATGAAGTCGGTTAGTGGAATGCCTAACCAGATCAAGACTGATGCTCAGAAGGTCATGCGTTTCGATGCCAAGGCTCCTATGACCATGATTCAGCTCAATGGCAAGATGGACAAGGCTTATGACCTCAACAAGGCCAAGGGCAGCGTCCAGCATAAGGCTCCTGCTTCGTCGGCTGACGGTGTTCTCTATCGTCCATCTTCGCACAGCTTGAAGAGTGGTATCTTCTACTATGAGGATGACAACACCTGGGGTTACAGCTACAACACTCCATACCTCTTCTCTCAGGCTTATAAGGGAACCTACGATCGCGTAGAGGGCAACAGCTGGACCATTGGCGAGAGCGACACTGCTGCTGAGTCTTCATGGATCGACTCAAACAAGAACTTCTCAATGGCTGCTGCCAGCATGGGCGTTGGCGGTTTCTATACTCCAAAAATCTGGAACAAGCGCAAGGCTTACTATTACTATGGATCCGATGATCCAGATGAGGGAACAAACTTCACCTACTCAGTGAACTTCAAGGGCGATTGCTCTAACATTATTGAGGGTGTGGCACCAATGGCTATGGGTACCTACCAGGTCTTTGCTGACATGACCCTCTATTCTGGTTGGGCAAACACCCTCGAGTACGGTGCTCGTGACTACTACACCCAGGAGGGCAACAGGCACGTGCAGTCTGATATGCTCGTTGTTGACTACGGTGACCTGGGTGGTGGCTTCGTGCTCAACTACCTTGAGCTTCCATTCATTACCCATGAGCAGGGTCAGGCTCTGTTCGATGGTGATGAGGTTCTTGAGGTTCTCCTCGTTGACGAGAATCTTGAGACTGGTGAGATTAGCACCTACACCTCTACCATCAGCGCTGATGATGTTTTCGAGGCAAAGAACAGCTCTGTAGCTCACGTAGGTTTCGTAACTGCCGACGAGGATGGCTTCGAGACTTCGATTGACCCAGTCCTGAATGGTTACGTTACCCTCTACATCTCGGGCTTCATGCAGGAGGGTGTTCATGCTGGTCTCCGTATGATATGGGATAATACTACTGATGACGAGACCCAGTTGGCTGGTGACCTTGGTGCAGGCCATGGTTACTATGACATGTGGGTCGATGGCGTACAGCGTGTTGACGAGGATGGCAACGTGCTCTTCTACACTACTGAGTGCCTTGAGCCAGTTATGTCGCTTTGCGGTTACTTCAATGCTCTCTGCGAGTATGGCACTGGCGAGACAACCATGTATGGCGAAATCCCAGTTGAGGGTGGTTACGCTGTAACTCTGGTTGATGAGGAGACTGGTGATATGTACAATGACTTCGACGTTGAGACCTCATTCCCTGCTGAATACATCGAGATTCTTGAGTGCCCAGAGTGGGTTGAGTCTATCGAGTGCGACGACTCTTACTACGAGCAGTATGGCATCCTTGCCATCTTCATTGGTGCTGACGCCCTTCCTGCTGGTGTAGAGGGCCGCGTAGGCAACGTAGTTCTTATGTCAAATGGCGAGGTTACCATGAACCTCACTGTTACCCAGGGCGACGTTTCGTCAATCAGCAACATCAAGAACGATGCTAAGAACAACGTTTCTTACAACCTCCAGGGCCAGAAGTCTG
Source organism: Bacteroidales bacterium (assembly GCA_045629225.1). Taxonomy (GTDB): domain Bacteria; phylum Bacteroidota; class Bacteroidia; order Bacteroidales; family UBA3663; genus Liminaster. Next base: position 56,432 of record JAZQQU010000021.1, on the reverse strand, counting down.
AGGCTACCTCAGGCCTGATGATCCAGAATGGCAAGGTCGTATTCGTTAAGTAATCTGGTTGATTTTTCAATCTGACATATCCAAAAGAAAGAGGATGTACATCTGGTACATCCTCTTTTTTGCGAATTTAAGGTGGAAAGTTGTCAAGAAAGTGGATAATAAGCATTAACAAAGGACATTCGTTCCATCTATCACTTCCTGATGTTTTAGGAATGGTACTTAGCAGGCCGAAGGCTTCGTCTTTTTTTTGCGAATAAAGGGTGTTCGTAGTATCAAAGGGAAGTATAATAGTAGTAACAGCAACTTTAGCGCCTGCTATTCCATGAGGATATCAGAGAAGAAGTATTGATGTACTAAGGTATCACCCCTTATACCCCAAAAAGAAGGTGTGTGAAAAGTCATGTGTGTATAAAACGCGATAGCAAAATGTAAGTTGACAACATCCTGCACTTATCCAGAAAAGCCGTTTTAGAGTTTTTGAACATGGATTCCAGTCCATATTCTGCTCTAAAACGGCTTCTTTAATTGAAGGCAGTATCAAAATGATAACACACAAACAGTACTTTATACTTTTGATACAGCCTCTTTTTACGATTGGATGGGTTTGTTTAGAAGTGAAGTAAAGGGCGATTATATAGGAGAAATGGGTAGTAAAAATAGTTGTTACAGGGGAATTAGTCCCAGCTGCCATTTCCAGATTTCTAAGTCATGGTTCTTGGCTGGTAAATGTATCTCTTTTACTTGTCTCCCTTAATAATCGTCTTCCTTCCGTTGATGATGTAGATGCCACGAGGCAACTGACCGCTGGCAGGCAGCTCAATGCGCTTGCCCAGCAGATTGTAGATGGCAGCGTTGGTCAGATCCATGAGGTCATTGTCCACAGTCACCTGCTCGATGCCTGAGGCCGGCTCCGGGTAGATACGTACATTGAGTGAGTTGGAAGTGCCTGGTTTGGCATTGAATTGTTCGTAGTCATCGCCAAACAGGTAGGCAGCGCGTGCGTAATAGACGGTTTTCTCCTTCAGCCCAGTTACGAGGCCAGTTACGTCCACATAGTCCTCGCTGTCAGCGTCGAATGTGGCGTCGCAGAAGAACTCTGCAGTTGGAGTCTTGCTCGTTGACTTTTGGTAGAAGCGTATGCCCATCTGTCCATTGTACGGAGCACCCGTATTCTTAAGATAGATGCGGAAGGTGGCATCGCGGTTCAGATACACGGTGTCCGACACCAGTTCCAGTGTCTTGGACATCTCGAATATGGCACCTTGCGTCTCGTTGAGTTTCACTTCGAACTCGTCATCTGCCTCCTCGAACGTCTCTCTTTTCGTCGAGAGGTTCTGGCGAATCAAATCCACCTGAGCCTCCCAGTGACCAGCCTTGGTGAAGTGATATTCAAAGGGTACGCCCTTAGTCTCGCCAGGTCCGATGATGACTACGTTGCCGCTGTTGATGTCTTTGATCTTCTGACCATCTGGGTCGATGAGGGTGAGCAGATATTGAGCCACAAATGACTCTTCGCTCGGATTGTACAGTTCGCAGGTCAGGGTGGTCGGGCGTGTCTCGATCTGCTCCTTGTCCCAAGTCCAGCCCACCAGTTCCAGTGGTATCTCGATTTTGGCCGAATTGATTGTTACCTCATCGCCATCCACATTTACATTGAAGAATGACTGGCGGGTGTGTATGGTACGAAGCACGTCATAGTACTCCTTACCTTGTGGCTGCCAGTACATCCAGAGCTGGTACTGACCGCTGGGTAGGTCTTTGGGGAAGGTAATTTTGCGGTCAACCTGGCCTGTACGATAAATGGAGTATTGACTGCATGCTTGAACGGTGATCAAGGCGCTGTTCTCATACTTGTCGTACAACTCGTCGCCCTGCATCAGTAGCAGACCCACGTGTCCCTTCTGTTCCATGGCACTGAAGTTCTGAATGCCGTAGGCCGAGACGGTAAGTGTGCTACCCAGTGTCAGTGAGCTCTTGTTGACGTAGAAGCTGTATTCACCAATCTCCATTGGGGTGTAGTATTTGCCGGTGCCCTCCTCCATGCAGAGGTTCACCACAGCATCCTGCAGCATGTGGTAGCCATCATCCGACACCGTGGCGCCTGTGCCTGCACCGCCCGAGTTGAGCACTGTGATGTCGAAGTAGCCGTCGTATGAGCCATACCAGCCCCAGTTCACATAGAAGAGGCCTTGCTGGTCGATGCCCTCGAGCACGAAGGCGTGTCCGCCTTCCGACGACTGACCACCATAGATGATGGGGCGCTCGTTCTGCAGCTCATTGTACATGATGTCGAACCACTCATCGTAGCTGAATGTGTTGCGACTGATGTAGGAGGTGAGGCTGTTGAAGCCGAAGTGCTCGATGGCCACGCGAGGGATAGCGCATGAGAGTGCTCCACTGCCCTCTTTTGCGAATTTCATGTCAAGGCCTACTGAGACATGGTAGCAGAACTTTGACAGCTCCTGACGTTCATCGTCGCTCACGTTGCGGTAGGAGAGGGGCATCTTATGGTAGTCGTAGGTGTTCTTCGAATAGTCCACCGAATAGGTCTTGTTGCCATTTTTGTAGCTGTGAGTGCCCTTGCCCTGCACCACCACGTCGTTCTTGGCAAAGTGGTAGCGCATCACCTGCGAGGTAGCAGTGCTGACACATCCCACCGGGCAGCCTGTAGGACACAGGTCATCGTATGGGTCATCTTGTCCCCACTTCGACCCCATGAGTGGTGCGATAGGCGCAACCTCCTGGTTTGCCTGCTGTGGGGTGAGGGCAGCTTCGGGATGCTGCTCCAAGTATTCTGCAGTTTCGCCCAGCCATTGGAACCAGCTGCGCAGGTTGTCGGGCATCTGGCTCTCGTCGTCGGGCAGGAGGCCAGAGGTGGAGTAGCCGATCACAGGACGCATCAAGTCCGAACCGGAGATGATGACGAAGGAGTTGTTCGCCATGTCGTTGAACGCAAAGAAGGGCTGTATCGCAGCACTGGGGTTGAAGCCTGGAGCCATGGCGCGTCGATTCAATTGACTCAGCTCTACTGTCTGTCCTGTCCGCTGACCAAGGAACTGGAGTGCCAGCTCCTGTGCTTGGCCAAGCGTGCGTGGCGTAGCGTGAGCAACGCTTGTGGCAGCCAGAGCAAGCAATGGTAATAGATGTCTTTTCATATTATTATATATAATGTATATTATGGGGGCAAATTTACGAATTTTTTTTGATAATTCGGTTATAAATGTGCAAAAAAATGCTTCTCGATAGAGAAAAATGTGCAAAAATTTGTCTAAACGCCAGAAACGCACTATCTTTGCACTCATGTCAAGTAAAAAGAAATTCACAAGTCGCCTGTTGGTCAGCCTGCTCAATGGCCTGTCCCGCCTCTCCATGGACACGCTCTATGGGGTGAGCGACTATCTGCTATATCCTGTAGTCAGTCGGGTGTATCGACGCAATGTGGTGCGTCAGAATCTGCTTAAGGCTTTCCCTGAGAAGTCTGAGGCCGAGCGTCGCGACATCGAGCGACGTTTTTATCACTGGTTCTGCGATCTGGCTATGGAGACGGTCAAGGTGCACGGCATGTCGGCCGAAGAACTTCGTCAGCGCATGGTTTGGCGCAATCCGGAGATTGTCGAGCAGTTCATCATAGACGGACACGACTTCGCCCTCTGCTTCCTGTCGCACTACTGCAACTGGGAGTGGTGCATCGGACTGCCCATGTCGCTTCATCACAGCGGCATGAGCCAGATCTATCACCCGTTGAGGGATGATGCTTTCGACGAGTGGTTTGCCCAATGCCGCAGCGCGTACGGAGCTGTCAATATCCCTATGAAGGAGACTCTTCGCCGCTTGTTGCAGATGCGTAAGGAGGTAAAAGAAGGCAGCTACAAGACGCTCTCTGGTAACCCTGTCCAGGGCTTCTTCTTCGGTTGTATAGCCGACCAGACACCTAAGAAGGAGAACATCCACCTGCGTGTACAGTTCATGAATCGCGACACCGCCGTGTTCAGCGGCTCTGAGAAGCTGGGCCGTCGCTTCGGTATGTCTTTCTTCTACGCCCGCTTCTCCATGCCTCGTCGTGGCTACTACGAAGCAGTGTTCGAACCTATGGAGATCGATGCTGAGACCTTGGCCAACGATGAATTTGCCTACACACGCGAATACATGCGCCGCCTGGAACAAGACATGCGCCAGCGCCCGGAGTTGTGGCTGTGGACGCACAATAGGTGGAAGCGATAACGTTTCTATTCGGCATTAATGCTAAAAGTATCATTATTCCCTGATTCTTCTCCATCAAGAAACCATAGCCAATCCTTTTTTTTCGCTGTAGGCTTTGATTTACTTTGATTTCTTAGATGGAGGACATTACAGAATGTAAATGTATTTATGTTTCGGACTTCCGAAACTTGAATAGAAGTACTTTTCCGTGTGCTAGTAATTATTCAAAGTTCGTGAGTAATGAATAAAAAAATTGTCCTCTTCTGCTGCCTGGTGCTGCTCTTCGTGATTGGTACGTGGCTCTTCATGTGTTACCATCACGGATTGTATGGTGCCTACACCGGAGCAGAATGGTGGCAGGTGTTGTGGCATAGTTTGCCACACCATCTCACGGTGGCCGGTTACATCATGGCTCTGCCCTTGCTGGCCGAGCTGGTGCACATCTGGTGGCCAGGGGCATGGCATCGTCATTTTATGGTAGGTTATATGGCAGTGATGATAGTGCCTCTGCTCGTGGGCTGGTTCACCAACCTGGTGCTCTATGGCTTCTGGGGCATTTGTCTCGATAGCACTGTGCTTATCTACTTGCAGGACAATCCCCACGATGCTCTGGCCGAGTGTCCCGCTTGGGCCCTCGTGCTGAGCATAGTCCTGTTGGCTGGAGCCGTGCTTGGAGTTGTCAAAGCTATGCGTTGTCTCTATGCGCCTAAACTCGTGGTTCGTCGCATCCATCCTGCTCCTGCTCGTCCACGCACTCGTCGCAACCTTCTGCTCTCTCTGTCAGCCTTACTGCTCTGTGGCTTCGACTTTGTGGCCATACGTGGTGGCGTCACCACCTCTACACAGAATCCAGGTCGGGCTTACTTTTGTGCCGAGATGCCTCTCAACCATGCTGCGGTCAATCCAGTCTTCAACTTCCTCTATTCCTTAGGCAGAAAGAATGACTTTGCCCAGCAATACCGCTTCATGAGCGATGCCGAAGCCGAGGCTGCCATGCATGAACTGCTTGGTTGCCAAACTGTCAATCGTCAAACTGTCAACCGTCAACCGTCAATCGTCAATCCTAAACCCAACATCCTCCTCATCCTCTTCGAGAGCTTCAGCGGAGCAGCCTGTCATGCCCTCTATCCCGAGGCTGACCCAGCCTGGATGCCCACGGTCAATCGCATGTATGACGAGGGTTTGGGCTTTACGCGCTTCTTTGCCAACTCGTTCCGCACCGATCGAGGTGTGGCTTCGGTCCTTGCCAGTTATCCCGGTCAGCCCACCAATTCGGTGATGAAGGATCAGTCGAAGTGCGAGAACCTGCAGTATCTGAGCCGAAACTTGGGTGAAGAGGGCTACCAGTTGCAGTTCATACATGGCGGCGACGTCAACTTCACCAACATGCAGGGCTTTCTGCGCGCAGGTGGCATCTCCAATGTGGTGGGTGATACCGATTTCCCCCTTTCCGATCGTCTCTCCAAGTGGGGTGTTCCCGATCATCTGATGTTCGACTATCTGTATGAACAGATTGCAGCTGAAGTGCATCAAGCCTCCGACCCACAACCTGATGGTCAAATAGTAAATGGTCAGATCGTCAATCCCTCTCCCTTCTTCAAGGTTTTCCTGACCCTCAGCAGTCATGAGCCTTTCGACGTTCCATTCCATCATTTCGACAGTCCTTACCTCAACTCTGTAGCATACACTGACAGCTGCTTCGGTTCGTTCGTCGATCGAGTCAAGGCTGACACTGCCATTTGGAACAATCTGCTCATCATCGGTCTGCCAGATCATTGTTATGCACGTTGTCCTGAGGACGTGCAGCAGCATGATCCTTTGCGCTATCACATACCTATGTTCTGGACGGGTGGTGCTGTGCAGCTCCCCGTCGATTCGTTAGGGCGGCCACAACATAGTGTCGATGTTCTGGGTCAGCAGACCGACCTCTCTGCCACTCTGCTTGCGCAGTTGGGCTTTGCTCATGACGACTTCAACTTCAGCAAGGATCTTTTCGATCCTGCTTCTCCGCGTTTCGCTTTCTTCAGCTTCTCTGATGGCTTTGGCCTCATTACGGACAGCTGCTCGTATGTGCAGGACAACAATCAGGATGGCCGGGGCCTCCAGCCAGGCACCTACGATCCTGATGGGCGCGCCGAACGTTGGGGCAAAGCCTATCTGCAGACCCTTTACGACGACCTGTCCCGCCGCTGATCTTTCGATCAAGCACAACTGTCAGCAGGTGAGGTTCGTCATTGTGCATCCACAATTCCTTGCCCACGGCTCTGGCAAGCTATTGTGCACCCACAATTCCCTGCCGGAAGTTCTGGTACGCTTCTGTGCGTCCACAATTCTCTGTTCGAAGTTCTGGCACGTCATTGTGCGTCCACAATTTTCTGCCTGCATTCCTGTCAAGCCTTTGTGCATCCACAACAGCCCGCTCAGATCTCTGGCTCGTCATTGTGTCTGCATGACGGTCTGTACTACCTCTTTATCGTTATCGGAAGCTCGGTTGCATGAGTTGTATGATTGTGGGGGGTAGCTTATCGGTATCCTTATAAGGTTAATGCACCACGATGCGTACGCTGAGTGGTGCATCGTGCATTTGCATGAGTTCCTGTTGTAAGTTCGGCAGTGTGAGTGGCGTCGATGACGACGATAGGTCATGAGCTACATAGTAGGTCAGGATGGAGTCGGGCGTGAAAGGGAGGAGGAAGGCTGCCTGACGGGAGTCTGCCATGCGTAGTGATAGTGTCTGAGAGGGGACAAAGAGACCTGTGGCTGTAGAGTCGCGGTGCTCTATGGCTAGGTTGGAGAGAGCTTGGTCGACGACAAGGCTATCCGACTGCAGGCAGGGAAGGGCGATGGCAAGTTGATCGAGCTGCTGCAAGGAGTCCTGATGCCCTGCATTCTCTAAGAGGTCACGCACGATGGTCAGATGGCTGCCACGCTGCATCACAAGGGTGCGATGTTCCACTAGCGTGTCACCAGCTATGCGTAGTGTGTCATAATGTAGCTGATAGACACACATCAGTGGACCTTCGGCCAAAGTGCTGAACTGGCGATAGTTCCACGGGTTGCGTGGCGCAGAAGCAGGGTAGGGGTAGAGACGGCCACCTAACAGTGTAACGTCGAGCAGACGCATGAGGCTATCCACCACAAGGGTACGCTCATTGATCTCCCAATTGTAGATGGCAGTGGCCAGATGGGCGCGTGCGGTGTCAGCTTGCGTGCGAATCTGCTGCAGACGTCGCAGTTCGTGGGCAATAGGCAATGTATGGCTGTCGGTCGAAGCGCTGGCTGTAGTCGAGGCGCTGAGAGTGTAGGTGCTCTCGCCCTCGGCCAATACCGAGCATTCGAAGAGGAGCAGTTCCTGTTGGCCGTTGTCGAATATCTGTGTCGTTACGGGCTTGCCCTGTTCGTCGAGCACGGCAATGCTGCTGGCATCATTCGTCTGCAGGCTGTCCATGACTGACTGCAGGCTGAGACCGGAGACCACGCCATGAAGAGTGTGTAGAGAGCTGTTGCTGACTACAAGTTGCACGCTTCGTGCTGATTGCTGGTTCATGCAAGAAGTCAAGAGTAGGAGGGCAAGCCCCCAGAGGATGCTGTATGGCGAGTGTTGCTTTCTCATATTAATAATCATTTATTCTGGTTTCGCAAGTACATTCGTTATTTCGGCGGCAAAGGTACGAACTTTTTTCTGATTGTGCAAGAGGATAGGTTATTTTTTTATTAACTGAAATAAAGTATCTGTATCAATCACATGGCGAAAATGAAGTTGATGGATTGTTCTTACAAGATGCACTTCATTTACTCAATGATACTTCAGTTGGAAAGTGTCAATAGAGTTCTCTTTTCGGGCATAAAACGCTATATACTCTATTAATTCCAGCCGCGAATATCTGGACTGCCTTTTGGCAATCTGCTGACTAATTGAAAAAGTCCACCCTCGTTACAGTATTGTAGCGAAGGTGGACGTATTGGTTTATTATTTGCTGTTTCAGACACAGCATGTCGCCTTTATGCGTTGAGGCACTTCTTCCAGAGCTCGTAAGCCTTCTTGTACTCGGCAGTTTCGGCCACAGGAGCCTCGGTAGCGATGTGCTTGAGGGTCTTGAATGCGTCGTCGCTGTCCTTGTAGATGCCAGCACCGATGCCTGCGCCATAAGCTGCACCTACTGAACCGTCGGTCTCATAGAGCTCGATGCTTGCTCCAGTGACAGCAGCGAGGGTGCGACGGAAGAGAGGCGAAAGGAAGAGGTTGGCATGACCGGCCTTGATGGTCTTGATGTCCATGCCCATGCCAGCCATGATCTCCATGCCATAGGCGAAAGAGAAGGCGATGCCCTCCTGAGCAGCACGGATAATGTGGGCCTTCTTGTGGATGTTGAAGTTGATGCCATGCATGCTGGCACCTGGATTCTGGTTCTGGAGAACACGCTCAGCACCATTGCCAAATGGGATGATAGAGAGGCCCTCTGCTCCTACAGGTACACTCTCGGCCAGATCGTTCATCTCGCCATAGCCGATGCCCTCAGGCGCTACGGTGCGCTTAACCCAAGCGTTGAGGATGCCAGTACCATTGATGCAGAGGAGTACGCCAAGACGGGTGTCTGGCTGGTTGTGGTTGACATGAGCGAAGGTGTTGACGCGGCTTAGCTTGTCATAGTTCACCTCGCCAAGCACACCATATACTACGCCTGAGGTGCCACCGGTGGCGGCAATCTCGCCTGGCTTCATTACGTTGAGCGAGAGGGCGTTATTAGGCTGGTCGCCGCCACGGTATGAGATAGGAGTGCCAACGGGCAGACCCAACTCGTCAGCGATGGCCTGGCATACGCGGCTCTGAACTGAGAAGGTAGGTACGATCTCTGCGATGAGGCTTTCGGGGAAGCCAAAGTACTGCATCACGTCCTTTGAGACCTCATTGTTCTTGAAGTCCCAGAACATGCCCTCAGAAAGACCTGAGATGGTAGTCTTCTTGTCACCACCGCTCAGACGCAGAGCGATGTAGTCGCCTGGGAGCATGATTTTGTCGATCTGGGCAAAGACTTCAGGCTCGTTCTCCTTGACCCAAGCCAGTTTGGCAGCAGTAAAGTTGCCAGGGCTGTTGAGCAAGTGGGTGAGGCACTGCTCGCCACCTATAGACTCGAAGGCAGCGTTGCCATAAGGTACAGCACGTCCGTCGCACCAGATGATGGAGGGACGGAGTGGCTTGCCCTCCTTATCAACACACACGAGACCGTGCATCTGGTATGAGATGCCGATGGCCTTTACGTTGGCCAAGGGGTTCTCAACAGAGGCCTTAGCAGCAACGCGGGCAGTAGCCTGTTTGAGCTCTTCCCACCACATTTCGGGTTCTTGCTCAGCCCAGCCAGCCTGCTTTGAGGTGATGGGGGCCTCTGCATCGGGGTACTGTGCGCTTGCTACGGTCTGGCCGGTAGCTGCATCGACGAGTGAAGCCTTCACCGACGATGTTCCAATGTCATATCCAAGTAAGTAAGTCATGGGATTGTTTTGTGATAATGTTTTTTGTTGTTTGTCGGCACAAAGATAGCATATTTCTGTGAAATATCCAACAAAAAGGGTCGTAAGTTTAATTTTTTTGATACATTCTTCACGTTTTTTGATTGAATGTATCTTTTTTTTGATTATCTTTGCACCGCAAAAATGCATAGAATTGTAATTTTGTAACATTTGAAACATTGTTATCGCACAATATTTGATTCATGAAAAGGATACTCGCAGCGCTCACCTTATTGCTCTTCATAGGTGCCACCCTCTCTCAGTTGCGGGCACAGTCGCCCCGATTCTACACTGTGTCACACGGCCTGCCAAGCACGCGCATCATACGTCTGTCATTCGATACTGACCAGTTTCTGTGGATAGCCACTGAGCGCGGACTCTGCCGTTTCAATGGCTTGGACTTCACCAATTATATGGCTAACCGTGACAGCCAGTATGCACTGCATGAGAATAGTCTGAGCTGTATCCTGGAGGACTCGTGCGGCCGACATTGGGTGGGTGCTATGGATGGTTTCTACTACTTTTGTCGCACAGAGAATAAGTTCACCTACCACGAGTTGTCGCTCATTGAGGGCGACCGTGTCAGTGTGTCGGACATTAAGCAGATGCCCGGCGACTCCACACGTCTGCTGGTCAGCTCCTACGGCCGCGGCCTGTATGTGTTCGACACCGAGCGCGATCAGCTCGATACGCTCAGAACCAGCCAATTGTCCACGGTGATAGACCGATACAGCCATGTGTCGCAGATACGCATCGACCCCTGTCAACACCTCTGGACCCTGCAGGACAAGGGCATACGAGTGTGCGACCTGCATCAGAACCAGCTGCTGCCCCTCCAGGGGCGTAACCAGCTTCTCGACGATATTGCCTCGCTGCAGTTCAACTCTGCCATTGAGGATTCAGAGCGTCGGCTAATGTATGTGGGTTCGATAGAGGGGCGTCTGTTCTGCATCGATGAGGTGACCTTACAGGTGGAGGAACTTCCCTTGCCACAGAAGCTGCTGATAGCCTCGCTGCTACTTGACGACGAGGATCAGCTGCTGATAGGCACTGAGAACGAGGGCCTCTACAGTTATGACCTGCAGAGGCATACCATAGGGCAGCGTAGCTTTGCTAACTGTCCGATTGACCTGACCAAGTGTAAGGTGCACGACATGGTGCGCGACCCACAGGGTAACCTATGGCTGGGATTGTTTCAGAAGGGTCTGCTGGTCATTCCTTCGGGCGACCCCAACATCTCGTACCTCCCTGTTTCGCTCACGGACTTTGGATCGAACCTTGGCTGCGTGAGCTGCTTCACCGAACAGCCTGGTGGCATTGCTGTGGTAGGTATGGACGGTGCAGGCCTTATGGTTCGTAGCAAACATGACAAGCCCATGTGGCTCAACACGGAGAATACAGTGCTGGAGTCGGGTTCGGTGATGGCCCTGGCACCCGATGGCGCTGGAGGCAGCTACGTAGCCACCTACAGCGGCGGAATCTATCACTTGGACAACTGTGGGGAGGCAATCCGTCAGCGTGTGCTGCCACGCCTCACGCCAGTGCAGGCACTTACTAAATTTAAAGATGTGTTTGTGATGGCCCTGTGCTTTGATCCCGCCACGGGAAACCTGTATATTGGTACAAATGGCGAGGGTGTGTATCGCTACAACGCTTCGTCGGGGCAGCTGATCCAGTATGATGTGAGTATTTTCAACAAGTGGATCCTCTCGCTCCACATCGACAGCCAGAACCACCTGTGGGTGGGCACTCAAAACGGATTAGGCTTCATAGACCTGACCCACAATGTGATTCGTATGATCCCAGGCTCACAGTCGCTGCGCATCTACGACATAACTGAGTGCGGTGGCCGTCTGTGGTTCGCCACAGATCAGGACCTGATGGCTTATAATGACTCCAATGACCGCATGGAACACATACGACGCCCTGGCCAGCGTCAAGGCGAGGAAACCACGGCCATAGTCAGCACGGGAGACAGTCTGCTGTGGATGACCTCCACCTCGGGTCTTTTTACCTACAACGTCACGACTAGTCGTTACCATTACTACAACTGCGAAGAGGTGCAGGCCGTGGGAAACTACGACTACGGGTCGGCTATCAAGTGGAGTGACAACAACATCAGCTTCGGCGGTGACAATGGTGTCATCTCTTTCGACCCTTCCGCTTTCGACTACATCTCTACGGAGGCTGTCCCCGAGCTCTACTTTACCCAGCTGTGGGTGAATAACCGCCCAGAGACCTATAGCCCCGAGAGCGATGACAACCGCCTGGATGGAGCTTTGTGGCACGCCAATCGTCTGACCCTGCAGCCCGACGATGGTGCCTTCATGCTGGCTTTCAGCGTGCGCGAGTACAATAATCCGCGTGGTATGTATTACGACTATCGTCTGGAGGGCTACGACAGCAGTTGGCAGACGCTGGTGGGCGAGAACAACACACTGTACTACCACCATCTGCCCGGTGGCACATACACTCTGCAGGTGCGCGGATATCGCGACGAGTCTGACCTCGCAGCAGGACGATTTGCCTGTCGCGAACTGAAGATTGTGGTGCTCAAGCCTTGGTATGCACGTTGGTGGATGATAGTGCTCTATCTGTTGGCTCTGGCTGCTTTTGGTTGGCACGTGGTGTCGAGCCAGCGCAAACGTGCTCATGAGCGTCGCGTGCTGCAACGCACAGAGAACAGGCGAAGGGTCAATGAGGAGAAACTGCGATTCTTCACTTCATTGACCCATGAGTTCCAGACTCCCGCCGCCCTGATTCTGGCTACGCTCAAGAAACTGATGGAGCATCGCACAGACAACGCAACCGCCAGTATCTACGAGATCATGCATCGCAACGTGATGCGCATCCTGATGCTCATTGACCAACAGTTGGACCTGCGCAAGATTGACAATGGACAGCTCCATCTGCGCATGCAACCCATTGAGTTGCAGCCTTTCCTTATCGAGCAGATGCAGTACTACCGCGATCTGGCAGCCACCATGCAGGTGCACTTCGAACTATTGATGCAGGACACTCAGGTAGTGCTGTGGGCCGACATCAACGAGCTGGATAAAGTGGTGATGAACCTGGTGAGCAACGCCTTTAAGTTCGTGAACCGCCAGGGCGAGTTGCTGATCAGCACCCACACCTGTGCCAACAATGGTCTGCTGCCCGACGAAAGGGTAAAGGAGGTGGTGCAGATAGAGGTGTACAACAGCGGATCGTCGATTGGCGAGACGGAGATGGAGCACATCTTCGAGCGTTTCTACAAGGGTGCCAACACCGACGACAAGGGATCGGGCATAGGTCTGAATGTGGCTTACGAGCTCACTCAGCAGCAGCACGGCGTGCTGACGGTGCGTAACGACGTGGAGCGTCAGGGCGTTGCATTTACCATAACAATGCCACTGGGCGACGGGCATCTGAGTGAATCAGAACGCTACGTTGCGCCAGTGGCATCAGAGGAACAGCCTGCTGCAGTGCAGGCGGCTGAGGAATTATTGGCTCCCGATCCTTATGAGAACGAGCAGAAGATCGTCAAGTTTGACGCCGAGGCCGAACGCAAACTGGTGCAGAAGTATTCGCTCAACATAGACTACACACAGATCAAGATGGAGTCGGCCGACGAGAAACTGCTGCAGCGCGTCCTGAAGGTAATTAATAAGAACCTGGGCGACAGCTCATTCTGCGTAGAGACCCTGAGTCAGGAGGTGGGCATCAGCAGGGTGCATCTGAACCGCAAACTGCACGATATGCTCGACATTTCGCCCAGCAATCTAATCAAGAACATCCGTCTGCGTCAGGCCACCTATCTGCTGGTGCAGAATAATGTGTCGGTGTCGGAGGTGGCCTACAGCGTGGGCTTTAGCAGCCCGTCGTACTTCACCAGCAACTTCACACAGTACTTTGGCATGACCCCTAAGGAGTTCATTGCTAACTATGCGGCCGAACCAGACGATGAGCGACTGAAGGAACTGCTTTATTCCGTGCAGAACGAGGCAGCGGGCAAGCCCGAGGTGTTGAATAGCGACACGAAAGGATCGTCGTCCCAGGCATAACGTACGCGTTTTGGATCTTTGACCTCGGGTGAAGAGACGATCACCTGCTTGCCCTCGATACGGGCTTCGGCCCAATGCCAGCGTCCGTCGGCACCTGCTATGCTGAAACCCTTGAGGCTTCCATCGTTCGAGATGGGGGCCTCGTTCGTAAAGTGCATAGTGGTGGGCAATACGGATGGGGCAGGGCAGAGGTCGTTGGTGCCTTCGCGGAAGGAGAGGATGGCTTTGTCCCCCTCGAAGCGTACACTCTCGTAGGCAGGGCCTTCGGTCACCTGCTTCTTGCCAAAGCGCAGAGACTCCATCCAGAGAGCACAGCGGTGAGCCACATCTTTCTTATTCAATGGATGTATGTCGTTCCATTCGCCCAGGTCGAGTGTCACTACGAGACCGGCATCTTTCAGCTGGTTCACTGACTTGCGTTGCGACTCACGCAGCTTGGCCCAGCCACCATTGTAGTTGGCATCTGCATGACGCTCTGTGTAGTTGGCAAGGCCGCAGATCACAGCAGGAACCTGGCCGAAGGTCTCGCGCCAGTCTGTGATCATAGCAGGCAGCATCTTGGCATACTCCTCAGGCTTGCCTGCATTCGACTCTCCCTGATACCAGATGATACCGGCAATCTTGGTCTTGCTCAGCGGTGCAATGGTGTTGTTGTAGAGCGAGGCAGCACACGAATTGTTTACACCTTCTACGCCAGGCTGACGGGGCATTAGCACGCCGCGCTTCATCTTCCACTGGCCTTCAAGGTCGATGCTCCTGCCGCCGTGGAAGAAGAGTCGGTAGGGCTTCTCGCGGACGAACTTCACTGAGCTGCCATTGGTCTGTAAGCGGATGCACACTACGTTACGACCAGCTTTGATCAGGCCCTGAGGCAGGGTGTATTTGCGAGGCGGGTATTGGTAGGTGATGTTGCCAACGCGTTGGCCGTTGACGTAGCACACATCGGCATCGATCAGGCAGCCCAGTCGTAGCAGCGAGTCCTTGCCCACCAGGTCAGCTGGTACGTCGAACTCCTTGCGGAACCACAAAGTGCCGGTCCAGGAGCGTCCGTCGGTGTCACCAATGTGGGTGTCGTACTGGTTGACTAGCTCCCAGTCGCTGTCATCCAGTTGCTCTGCCATCCAATTCTCGTTCAGACCAGGGTCATTCTTGTCCTGGATCTCATTGTAGGTGCGGCCAATGACAGTGCTGAGTTGGGCATTGCGTTCTAGGTAGCCAGGCTGAGCGAGGTGGTCGATCTGTTGTATGTAGCGCGGATTGATCTGCTCCACCACTTCGCGACGCATGTAGGCGATGATGTCGCAGCCGCCCATGCTGACGTTCATGATACCCTGTGGTACGCCAGTCTTCTCGAACATCTCCTTGGCGAAAAAATAGCTCACGCCCGACCAGTGCCCTACATTCTCAGGCTTCATAGGCTCCCAGGCATAGAAGCCGTTGGGATCCACATCGTCCTGCGGGTCGCCTACCATAGGCTGACGAGCTGTCTGCATGAGATGGATGGCGGGATTCGAATCACGATCGAACTCTTCCTTGTAGAGATCGACAAGACGGGCGGTGTGCAGGTCCATGTTCGACTGGCCGGTACAGAGCCATACGTCGCCCACCCAGATGTCATCGAGAGTGAGTGTGTTGGCGGTCTGTGAGCCGTCGATGGTTAGACGGTAGGGACCGCCCACCATCTTCTTCTGAGTGGTAGGGATCCCCACTTGCCACTTGCCCTGAGCGTCGGCCAGAGTGTTGAAACGCTTCTTGAGGAAGGTAATAGTGACCTGTTCACCAGGGTCAGCCTGACCCCAGATGCAGGCGGTGTCGCCACGCTGCAGCACCATGCTGCTCGAGATGAAACGGGGTAGTCGCACTTCTGCATGACCTGCCACTGTGGCAGTCGTCATGGCCAAAAGTGCGGCCACGGTGAGTTTGCTTTTGCTTGTCATAATATTAGTGAATTATAATTACATATTACAAAAAGGAGTGTTTTTGTGCTGCAAAAATAAGCAAAAAAGCAATAAAATGGACTGAAAAGGGTTATAATATTATAAAATGTATCATATTTGAAGATATTAGTACCATTTTTTTGTCCATTATTGGGATTTTATTTGTATCTTTGCCCCGCATTTATTAGTATGCCACGTTTGTGGAACTACGCAAATTGCCTTTTACTAACAAAACACAAATAGTACTATGAAACGTTATCTTTTCCCAGCCGACTATATGGCTGACCCATCCGTTCACGTTTTTAACGGCAAAATTTACATTTATCCTAGTCATGACTGGGAAGCCTCGAATGTCGAGAATGACAATGGTGACCAGTACATCATGAAGGACTATCACGTCCTTTCGATTGATGGTGATCCTATGACAGGTACTGTCACCGATCATGGTTGTGTGCTTCGTCAGGAGGACATCCCTTGGGCTGGCCGTCAGCTCTGGGACTGCGACGTGCAGGAATATGAGGTGGAAGTTCCAACTAATGCTGAGGAGCAGGCCGCAGGTATGGGCTACAGCAAGAAGGTTAAGAAGTATATCATGTACTTCCCACTCAAGGATCGCAACGACGTGTTCCACTGGGGTACCGCTATTGCCGACAATCCTGCAGGTCCATTCATCCCACAGCCAGCACCTGTTGCAGGTAGCTATAGCATCGACATGTGCGCCTTCCGCGACGATGCCGACGATGAGGTTTATGTTTATTTCGGTGGCCTTTGGGGAGGTCAGCTCCAGCGTTATGCTGACAATATCCACCTCGAGACCCCACACTTGCCAGAGGGTAAGGAGGACGCTCTGCCAAGCCGTTGTGTACGTCTGACCCGCGATGGTATGAACTACGCTGAGGCTCCACGTCCAATTCTCGTAGTCGATGAGGAGGGCAATCCTCTCAAGGCTGACGATCCACACCGCTTCTTCGAGGCCTCATGGACCTTCAAGAAGGATGGCAAGTATTACTTCTCATATTCTACTGGTGACAGCCACCTCCTCTGCTATGCGGTGGGCGACAATCCTTACGGCCCATTCACCTATCAGGGCGTGATCCTTACACCAGTAATAGGCTGGACCACTCACCATGCCATCATTCAGTACGAGGGCAAGTGGTACCTCTTCCATCACGACTCAGTCCCATCAGGTGGCAAGTCTTGGCTCCGTTCGCTTAAGGTCTGCGAGCTTGAGTGGGACGAGAATGGCAAAATCAAGACAATTGAAGGAATTGATTAATTGATGAACTAATAAATCGAAACCTCGAAAACTCGAAAAACAAAACCAAAGAAATATGGAAGATAATAAAGGCTTTTACAAGCTAAGCTGGATGCAGCGCATCGGCTTCGGTTCGGGCGATTTGGCACAGAACCTCATCTATCAGACGGTCAGCATGTATTTGCTGTTCTTCTACACTGACATTTTCGGCATCGAACCAGCTGCTGCTTCGCTGATGTTCCTCATCGTTCGTCTTGTTGACGTAGCTTGGGACCCTCTTGTAGGTGCCTATGTCGATAAGCACAGCCCAAAGATGGGTAAGTATCGTTCTTACCTCGTATTGGGCGGTATTCCACTCACCGGTCTTGCCATCCTCTGCTTCTGGAATGGTTTCTCTGGCTCACTCCTTTACGCTTACGTTACCTATGTAGGCCTCTCTATGCTCTACACCTTGATCAACGTTCCTTATGGTGCCTTGAACTCATCGCTCACTCGCGACACTAACGAGATCACCATTCTCACTTCGGTACGTATGTTCATGGCTAACTGCGGTGGCTTGGCTGTCGGTTCTGGTATTCCTCTGCTCGTAGCTGCACTTGCTGCACCTGAGTATCTGCAGGCTGGTTCTGCTACCATGCCAAAGGATCCTAATGCTTGGTTTACCACCATGTTGATCTACGCTCTCATCGGTTTGGCTCTCCTCATCTTCTGCTTCTCTCAGTGTAAGGAGCGCGTCGTAATGGACGAGAAAGAGGCGGCTAATGTTAAGGTGAGCGACCTCTGGAAGGAGTTTGGTACCAACCGTCCTCTCCGCATCATCGCCTTCTTCTTCATCACTGCATTCGCTATGATGAGCGTGGGTAATGCTGCTGGTGCTTACTTCATGTCAAGCAACATGCACGGTACTGCTGCTGAGCTCTCTATCTTCATGGGCTTGGGTTCTATCCCTTCATTCATCTTCATGCCACTCGTTCCAGCTATCAAGAAGGCTATCGGAAAGAAGAACATGTTCTATGCATTCCTTACCATCGCTATCATAGGTATGGCTATGCTCTACGCTGTTGCAAAGATGGAAAATCCTTCAATGACCTGGGTTTACATCGCACAGTTCATCAAGTCAACAGGTGTAATCGTTGCTACAGGTTACATGTGGGCTCTCGTCCCAGAGGTTATCTCTTACGGTGAATACACCAGCGGCAAGCGCATTGCAGGTATCGTCAACGCACTCACAGGCATCTTCTACAAGGCTGGTATGGCTCTTGGTGGTGTTGTTCCTGGTGCAGTTCTTGCATACGTTGCTTACAACAAGGACAGCGTTGAGCAGACTCCTCTTGCACAGGAGGGCATTCTTTGGCTCGTTTGTGTCATTCCTGCTATTCTCCTCGGTCTCGCTATGTGGATCATATCTAAGTATGAACTCACTGACGAGAAGATCGATCAGATCAACAAGGAGATTGAAGCTCGCAATAAGTAATTATTAGCTGACTAATAAATAACCCCGAAAAAGGTCGTTCTGGCCGCTTTCGGGGTTCTTCATTCTTATGAAATCTACTATCTTATACACTTCCGCTTTGGTTGCCATGCTATGCGCATCGTGTACCAGCAAGCCCACACAAGAGCATCAAGAGTCTAAGCTTCTGAAGAAGATTGTGTTCCCTGGCGATTATCCTGATCCATCCATTGTGCGTGATGGCAATGACTTCTATATGACACACTCGTCGTTCACCTATTATCCAGGTCTCCTCGTCTGGCATTCCACTGACCTTGAGAACTGGACGCCTGTGTCACGTGCTGTCACCGATGTGCACGACTATTCGATCTTCGCACCTGAAATTTGCAAAGTGGGCGATAAGTTCTACATCTATTACCCTACGAGTGCCGGACAGAACTATGTCGTCATGGCTGATACGCCTATGGGTCCTTGGAGCGAGCCTGTAAAAGTGGAAGCCGAGGGTATTGATCCGGGACACGTCTATGCTGAGAATGGCAAGCAGTATCTCTATACAAATAACTGTTTTGCCGTCGAGTTGAGCGAAGACGGTCTGGCTGCAGTGGGCGAGCGTCAGAAGCTCTACGAAGGTTGGGAGTTCCCTTCCGACTGGGAGACTGAGGGCGTTTGGCTGGAAAGTCCCAAACTCTTCCGCCGTGGCGAATACTTCTATCTGGTTACAGCTGAGGGAGGTACTGCTGGTCCTGCCACAAGTCACATGGTGGTCGTAGCACGCAGCAAGTCGGCTGTTGGACCTTGGGAGAACATGCCTACCAATCCTTTGGTTCACACTTATTCGGTCGACGAGGAATGGTGGTCGAAAGGACATGGCACCATTTTTGACGATGCTGATGGCAACTGGTACATCGTCTATCATTCCTATCGCAACAGCTATCACACGTTGGGACGCACCACCATCATTGAAAGTATTGACTGGACAGAAGATGGCTGGCCAAAGCTCGCTGTCGGTGAGAATAATTTCGACGAAGATTCTATTGAAAGTGCACAATATGCTACTCTGCGAGACTACAGTAATCCTCTGATGTGGTCTAAGTGGGGACCTGGCTTCGACGGAGCTGACCTCTGGACAACCACTGCTGTGGATCGGGCATACGAGCTATATGCAGAGTTCGAACTTAAGGAGGGAGCCCGGGCAGGTCTCTATCTTTTCTACAATGAGGAGGCCTGTCTGGGCCTGCAGGACACAGCTGGTCATTTCTACCTCCGTATTCGAAACGACCACAATGTAGCCACAACAGAAAAGAGTCTTGATGGTGAACACTGGACTGCCATCGATAGTCAGGTCGATGTCTCGAGCTATCATCACAACAATCATGGTGCCTTCTTAGCCCTTCGTCCTGCTTTGCTCTTGACTGAGGGGGCAGAATGTAGTAAGTTCGAGTACCGCGTACTTAAATAATATTAATAGGGGTGGTTTACTCTGGCTATTATGACTGCTTTAGCCTCTACTACTATGGCACAGACTCAACTTGCAAAAAAACGACTCATTTGTATCTGAAATTATGTTTCAGGTTTTGAATTTAGAGTAGATAGTGAGAGATGCAGACATGCGCAACCAGAAGTTCTAACTATTGCGTTTTGTTACCCAAATACGATAATAAGAAGGTGTGTCAAAAGTCATGAGAGAAGAAATACGCTAGCAAAATGTAAGCTGACATCATCCTGTACTCATCAAGAAATCCGTTTTAGAGTTTTTGAACATGGTTTTTAGTCCATATTCTACTCTAAAACGGCTTCTTTTATTGAAGGTAGTATCAAAATGACAGCACCCAAAAAGTGCCTTGGACTTTTGACGCACTCTCGAAAAACAATCTCATAGCGACTTTTCGCACCTTGCTTCTGATCTCAAATAGTAAGTGCTATGGGACTCTTTGACGATAACGACTGGAGCGAAGATGGCGACTTCGATGACTAAATCTCAACATCCCTGAGTTCTGCATCCTTTCTTACTCTGAGTATTCTTTCTAACTCTTCGCGGTTCGTCATCAAGCAGATCGTAAGTGCCACTGGTACGAGGTCCCCTGGAGTGTATTCGAGCACAGGAGACAGAGCCTTGTTGACTGTTTCATGGTCAATCTATTGTGCCGATTGCAACATCTCATGACAGAGAGGAAAGGCTATCACCACAGCATCTGCACCTTTCAGACCTTCTCTTGGCAAAGTCACTTCGCTCGAACTTTATTTGCATGTTGTGGAATTCGCCATGGGGTGTATTTGTGTCATTCTGATAGGAAGATTGCAATGCTAATGCACCAAATTGCAGTAATAATCGAGGCGAAAACATATTTTTCTGCTCAAAAAAGAACAACTAATTATAATAATGTGTAAATTTGTCGCGTGAACCCGTAACGTATACACATAACGGTGTTGCGCATGGGTGGGCAGGCATATTTGGTAATATGTTTAATTTCTAATTTGGGCTCGAGGGTTTTATAGTCAGGAGCCTTGCAAGGACTTGAGATCTCTATTTGAGACTGTGACAAGCCCTTATGGAATTTTACTCAAAAAATGAAAGAACGCTTTTTTACACTCATCTTCTCCCTATTCTTCTTGCTTCTTCTTGGGTCTTGTCACACTGCACAAGATGTCGCTTATATGCAGGATCTCGAAGGTCAGTCGTCCATTACTGCAGTGCCAACAGCAGCCATTCGTCTTCGACCAGAGGACAAGGTGCAAATACTGGTATGTGGTAGTGACCCTGAGTTGGCAGCATCCTTCAATCTTCAGCTTTCAAGCAGCCAGCATCTTGGTGGAAACACCAATCGGTCAATGGGCTATACGGTCGACTCTGAAGGCAACATTAAGATACCTGTCCTTGGCAGTGTTCATGTGGCCGGGCTTAATCGGCAGGAGATTGCCCGTCTTATAGAGAATACGCTCACCGAACGTAATTTGCTGAAGGATCCTGTGGTCACCGTTGAGTTCCTCAATCTTTCCGTATATGTCTGGGGCGACATCAACCATCCTAGTGAGATACCTATTACACGCAACACTCTTACACTGCCTGAGGCATTGAGCATGGCAGGTGATCTGGCTATCACAGGCAAGCGTCACAACGTCTTGGTAGTCCGTCAGGAGGGCGATCATCTTATCCCTTATCGGGTCGATCTCCGCTCGTCACAGAGCCTTTTCTGGTCACCCGTCTATTATCTTCAACAGAACGATCAGATCTATATCGAGCCCAACACTGCTCGAACCGCTCAATCCACAGTCAATGGCCGTTCTTTCCTGACGCCATCGTTCTGGATTTCGATGTTCACCTTTGCAGTTTCGGTCGTTACCCTTCTCACCAAGTAATCGCTATGGCTTCTCCCAACACCCTGCATAAAGAACAAACACCAAGCTTCATCAGTGTCCGCGATATGTTTTTCATCTGCCGTGCCCACTGGTTCTGGTTTGCAGCCACGCTACTCATAGCGTTGGCTGTCGCTTTTTTCTACATCAAGCGGACTGCGCCCACCTACTCCCGTACGGCCACTATCATGCTGATCAGTGGCGGCAATAACCGTCAGTCAGAAATCAACCTCGAAGGACTCGGCCTTGAAACCCAGAATGCGATTCTTGTCGACGAGATGGAGATGCTGCAGTCTCCTATCCTCATGGAGGAGGTTGTGCGTCGCCTTCATCTCAACATCGAGTACATTTCACGCGGACAGTTTCACGACGTCCTGCTTTATGGCGACCGATCGCCTATCCGCATCACATTTTCGGGCGACAGCATTTTGGACTATGGCTCGTTTGAGGCCGAACTGCATCAAGACAATACCGTGTCGCTTCGGTTTAATGGACGGGAACAAGCGTTAGAGACCCGACTGAATACGCTAGTTTCCACTCCGATGGGCGATATGCTCATTTCGCCTACAAGCAATTATTCTCGGTTCTGTCAGAATTATGGCACATTGCTTGTCCGTGTCAATTCTACACATGGCGCTTCCTCTCGTTTCCTCTCCAACCTGAAAGTGTCCG
This sequence comes from Bacteroidales bacterium, assembly GCA_045629225.1. Classification (GTDB taxonomy): domain Bacteria; phylum Bacteroidota; class Bacteroidia; order Bacteroidales; family UBA3663; genus Liminaster. The sequence continues at coordinate 34,013 of JAZQQU010000021.1, read as the reverse complement.
TCAAGCGAGAGAAAAGCTCTATCCTCAACATCACCATGGTCGATCAGTCTACACAGCGTGCAGAAGATATCCTCAATACGTTGATCCTCGTCTATGATGCTAATTGGAAGGAGAGCCATGACCGAACTGCACGTAATACAGCAGAATTCCTCAATGAGCGAATCGAGGAGATCGGATCCGAATTAGGAGCCTTCGATGACGATGTGTCGTCATTTAAGGGTTCACATCTGATCCCTAATGTGTCAGCAGCGCAAGGCATCTTCATGAGCAAATCCAACGAGACCGACTCTCGTCTCCAGGCACTCACCATCCAGCGCAACATGCTCCAGTCCATACGCAGTACCATCTCAGGCAGCATTGGCCATCGCAGCTTGCTTCCATCCGACACTGGTCTGGACGATCAGAGCATCAGCAGCCAGATTCAAACCTATAACCAGCTTCTGCTTCAGCGCGAAGAGATGGTAGAGAATAGTGGTGAAGATCATCCCAAGGTTCAGCAGGCCGATCGCCAGATAGCCACCCTTGGCCGCTCCATCCAGAATGCCATCGATTCCTACGATGCAGCACTCGCTTCACAGATTGCCGAGCTTCGTCAAGTCGCTTCCAGCAATGCAGGCCGAATCATCTCCAGCACCCAGCAGGAGAAGCATCTGATGTCCATCGAGCGTCAGCAGAAAGTCAAGGAGCAGCTCTACGTCTTCCTCTTGCAGGAGAAAGAGAAGGCCAGCATGTCACAGGCATACGTCTCTTCCAACGTCCGAACCCTTCAGACCGCAGCAGGTTCCAATGCCCCCATAGCACCACTCACTCGCAGCATCTATCTCATGGCCATAGCCATAGCCTTAGGTGTGCCCTTTGTCATCCTCTTTTTGATCGAGATTACCGATACCAAAATCCGTGGCCGTGGTGATCTGACCGACATCGCCACCCCATTCTTGGGCGAGATCAACGAAGTCCCATCCTTGAAGACACCCTGGTACAAGCGGCAGAGGAAACATCGACCCACAATCGTTTTTGGGCAGACCGACCAAGGCATCATCAGCGAGAACTTCCGTACCATCCGCACCAATCTGGAGTTTATGCTCCATCAGCAGCAGGCACAATGCAGGGTCATTATGCTTACCTCTTTGGGACCTGATAGTGGCAAGACCTTCCTTGTAGCTAATCTGGCTGCCAGTTTTGCTCAGTTAGGCAAGAAAGTGCTCGTAGTTGATCTGGATTTGCGTCGTCATACGCTCTCTCATTTGGTCGAATCGCGCAAGCATGATGTTTCAGACTATATAAACCATACCGTCGAGGAAATTGATTCCATTATCTATCCACATTCGCAACAGGAGAATCTTGACATCATCCCTGTTCGCAAGACTCCACCTAATCCCTCCGAATTGCTGCATGAGGCACGTTTTGTTGAGATGATGCAGGAGCTGCGTCAGCGTTATGACTATATTTTCCTCGATTGTCCACCAGTCGGGCTGGTCGCTGATCCAATGGTTATTTCCTCGGTTGCCGATCTCTCTGTCTTCGTCATTCGTTCAGGCAAGGTCGATAAGGATTGCATCCCGCTCATCGACTCATTCTATAACGAACAGAAGCTTGGCAACCTTTGCGTGATCCTCAACTGCACACCAGTCGGTTCGAAGTATGGCTACAGTCGTTATGGTTATTATGGCTATGGCTATAACTATTATGGCTACGATTATCATTATACCTCCGACGGCAAACGTTGTTAACTGAACACTGTAATTGTTAACTGAGATTTATGAGAGAGAAACTCGTCATCGAAGCCAACACCAGTCTCTGGAACATAGACTTCAAAGAGCTCTGGCGCTATCGCGACCTCATCCGCATGTACGTCAAGCGCGACATTGTGACACTCTATAAGCAGACCATCCTCGGCCCCCTGTGGTTCGTCATCCAGCCGCTCATCACCACCGTTATGTTCATGGTTGTGTTTGGTGGCATCGCGGGCATTTCGACCGACGGACTTCCTCAGCCCTTGTTCTATATGTCAGGTCTGCTCTGCTGGAACTATTTTGCAGAATGTCTCAACAAATGTGGCAGCACCTTCACCGCCAATCAGAACGTCTTCGGCAAGGTCTATTTCCCACGTCTTGTAGTTCCGCTGAGCATCACCATCAGCAATCTGCTCAAGATGGGCATACAGTTCGCACTTTTTCTCCTCATATATATTATATATATGTGTAGAGGCATGGAGGCGCATATCACCTCATACATATTCTTCCTGCCCCTTCTCGTTCTTATGCTTGCAGGTCTTGGCCTTGGTTTCGGTCTTCTCATCACCTCAGTCACTACCAAATATCGTGACCTAACCTTCCTCGTCCAGTTCGGCGTCCAGCTTTGGATGTATGCCACCCCTGTCATCTATCCCCTCTCCACGCTCTCTACAGGGCGGGCAGCTCAGTACCTCTGGCTCATGAAGCTCAATCCGCTCACCTCCATTCTCGAGACCTTCAAGCTTGCCTTCCTCGGCACAGGTACCTTCTCGTGGGGGTATTTCTCCTATAGCCTCACCTTCACCATCGTAGTCATGGCGCTTGGCATTCTTGTCTTCAATAAGGTGCAGCGTAGCTTCATGGATGTGATTTAATTTCTAAGTAAAAAACTAAACCCGATAGTTTGAGCGAACTCAGGGACTACCGGGAATCAACGCTGCAAAGATAGGTGATTTTGCTAAAATACGCAAGATATTTTTAAGAAAATTACTAGAAATCATGAATTTTAAAGAATTTGAGTCGATTTTGTCATCCCAAAGATTACAAAGATACGTCAATTCTTGTTCGGGGAACACGCGCAAAGCCATGACATTGTATAGAGAGAATTTGCATCTCTCACAAGAAATGTTTACGCTGATATCATGTTTCGAAGTTGCTTTGCGAAATGCTATCGATCAAAAATTAACTTCACAATTGGGTCCCGATTGGTTACGCGATTCTATTCTTCCAGGAGGCGTGTTTACTGCTCCTCAATTCCAAGCGACTTATCGCATTATTCATAAAGCATATATTCGATTATTGAATTCTGGATCATATACACATGCCAAACTTTTGGCAGAAATGGAGTTCGGTATCTGGAAATATATGTTTTCTAATCCTCAATACAGGGTTACAGGCAGAACGCTTTTGTCTGTTTTCCCCAATAGACCTCGTTCTTCTGCATCTATGCAGTATAACAATGTATTTCTGTTCAATGAACTTGACGGACTGAATACAATACGTACCCGTATAGCTCATCATGAGCCTGTATGTTTTCTCTTAGGAGCTGAGCAGATTGATACAAGCTATGTACTACATCAGTATCAGCGTGTGCAGACTTTATTCCTTTGGATGGGAGTAGATGCACATGCCATGTTATATGGTCTGGATCATGTTCAGCAAGTATGTAATCGGGTTTTTACTTTAGGATAATCTTTGAGCATACACATGACCGCTATAGAAATAGAAAACCTCTCAAAGCAATACGCACTGGGCAAGATCGGTTCAGGTACGCTCTATCGCGACCTGAATGTCTGGTGGGCGCGAATGCGAGGGAAGCCGAATCCATATCAGAAGATTGGACAGCTCAACGATCGAACGCAGAAAGCTGATGGCGATTATGTCTGGGCGTTGCAGGATATCAATCTCAAGATAGATGAAGGAGAAGTAGTCGGCATCATCGGTAGCAATGGAGCAGGCAAAAGCACATTGCTCAAGATACTTTCTCGCGTCACCACGCCAACCACGGGGCGCATCACAACCTACGGCCGTATTGCCTCGCTCCTCGAGGTGGGCACGGGCTTTCATCAGGAGATGACAGGCCGTGAGAACATCTACATGAACGGAGCCATCATGGGCATGACGCGAGCTGAGATTACCCGTAAGCTGGATGAAATAGTTGATTTTGCTGGTGTAGCCAAATATATCGACACCCCAGTCAAGCGTTATTCCAGCGGTATGACCGTCCGTCTTGGCTTTGCTGTAGCAGCTTTCCTTGAGCCAGAGATCCTTATCGTAGATGAAGTGCTTGCCGTTGGCGATGCCGAGTTTCAGAAGAAAGCCATTGGCAAGATGCAGGATGTATCACGAGGAGAAGGCAGAACTGTATTGTTCGTGAGTCATAATATGTCGGCTGTCAGAAGCCTGTGCCAAAGGGGTATCGTCTTGCAAAACGGCATGCAAATTTTTGATGGAGGAGCCAACGAAGCCGTGGATTTCTATACAGAGACCAATATCTCGGAGTTGCGTGATTTCCTTGTGGTAACCGATAAATACAGAAGACCAGGCCCCTTAAAAGAATTTGAGTATCTTTCAGTACGGATGTTGAATGACACCCATAATGTCTCAAATCAGGAACCTCTGGAGTTTGAGATGACATTCCGTCGCAATGTAGATTCAATCAAGGAATGTCAATTAGGTATCACTTCTCGGAATAGTAACGATGTCTTTGAATGGTCATGCTATTCTTCCATCCTTCCTTTGCCTGATAATAGAAATGTGTTCAAAGTTAGAATGACTGTTCCCCATCATAATACTCCCAAGGGTCGTCACAAACTTAACTTCAATATCTCGCAAAATGACTACAATGCAAGAATTCGGGATTATGACATCATATATGAAGTAATATCTTTTGAAGTCGCCTTCATAGATACAGCACATACTTTGCACTTTTCTCTATGGTCACGTAGGGAAGGCACGTCAATTCATGGCTCGTCATCCAAGATTATTAGTTGTCAATAATGGTAACCCTTTTTATTTGACTCGATATTGATGAAAACACAAATTGTTTATGTCCTTGTCAGCGATAAATCAGATACTTACTATGAGCAATTGCTTATTAGTGTATTTTCATTGAGAAAATATAATGAGGATGCCAAAGTTATTATCGTGTGTGACAAAGATACAAATAGTTCACTTGTAGGTAAACGAGCAATAATTAAAGAATATGCTTCAGAAATAGTAGAAGTTACCATTTCAAACGAATTTGACAAGACACAAAAAAGTCGTTTCTTAAAAACGAATCTCAGGAATATAATCGATGGGGATTATCTTTACATAGACACAGATACAATAATATGTGAATCATTAGAAGAAATTGATGAACTGGATTGTGAAATAGGAGCTGTAAAAGAATATAATAAACATTCTGTATTAACAAAAGACAATGCATGGGCATGCAGTTTAGCAGAGAAAGCAGGATTACAGCAGGAAATATTAGGATGCCCATATTTTAATAGTGGAATCATGTATGTAAAAGATACGAAGAGTAATCACAAACTATATACTATTTGGCATCAGTGTTGGAAAGATTATCTACAAAAAGGATTATCAACAGACCAAACAGCTTTATGTTTTGCCAATAATCTATGCGGCTATATAATAAAACATATAGATAATATATGGAATTGCCAGGTTGCAGAGATCGAAGGGAAGAAATGTGTTTCTGTTGCCAGAATAATTCATTATTTTCATGGATTAGGTGACATAAACTATCCCATGTCCTTAGATTCTTTGTATCAAACAATTAAAGTCAATGGTAGTATTCCTCCAATAGTAGATTATTTTATTGAAAACCCAAGGCTAATGCTATTATCTTGTGAGGATTATTTATTACAATTGCCAAATCAGGTAAATTTTCATACACCTGCAACAAATCTATTTGGTAGAATAAACACAAAACAATCGATTCAGATTATTCTGCATAATCTCAAAATAAGAATTATGAGATTGTTCCGAAGAAAAGAATGATCAATGTAATTCTATTTCAAATATCGTATGAGCAAGAAAGTTTTAACTATTATTGTCCCGACTTATAACATGGAGGACTATCTAGATAAATGCCTCAAATCTCTAATCCTTGGAGATTCGGAGTGCGAGCTCATGCATAATCTGGAGGTCTTAATTGTAAATGATGGCTCTACAGACAAATCTTCAGAGATAGCTCATGGATATGAAAAAGAATATCCTGATACTTTCAAGGTTATTGATAAGGAAAATGGCAATTATGGGTCATGCATCAATACAGCTTTGCCAATTGCGAAAGGCAAGTATGTCAAGGTATTAGATGCTGATGATTATTTCGATCGAAATGTTTTCATTTCTTTTTTAACTTTATTAAGAGGCATACAAGTTGATGCAATACTAACAAATGTTGTGGAGGTCAATGCTTCAGGAAAAACAACATTTTACAGAGAACCAAATCTGATAGAAAAAAATAAGGTACTTCCTTGGCAAGCCATTATCCCATTTTCAAAAGGATTTATGTTTTCTCATCATTTCACCTTTCGTCGTCAAATATTGATTGATATGCAATATAAACAAACGGAGGGGGTATATTATTCTGATATGGAGTGGGTATTATTCCCGATGACTAAGATAGAAACAATATATTATTTGCCGATGTTTCTATATAAGTACTTTATTGAGAGAGACGGTCAATCCACAAGTCGAGCAATACGCAGAAATGCTTTAGATTCTTCCAAATCCCTACTATTTTCATTAGCTAATCTGTGGAAATCCTACAAAGGTGAAGAGCAAAGAAAAGTGATACTTCATAATGCATTTGTGCGTGAAGTAAAACTACTATATACGAATTTTGCATTATATAAAGACTATACATGGTCAGATTTTAGATGTATAGATAATGAAATAATCTCAAAAGTTCCACAGGTAAGAGATGTGACAAACAAAATTATTATTGGGGGTAGAATATGGCCTATGCCAATAATTAAATATTGGCGAGAAAAGCAATATTTCCTTTTCTTATTCGCCCGATTAAGATATCAGGTAATTGCATTTATGAGAAACATAGCTATTTATTCGAAATAAAAAGCGAAAAGTAAGCAGCTGATTACATCAAGATAGTAAATGAAGAATAAGAAGATGCATAATGTAGGGAATAAGGATCACATGAATATTATTTGTTCATGCGATGCCAATTATGTTCCATGCTGTGGGATTATGCTAACATCTGTATTTGAGAACAACAAAGAATCTCTGATTAATGTATATGTTTTTTGCAATCTCCATAAGGTAGATATAAGCGAATTGGAAAAACTCTCCACTAAATATGGTCAGAGCATACTGTTCATCAATATTGAAGATGAATTAGTCAAACGCTTCCCAATCAAAGAGACTGATTACATTACACGAGCAGCATACTACAGGTTACTTGTTACTGAATATTTACCCAAGGAGGTAGAAATGGCTTTATATCTCGATTGTGATATAATAGTTAACAAATCACTTATTGCACTTTACAATAGTGACATACTCGATTATTCTGCAGCTGTAGTTTTGGATTGTAACTATTACTTAGAAGAACGAATAGTGAAGTTAGGAATCAAAAATGCCAATACATATTTTAATTCAGGAGTTCTTCTTCTTAATTTAAGGTATTGGAGAGAAAATGATATTTTCAACAAAATAGTATTTTACAATAATGCTCATTCGGATTTGCTTGACACACATGATCAGGACTTGTTAAATGTTGTGTTAATGAATACCGTAAAATATTTGCCAATAAATTATAACTTTCAAACAGGCTTTTTGCATAAAAGAAATTTAAAAAAATACAATGAAGCGTTGCATTCCACAATAATGGGAATGTCGGCAGATGATATTGTGATATGGCACTATTCTACACCAGTTAAGCCTTGGAATAATTGGTATTTCGCATATCCTAATTATGAAGTGTGGGAAAAATACAAGAATCTATCCAACTGGCAGGATTGGAAAAAGAAACATACATTTCGAGATTGGGCGCATTGCCACATTCAATCCTTTTTGTACGTAATAGGGTTAAAGAAAAAGGAGTTTGAATCGGTATGTCATTGATGTTTTCTTTTTGTTTTCAATATATATGGAATCTGCAAAAATCAAGTGAGACCTGTGAGTGTGGCGGCGTATCAACAATAATCGGTTGAAAAAATGATTACGGAAAGATCTAGAGTCAAGATGTCATTCCGAAATGTAAAAGTAAATACAATTTGTTACTTTGCGTCTTTGGTTGTTGCATTCTTTACTCGTAAAGTCCTATTAGATAATCTTGGAGCTGAGTTTATTGGCTTTAGTGGAACGCTATACAGTATCTTAGGTTTCTTGAATTTGGCAGAATTGGGTGTTGGTACGGCAATCGGATATGTATTATATAAACCTATTTATAATCAAGACAAGTTTCATATTAATGAGATTATCTCCGTTTTGGGATATATTTACAAGATAATTGGACTTGTGATTCTGGGTGCAGGAATAGTAGTGTCATTATTCTTGCCATTGATATTTCCTGACACATCTTTCTCTTGGATACTTATTTATAGTGGATACTATGCATATTTGATTGCAGCCTTGCTTGGGTATTTTGTGAATTACAAAATGAATCTTCTTGCTGCAGATCAAAGGAACTATGTGATAACAGGTAATTTCCAATTGACATTGAACATCAAGATAGTTCTCCAAATGTTTTTGGCGTATCTCACTCATAGCTTTTTTTTATATCTTTTGCTCGAATTTTTGACTGCAGTTGTTAACTCTATTATCATTCAGATAAAAGTTAAGCAGATATATCCATGGTTAGATAGCAATATCACAGAAGGTCGTAAACTTTTGCAAAAATATCCAGAGATATTCACTTATGTCAAACAATTGTTTGTGCATAAAATAGGTGGATTTGCACAGTTACAGTTAACTCCTTTATTAATATATTCTTATGTTTCTTTACCTGTAGTAGCACTTTATACAAACTATACTATTGTTACACAACGTATGTCTGGCTTAATTGGTAGTGTTCTTGATTTAGGGATGGGTGCTGGTATAGGAAGCCTTATTTCAGAAGGAAATCAGGAAAAAATCTATAAGATATACCTGGAACTTTTATCTTTTCGTTTTTTCTCAGTAGGCATTGTCTCTATGTGTTTGTATAAATTGTTTAATCCGTTCATTGAGGTTTGGTTAGGAGAAGAATATGTATTGCCTAAGATTGTAATGGTTTTGATCGTCGCGATTTTTATTCTAACATCGTTACGAGGCACTACTGATCAATTCATTAATGGCTATGGGCTTTTCTATGATATTTGGGCACCATTGGCAGAAGTAGGTATTTTTGTTGGTGCTTCCATGATTGGAGGTAGCCTTTGGGGTTTTTCAGGAGTTCTATTAGGACCAATATGTTCATTGCTGATTATTGTTCATATCTGGAAACCAGTATTTTTATTCTTACGAGGATTTCAGAAATCTATACTTCAATATGTGATTGGGGTAATTCATTATAGTATTTTAGTCGAAATATCGTATTTCCTTGCCGATAGTTTGCAAAGCAAAATAGCAATAAATATAGATGCAGCTGCAGGATGGTTTGAATGGATAGAGTTGACGATATTAGTTTTCTCAGTCCAAGCAATTACTTCTTTTGTAGTATTTTATGCATGTTCCACAAGTTTTCGAAGATTGATGTACAATTTGCTCAGAAACAAATTTCATAAAGCAGATTGACTATCGTTTTTTTTATGTCATGAGTACTACACGCCAACCAAACATTGAAGCTATACGTATAATGGCTATGGCCTTTATCGTATTTGGTCATATTTCGGCTACATTGTGTGATTATTCTCAATGCGGCGATCTTGAGAAAGGAATCCGATGGCACCGACTCGATTCAATTATTGGTTCGTCACTAAGTATATCGGATTGATACTTCTGCGCCCATTTCTGTCCCGATTAGCTGTATCATTGAGCAAAGTTCAATATAAAGCTCTTTTGGTAGTTTTATTGCTATTGACAACAGATCTCACATTGCTTTTCCCTTTCGGCACGCTATTTTGCTCGGGGTGGACATTGTGGTGGTTCATCACGTTGTTCTTTGTGGGTGGGTATCTGAAGTTACATCTGCCTTCTGATTCCGTTCCAATATGGAAGTGTATAGTTACATGGCTTGTTTGTGCCATCTTGATTGTCGTTCTTAGGGGATCAACTGTATTCAATTGCAGTTATAATTCTGTCATAACACTTAGTCTTGCTGTAGCTACTTTTTGTATATTCAGGAAGATTGAGATACATAATGATCGTATTATCAGGTTTATAGCTCCTAATGTGTTTGCAGTGTATTTGATTCACAATCACAATCTCTTTCTGCCATTCCTCAAACGATGCTTGGGGGGGGCAAATATGAGTATGGTGGTTGTTTCGGTACTTGCTTCTTTGGCAGTATTTCTTTCAGCAGTGCTAATTGACAAGCTCGTAAAACATTTAGCCACGATACTTCATGTGGATCAAATGGAATCAAAGATTGCATTGACAATAGAGAATCGCATGAGGCAATGGTTGAACTAAGAATAATAGCTCAGCAGTGGATTGAACTTTTCCAAAGTCTTTAGGTTTTGCCATTCCTACAAGTCAAAGTATGTAAAATTTGCCTTGAGTTACGAAATTTCAATATATATTGGTGACTTTATGAAGAAAAATTCTTATTTTCGCGCCAAAGAAGTCAAACAAATATCTACAAGTATGGCGCAAGTAACTGAAGACGACAGACTCATTCATTTGATGGAGGAAAACCGCAAAGCTAATGAGAATCGTCCGGAGCTAACTCTTGACGAGATCAATGCCGAGATTGCGGCTGTCCGCGCAGAACGTAAGGCGAAAATGGAAATGTCACATCTATGATTTATGCAGTTTTAGATACTTTGAGCAGGGAAGATGCTTATTTGGTGACTGGCAATCAGAAGCATTTTCCTGTAACTCCTTTAGTTGTTACACCTGCTGAGATGCTTGAGATATTAAAGAAGAGCTAATATACTGAAATATGGTAAAGACTAAATATCCTATAGGAATACAGACATTTGCAGATATACGTAATGATGGTTATCTGTATATAGATAAGACCCATTATGTAGAACAGTTGGTGAAGAGCGGCAAGTACTATTTTCTCTCTCGCCCCCGTCGTTTCGGAAAGTCCCTTTTAATAAGTACCCTACAGTCTTATTTTGAGGGAAAGCGAGACTTGTTCAAGGGTTTGCATATAGATCGTGACGATGTGGAGTGGGTAGAAAGGCCAGTGATTCGACTTGATTTCAATGCAGAGCTATATAATAGCATTGACGCCATCTACTCCATCATTAATCGTCAATTATTCAAATATGAGCGGAAATATGGATTAGTTGTTAATGCCGATACGGTAAATGCTCGATTCGAGAATCTGATACAAGAAGTTCATGAGAAGACTGGGCACCGTGTAGCCATACTTGTGGATGAGTATGACAAACCTATGCTGCAAGCCATTGGAAAGACTGACCTCGCTGATGCTTACCGTGATATACTAAAGGCGTTTTATGGTGTGATGAAAAGTTGTGACCAGCACATCAAGTTCGCATTCCTTACTGGGGTTACAAAGTTCTCGAAGGTAAGTATTTTTAGCGATTTGAATAACATAACTGATATTACGCAGAATGTGATGTTCCATAACATCTGTGGAATAACGGAACAAGAGCTTCATGATAATCTCGATGATGCCATTCTGGAACTTGCTGATGCTAATGATATGACAAAGGATGAGTGTTATGCAAAACTGAAAAAGCAATATGATGGCTATCATTTCGCAGAGGCCAATCGCACATCTGGCATATACAATCCTTTTAGCATACTTAATGCTTTGTATGAGAAACGGTTCAAAGACTATTGGTTCCAAACGGGTACTCCGACCTTCCTGCTAAAGGTGTTGCGTAATTGCCACTACCGGTTGGATAACTTGACCAAAGATCGTGTCACAGCAGACCTGCTTGGCGAGGTGAACTCCCTTGAACACACTCCTTTGCCTTTGTTATACCAGAGTGGCTATCTTACATTGACAGGTTATGATGAAGAGTTTCAGGAATACACCCTGGATTTTCCCAACGAAGAAGTACGTACAGGATTCTATCGCTACCTCGTCAATAGCTATATCTATAGTGAGGAACGCAGTGTGAAGAGTCCGTTCTATTTTGGGGAGTTTATCCGTGATATTCGAAATGGCAATGCAGAACAGTTCATGCAACGCTTGAACGCTTTCCTGGCTGATGGTGACTATCAGATAGCGGGAGATATGGAATTGTATTTCCAGAACGTGATGGCTATTGTGTTCAAGATGCTCGGTTTCTATGTTCAGGTGGAGCGTCACACCAGCAATGGCAGGATAGATGTAGTGATGCAGACGAATGATTACGTTTATATCATCGAACTGAAGTTGGATGGTACTTCAGAAGAGGCTCTTAAACAGATAGAAGATAAGCAGTATGCTGCACCGTTCGCTATGGACAACAGGCAGATCGTTCGTATAGGTGCAAATTTCAGTAGCGAAACGCGACAGATATGTGATTGGAAGATAGCATAAGCAAAAAAGAACGATAGGAAATGACTATCACTTTTCTTTTCCCCAATAGCGGTGCTCAACTAAGCGGAGGACTCAAAGTAGTTAGCGAATATGCGAATCGCTTGGCGGCTGATGGGCATGATGTGCATATTGCTTATGCAGGTTCTATCTTCTGGTGCAAGAAGACTTGGTTCTACAAGCTGACTGGGATCGTGCGATATTTGCAGACATGGTGTAAAGGATATTCTTGCCGAAGCTGGTTCGCACTTGATAAGCGAGTGAAAGAACATTGGTGTTGGTCGCTTAATGAGAGACATGTGCCGCAGAGTGATATTTATATTTGTACCTCGCCTTATACGGCCATATATTTGAAGGACTATACCGGTGGGAAGAAGTTCTATTTGATACAAGACTATGAGAACTGGGGAAACTTGTCTGATGCAGAACTGCGCAAGACTTATCATTATCCTCTAAATAAGATTGTAATTTCTCATTGGCTAAAAGCCATTATGGAAGAGGAGCAGGAATCATGCACACTTATTCCTAACGGATTTCATTCAGAAGACTATCATCTCCAAACGCCTATTTGCTCGAAAGATAAGTATTGCATCGCCATGCTCTATCATACAATGAGCCGAAAGGATTGTGCAGTGGGATTCCGAGCGCTGGATATTGTTCACAAGAAATATCCGCAGTTGCGTGTCAACATTTTTGGGACACCAGAACGTCCTGTTGCTTTACCACAGTGGTATGACTATTATCAACAGCCAAGCAAGCAGAATCTTAATCGCTTGTATGATGAGGCTGCTATTTTTATCGGTACCAGTCAGATTGAGGGTTGGGGACTAACTATAGGCGAGGCCATGCTCTGTGGTTGCGCCGTCGCTTGCACCGATATCCCTGGTTATCGTGAGATGGCAACAGATAACGAAACGGCTCTCTTATCTCCCGTCGGTGATCCTGAAGCCATGGCCGCAAATATCATCCGATTGATAGAAGATGATGCCCTGCGCTGCAGGATCGCCGAGGCTGGCTATCAGAATATTCAACAATATACATGGGACAAGTCATACGCTTTGCTGAAACAAGTCCTTTTTTCATGAGCTATCATACAGCAGTTTTAGCTGCTGTGAACTTTCATAAATTTTCCAAGTGGTCAATATCACCCTTTTCCCTAACTTATTGAATACCCATCCATCGACCGTGGATCTGGGTGATGTCTTCACCCAGATCAAGACCGATGATCACCTGCGTGTGCAGACCGAGATGCACCGCCAGGGGGTCGGGCAGAAGCAGAAAGTGCCGACCTTCGTACCATCAGCCATCATGGAGGGTGGTAGGAAGACGGAGAATATCCGACAGCTCACCGGTATGATCTACTTCGACTATGATCATCTGAATGATGAGCAGATGGAGCACATGACTGCATACCTCGGGATGCTGATGCATTGCGTTGGCTATCATCGCTCGCTGAGCGGCAAGGGTTTGCACGTCATCGTGGCTTATCAGGTGTGCTTTCATGATATGCAGCCGATGGACTTGTCGGAGCTCGACTTCCAGGATCCGAAGAAGAACCAACGCTCGCGACTGTTGTGGAATGCTATCTGGGAGGATGTTCGTCGTCAGTTTGAAGAATGGTTTTCGCAGAGTCCTACGCTGAAGGTCCTTCGCGTTGATTCTCAGTGCAAAGATGCTGCGCGTCCCAGTGCCATGGCGTATGATCCTGCGGCTAAGTATTTCAAGGACGACTATAGGCCCTATACCGTCATCTTGAGTCAGGCTTTGCTTGACTACGAAAAGAGCAAGCCGCATGTTGCCACAGGTAACGCTGTTGGCCGACCTGTTAAGACGCAGATCACCAGAGCCTTTGATGCGGCAGAGGCCTTCTCCAAAACGCAGGGATTTGAACCGAAGCATGGTACGTTGAATAAGTTCCTCAGTACCGTCATCTATGAGGTCAACCGATACGGTATCGAGCAGGATGACGCGTTGGCCGAGGCCAAGGAGCGCTACTTCTATTATGGCGACGGCGAGCGTGGCATTACGAGTGTGGTGAAGAGCATTTACGAATCGAGACAGGCGGAATGGGGTACGCTACGATTGCCTAACCAGCAGAGGAAAAGAAAGTGCATCGTGCCACCTCGGCCGACATCGAGGCTTTCTTGCTCAGCCAGGGTACGTATCGCAAGAATATGATCTCGCACAAGCTGGAGGTCGAGTGGAATGAAGATTCGCAGATGAGACTGTACCATCTCCGCAATCTGTCGTCATTATCGCTGACAGAATCCGTTGACGATAAGATGTCGAATAACCGGTATCAGGAATTACACGACTCTGATGTAGCTACACTGATGCGCTTATTCTTTGAGGAAACATTATTGACCACCACCTCGACCGACATGTATAACGTCTTGCAGAGCGATACCTGTTCGTTGCCATACAATCCGTTTTTTGCTTATCTGCAACCTTTGCAGAAGCAGTGGCAGCCTGGTGATAAGGACTATCTGCACGAGCTGATCCAGACGGTGGAGGTGGAGGGAGGTGAGGAGACACGCGCCCTGCTCGATGACTTCTTCAAGCGCTGGATGGTAGCGATGGTTCACGGCTGGATCCACATGTCAAGCACTCACGGCACCATTCTGACCTTTATTGGCGAACAGGGCATCGGCAAATCATCGTGGATGCGCATGCTGATGCCTCCGGAGCTTCGGGCCTATTATAAGGAGCAGATGCGCTTCCGCAACCTCGACAAGGATGATCGCATTCAGCTGGCAGAGTGCGGATTGATCAACCTGGAGGAGATTGATGCGTTGAGTGAGGCGGAGGTCAATCAGCTCAAGTCGCTCGTCACCCTTGATGCAATTCGCGAGCGCTTGCCATACGACAAGTCGCCACGCACCATGCCGCGCATCGCTACGTTCTGTGCTACGGGCAACCGTGCCGACTTCCTGACCGACCCGACCGGCAACCGTCGTTGGCTGACCTTCACGGTGCGTCACTTCACCATCAATCCGTTTGACTATCGCCCCGACTACGAACATATTTACGCTCAGGCACTCTATCTGGCTCAGCATGAAGCCAAGATGTTTGTGATGAGCCTGCAGGACATCCGTCAGCTCGACAAACACAACGAGCAGTATGTGTCGCAGAGTGTGGAGGTAGAGTTGTGCAGTGTCTATGTCCACCAACCAAACCTTGGAGACGATGGCAATCCGCTGAGCGACAGCAAGTGGATGACAGCGGCAGAGATTGCTTCGAGGATCAACTACTACAATCCGTCCGTGAAACTGAATAACAGAGCGTTTGGTGCGGCTCTTAAGAGCCAAGGCTATACGTTCCGTGTCCGTCGTGGCATCACTCAGTATCTGGTCCGTGTCGAATAAAGTGGTGGAATGGTGGAACGGTTTTACAAACTTTTTGGCGAAGTTGCAAAAATTCCCGAGGGGGTAGATAGTGGGTCGGGAATTTTCAGGTGGTGGAACGAAATGTTCGAACACCGATACACCACTCCACCACTTCAGGAAGCTCCTGAGACATACTGGAAATGTACTGTTCGGATCATGAATCAACACAACGCACAATGTGTTGATGTTGTTAAGTGCAAAGATCAACACAATGCGCAATGTGTTGATCGTGTAAAACGTCGGAATCAACACCTCGTACAATGTGTTGATTCTGTAGATTGTTGGAATCAACACAATGTGCAATGTGTTGGCTCTGTGACTGAGATTAATCAACACTTTGTACGAGGTGTTGACAACATTAATTTGTAGAATCAACACATCGTGCAATGTGTTGAGTTCGAATAAAGATTATGACAAGACCTTATAAACCAACTGTAACGCTTGCAGACATCATCGCCTATCGTGTTGATGATGAAGCGACTCACACCAAGTCTCCGATTATGAATGCTGTGGCCCAGGCTCTTTGTGAGACTAAGGCTATTATCTGTGCAGATATAGCTAAATATCTGGAAGTGGATGTGCGTATGCTCTCCACTGCAGTCTTTCTTGAGACAGGTATCAAATTCATCGACCTGATACGCGACTATCGCATGCATCAGATCAATGAATACATCAAGGAGCATCCTGAAGAGAACCTCGATACCGTAGCCCGTGCCAATGGCTATGCTTCGGGCGGTTCGCTGTGGCGTTTCTTCCAGCGTCGATGCGGCAATACTCCGCTGGGCAAGAAGAGCGATGCTGGGCAGGAACTCTGGCTGCTGTGGCGTGAAGAAACGAAGAAGAGGTTAGAAAAAAAATAACTGAACAAAGCAGAATAGAGACAAATTGCAAAAATAGCCTTCATTTTTTTATTCATACAATGCGCCTCGCATCCTTTGACATCTTCGACACCACGCTGATCCGTCTCTTTGGCCGACCAGAAAACATCAATGTGCTGCTGGCAGGGAAGGAGCATACCCAGGGGGATGAGCTTGAGCGGAAGGTGGAGAGCGATTGTCTGATAGCTAATCCTAAGGTTCGGGAAATAATACGTCAGAAACGAGGGGAGGGCTGGCAGATCGCTTTTATCAGCGACATGTATCTCGACTCGGCATTCCTGTCGAAGGTCTTGAGCCGTGAAGGATGCTTGGAAGAGGGAGATAAGGTGTATGTGTCATGCGAGCATGGTGCACGCAAGGATACTGGAGAACTCTATGATTTGGTGCGTCGTGAGTTGCGACCAGCAGAATGGGAACACTTTGGCGATAACCGGCAGAGTGATGTGCGGATGGCAGAAAGGAAGGGGATTAAGGCGCATTGGATCGATAACTCGTATCGCGATCTTGCCTCTCGTTTTGTGGCTCCTGCCTATCTGCCATACGTCTTGTGGATTCTTCATGAGGCAAAGCAGCAGGGTATTCAGCGACTGTATTTCATCTCTCGCGATGGCTACATCCTCCAGCAGATAGCTGAGGCTTTGCCGCACGATGGCATTGAGTTGAGGTATTTCTTTACTTCGAGGAAGGCGCTTCATAAGGCTTTTGATATTGAAACGGATCATCAACTGACGATACAGTATTTCCGACAAGAAGGCCTGATGGATGACTGTCGAAGTGCAATGGTGGATGTCGGCTGGCTGGGTACGTCTCGCAAGATGATCAATGAGTTATTGACAGAGCGGGGTATTAAGCCTTTGCATTTCTTCTATTTCGGGACAACTCGCAGCGTGCTTCCTGAAGATTGTGGCAGCTATCAATCTTTCTTGAATGCTGGGTTCTTGCCTTATTATATGCAGCTCTTGGTGGAGCATTACTTTTCGGCTTCGCCATATCCCACTACGCTCGGATATCAGCAGCGAGAGGATGGTCACATCGATCCTGTCTTTCTGGAAGGAGAGTGGTATCATGAAACCAAGATTGTGAAGACAAATCTTGAAGTATGCCAGCAGATGGTTGAGTCATTCCGCAAGGAGAGCACACCTTCGGCAGAAATGCTTCGTCAATGGGCGGAGAGTCGTCTGTCCACATTGGCAAATGATTTCTTCTACGCGGATTTTACGCCGCTGATGGATCTGCCCAAGTTTGAAGGACAGGACTTCGTGCGACCATTATCGTTGAAAGACGTTTTCTTGATGGCGTTGACCGGCCAGCATATTACAGTGTTTGACAAGGGAAGTTTGGCTATGACGTTCAAGAGACTTCGTGTGCAGAAACTCCTTTGGATAATGCATTGTCAGACTGGGAAAATCCGTAGCTGGTTGTATCAATTAACAAGGTGATAAAATGGAGAAGGCTAATCAGCTACATAATAGATCTATCGCCATATTGAAATTTTCTTGGTCATTCCCTGTATTGTCGGCTGACATACCAGGGCTATGGATTGTTTATTCCATCGTCAGCATATCGTTTTCTTTAGTAGTTTCGTGTTTTCTGGATAAGGTAGAAATCAAAATCTTTTCTAAAACTCGATAATTAAGGGCAATTATTATCCATTTTGTGGTGATTTTGTTGTCTATGGACAATAAAAAAAACAAAAATGACAATTTTGTTGTCTATAAACAATAAAATTTATATCTTTGCAGCGAACTGTAGAACGACAAAAACAAAAGAACAGATAATAACAAACGATTCAATCGTCGCTTCTTTATTTTGACATAAGAACAGAAGAACAAAAGAAGCAAAAGCAAGCGCCTTATGTACTTATGTTCTTTTGTCTGTAATAGCCTGAATGTTTACGAAGAGTCGCGTGATATGTTTGAGGATGCCTTTGATGCCATCTATATGCACGCTTATCAATCAAGCCCAATGCTAAATCTTGGAGAGATCATATTGGCCGCTTTGATTCCGACCAAGTAGATAAACTGTATTGTATGACCATCCCCGTAATCCTTCTCAACTATAACTCCACCGACGATTGCTGGATTTATATCTTATCGTTGTAATTTGCAATGTAAAAATGCAATATTAAGAGTAAATATAATAATATTACGCGCAGAAGATAAATAATTCACTCAAATAGTGAATATATAAGTTTTTTTTTTTACTTTTGCACCGAAATACTTTCTATAATGGTAATCGAATACAATCAGGAATACTTAAAGGAACTATATGAGCAAGGTTGGTGTAATAACAAGAAACATCGATTTCAGCCTCAAGTTGTACAAAAGTACCATAAGAGAGTTGATACTCTGATCGCAGCAACTAAAAAGGAGGATTTATTCGCTTTTCGTTCTTTGAATTTCGAAGCACTGCATGGTGATAAAGAAGGATTATTCTCCATTAGGGTTGACCTGCAATATAGATTAGAGTTTACCATTCGCGAAGAGGGGGAACCTACCATAAGCATTTGCGAATTACAGGATTTGTCAAATCATTATCATTAAAGATTAAGAAAATGGAACAGATTACAAGAATACCAACCCATCCGGGCGATGTGCTCAAAGAAGAACTTGAGGTCCGCAACATATCTCAAAAGGATTTTGCGCAGAAGATAGGCCTTTCCTATACTATGCTCAACGAGATTCTTAATGGTAAGCGTCCAGTCACAACAGATTTCGCGCTAATCATCGAAGCTGCCCTCGGAATCAATCCGGATCTTCTTATGAATATGCAGGTGCGCTATAACATGGCTCAATCCCGTTGCAAGTCCGTCATGAGCGAACGTCTTAATCAGGTCCGCAAGGTCTGTGCCTCTTGGTTGCTATGATTTTTGGCAGGAATAGAAGCTGAGTATAGCTATTATCACTAAGATGACCCTCCCAGTAATCCTTCTCAATTATAATTCCACCGCAGATTGCCGCAAGTGCATTTCCTATCTGCAAAAGCAGACGGGAGTGGACTTAGAGATCATTGTGGTGGATAACTGCTCGACGGAAGAGAACCGGATAGCAGCGGAGGAGCTGTGCGAGGAGGTGGGATGTACCTTCATTGCCAATACTCGAAATGCTGGCTACAATGCAGGCAATAATGTGGGATTACGATATGCGTCAGAAAAGGGATACGAGTTTGCGCTGATCGCCAATCCGGACATGGAGTTTCCGCAGACGGATTATGTATCGAAGCTTGCACAGCTAATGCTGGCAGATGAGCAATTAGCAGTAGTGTCATCAGATATTGTTACTGCCAAGGGCATTCATCAGAACCCGATGAAGCCAGATGGCAACTGGCAATCAAGTTTCGGAATGCTGACAGGACTTTTCAAGAAGCAGCCGAAGGATACTTACTCTTTTATTGACAACTGGCAGGAGAGCCATGAGTGCAAGAAGGTCTCGGGGTGTTGCTTCATGATTCATCTATCATTCTTGCAGAAAATTGGGTTCTTCGATGAGCAGGTGTTTCTTTATTGTGAGGAGTCGATATTGAGCAAGCAGGTGGAACGTGAGGGGATGGAAATGTATTATACGGCGGAAGTTCAGGCAGTGCATAATCATCAGGCCACGGCAAAAGGTGATCCTGCTATTAGATTCAAACACTGGAGAGATTCCAGAATTTATTTCATCGAGCATTATTCAGATTTCCCTTGGTATGGAAAGATTTTAGCGGTAATGAACATGAGATTATATACGATGCTGATGGTTGTGGGGATGAAGAGTAAGAAAATCCGTAGTAATAATAGAAATTGAGGTGTTTTTTTTGGAAATAAAGAGAAATTGTTATACCTTTGCACGCAATTATTGGAGGTATAATAATTATTACTATAATAAAACTGAACTATGGCAGATTTTAATCTATCATTGGACTGCAAGGGTGTATTAGAGGTTTTAGTTACATTGCCAACCCCAAAAACTGATAGAATGTTATATAGTTCTATGGTAAACAATAATTTGCAGAAAAAAGCGTTAAATGGTAGAAGGCGAAATTTGTAAATAAGTATGACATATCTCAAAGAGCAATTTTCAGAAAACTTATTTTGGGACGTGAAGTATGAAGATATCGATTTCCAGAAACACGCCCCTTATGTAGTGCAAAGAATACTTGAATATGGCACCGATCAAGATTGGCGGCTGTTATTATCTATCTATGGACTTAATCGTATCGGTGAGGTGGCAATGAATTTACGTTCACTCGATCCTCGAGCCATGTCTTTTATTGCTGCTATTACCAATCATTCAAAAGAGGACTTCAGATGTTACACTTTGAAACAATCGAACCTGCAACCCTGGAATTATTAAGAACATTGCAAGAATCTGCATTGCTTAAAGATTGCAGATTAGTGGGAGGCACTTCTCTTGCATTGCAAATAGGTCATCGTAAATCTGTTGATTTAGACTTCTTTGGACATATAGATGCTATGCCTGAAGAGTTGGAAGAGGAATTGCGGCAATATGGAAACCTGCAAGTTAGAAAAAACTCTGGTAACATCCATCTGTTTGTTTTGAATGGAATTCATGTAGATATTGTCAATTTCCCATTCCCTTGGCAAAAGGACCTAATAATTGAAAGTGGTTTGCGTTTGGCTCATATAGAAGATATTGCAGCAATGAAAATAACAGCGATTATTGGCCGAGGAACAAAGAAAGATTTTATAGACATCGCCTCTCTGCTTGAAATATATACATTAAAGCAGTTACTTTCTTTCTACGAAACCAAATATCCTAATGCATCTTCGTTCATGGCACTTAAGAGTCTTAGTTATTTCGAGGATGCAGATATGCAACCAATGCCGTACATGTTTAGCACCCTTTCTTGGGAGGAAACAAAGATGAAGGTACTTCATGCAATTCAGACGATTGACCAATCATAAAAAGTCAAGTTACTTATCTGTATTTAACAATGTCTCGTCTGCTCAGTTCATCAAGAAGTATCAACAACCATCGGCCAGTAGCATCCAGTCAGCTATCAAGGGGCTGACAGAGAAGGAAATCCTTACTCAGGAAGATGGATGCTATCGTATTTATGATTACTTTTTGGCGTATTGGATTGCGAGGGTGTATTAGGGCTCTAAAAAAACTGAACCCGATAGTTTGAGTGAACTCAGGGACTACCGGGAATTACGATGCAAATTTAGGCATAATAATCGAATCCTCCAAGTATTCTGTTGAAAAAAAAGGATTATTTAGAGGTAGTTTTGTCACAAAAAGAATACAACGAACAATATATGGAAGAGAACAATGATATCATACAGGCCAGCAAGAACATGCTAATCGCCGACCCCGAGTATCGCGTATGGGTCAATGAACTCAGCCAGCGATACCAACAGAGCCAAATACGAGCTGCTATAGGAATCAACTCCGAGCAGCTCCGATTCTATTGGTCAGTCGGACGTGACATCATCAACATGCACGTAGAAGAGCGCTGGGGACAGGGAGTCATCAAGCAACTCTCAGCCGACCTAACACGCACTCTCAATCGCAAAGGCTTCTCTGTAACTTCCCTTGGCTACATGAAGCGTTTCTATCAGCTCTATCCCGTGGCTCAAACCAATTTGCCCCCACTTGAGGGTAAAAAGCAAAGCGCAGGCCCACAGTCCCTTGCAGCACTATATACACCAGTCCTCACAAATTTACCCCCAAGTGGGGGCGAAGTTCAGCAAACTCTCCAACCAGCCTCGGATAGCCCCCTCTTCGCCATCCCTTGGAGCCATCACAAAGCCATAATCGACAAAGTCGAAGACGACCGACAGAAAGCCCTCTTCTTCGTCCAAAAAAGCTTACAGAACCAATGGGGACGAGCTATGCTCGAAAACATGCTTCAGACTGACATCTACGAAGTTCAAGGACAGTCTGCCAACAACTTCCAGCTCACACTTCCTGCACCCGATGCCGACCTCGCACGTGACCTCTTCAAAGGCACCTACCAGTTCGGCTTTACACAGATCAGCGAACAATACAACGAAGCCCAGCTCAAGAATCAACTCGTTGACCACATACGCCAGTTTCTCCTCGAACTCGGACGAGGCTTCTCCTTCGTAGGACAAGAATACCACATCAAGGCAGCGGGCAAAGAGAAATACATCGACCTCCTATTTTACATCATACCCCTTCATCGCTATTGCGTCATAGAAGTCAAGATCACCGAATTCGACTTCCCTGATGCTGGACAGCTCGCAGGCTACATGGGAATGGTCGATGATGTCCTCACCGGAAGCGACAACAATCCTTGCATCGGTCTGCTCATCTGTCGTAAGAAGAACAACCTCTTTGCCAAATACGCACTCGACAAGCTCAATGCCCCCATCGGAGTAGCTGAGTATCAGCTTCAACACCAGCAACTCCCTCCAGAACTACAGTCAAAGCTGCCAACGGAAGAAGAGATTGTGCAAGCCCTTGGACGACCCGAGTAGTGGTTCAACCCAGACCCTCTGAACTCAGATGCTGTCAGCTATCAAGGGGCTGACAGAGAAGGAAATTCTTACTCAGGAAGATGGATGCTATCGTATCTATGATTGCTTCCTGGCATATTGGATTGTCAGGGTGTATTGAAAATGAATAAGCGAGAACGGTATTTGGATATAGCAAAAGGTTGTGGCATATTAAGTATCGTGCTTCTCCATTTTTTGCCATTTGAATGTATAGGTTCTCCTAGGACTTATATGGGTCTATACATGATAACCATCTTCTATGTCATTGCTGGATGGATTGATGCTATGCGCAGCACATCTGTTTCGACAAAAGATTTGATAAAAAAACGATGGAAACAGTTGGGTGTCCCTTATGTGGCATGGACAATCATAATTCTATTATTTGATTGTGTTCTATGTCTCTTCGGACATTTGGATAGTATAATTATTGTGCGAGAGATATATAAAGCCGTTGTTTTACGAGGAATAGGCACATTATGGTTTCTTCCTGCATTATTTGGAGGAGAACTCCTTTGGAATGTTGTCAAGAAACAGAAAAATATATGGCTGGTAATAAGACTGATAGGGGTGACATTATTTTACAATGAGTTTTATTACTATATGTTCGGAAGCAAGACAGACACACTGAGTCGAATTATAGAAGCACCTTTTCATACAATAAATAATATATTGAACGCTTTCCTTTTTATTGCCGGCGGGTATTTGTTGTGCATACTATATAAACGTTATGAGAATACATGTAACCATTTTATATGGGGTGTGCTCGGAGCAGTAATATGTTTATTTATGTATTGGTGGACTTATTATGTCCATATTCCGATTATAGGAGCAAAGATGGTTTCTCTGTTCGTTCCTTTCGGAATAATCCTTATTTCGAAATTAATTCAAGAATCTCGGCACCTAAATTATTTGAACTTTTGGGGAATCCATTCTTTGGGATTAATGGTTACTCATTATTCTTTATTATTACCTGTTTGTGTAATTATCCAAAACTATATTTATCATACAGATGCACTTCGATTACATGGATGGACTTCTGCCTTGTATCTTCTTCCTGTAATGATTCTTGAATACTATCTGGTGTTATTTGTTGAGAAAAAGTACCCAAAACTCCTTGGAAAATGAGTATCGGACAAATTAATATAGCGCGCTTATTCACATTAAAGAATATCACTCTCAGAGGATATACTGTTTTCATTCTATATTTAATGCTGACACAGTATATCCCCATTGAGTCGAGAGCGGGTGTAAGCTGGGTGAAGGTTACAATGATGGCGATTACTCCTTTTGTATTGGTACATTACATAAAAATAACCAAAGCTTTTGTTTGTGCGGTTCTGTACATATCATGGATCTTTCTTACGTCCTACGTCTTACATCCTTGGAACTTCAGAGCCAGTACTGTGAGTTATCTATACATGTATGTCATTACATACGTGGCTTTCTATAATTTTGTGTGGGTACAGAAGGTCTTTACATTAGATTATTTCATTAAGCTGGTTCGTAATTTGATATATCTCTTTGCGATAGTGCTCATCATTCAACAAGTATTTATCATCATCGGTGTCAAGTATTTTCCACTTATCAATCTGAGTCAAATCTTAAACAGAGGCATAGGTGCTAATTCATTAACCTTTGAGCCTTCAACATTTGCTCGTGTAATGGGGGTACTGTTCTATGTATATCTCAAATGCAATGAGTATCGCACTGGAGTAAAGTTAACAATATCATCCATTTTTTCCGTAGAACATCGGTGGGTAACTATTGCTTTCTTTTGGTCAATGCTTACGATGGGTAGTGGAACCGCTTTCATCTGTTTGGGAGTTTTATCTCTTTTTTTTATGCGAGGGTTCCAATTCCTTTACGCCATCCCGATATTCGTTGCCGTATATTTCACCTTGGATTTTTTTGAGGTAAAACAGTTCAATAGAGCTGTGACAGCAGCACAAGCAACTATGACGGGCGATGCGAAAGAAGTGGCGGAAGCAGATGGTAGTTCATCGGTCCGTATTGCGCCAGTGTTGAATACTTTAAATATTGACCTTTCAGAAGCTAAAGCCTGGATCGGTGAGGGTTGTGATACTGCCGTGAAATATCGTCGTACTGATAAGCGTTTTTTAGGAGAGATTAATGACTATGGATTGATTGCATATATTCTAGGCTTAATTTTGGTATTCTCTTGTTCAATGAAGCCGTTCTCTTTAGCAACATTAATGTTCCTTATGGGGATAGGTGGGGGGACAGGCAATATCTCCTATGCTTGGGGATTACTAATGCTTTTGACATGCGTTCGTTATTTCTCTGAAACATATCTGTCTGAATTATGCAAAACAGAATAGAGTTTATAGATTTAGCAAAAGGTATTTGCATCTTGATGGTCGTAATTGGTCATTGTGGATTTCCGTTGAACATTCCAGGATGTATGAATCTTCGTATGCCTTTGTATTTTATTCTTTCTGGGATTTTCTTCAAGACCTACGGAGGTTTCTTTGATTTCTTACGTCGAAAGACCAATAAGTTTCTAGTTCCGTTTCTTTTCTTCTATTTAACAGCTTATGTTGTATTCTATGTAACAAATGATATTGCCCCAAATTTGATAAAAACAGATGCCTCTGGTATCTTGGATGTTTTTACTCAACGTCAGTATTTTAATGGCCCTATCTGGTTCTTGATTTGTCTATTCTGGTCAAATATCTATTTCTATCTAATTCAGCAATTCTTCAAAGACGGTATCTGGCAATTTTTTGCAGTAGTGTTGACTTGTGGAGCAGGCGTACTGTTAGGAAAACTTACAATCTTCCTGCCATGTATGATGGATGTAGCAATGACAGCATTGCCTTTCTTCTACATTGGGTATCTACTTAAACGAACGAAAATCCTGATTCCTAATCAATATGAACGATACAATCTTTTATTCGCTGCAGTTTTGTGGTGTATTTCATTTAGCATAGAACGATATTGCGAAGTAGGTTGCATTAGTTTTCATTACAATAGATATTCAGGATTATTTATTATTGATGTTATAAATGCTCTTTTCGGAGTGTTTGTTGTTTTGTTTCTGTGTAAAACCTTTAAATACATCCCTGTAATTAGCTATTGTGGCCGCTATTCAATCATCCTTCTTTGTACGCATCACATGTACTACCGACCATTGCTCGTGTTGTTCAATAGACTGATACCAACATATAGCCTAACATTGACTGTCGTTTTTACTATAGTATTATGCATTCTTTCAGTCCCATTGTGCAAAAGGTTTATTCCAAAGTTTTGTGCACAAGAAGATTTATTGAAACCCTATAATCCGCAGCATAGTAAATAATATGGATCACATGGATTTTTTCGGATTTTCTATCGTCATTGCAAATTTTAATTCAGGAAAGTATTTAAGAGACGCAATAAAATCCATCATTATGCAAAATTATCCCAATTATGAGATTATCATAATAGATGGAGGCTCTACTGACAATTCAATAGAAATTATACAAGAATATTCAGATTATATCTTCTATTGGCAATCAAAACCAGATAAAGGGCAAAGTGATGCGTTTAATCAAGGATTTGCTCGTGCAACTAAAGAATGGCTATTTTGGCTTAACGCAGATGATTTTTTGTTAAAAGATTCCTTATTCAGACTAAATAATAAGATGCATCAGTACAAAGCTTGTAGGTGGTTTGTCTTTGATGAATGCGTAGTAAATGAAAAGGGTGTTTGTGAAAATGTTAATCATGTCGAAATTAGGACCAATGGTTCCTTCTCAAACGTGTATTTTTCAGCGGGAGCTTTTCAACAAGACAGAAGGATTTGACCTGGCATTGTATTGGGCAATGGATAATGATATGTGGTTGCAATTTTACAATTTGGGTGAAAAATATATCAATGTACATGAATATTTATATCATTTAGAATAAATGATGATAGCAAAACCTTTAGTAATGGTTATAAAACAAAGAGGAGCAAAGAACGCCTCAAACAGACTCAGTACTTATTGAAGAAAAACCATTTTGTAGTGCAATATCAATGGTTAAAATTATGGCAGATCATTAAGTTATTTACAGTTGCATCGCATCGAATCCTTAATAATCTAAAATATAGAAACAAAAATTTGAAATGGTGGTAATCTTCCTAGAAACAATCTACCTCATTTTCTGAATAACCGGATGTTTAAAGTTCCTAAAACAACCTCTTAATCGACAAATTGCCTAATTCAGTTTATGGAAGAATCCTCTGTTACTCTCCATTGTTAGCAATCTTTGCGTGCCATTGTTTCGTGTTTACAGGACTATCCGTAGATAGCATTTGGCAAGGAAGTTGCAAGTTACGGCCCAATGAGGTATCCTCTTAAGACCAATGCTGGTCATAAGTTAAGCCTCGCCTTGGTCATAAGCTAAGACGATTTGGAGCATGCAGAACTTCTCCTTCATTTTTCTATTTGAGCAATGGCAGACTCTGGCGATATGACAGAAATATTGGAAAGTGTAAAATCCAGAAGATTATGAGTTACGATACAATCACATTCGGCTGCAACTGCTGCGACATACATCTTCGAAAGAGGCATTCTTTGCTCCTGGGATTTCTAATGAATCTATAAATTTCAAAGCCTCGGCCATTTCATCTTTTTTGCAGATGCTTTGAGATTTTAGCTCAACATTGATAAGTTGACGCACATAGTCCTGAATTTTCTGCTTGAGATAATCAATATTCATACCAGGTACGGCGGGCACGTTGATAGAGAAGTTCATTGTTTCCATTACATATCTGTATTTAGATATCTGTATTTAGTTTAACATCGCTGCAAAGATAAGACTTTTTGGTGTTGCATCCAAATTTTTCTACTTGTTTTTCATAAAAAATATGATAATATGGTTGCTAATGATGCTGAAATTAAATTATTTTCATGTTTTGCAAGTTGCCTAACGGCAAGAAAACATGCGCTCTGTGAGCGGAAATCTTAGGCCCTGCGGGGAACCCTTAAAAAACTAAAACTTGCCATAGTTCATTGCCTATTTTGTTTTGTATAGATTGAATTAGTGAGGGATTTGGCTGTTTTATTATCCTTATTCGACAAAATTACCATAAAACACCCTTCTTAATCGACAAAATTACCTAAATTTGCAGCGTTTTTAATTCTTAATCGACAAAATGGTCTATTTTACTTCTATTTCAATCCTAATTTGATGAAACTGACCCTCGCCATCTGCATGTACAATGCAGAGAAGTATATTGTTGAGACGTTGGAGTCGGTACATGCTCAATCCATACAGGATTTCCATCTTTTGATCGTTGATGATTGCAGTACGGATAGGTCTGTAGATAAGGTTGATAGATTCTTTGCTACTCATACTCGGCAGTATGAATTGATACAACTAGAGAAGAACCAAGGACTCTGTCATGCTCGGCATTATGCGGAAAGGTATGCTAGTACTCGTTATATGATGTTCCTGGATGCTGATGATGTGCTATTGCCTGATGCTATTGAGAAGATGTTTGCAAAGATTTCTTCTGATGCAGATTTGATGGCCGTGGGATGCTATTTGGATTATGTGGATGAAGAAGGGAAAAAGATTGGTGGTGGATTATATTTAGGAGATGCGACTAAAGAGGCATTTCTCAAGCGAGCAGAGGCTGGAAAACTTATCTTCATGCAATCAACAGCAGTTTATGACCGAATATTGGCATTGAGCGTAGGAAGATATGAAGATATGAGCGAGATTCAAGAAGACGGATCTGCTATACGGTGGCAGGATTATTGTGAAGATCTGGACTTTTGG
Organism: Bacteroidales bacterium; assembly: GCA_045629225.1. Classification (GTDB taxonomy): domain Bacteria; phylum Bacteroidota; class Bacteroidia; order Bacteroidales; family UBA3663; genus Liminaster. The sequence continues at coordinate 5,169 of JAZQQU010000021.1, read as the reverse complement.
ACAAAACTGAGCGATTTTTATATAAAAGGTAAAGCTATCATCGTTCTACCAGAGGTTCTATGCCATTATAGGAAACATTCCAATGGAATGTCGACGAGTACTTATCGCATGATGTTGCGAATGCGGTATGTGAAGAATAACGTCCGCAGAAGAAGACGAGGAGAATTGAACCAGTCTTTCGAGGAGTTTTATCATTCTTTATCTTCCGAAGATATTATTAACGTGAAGCATGACGGTGAGGCTGCTGATGCTTTGCGCAATGGAGCTTTCTGTTTGCGAGAAGGACGGATTGTGAAAGGAATGAAACTTATTTGTCGATCAATTGCGTTGAGACCGGGGTATATCTGGGATAAAATCAGGCATAATTTGCTGAGGTTTTGAGGTCGTAAGGTTTTGAGGTTTTAAGGCAGGTAAAGTCTATATGACACAACACATTACTGATATCATCGGATTCCTTAACGAGCAGGCTGAGTATGCGGTGCTTCGCAACTTTGAAGGTTTGCCAGACAGGAATGAGAGCCGAGATATTGACATCATCATCACGAAGGGAAGTCTGAAAAAGATACTGAAGCCGCTGATCCGAAAGATTGATGAGAGTGGCTGGAAGGTGGTCACTTATCTGGACAGCGACCGACTGACGACGTTGGTGTGTGGACGATGCTCGGACTCGGGGACGGAACTGGTGCAGTGGGACTTCTTCGTCAATACCTCTGTGTGGGGATTGGAACTGATGAGCGCGGAGGAATTCCTGAAGCATCGTCAATGGAACGGCTTCCTGTGGTATGTGGGTGTCGAGTGCCAGTTTCTGGATAAATATCTGTACAATAGGACTGTTGGCGTTCCTTATCCTGAGAAATATAATAAGACACGCGAGTTAGCTGAACACAGCACGATAGTGGAGAAGAAATTGCAAGCAGTGTTCGGACGAAAGACTGTGGCTGAGTGTGATGCAGTAAAAGGTAGGGGATTGCTGAAGGCTGTTGTTCGGAAAAACATGGCTCTTCCGGCCAAATGTGTGACGTCAATCCTCCAATTTCTCTATACTTTCATAAGGAATTATCTGCGCTCGGACACTGGATTCTCAGTTGGTTTTACAGGTCCTGATGGCGCTGGAAAAACTACGGTGATAGAGACTGTTCTGGTGGAGTTGGGTGATGTCTTTCGTAAGGCGCACGTCTATTTCCATTTTCGGCCAACTCTGTTCGGAAATATCAGTGAGGTGGCGCATAAGGCGAGGTTGAAAGCTACGGTCGATAGGGATTTTGACCGACCACACCGCAGTACTGAGAAGGGAAAGACTAACTCGTTCTTCCGCTTGGCATATTATAGCCTCGACTACATCATTGGCTATTGGCTGAAGGTGAAGACACAGACACGCATCACAAGGCTGGTGGTATTTGACCGATATTATACGGACATCATCTGCGATAGCCGGAGGAGTTCGATTTACTTACCTACGGTTTTCTTGTATAGATTCGGCAAGTGTCTGATACCTTCGCTCGACTATAACATCCTGCTGAGGGCTCCTACGGATATCATTCTACGACGCAAGTCGGAGCTAGATGCAGAAGGTGTGGAAGCTATTAACCAGAGGATTGACTATCTGGCCGAGAAAAAAGGTTATTACAAGGTGCTGAATGATGGCACACCAGAACAGTGTGCCCGCAAGATACTCACCCTGATATTCGAAAACCAACATGAAGATATTTGTCTCCGCCTACGCTTGTGAACCGAATCTCGGGAGTGAGATTGGGGTGGGGTGGCACTGGGTGCTCGAGATGTCGAAATACTTTGAGCTCTGGGTCCTGACCAGAGAAAGCAACCGAAAGAATATTGAGCCCTGGATTGCGGAACATCCGGAATATTGCGGCATTCACTGGCTTTACTACGACCTGCCTAAGTGGGCACGCTGGTGGAAGAAGGGGCTGCGTGGCGTACGAACCTATTATAATCTGTGGCAAGTCTTCGGCGATCGTATTGTCAAACGAACAATGCAAGAGAACGATATACACGTCTTTCATCATTTGACTTACGGCAATGCGATGTGGCAGGTGAGTCGGTATGGCCAGCATCAGCATTTTATATGGGGACCGATAGGAGGACTCGAGACGATACCTGAGGAGTTCTCCTGTCATTATGGCCTGGTGGAAAGGCTGTGGGCATGGATGAGACGGATGTATGTGAAAACTCTTCCAGTTAATCGTTCATTTCAAAAACGCTGCGAATCGGCACAACTGATCTTCTGCAAAACTATGGAAACACAGTCCCTGATTCCAGCGAAATGTCGCCACAAAAGCATCTTGATGACCGACGTGGCATGCGATGAGGAAAAGACCACAGCAATGTATATGCAGGAAGCTTCGGATGTAACGAAATTCATCACAGTTGGCCGACTTGACGCATGGCGAGGATTCGATCTGGTGATTGAGGCTTTCGATAAGTTGGCACTGGAGGTGCCCGATGTGGAACTGTGTATAGTAGGCGAGGGTAGGGACAAGAGTAGATTGGACAGACTCATTAGCAAGATGCAGTCGAAGACAAAAGTGAGAATGGCAGGTGAGGTGAGTAGTGAGACTTACCGAACATTGGTGCAGGAATGCCATGTGGTGGTTAATGCCGCCATCAAGGAGGGGGCTGTAACAGTGGCGTTCGATGCCATCTCGTTTGGGAAGCCTTTGGTTTGCATCGAGACAGGTGGCTATACGTGTGCGCTTAATAAAATAATGTGTGAATGCGTAAATGTGCTAAATCGTGAGCAGGTGATTGAAGACCTGAAGAATGGCATGAAGCGATTCTGCAATGTTGAGAACCGACGTAAAGCTGCCCTTGAAGAAGGACGGATGAGACCAGTCATCAGCTGGGAACATAAGGGTCAGAAGATAAGAGATGCGATACTGGAGAATTGCCAATAGTGACGGCAAGGTCTGGCTTATGCCAAGACAGAACACGCAGGTTGCACTGAATCTGTATCAGCCAAGTGGCTGGAAAGGGAGAGTGCTGAAGGCGATACTGCCTTTCTGTGCGTTGTTGCCAGAGTGCTGTTCGCCCTTCCCGATACAGGATTGGTCAGAGGATGAATCAATACAGACTGTGCTGAAAGGAATCTTTCCTGACAAGAAATTGGAGTGGGCATTGTTCGAAGGAACGCCGAGTGTACACCAGAAGCAGGTGTTCCAAGTGTTCTGTGATCATGAGATTCTGGCCTACTGCAAGGTGTCTGACAAAGGGGTTATTAAGAGTTTATTTGAACAGGAGGCTGAACTTCTGCAAGAGCTTCGTGCGAAAGGAATCTGCTCAATCCCTCGTTGCATGTATAATGGTGCGATAGGCAATGATGGCTGGCAGATGATGGTTCTTTCGACTGAAAAGACTATGCAATCACGTACTCCACATGAGTGGAATGAGAGGCATCAATCGTTCATTGATGAGCTCCAGACCAAGACCCTGAAAATGGTTCCATACGAAGCATGCGATCTGGCCAAAGGCATACAACTGCTGAGAGAGAGAGGTGCGGTACTGCCATTGTGTGTGGATAAGACTGAGCTGGAACGAGCTTTCAGACATGTAGAGAATCGTTGTAAGGGTAAGATGCTGAAATGTTCGGTCATGCATGGCGATTTTACACCTTGGAATATGTTCGAAGAGAGAGGTCGGCTTTTCGTCTTCGATTGGGAATACGCTTTCCGATGTTGTCCTGTAGGCTTGGATCGCTATCATTTCATTATCCAGACAGCTTTCTTTGAGCGTCATTGGAGTGCAGAAAAGTTGATGTCGCGCATGAAGACTCAGGATGGTGCCTGGTTTGATACAGAACAACTGATTTATTATTTATTATTGATATTGTCAAGATTTGTTGGCCGAGAACCTGCTGATAGAAGTATGTCCGACTCTGCTCTTTTGACTTATTGGAATCGATTGATTATCTTATGCCTGAACAAGAAATAACGACAGAACGCCCTAAGATCGTCTGCTTTCATCTGTATAATGACTTCAGTGGAAGCCCGATCATACTTAGGACGGTGCTGAAGGGGCTGCTAAGCAAGGGGTATCATGTAGCACTGAGAACGTCAAGCGGAGGTATTCTTGATTCTCTGCACGATGTCAATCTCAGAGCCTCCCATTACTACTATCATTTCTCGCGTCATCCGTTGGTGACGATGACGCGTTATGCATGGGTGCAGTTTCATACGTTTTTCTATGCTTTTCGTTTCATAGGACAGAAGAATTGTGTGTTCTACATCAATACCCTTCTGCCTGTAGGACCGGCTTTGGCTGGCAAGTTGATGGGAAAACACGTCATCTATCATTATCACGAGAATGCATGGATCAAGGGCCGGGTTTATAAGATACTGAGCTGGATGATGCGATGGATAGCTTCGGACATCATCTGTGTGTCGGATTATCAACGTCGCACTCTGCTCGATAACCCGAAAGTGACTGTCGTGCCCAATGCAGTCTCTGATAAATTCATGGGGTCGGCACATGTGGATGTGGTGGCTGCATACGAGCGAAGGACCGTCATGATGGCCTGTTCTTGTAAAAGGTATAAGGGCGTGGACGTCTTCTGCCGTTTGGCTGAACTCTTGCCACAATTCCGCTTTGTGCTGGTGCTGAATGAATCGCAAAACAAGGTGTCAAAGTTCCTGAAGGAATTGAAGGTGCCGAATCTGTCAAATCTGGAGATCATGCCATCAACAAATGATATGGCCAGCGTCTATGCAAGGGCATCGCTGGTGATGAACTTGTCAGATAGTTCTCAGGTTATTGAGACTTTCGGCATGACGGTGGCAGAGGCGATGTGCTTCGGATTGCCCTGTATCGTTCCCGTAGTGGGGGGCATCAGTGAATTGGTCAAAGAAGGCGAAACTGGCTATCATGTGGATAGTCACGATAAAGAATTACTGGTTCAAAGGATAAAGACTCTGCTGACTGATTATAACCTATACAGCCTGATGGCTGCGAGGGCAATAAATGCCAGTCAGAAGTTCAGTGAAAAAAAGATGGTGGACGCCATCGAAAGTTTATTAATTACTAAAGTTTCCCACACCCGACTGTAAGGGGTGTAGATAATATCAAGCCCAGATGGCAGAAGATCTGTCACTGGCTCATGTTCTTTGAAATCTTGATTAAATTTTTGAGGGAAATAACAGATTCCCAAAGAAATCCGTA
>JAZQQU010000020.1:0-12977 GCA_045629225.1 Bacteroidales bacterium | reverse complement strand
CTAATCGTAGGCGTTTATCTCCTACTTTCACGTTTACCGACCTCTCACACCACCGTACGTGCCGTTCGGCATACGGCGGTTCCTTATTATTGCACGCGGACTATTAAACGATGATAGTCCATCAGACATGGCCAGCCTTGCCTTTGTAATAACTCCTTGCTGATGGCTCGATCTAATATCGGACTCTTTGCAACTCGCCAATACTTCTTGCTACTATTACCCCATTCATAGGCTTGCCATTTTTCAATGCCGCATTTGATAAGATTCCTCACCTTCGTGCTGCATTTCTTCCAGGCTTTCCATATACACATGCGGTAACGACGGCGTAGCCATTTGTCAATCTCTCTCAGTCGCTTCTGCATGTCTGCCAACTGAAAGTACTCTATCCACCCTCGTATGATTTGGTGCATCTTTTCCTTGCGTGATTGATACCCCATCCCATTGCTCCGCATGGTAGCATCTTTCAGTTTCTTACGCAGTTTGTCGTACGTCTTGGTATGTACGGTCAATCGGCACTCCCCTCGCATGATGCGAAATGAGTAGCCGAGGTACTTCATTCCAATAATACTCCCCACCTCGGTCTTCTCGCGATTTACCTTCAAGTAAAGTTTCTTCTCGATGAAGTCCGTGATGGATTCGCTGACGCGTTGGGCGGCTCGTTTGCTCTTGCAGAAGATGATGCTGTCATCCGCATAGCGGACGAAGCGAAGTCCTCTCCTTTCGAGTTCCTTGTCGAGCTCATTCAACATGATATTGCTTAGCAGCGGGCTGAGAGGTCCGCCTTGCGGTGTCCCCTCCTCCGTCGGCTGCAATACCCCGTGCACCATCACGTCGCTGCGGAGGTACTTGTGTATCAGCGATACTACGCGGCCGTCCTTTATCGTTCGGCTCAGTACCTCTATCAGTTTGCTTTGGTTCACCGTGTCGAAGAAGCGCTCCAAGTCTATGCCCACGGCATACTTGTAGCCTTCGGTCACGTTCTTCCTCGCTTCCCGTAGTGCATCATGTGCTCCGCGTTTCGGTCGGAAGCCGTAACTCGTACGACTGAATTTCGGCTCGTAGATACGAGAAAGGACTTGGCTAATGGCCTGCTGCACCATACGGTCTATCACCGTGGGGATGCCTAACAGTCGTTTCTTGCCGTTGTCTTTCGGGATTTCTACGCGCCTTACTGGATTGGGGACATAAGTCCCGTCCATGAGGGATGGCCTCAAGTATTCGATATGGGTCTGGCACCAAGTGAATAATTCCTTGACGTCCATCCCATCGATTCCGCCTTTCCCTTTGTTCCGCACCACTTGCTTGTAGGCTTCCCTTAGATTTGCGAGGTCGATTATCTGTTCCATGAGGCATTGCCCCTCCAAGTGCATTTCCACAAGTTCGCCTTCGACTATCTCCATGTAGGTCTGCACTCCCGCATACCCTTCGGATGCCGTCCTATCTCTTTGCGGGCAGCCATTCGCATTCGCAGATGTATTCTGCATTCTTTCCTTCATAGAGTAATCTTTATTGTTAAACTTGCTTCAATAAGGTTCGGTCCTTCCCCGACTTTTTTTTTTTTCGGGTACTATGACCTCTGCTGACTTCTCACGGCAAGCGTTACTCCGCGGCTCCGAGTGTCATGTGACTTGTCGGGTTGCCACGTCCGTGAGACATCCCCAGTTAAGAGCATATTCTTTCAATCTTATCTCCGCATGATTTACCTTTGCAAGTTCCGGATAACTATCGGGCTTTGTCTTCTTTTGCAGACTTACCACACTTGCACCGGCCTTATATCATGTTCTTGTGCATCAGAGCAGATGTTTGCCGCCGACTTCCTTTAGATTCCGTGTCGCCACGGACACCCTTGTCTTTGGCTGTAGCCTTCCCGTTATCAGGGCGGCTTACGGACTTGCACCCGTTAGAGTATGCCCATGCTGGGCGAACAAAAGAAATAGCCCAAGTCCGTTCTGCTCAGACTTGGGCTATTATTATAATTCAACTTTCTCAAGTTCTTAACGTGTAAACTTGATAGGAGGGAGATAAAGGAGGTTGAGGAGTTCGCTCCTTCTTGCTGTAGAAGATAAAAACAATACTCCGAAGTTCATGGAACGTCTTTAACCTCTTTAACTTATTAACTTCTTCTATCTTCCTTATCTTCTTCTAAAGACAAGCGAGAACTTGATTTATTATGACATAATAGTGAAAAGGAGGGAGAAAAGGGGGGAACAGACTACTTCCTCATCAGTCGCACCTCATAGATCTCACCCACCTGACGATGAGGTTTGGCTACGAACTTGACGCGCACCTGCTTCTTACCCTTGAGTGCTGAAGCTGGGATAGGATAGGTCTCGTACTTCCACTGCGACGAGCGCCACTTGCGCGAGTTGTTGACCGAGGTGACCAGCGTGTCATCCACATAGAGGTCGTACTCGCAGGTGCGCCATTCGTCCTGACCCCAGTAGCGGATGCGCAGGCTTAGGTCGGTGCGGCCCTGGGTCTGCATCAGGTAGCTGAACGAGCCACCATTGCGAGCGTCGCGGAAGGGCACGTCGTTAGTAATGCCACGTGTCGAGGTCTCGTCAGCCTCCATGAAGTGGTCACTCTCGGGCTGCTGTTCGCCTGGCTGCACCTTGTCGGTAGTGCGGGCTTCGAGCTCCATACGTTCCTTCTCCTCGCGTGCCAGGTTGTCGATATACTCCTTGTAACCATCAGAGCTCAATGCCAGCCAGTAGAGCATATAGCGGCTGTCGTGAATCTCGAAGAATGGCTGCAGCTCGCCATCGATCTTGTTCTCCATGCGGGTCTTCAGCGTGAAGTGCAACGGACTACCTGCCACAGGCACGAGGTCATTGGCAATGTCCTCCACCTGGTTAGCGATAAGGTAAGGAGCTTGATCCACAGGCAGTTTCTTACCCACAGCCATCTGGCCAAAGCGGCTGTCATCAGAGAGCAGCAGAGCCAGATCCTCGGTGCCGGTCTTCATGCCCAGAACGATTGGGCCATACATTATCGAAACATATTGTGGCACGTTGGGCATGTGCTCGATCGAAGCGTGCATCGGGAAAACGATGTCGATCACGTCGCCCTGCTTCCAGTTCTCGTTCAGGTCGATGTAGGTACCAGGCTTCCACCCCTTGTTCTTCATTGCCTTACCATTGACCTTCACACTGAATTCGCCTTCGCGCACCCAGCTTGGATAACGCAGACGCAGGGTGAACTTGCCCTTGCCCTCAGTAATGGTGATCTTGCTGCTTTCGCCGTATGGGAACTCGGTCTCTTGGCGTAGCTTCACGCCGAGTTCCTCCCAGTTGAGCTCAGAGGCGGCATAGAGGTTGACGGAGAGGGTTGATGAGTTCTTTGTATAGATGAACTGGCCGTACTTGCCATGGTTCTCCATGCCGGTGCCTACGCAGCACCACATAGCCTCGTTGGGCACCGAGTAGTTGCGATAGTGGCGAGGACGAGCCGAGGTGAAATAGACGTAGCCACCATGCTCAGGATGCTGGGTCGAAAGGATATGGTTGAAGGTGGCACGCTCGTAGAAGTCGGCATAGAGCGCGTTGTCCGGATCCATGCGATGGAGATCCTCGGTGAGCTTGAGCATGTTGTTGGTGTTGCACGACTCCAGGCCGTCGATGTCCTGAGTCCAGTCGATGCATGCCTCCACACTTGGGAAGTGCTCACGACGGCTGTTGCCACCCAGCGAGAGGCTGCGGCGATTCACCACCTCGTCCCAGAAGAAGCGGCTGGCCTCCAGATAGTCGGCATCATCACCCAGTTCAGCCACACGAGCAAAACCTACGACCTTGGGCACCTGAGTATTGGCATGAATCAGGTCGAGGTGCTTGCCGTTGTGCTCCTTCATCGGGTTGAGCAGCCACTTGTGCGAATAGCGACGGGCAGCGTCCAGATATTTCTTGTTGCCTGTGATCTGGTAGGCATCGGCCAGCGTCTCGTTCACACCACCATGCTCCATGCCGAGCAGTTCCTCGAGCTTCTCGTCACTCACGTTGGCAGCCACGTCGATCATCCAGTCGCAGCAACCCAGGAAGAGCTCACGGGCATCCTCGTTGCCACAGTAGATCCAGGCATCGCGCAGGCCAGCATGAATCTTGTGCAGGTTATAGAATGGCACCCACGCGCCATTGAAGGTGCGGAAGTCGCCCTGCTTGAACGTGGTCCACATCCGGTCGCTCTGAGGCACGCCACCCAGATAGCCCTTGCCCCAGGCAGGGAAGTTCACAGCAGCAGCTTCAGCACACTTCTTCAGCTCGCTGATCATGTAGAGCATGCGCTCCTCGCACTCCTTGTTGCCCATGGCAGCATAGAACGACACAGCGGTCAGGTAGTGGCCACCCACATGGCCGTCCAAGCCTGCCCAGTTGGGGAAGAGTGGAGCCAGCTCGGGCAATCCTGCCTCCTTGCGGAATGGCGCCAGCAGACGATCCACGTCGTAACGCAGCAGTACGTGAGCATTCAGGTCGCAGGCATGCTTCAGTGGGCCTTCGAGCAGGGTGACGTCACGCAGAGGGAATTCGTCATGATAGAGTTTGTCCTGTGCCTGCACCGTGGTCAATGCCAGGGCCGAAAGGGCCAGGACGGAAAAGAGGTTTTTCATATCAAGTAAGTTGGTTTTGTTTATCCACGAGTGATAGTGAAATGGTAATTCTTGATGATTAGTCTTCATACACCGTTGGGTCGAAACCCTCCAGAGCCTCGCGGCGCTCCACGCAGGTGCCGCACTTGCCACAATGCTTGTCACCACCCTTGTAGCATGAGTAAGTGTGGCCGAAGTCCACGCCCAGCTCCTGTCCACGCAGGGCTATCTGACGCTTGCTCCAGGCCGTGTAGGGAGCCAGCAGCCTTACGCCATTGGTAGTGCCGGCACAGATGGCATTGCCCATGGTCTCCACAAACTCCGGACGGCAGTCAGGGTAGATGAAGTGGTCGCCCGAATGGTTGGCCATCAGCACATACTGCAGCCCCTCGCTCTCGGCAATGCCAGCAGCAATGCTCAGCATGATGCCGTTGCGGAAAGGCACTACGGTCGATTTCATGTTGTCGGCAGCATAGTGGCCCTCAGGCACCTCCTCGAAGCCGCCCTTGAGCAGGCTGCTCTTGAAGTATTGCTCCATGAAGTCCACCTCAATCACCAAGTGACGGATGCCCAGCAGTTCGCATTGCCAGCGGGCACAGGCCAGTTCGTGCTCAGCGTGACGCGAATGGTAGTCGAAGGTCACCGCCACAGCGATGCGCTCCTTGTAGTCGTGCAGCAGCGTGACGCTGTCCATGCCGCCGCTCATGATTATTACGCTATCTTGTTTCATTCAGTGTAGAGAAGACTAGAGATTAGAAATTGGTGATTGATGATTAGTGATTGATAATTGGTAATTGAGTTTAGAATGTCGGGGAGTTGTACGAGTTCAGGTTGCCGAACAGGAAAAGTTTGAGGCATCAAACTCTCCTCTCTGAACTCTACATCCACACTAAACACTAAACTCTAAACTCCCAAAAATACTTTTTCTAGCCGCAAAGATACCCCTAAAATCGGAAAAAACCAAGCTTTTACGTTTTTTTTACTATTTTTATTTGCAAAGTAGCGAATAAATTATTACATTTGCCCCGAAAATGTTGATAACTTTCAAAAAAATAAAGATATGAAGAAGACTCTTTTGATGGCCATCGCCATTGTTGCAGCCCTCTCAATGAGCAGCTGCAAAAGTAACAAGACCCTCACCCAGGCCGCTACCGTAGCCGAGCCTGCATCCGAAGTACAGGAAGTTGCTCCAATCAGCTACACCACACCTAAGCGCACTGCTCCAGTTGCTCAGGCTGGTGACCGTCAGGAGAAGGTGACCCTCGTCAACCAGGCCGATGCCGGCTTGCTCAAGGACTACAACGTCGTAGTGGGCGCTTTCGGCAACAAGACCAATGCCGAGAACTTCAAGGCTAAGATGGCTGGCCGTGGCTACAATGCCTTCCTGGTGCAGAACGCTTCGGGCATGTATCGTGTAGTAGCTGGCGGTTATGACACCCGCGAGCAGGCCGTTCAGGTGCGCGACAACATCAAGACCACCTATGCCAACGATGATCCAGGCACCTGCCCTGCAGCTTGGCTCCTCATCCCAGCCCTCTGATCGAGGATTTCGAAGAGCAAAAAAACATAAGACCCCAAACAAAGCCACGACTCCCCATCTAGCCGTGGCTTTTTCTTTAGCAGTCCTGTTGGCTGATCCAAGAAATGACGTGATATATATTTGCATAGATATGAGTGCATAATTGCTAAAAAAAGAAGTTATGCTTTTTTTACTCGAAAATGACTTGCAAATATCCTTTTTTTTCGTAACTTTGCAACGTCGATCCGACCTGGCTCCCACCCGACCATCCTTGACGCCAGATTGGGCATTCGGCCTCTGAGATGTCTTATCTTGGTACACAAATAAGACGCCAGCGCTCCAGGGATGTCTTATCTTGGTACACAAATAAGACGCCAGCACTCCGGGATGTCTTATCTTGGTACACAAATAAGACGCCAGCGCTCCGGGATGTCTTATCTTGGTACACGAATAAGACGCCAGCACTCAGGGATGTCTTATCTTGGTACACAAATAAGACGCCAGCACACCAGACAAGTTTTTTTCATTAACAATCATACAAACCTATCTCAGTTATGACCTACAAGATCAAAACCTACTCCTTCGACGAGGCTTATCTCTCCATCAGCCAGTACCTGACCATTGACGAAGCTACTGACCAGATCATCACTGCTTCGCCCAATGCCATCCCCTACCCTGTGACCGATGGCAACATCCTCGACACGGTGGTCCGCTATTACCTGACCCACCACCGCGTCAAGACCACTCGCGCTGTGGCCAGGGCACTGGGCGTGAACTCACGCGACCTGAGCGCTGCCATCCACCTGCTCACTGGCATGCATCACGACGACTTCATGCGCCAATACCGTCTGCGCACTATCGTGGAGCTCCTTACCCAGACGCAGGTTTCGACCACTGCTATAGCCAAGTTCTTCGGTTATGCTTCGCTCCACGTGCTCAACCAGTTTCTGACCGACCAGACGGAGCTCACTGCCAATGAGCTCCGCGCTGGCGCTGCCCCTAAGTATAAGCAGAAGAGCGAACAGAGGAATGAAAAATATTGAGAGTATGCATAATGAAATTCGCTTAAAAGCGATTTCATGCTACTTTAGATATTTTTTTCAAAAAATTATCTTTAATAATTTAACTTTTTAAAAATATATCTTTATAGATGTACGTTTGATGTACGCTTTTTTCACGCCTGATATACACTTGATGTACGCACCATTGACAAGAATAAAAAAACACTCCTAAACTCTCACTCTGAAATGGACAGAAACTTCGAATACATCATTTTGCACTTCAGGATTGCTTCAAGGTCTATATGGCTGACACAGGACTCTTTATCAGCATGCTCGATGAAGGTACCCAGTTAGACATCCTGCAAGGCAATTTTGGCAGTTTCAAAGGTGCTATATACGAGAACGTAATGGCCGATATTCTTGGCAAAATGGGGCGCAAACTTTATTATTTTCATATGCCTGATAGTATGCTTTCTGTATTTGAAAGGGGAATCATGTCTTTTGGGATATGCTAAACAGTGGCACTTGATCTGGTTCAACTTTCTCTCTGTGTCCTGGCACAATAACAAAAAACAGCCCCCTCTTTCGAAGGAGCTGCGCATAAGGGTGATCAGTCGAATATCACTTCTGAGATTACCTCATGGAAGTCTTGAATACTGGTCTCGCCTATCTCTCCATAGACAAAAAACTCTCCTCCGGCGAACCTTTGAGCGGGTTCTGGCTGACCTTGAGACCGATTCACCTAGAGGAGAGTTGGATTTATTTGATCTGTTCAATTTCTTTGGCTCTTTCCTCTGAAATTCCAAGCATTTTTCTTACTTTCTCAAGTAATCTGCGCTCCTTGTCAGAAACTGTTCCATCAGTGGAACACTCTCTGAATTCATTCAGGTACTCTTTCTCTTCTTCTGTCAAAACTGGATTAGCAAGACTTGCTTCTAACTCCTGTGCTCGCTCTTCTGTTATATCAAGTTTGAGTCGGATCTTGTCAAGTAGTCGTCGTTCACGAGGACCTATTTCTCCGTCAGCAAGACACTCTTTCAGTTCTTCAAGATATTCCAACTCCGATGCAGAGAACTCTTTTGCAGAGTCTTCTACCCCTGAGAGAGTCACTTCGGTTCTTGAATGATTCAGTTTTGCAATATCTGCAAACTTAACCTTTATAGACAGAATTGCGTCTTTCTGCTCTCGTATCTCTTCATATCGTTGCTTGTTCGCAGTTTGCCCATAGCTGGCAACCAAGCAAATTTCAGCCTCAAACTTCACGCTTTCCAGCTCCTCGGCATTAATCATTTGGCAACTGTGAGTTTTGATACGCTCTTCATGCGACATCAAAGAGCCACCACTGAGCCTTTGTTTTACCAATCTTTGCCAAGAAGGTTCCTGGCTAAGCCAGACTAATCCCTCAGGAACAAATGGAGCCGATTTGGGTTCAAAGGTTTGATGTCGGCTGATATGTTGCTTCAGTTCATTGAGCATAGTAGAAGAAGCTCCTCTTAGTGACTCATATGAAGCTTCTGCTGGAGGTAACCCTAGAAGTATCCCTAGATCATTTTCACCTTCGATGGTATTCGAAGAGAAAGCCTCCTGATATTGTCCAGTAGTATTGTTATTGATTATTTCAGTCGAGATTTCAGTCGCACCAAGACCTTGTGCTAAGACGCAGAATTCATCAATCTTATCCTTTACAAAATCCAATTGATATTCTTCAATTGGTATGTACTTATGTGGAAGAAACGGGTGACCAACATACAGATGATTCTCTATTGGATGACCAATAGGGAAGTCTATCTGTGGCATTTGATTCATATCTACTACGCAAACATGATCCAGACTCATTCGCTCAATATGTTTGAGAGGAAGTATGACCTTCCTTTCCAGATAAGGAATGGAGAAGAAATCTTTCTGGAACTGACTATTACTGCAAGTATATACAGTAGACATTTCATCCATATTCATCGACGGATCATTTGAAAGCACTATTCCGCCATGACGTTTAACATCAAAACTGTTCATTCTCGCCACATGGAAATTACCCAGTTTTTCTGCTGATATGGCATTGTAGTATTTCGCCTTGATCGATTCTGGAGAGTTATCTTCTGTTTCTCGGATAATCTCTTTACAGATATTCTCCACCTTGATGTAATTTCCAGTTCGACAATATAAATCTGCCAATCTGATTTGCAAATGTCTCAGAGATTTTTTATCACTGGAATTGATGGAGATTTTTTCTTCAAGAATAAAAATTGCCTTGTCGTAATTACCGTCCAAAATAAGATTGTTCAATCGATCCTCCTCCCTACCGGATTCAATCATTGCCATCTTGTTGAGTGTAAGAGAAATCAGCGAAGCAGAGACTTCCAATAGTTCATATTTATTGACAGGCTTGGCTAGAATAGAACCAAACAATGCACTCCCAATAGCATTAGCAATGTTCGACTTGAGGAATATATTGATAGGAATGACAAGTTTCTTCCCTGAATGGCAGAAGAAGATGAAACTATTTTCTTTGAATTCAACCGAATAGATCGCTTCCCAGTAAAGTTTTTCTATTGTTGAATTTTCCTCTTCTTTATAATATAGAGCCTTATCTGTTATGACATAACCTTTGCTCATTGAGTTGTATGGAGAAGTGTCCCTAACAACCAACAAGGATTCCTCTTCAGATACAATTTGGAAGATTTCTCTAGCTGGACGGAAAATCGTTCCTGAAATGTCTGGATAAACTTGCAGGTCAGAGTTATTCTTGCATTCTTTCCATAAGTCCAGATTCTCAAGAAATACCTCTTTGGCAGACGTGGCAGGTTCTACCTTTGATCCGCAAGAAGCACAAAATCGAGCTCCTTCACGTAATGGGTTGCCGCAAATTCTACAATTCATGCAATTATTAATTAAAAACGATTACCACATTCGTCGCAAAACATTGAATCGACGGGAACCTTAGCTCCGCATTTAGGACAAGTCTTAAATTGGGCATCAATCTGTTCTTGTTTTTTTGCCTCGATAGCTTGACCAACGTTTTTAATAGATTGGATTACGACATCGGTACCATCTTTGCCTTCTGCGACAACGTTGGGATTATACTTGGCATTGAACTCGTCTTCACTTTTTGCCCAATATCTTACGGTATCAATTAAGGCAATAATTGCAGGAACCCCAGTCCAACAAAACAACAAATACATTACTCCCTTAAAGTTTTGACCCAAATAAAAACGATGAACACCTAACCCTCCAAATACTAGAGCGAGGATTGTTGCAACTATTCTGCTCTTCATATATTTATATCTTTTATTATAATTAGACTATCCAATTCTCTCTACATCCAGATATACAGAGTTAAGACAACCAGCCTTCTTGATGTCGATGCCATAAACACGCATAAAGGCATCAACGACAGGCTGGCCGCCGTTGGTAGTTACTGGATTACTAATACTGTTAGAAACGACCTGGACTTCCATCCCAGGCTCGATACGAACACCGTTGGTTACGGAGGTTCGCTTTGTGGTAATTCGGAAGATTGCCATAGTTCTGAATGTGTTTTGCCGACAACCCTCCGAACTCGACTATTTGGTTAATGATGGTATCAAAAAAAAGAAGCAAGAGGATTCAATCGACTTGCTTTTCTAATTGGAGGCCTTGGAACTGCCTTTAAGGAGAAAATTGGTTCAATGAAATACGCTCCTGCTCCTCGCCGTATATTGAGAAACTGAAGCCGTAAGAATACAGCTTCGCCTAACAATAAACTAACGAAGAAAAGAGAACGACAATCTTTGACCCTCCTTAACAGAAATGTTCCAAGTTTCCAATTAGGGTAAGTAATCGTGCTTCTTTCTTGTATCTGGTCCTTCCAGATGCTGCAAAGATACACAATATTTAGATATGTCGTTCTCGAAAAGAGCGTATTTCGTATAAAAAGGGTTAGAATTGTTTCTTAGAAGGTCATTTTGCAATCTAATACCACAAAAACAACTCATTTTTCATTGTTTTAAAGCATAGTAATATACAACAATACATCGGAAGGCTGCCCCAACATTGGGGGCAGCCTTCCGATGTATAATGAGATGTATAAAATAATACAAAGCGATGCTTACGACACCTCTTTGTAAATAATCCTAATTGTGCTAAACTATTATTCGCAAAATCTCAGTTCAAAATTATCATTTATTCCGACATCAGGATTGGCGGTTGCCAATTCCTCGCCCTGATGCTGGCGTAAAGTATTCAGAATCTCTTCGAGCATAAAGTCAATAAATGGGCCAGAATCGGACAATCGAGTACTTTCAGAGATTGCATTATAGTAGTCTTGCTGACGTGCAAACACCATGTTCTCGACTGGTAGATGTTCAAAGAGTGGATGAAGTCGACCGAGGATGAGCGACTGCCAAAGGCGTCCCATACGGCCATTGCCATCACTGAATGGATGAATAAACTCGAATTCGAAATGAAAGACACACGAACGTATCAGCAGATGATCCTGGCTCTGTTTCAACGAATCGAAAAGATCTTGGATCAAAGCCGGGACACGTTCGGAAGGAGGAGCAAATGCACACAGCCCTTCTCTGAAAAAAAACCTACTCCACCTCGACGGAAACAGCCAGCATCGTCGGTCAACGCTTCCATCATCACACCGTGAGCTTTCAACAAGTCATTGACTTGGTGCGGATCGAGACTCTGGTATAGGTCATAAGTACGAATCGCATTCTTGACCTCTTGTATCTCCTTGATTGGTGCGACCACATGCTTTCCATCAATGATGTCGCTCACCTGGCTTTCTGTCAACGTATTTCCCTCAATGGCAAGCGAACTACGGATAGAGCGGATTCTATTGGCCTTGCGTAGTCGCAAACTATCCGCCTGCTCTAACCTGATAGCATAGCGCTCTATCTGAGCGGAGATCTCAGCGATCAAGTTGATTGCTTTTGCCGAAATGGTAAATGGAGGAACGTACATTGAATGCAAAAACTTAAATGATTAGAGTCTTGTGGTAGAGCCAGACAAAAGCTTTTAAACAAAAAAACCAATGCACACTCATATATATAATATATAAATGTACATTGGATATATAATCTGATTGATTACTTAGCGAGAGCCTGAGCAACAGCAACGGCAACGGCTACGGTGCAGCCTACCATTGGGTTGTTACCAATGCCGAGGAAGCCCATCATCTCAACGTGAGCAGGAACTGATGAAGAACCAGCGAACTGAGCAGATGAGTGCATACGGCCCATGGTGTCAGTCATACCGTAAGAAGCAGGACCAGCAGCCATGTTATCTGGGTGCAGGGTACGGCCAGTACCACCACCAGAAGCTACTGAGAAGTATGGCTTGCCAGCGCGGGTACGCTCCTTGAAGTAGGTACCAGCAACTGGGTGCTGGAAGCGGGTTGGGTTGGTTGAGTTGCCGGTGATAGAAACGTCAACGCCCTCCTTCCACATGATGGCAACGCCCTCGCGAACGTCGTCAGCACCATAGCAGCGTACGTTAGCACGGAGACCGTCAGAGTATGGAGTCTCAGCTACGATGTTAACCTCACCAGTGTAATAGTCGAACTGGGTCTGAACATAGGTGAAACCATTGATACGAGAGATGATCTTGGCAGCGTCCTTGCCAAGGCCGTTGAGGATGACGCGGAGCTTGTTGGTACGTACCTTGTTTGCCATCTCAGCAATCTTGATAGCACCCTCAGCAGCAGCGTATGACTCGTGACCAGCGATGAATGCGGAGCACTGGGTCTCCTCAGGGAGCAGACGAGCAGCGAGCTCACCGTGGCCGATACCTACCTTACGGTCATCGGCTACAGAGCCAGGGATGCAGAATGCCTGCAGGCCAAGACCGATAGCCTCAGCAGCATCAGCTGCCACCTTGCAGTCCTTCTTGATAG
>JAZQQU010000019.1:0-37687 GCA_045629225.1 Bacteroidales bacterium | reverse complement strand
GGCAACGCTGGCAGGCTTCGTGCTCGACTGCCGTGAGTTCCTCACCGACGAGCAGGTGGAGAGCATCGGCATCGACTCGGACCTCGACGATCTGGAGTCAGCCAACATCCGCTTCGGCCGTATGTATCAGGAGCGTGTGGCTGAGAAGGCCATGAGCGACTCAAAGCTCTCCATCAAGCTCCGACAGGCCACCGACGAGGCTTACCTCTCACTCTGCTTCGCCCTCAACGCGCTGGCCAACGACCCTACCCCTGCCAATGCCGAGAAGGTGGCGAAGGCTCGCGAGGTGGTGGGCAAGGTGAATGTGGTGATCAAGGAGGCGAAGGATAGGGTGAATCAGAGGATGGCCCCCTCCGACTACCCACAAGGGGAAGAGAATGGCGGCAGCAACACAGCCCCCTCCGACTCCCCACAAGGGGGAGAGAATGGCGGCAGCAACTCCTCAAACTCTTCGAACCCTGGAAGCAACACTTCAAGCTCTGGCGGTAGCAACTCTTCGAGCCCCTCAAACCCCTCGAACCCCGACTCTGGTAGCAACATCATCATAGGCGGTGATGGGGACAACTACGAGTAAAGCAATTCAAGTTTCGGATGTCCGGAACTTGTGAAGGAGTAATAAAACAACGTCCCCCTGTCAGCCTGAATGGAGTAACAGGGGGGCGTTGACTATAATGTGCCGTGAGCTTCTGGGCTGCATCAAGCGTGTTGGGAGCCGAAGGGTATGGGAGCACATGAAAAATTTTTTTTGCACTTTCGCCTCACATTTTTGACCAACCTATCGAAAAAATGTCTATCTTTGCACCCAAATAACTACACATACGGGAACCATGAGACTGAATCGCATCACCATAGAACAGCTTTGCAACAACCGCCCGTCGAAGGTGCTGAACTACAAGGGCAAGATGATTGTGTCGGACCACATCGCACAGGAATACCTCTTCGAGGAGCCGTGCCGCCTGGATGCCATCACGCTGCTGGTGTGCATACGCGGGCAGCTGGACTATGCCGTGAACCTGGAGCAATACAGCGTGCAGGAGGAGCCGTGCATTCTGCTCAACATGCCTGAGAACATCATACAGTTCCGAGGGTCGGAGGGGCTGGAGGCATACGCGGTGCTGGTCTCGACCGAACTGGTGGAGTCGCTGCCCTACGACCTGCTGCAACGTGCCGGCGCCCTGCTGCCCGTGAAACGGCATCTGCGTGCCCAGGTGCCCGTGGAGGAGCTGAGGGGGCTGATTCCCTTCATGGACCTGCTGCGTACGGCCCTCAGCCGCCCCATGGCCGAGACGGACGAGGTGGTGAAGAGCCTGCTGCAGGCCTTCCTGCTGAGCGTGTACGGACTGATGCACGCGCACCAGAAAAACGCTGAGGAGGAGTCGGTTCGTGCCATAGCACGAGGCACCCGACTACTGGCCGAACGCTTCATGGACCTGCTGCGCCGCCATCATCAGCAGGAACGCATGGTGCAATACTATGCCGACCGTCTGTGCGTGACGCCCAAATACCTCTCGATGGTGGTGAAGGACTTCAGCGGCCGTAGCCCGAGCGACTGGATCAGCGACTATGTGGTGGCCGAGGCCAAGTCGCTGCTGCACTACTCGCAGCTGCCTCCGCAGGAGGTGGCCTTCCGACTGAACTTCCCCAGCACAGCGGCCTTCGGTAAGTTCTTCAAACTGAAGACGGGCATTTCGCCCCGACAATATGTCAAGGGTGAGTAATACTCAGAACCTCTTGCCACGCTTGGTGGTGACGATGATGGCACCATTAGAGCCTCGTACGCCATAGATGCTGGCTTCCTTTAGCACCTCGACACGATCTACGTCATAGACATTGATAAACTCCAGCGACTCCACCTCTACCCCATCGACGATATACAAGGGTGTCTGTGGAGCGTTGATCGAATTGATGCCGCGCATGGTTACCTTCGGGTCCTGCCCCATGTATGAGGGGCCTATGTTCAAACCAGGTACACGACCCTGGAGGGCAGCCAGAAGATTAGTCTGCCCCATGTGAATCAGCTCCTCACCCGAGATGCCATTGCTCACCTCAAGGCTCTCACGCTTCTTCACATAGCCATAGCCCCAGTTGACGAGTTCCTCATCCTCATGAGCTACAGGATCGATCTGATCACCCAGCTTGATCGTAATGCTCTTGCGACCGTCAACGGGTATCGCATAATACAGCTTCTTGTAACGAAGGTGCAGCGTATCGTTGGGCTGAACATCTGTAAGGCCGAAACGGCCCTTTTTGTCCGAACGGCTGTAGATATGATCTGACACGACATAGACTTTGACGTTCCTCAAAGGATTGCCCATCACATCAGTTACTAACCCGTTGAAAGGGACACCCTGCGGTTTCTGTGCGAAGAGCGAGAGTGAGCAGGTAAGGAGAGAAAGGAGGAAGCAGTATCTCATATTCAAAATATAATAAAGATTACAGATTTTTTCGATTCGGGAAGTTAACTGGAGTTATCTGGAGTTAACGGGGAGTTAGTTTCCGCTGGAGTTAACAGGAGTTATCGGGAGTTAACGGACGATAGTATCGGGTGCTAAAATGTCCGAAATATGGCAAAGAGGTAATGTCCGTTAACTCCTGCGAAGCTAACTCCCTTTAACTCCAGCGAAGCTAACTCCCCCTTTAACTCCTGCGAAGCTAACTCCCCGTTAACTCCTGATAACTACTAGATTTCGAACTTCCGAAACTTAAATAAATGACTACGTCATGTAGTAAAAGGGACGATACTACCAGTAGACGAAACGCTTCTCGACATCTGAAACATTCGTCCCTTTCACTACCCTTTCACTACCCTTTCACTACCCTTTCACTCCCCTTTCACAACCCTTTCACAACCCTTTCACTCCCCTTTCTCACTACTCCCCTTTCACTCCCTAAAGTAAGCAAGTTAGGCACTTGAATTATCAAGCCGCAACAACAACAGAAGAAATGAACGAACTGATTTTCCTGACACCCGACCTGAGCACCGAAATGCCCCTGATGTATGCTGATGGAGGCATACGAGCAGGCTTCCCCTCGCCCGCACAAGATTATGTGGATGGTACACTCGACCTGAACAAAGAGCTTGTGGAACACCCTGCTGCTTCGTTCTATGCGAGGGTCAAAGGCGATTCGATGGCACCAGGCATCATGGAGGACGACATCCTACTGGTCGATCGTAGCCTTGAACCCTTCGATGGCTGTATTGCGGTGTGTTGCATCAACAGCGAGTTCACGATCAAGCGATTGGATTTGAGCCAGAGGAAGAAGGGAGTGATACGCCTCGTGCCTGATAACCCCAACTATCCCATCCTGGAAGTCAACGAGGAGGAGCAGTTCGTGCTCTGGGGCGTCGTGAAGTATGTAATCCATAAGACGGTCTGAGGAAGTCATTTGTATTGTTACCCGTTGGCTGGACGGTGAAACAAAAAAAGTGAATTGGACGCGAATACCATTTTACCCAAGTAAGTAAACTGTATTCACGCCCAATTCATTGGTTTCATATCGGTCATTTGCTTAAACAAAGCAAATCACCGCTTGATCTGTTTCGTACGGTCGGTGATGATGAGGTTGCGATAATCGTCTGCAACTCTTTGACCTGCAAGGTTGTACCTGACAGCTGATTCGGAGGCATTGTCCTGCAGAGCTGGGGTGGAGGTAGGACCTTCGGTACGCACAACGTCATCACCATAGATGGTTGCCCATTCATCACGCATCGACACACCTACCCATCCGTTCTCTTCACATGCCTTGCGGCATCGTTCAGCCTTGGCAGGATTGCCCTGTTCGCGGATGGTGTCATCGCAAAGCTGACAGAAGGAGATGTGTGGCAGCGGATTGTCGAGGTTGGTGTAGTGGAACATGGGGAAGTCGCCAGTGGAATTGCCCCAGGAGAGTATCGGCTTGGTACCCAGTTCGCGTCGCATATAGACCACCTTATTAGCAGCGGTGCAAAGCTGCTTGAAGTCACCACGTTCCACACGTTCACCTGCTGTGAAGGCATAGCTCTCCATGTTGGGACGTTCGGTCCACTCATCCTGACCCTGCATGACGTAATACACGTCGGAGGTCATCATCTGGTAGGATGGGATTTCGTAGATGTCCTTGGTGAACACTCGGGCAAAGTCGCGATCAACACCCGAACAGAGGAAGACACGGAAGTCGTTGGCAACCAGATAGGAAACCACCTCGATCATAGGCCAGAACAAGGCTGTGCCCCAGGTCAGATTGGTGAAGCCAAGCACGGGCTCGGTCTCCAGATAGTTGAGCATATAGGCCGAATACTCCTCGGAGGTCATGCCGCGGAAAGCCTTGGCCTGCAGTTCCTGCTGAGGGTCGCCCCATTCGGGCTTGGAGTCATGATTGGCTATCACAAAGTCCTCCATCTCCTGCATGAAAGCACGGTCAGCAGGATCGGGGGTATAGGTGTCATCGTGCAGATAACGATGGAAGGTGAACCACCAGTTGCAGTAGTAGGGCGACGTCTCGCAGAGCAAAGTGCCATCCACATCGAAGGTGGCAATGCGGTCCTTGACTGGCACAAAGTCAGCACTCTCAGCATCAGTCACACGGGCAACGAACGACTTCAGCTGCTGAAGGGCAGGCGAGTCCTGGTTCCAATACTTGAAGTCGCCATCCTTGCCGACTCTGATCTGTGCCAGGTCTGCACGTGTGGTTTGTGCAAACAATGACACCTGCGCAAATGCGAACAAAAAGAAAAGTGTTTGCTTCATGATGAAAATAATGAGTTATTCTATATAAGTTTCGAAAGTATGCAACATGCTCGCCTTCAGGGGTAAAAGGAGAGAATAGAAGGGAAGTTAAAGGCACTGCAGCAAAGCCACCTGCCCGGCATCGAGATTCTGCAGCTGGAGCTCAATGAGTTTGTAACGGGAATCGAGCTCTCCGTCACCTGGCTGATGACTGAAGTACTTGCGATACTGCTCACGCCATCCATTGCGATCGGCCTGCTTATCGGTGTGGATGAACACAGTCTTCTCCAAGGTATCGCTGGCAGTGACTCCAGTCTGGACAATATGGAGGAAACAATCACTATGACGGTCCATCTGTGGCATCAGCTTGGCTATATCCATAGATGCAGGAAGATAAGGGTACTGAGCCTTACCTGTCACATACTCCACCATCGAGAAGCTTTCATACTCCTTCTCAAGTATCTTGATCAGATGATCGCGCAGCTGGAGCTTGAACGTCAGGATGTCCTCCTCGGTCAGGCCATGAGTGCCGATAAGATCATAGAGGTGGATGCCTCCGGTGATATCCTCCTTATGCTCTTCGAAATATCGGTCAAGGACTTCGTTATTGAGCATCTGGATGCAAGGTGTGCGGTTCGGCACTACCATGTCGGCAAGGCTCTTCTGCTCATCGTGCATCCATTCACTAAGGCCATGGATGTATGAGACGAGAGCGTGATACTTGTTGACCATGCGGATCTTCGTATCGGTCATGCTCGAAACAACCTTGCCTGCCAGATGCATTCTCAGATGCTTCTCATTGAGCTCGATCTCCATGTGTTCGATGTTGCTTCGCAGCTTAGCGGCCTGCTCTTCGAGTCGCCTCTTCAGCATGCTCTCCTGATACTTGCGATACCACAAGGTGAGGATGCAGATAATCAGCGAGATGCCTGACAGTATGCTCGTAATCAGGATGGCAGGATTGATGACGAACCACAAGAAGTTGCCCAACGCCACCAGACAGGCCAGCAATGCGCTGAGGGTTCGGATCATGTACTTGAAGGTCTGCTTGCGGAAGGCCTTGAGCTCTGCCGGACGTGTCTCTTCGACAAAGGTCTTGTATGCAACCTTTTCGTCGGCAATCTGCTTGGTGAGGAGGTTGATGGAGTTCTCGTAGATCTCATCGCGTTTGGTAGGATTGGAGAGGGTCTGCAGCAGCTGCTCGTAGCCATAACGGAGCTGGGCATAACGCTGCTTGTCCTTCTTCAGCTCTTCCTGCTCCTCGTCGATGAGGATGCGCAGGATCGAGGCCCGGATGTTGTCATCAGTGAGGTGGAAGGAGACGACCTTGCCCTTCTCATGACCAATCACCTCGATACCCTTGCCTACCTCGATGTCAGTGATGATACAGGCATGGTTGCAGAACTCCGGACTCTCGACATAGGAGAAGGGGATGTAGCAATAGCCACGATCTCCGAATGAAGAGCCCCATGAGTTACGGACGATATAGACCTTCTCCTCCTCACTATAGCCACAGATGACCATGGCATGATATCCAGCAACAGATGTGGCAAGATCCTCGGCAGTAGGCCGGTAGATGAAGCCATTGCCATCGGCTCCGAAGGAATCGAAGACACGCAATGAAATGGCCACAGGATAGCCCTCGGACAAGGCTGAGGTGAGGGAATGGTGGTTGATCCGGACGTTCTTCGCAACCTTAACGAGTCGGGTCTTGGCATCACTGTATGCCTCATCAGAGGGCTTGTCGAGCTTGGCTGTATAGGGACAGAGAGCCTCGGTGGAGACACCCTCACGGGAGAGAGTCTCGACAATATCGTAGAACGTGGAACCATTGTCCTTTGGCTCCTCCCCTTCGGGTGTATTGGCTTTGACGGTATTGAAGTAGGCAAAGCGTTCGCTCAGGTCTGGGTTTGAAGGATCGGATTTCTTGATGATGTACTCAAGGATGGAGATGATGGCGAAGGCCGAACAGGCTCCCAGATTGCCCTGCGACTTGATGCGAGTGAAGTTCTCTCGCAGATCGACACTCTTCTTGGTGCTGTCCTTCGGAGTGTAGAACTCCTGAAAGAGCTTCGTCTCGCTGTCCGAAGCTATGAGTTTGAAGACCTCACCACCGAACTGGAAGCCCTCGTCGGTCATGTGCCTGGTGATGTTCGAACCATCGGCTACCTGCACATTGATGCTTTCCAGCTCATCGTTCTTCTTGCGGATAAAGGCTGTGCGCTGACGGATGTTCGAACGGAGGATCTTCATCTCCTTCAATGGCAGATAGACCTTCTCGTTCTCGTCCACAGGACTGGTGAGCACACCATGCTGCACCTTGTCATTATCCTTGATGACCTGTTTGTTGTCCTCCTCAATAAGCTGGTTAAGCGTCTCTGCATCACAGTCATCGAGTGACAGTTGCTCCTTGTAGTACTGTACGCCATCGAGCAGAGAGTCATCTTCGCCAAGAATCTGTGCCATGATGGCCTGCTTCTCAGGAAGGGAGAATGACGGATCTGTGATGAACTTCTGGATGTCGTCGATAGCCAGATCAATGCGCTGCTGAAGGGAAGTCTCCAGCTGATGGGTGTCAGAGAGATTGAATCCCGGATTGCCATAGCGCTGGGCAATGAGTGGCTCCACCTCCTCATTGACGAACTGCTGGTAAAGGTTGACATGCGGCTCCAGTCTTTCCTGTGCCACTTGTGCTGCCAGGTTGACGTTGACCTTCTCCCTCTCGTCAACCCTCTCACGGCCAAGGATATGCAGATAGGACTTACGAAGCAGATAATGGACGAAATAGATCTTGTCGAAGGCCAGCATGGAGAGGCCGAATGAGGTGACATCGATCTGCTCTCCCATCTGTGTGGCAGGGAAGAGCACCTCATAGCGTTCGACATAGAGCAAGGCAAACTCTCCACAGATGCGGATGAGTCCTTCACGGTCAAGATTGAGGGCAAGACCTTCGGAGTTGCAGTCCTCGAAGACCAGCAGGCGATGGATAGCCTCGTGGGCAATGACAGCACGACATACGGTGGCTGTTACCTTCTTCAGGTCTGCGAAGGTATCTGGCAGTGCCTTTCGCTGCTCCTCGTCACGACACAAGAGCAAAGACATTTCGGTGGGAAGTCCGAGCACATCAATGCTGTAACGTCGGCCTGTGGACTGAATAGCTTTGACCAGACGTTGTGCCAACAGCCAAAGGCTCTCATCATAGAGCGGAAGGTAGAGGCAGACGTTCATCGAGCCATCAGCTCCCGGATCCTCGATGGTGACGCTGCGGTTGAAGAGTGCCGTGAAGTACTGCTTCAGGTCAGCCTCACTCCTCACCTTCTCCTTATGCTCCACACCAATGCGGTAGCGGTTCTCGAGACCGGAGGTGAAAGTGAGTTCTTGCTGTGGCTTGTCCTGCACATGGCACATCAAGGAAAGTTCACCATCCTTGCCTTCAGAGCTGCATGAGAGGATCTGGAGGTAGGAAGGGGCATCCCCCTCGCCATACATCAGGGCATACTGCTTCAGGAGAGGAGCCATCAAGGACAACTCCTCGCCCAAGAGCAGATGTACGGTATGTCGCATCTTGCTGTTCATCAAGCGGCGTTTTTACAGTTCTTTCTTGACGAATGAGAGCTCGTCGGTTATCAGTTTGCGCACCTGCTCGAAGCCCTTCTTGGTAAGCTCGGTCTTCTGCATGTCGATCTGGGAATACTTCTCATAGTAGTTGTCCTTGACATCAGCAAGGAGTTGCTCCATATAGTCGCTTCCCTGCTTCTTGGCCTCACTCTCTACACGAGCCTCATAGCTCTCACGGATGTAGTCAAGATGTTTCTTGAACTCGTTGTATGCCTCGTCTCGGTATTCGCTGAGTTCCATCCAGTAGTCGAACAAGGCATCACCTTCAGCCTCGTTCTGGTACTGGTAGTGACCATTCTCGTTCTTGACAAGACCGAAGACAAAACCCTTGACCCAGAGCTCCAGAGAGTCATCCACCTTGACCTGAGGATCGAGACTGAAGCCCTCGCGCAACATGCGGTTGTGTACATTCTGGTCGAAGTGACAGCTGACGGTAGAACGGTCGTACTTGTTCTTGTAGCTCTGGACAGATGCAATATGGAAGGCAGGGAAGACACCAAACTGACGATAGATAATCACACGGTCGGTGATGCCGATGGTAGCGAAGTCAACGGTGGCAACAGGATCAGAGATCTTGCTCTTGAAATAGTTGTTCTTATAAAGACGTGAGTTGAGTTTGTCAGGAACACCGATATAGTAGGCATCGGTAGGTGCAACCTCTGGACGGTGGCCACGGTCATTGTACTGGATGAGCGGCTTGGACTTGTTGATAGCAGTCTTCACTACGCGCTCGAATGCGTCTGCATCCATCTTGTCGAGGATGTTGTCGATGGTGGTTTCCTCCCACTGCTTGGCTGTCTTGATCTTCGAGGTGAAGCCAACCATAAGTGCAAGGATATCCTCGCTCTTGCTCATGTCGAAGTCATAGAGTTTATTGCCGATGAGATCCTTGAGGAAGTCTGAGATAAGCAGGTCATTATCGTTGACGGTAATCTGTGTAACGAACTCCTTAGCCAGATCAATCTGGAAGATCTGCGACTCACGGTTCACCTGGTTGGTGACACGTGAGATGGCATTCGTACAAGCTTCATTAACGCTTATAAGGATGCGCTTAATGTTCTGAATCTTGGTGTATTCCTCCTCAATCTGCTGCTTCAAGCTTGTATAGAATGAGATGGCAGAAGAATGACGGAGCATGTCGCGCTTGTTGGCACAAAGACGAACAACGGCAGAGAGGAGATCCTCCTCGTACTCCTGTACCTTGCTCTTGGTCTTGAAGAAACGTCCATAGTAGTCAGAGAGATCCTGAGCAGCATTGTCCTTGGCCGAAACGAGCATGGGTTGCTGCTCCTGAAGGGTCTTGTACTCGGCATTCATCTCATCGAGGAAGACGTTGACCTGTGACTGAATACCCAGGATGACAGCTTCGGCAGCTCCGATACCACATTCCTGGTTAACGGTCTTGATCATGAGCTTGCGGAGCTGGGTGAAGACACGGTCCTTAAGCTCCTTCAGCTTGTTGTCGATCTGATCCTGCCCGCTCATGCCTGCACCATTCAGGTAGTCGTTGATCTCGGCATCTGAGTTAGCCTTGTCATCAATCTCGCTGAGCTGATACTGTGGCTGGATAGGAAGCAGGAAGTCGATGACGTCATCATGTTCTGCACCACCGTTCTCGCGGATCTTCACCTCGTCGCTGTCGATCCAGTTGTTGACAATGGCATCGCTATCGACACAGCTGTTGAAGAGACGCTCGATCAGACGCTTCACTGCTTTACGTGCATAGAGGTCACGAAGTTCTGTACCACGGAAGAGGATCTCGCATACACCCATTCCGGCACACCATGCACGTTTGCCTTCTACATCCATCGTACCTGCTGAGATCATCTTCTCAAGGTTGTCACTTACCGAAGCCGCTGCACTTGAGAGCTCTCCTGCACTGGTGACCAGAGCAAGGCTGATCATATCGGTCAGTTGATCGACATGGTCATAGACATCACCGTTGGCATTGCGGTTGTCGATGAAATAGACGGTATTGAATGGATTCTCGTTGGTCTGCTGTACTGGAACCGAGATATAGTCAAGGTCGATTGGCTTAGAGTCCATCGAGAGGTGCATCAGATAGTCCATATCGAGGATAGCACCATAGGCATTAGGCTTGACACGGGCCATTGAGGCATTGCCGTTGCCCATGCTCTCGAAGACATCAGGAAGGACTGCATATCCGGTGATACGACGGTTAGGCGCAACCTGACGAAGGAGGTAGGCTGTATCAAGGAAAGTACCGCAGCCGGTACCGCCACAGACAGAGAAGACCACGTGGATCTCCACCTCGCTATTGGCAAGCTCGTATTTAGGATTGTTCGAGTTCTTGGCATCAGCGATATGATCCATCACTTTGCGCAACTGGTTGGCTAGCTTCTGGTAGTTGTAGGTGATGGCGAAACGGCCGTTGGTACGCACCTGACCTGCACCCAGCATCATGGACTGCAACGCGAAGACATTCTGCTCAGGGAGCCACGAAAAATGATCCTTGTTGACCTGATAGAAAGGCTTTGGCTCCTTGACCTGGATAGAGAGCTGCTCGAAGGGCTCCAGACGGATCTTGCCCATCTTGCTGTCAACCTCACGGGTATAGGCTCCACCATCAGTATCGATGCCAAGAAATCCGATCATAGGTGGGACTTCGCCATAGGTCTCCGTAAACATTTTCTTTGCGTTGAGCAGAGCGCTCATGCCAGTACCGCCAAGTCCGACGTAAAGGCAGCGTTTGATCTTTGTAGCCATGATATTGAGTGATTTATTTTAGATTATTCAAAAGGATATTTATTACAGGATCTCTATAGAAGGGGATATATTTTTCGAGATCTATACAGAAGAAATTATTTTTCAGAATCCATTCAAAGGGAAATTTTCTAAAGAGATCCATACAGAGGGGAAAATTTATTTCGGGGTCACCTTGATGAGCTTACCTGTTGCATTGCTCTTCATGGTAACTGTTTCGTGCTTAGTGAGGTTGCAGCCAGGAGGATTCATCGAGTAACCGCTGACACCACCTGCACGCACACGATCTTTCCTAGTGCCGGGTGTGAGATACCATTCGCTGTCCCACAAGTCATCCTTCACGTATTTGATCTCGCCCGTGAAGATTCGGCTCATGATGCCCTGCGACTGTCGCTTGTTGCTGAAGACCACCTTGCGGCATCCCTTGATCGAGGTGTTCTTATAGACTGGTGAACACTCTACCTGCAAGGTCTTGAGTTTGATGACAGGGAACATGAGCGGCTTAAGGAGCAGGAACCAAACCAGCAGCAGCCCCAGCAGGATGACGCTCGTCCAGAAGAGGATGAGCTTCAATGGGTTGGTATCAACATCGTAGCTGGCTCGGAGTGTGACAGCATAGTCAGAAGGCTGATCATCATTGATTCGCTCGAGCAACGAAGCAGAACCTGGAACCGTGGTGACCTCATAGTAATGCTTGCCATCCTCGGCATCGGTCGCAAAGACTATGCCCAAAACGGATGGAGTTCCTGGTGAGAGTCTGAGGGTGGCATCCGATAGGGGCTGACCATTCCACAACAGCGTGACATCTTTGCCCAATGGTTTGCGATTGCCCTCTTTGTCCCTGCTGCTGACAGTCAGGTTGACGCTTGAGCCCGCCTCGTAGGCTGGCTGGTTGAAGAGTGCATCAAGATTGACTGTGAGTGTGTCCTGCTTCTTGGCATCCATCCACAGGAAACTG
Organism: Bacteroidales bacterium; assembly: GCA_045629225.1. Taxonomy (GTDB): domain Bacteria; phylum Bacteroidota; class Bacteroidia; order Bacteroidales; family UBA3663; genus Liminaster. The sequence goes on along the minus strand of JAZQQU010000019.1, from coordinate 25,681 downwards.
TCATACCATTCCGCTTCACCCAGATCGCGTTCCTCACTGAGGATGGAGAGCAGACGCTCAGGCTGATTGTTGACCACAAGGTTGAGGTCAGGGTTCAGGACGGTAACATCCTCGCCAATTAGCTTGGGTTCAAGACGAAGCACCGGATCCATCTGTGCCAGATCACCTCTGACCGTGACTCGTATCACAGCACGACCGTCACGGATGGTATTATCAAGCAGCTGAACATCGAAATCAGGATTGTCATTCTCGATGTGAGCCTTGAACTTGCCTGCAGCAGAGAAGGGTATGGTGATATCCTTGGGTTCCAGCGTGTTGAAGACAAGTTCAGACTTCTCAACCGAACCGAAAGGCTTGATGCCATCTTTCGCGTTGACAAGGAACATGTTGCGACAACGTTCCACCTCGTCCACAATCTTAGGATTCATGGCATCGTTGGAGAGCATGACGTAATAGCCGTAGGTATAGCGGGTCTTCTCACACCACTCACGTATACGCTTGCATACAGCATCAACACCCAGCTTGTTGTCCTCGCCATCGGTGAGGAGGATCAGGTAGTTGTCCTTGTTGGCATCCTGCAGTGTGAGGGCCTTGTCCCAGGCAGCACAGATGTTAGTGCCAGTGAGGGTCTGAGGATAGTCCTTGACCTGATTATAGAACTTCTGCCAGTCAAAATCCTGCTTCTTGCATGTCGTAACCTCATAGACAGAACCCTGGAACGGCACGATGTTGATAGTGCTTGATGGAATCTGGCGATCGATGTCCGTTTTCAGGTAATCGAGGGTAGCATCCCATAGAGGACGTCCATCGACCTTGTAGTCGGTGAGCATCGAACGGCTGCAGTCGAGGATGTAGATATAGTTACGTTCGCGTTGAGCAAGGAGCTGCAACACGGCAAAGGTCAATAACAGAATGGTTACGAGAGCCTTCTTCATGTATTAACAAATCTTATTGTTCAAAATATCGTTCAGAAAATAAGGAATAATGATGGGTATCAGAAGCACTAAGTCATGATGGTTGGGGCCAAACTGAAGCTGATCTGATACTATGTCTGAGGCGATAGCGAGCGTCTCACTGCATCTGCCCAACCGGCTTTGAGCTCTTCGACCCTATCCTGATCATCGGTGGGACTGAAGATGCGGTCTATGGCCCACTGCTGCTTGATTTCCTCGACTGAAGACCAGAAGCCTACGGCAAGTCCTGCCAGATAAGCGGCACCTTTGGCTGTGGTCTCAACGATGGTCGGACGGATCACTTTCGTAGCAAGAAGGTCGGCCTGTACCTGCATCATGTAGTTGTCTCGACAGGCTCCACCATCGACCTTCAGCTCTGTAAGCCTTACACCAGCATCCTTCTGCATGGCATTGACGATGTCCATAGTCTGGAAGGCGATGCCCTCATCAGCTGCCCTGGCTATATGTCCGAGCTTGGTGCCACGAGTGAGACCCGTGATGGTGCCCTTGGCAAACGGATCCCAGTAAGGAGCCCCCAGTCCGGTGAGAGCAGGGACGAAATAGACTCCTCCATTGTCATCCACACTCATGGCAAGTGTCTCAATGTCACGTGATTTCTCGATCACACCCAGGCCATCACGCAGCCACTGCACCACACTACCACCAACAAAGATGCTGCCCTCCAGGGCATAACACACTTGGTTTCCGATCTTCCAGGCAATGGTGGTGAGCAGATTGTTTTCGGAGAGGATGGCCCTGTCACCGGTGTTCATCAGCAGGAAGCAGCCCGTGCCATAAGTGTTCTTCACAGCACCAGGTTCCGTACACATCTGTCCGAAGAGTGCAGCCTGCTGATCACCAGCGATGCCAGAGATCGGTATGGAAGTATTGACAATGCTGGTGCTCGTATAGCCATAGACCTCGCTCGATGCCTTCACTTCAGGCAACATGCTTCGGGGGATGTCCATCAGCGAGAGCAGATCATCGTCCCACTGGAGCGTATGGATGTTGAAGAGCATCGTACGACTGGCATTAGACACATCGGTGACATGCACCTGTCCCTTGGTCAGGTTCCAGATGAGCCAGGTGTCAACCGTGCCGAAACGCAACTGTCCTGCCTCGGCCTTTGCCCTTGCTCCTTCCACATGGTTGAGGATCCAGCGTATCTTGGTGGCACTGAAGTAAGCATCGGGTATGAGACCGGTCTTTTCCCTGATCCTGTCACGCCATCCTTTGGCTATCAGTTCATTGCAATAGTCTGCCGTACGCCTGTCCTGCCAGACGATAGCATTGTGGATCGGAGCTCCTGTGACAGCATCCCAGATGATAGTTGTCTCACGCTGGTTGGTGATGCCCAGGGCAGCGATATCCCCAGTACTGATGCCCGACTGCACAAGGGCTTCGATGATAGTGGATGCTTGCGAAGACCAGATTTCGCGTGGGTTGTGCTCCACCCACCCCAGTTGAGGAAAGATCTGCGGAAACTCCTTCTGAGCAACCGAGACAATGGCTCCTTCACGATCAAAGATGATCGTACGAGAACTGGTAGTTCCCTGATCGAGCGCTACGATGTATTTTTTCATGCTATTGTGATAAGTGTGTTTTATAGGTTATGCCTTTCGAGCCACTGTGCTATATAGGCTATGGTCGAAGGACCATCATCCTCAAAGAGGATCTCATGACGATCGCCCGCCAGAAGCTTCTGCGTTACTTCATCGAAGCCCAAGCTCTGGTAGTATCGGGCAATTCTCTTGACACCCTGAGACCCTCCCACAGGATCGTCAGAACCCGAGATGATGAGTAGTGGCATGGGCACAAGCCGCTCATCATGATACCCGTCAGAAACCCTCATAAGGTTGTGATACATATCGCGATATCCTCCACATGTAAAGCCGAAGCCACAGAGCGGATCGGCCTTGTATCGAGCCACGTTATCCTTGTTCTTGCTGAGCCAAGCTCCCTTGCCCTCCTCCTTGAAGGCATTGGCAAAAGGCGAAGAACAGATGGCTGTCAGGAGTGCACTCTTCTGATGCATGCCACAGAAGGCTCCAATGATGCGCGAAGCCCAATAGGCAGAACCCGTCAGGAAGGTGTTGTACCAACCAGAGCCACAGATTATGGCACCCTTCACCTCCTTGCCATATTCTGCCAAGTAACGACGAGTGAAGAAAGAGCCCATCGAATGGCCATAGATGAACACTGGGACACCGGGCCAACGGCATTTAGCTACCTGAGTGATGACATTCATGTCGGCAATGAGCACATCTGCACCATTGGGGCATTCCGTGAAGAAGCCCCTCTCCCACCGGCCCGACTTGCCGTGACCCAGATGGTCATGTCCGATGACTGCCCATCCTCGCTCGGTCATAGCCTTGGCAAGGGGTTCGTAGCGTTCAATGTACTCTTCCATGCCATGCACCAGCTGGAGCACACCTACAGGTCTGCCCTCGGATTCCCACACACAGTAGTGCAACTGCTGGGAACAATCTGTCGATTCTATGTACGAATCTGTTCTGTCCATTTCTGTCCTTATTCACTAATTGTCAAGAGTATCGCCAGCAGCCAGAGGTGAACAGTATTGTTTTACTTGCCACAGACAAGACGATAGAGGTTGCACCCCACGAAGTTGCCCAGCACGATGCTGACGTAGAACAGCAGCACGTCCGTGACATGATCAGCAAGGAACGAAAAGGGCACACACAGGTAGTAGAAGACATCGGCCACACAGTGGGGGAAGCCGCACATGATGAACAGCGGAACACCGAAGAGCAGAGGCAGCTGCTGCCCCTTACGGGCAAAGGTGACAGCTGTGGTCATGATGAATCCGCATCCGATGGCAAGGAGTCCCCCTCTCAATGGTCCGATGGCCAGACGCCCTTCGAGTATCTGCTGGGCTGTAGCCTGCAGAGGCATGGGCGAACAGCGGACCAGTAGAGCCACCGCCAAGCACCCCACAATGTTGCCAGCAAGGATGAGCAGAAGCCGTCCCACCTCGCCTTTATGGATGAAACCAGCTGTACCTGTGTAGAGGCGCAAGCCGTAGTGCACTACCGTGAGCAGACCAAAGGCAAACAGCACGGCTCCGATGATACTCTTTTCAGCAAGATAGCCGAATCCTGCTATGCCGATGCATATTCCCGCAAGGAACGAAGATCGGAGGGTCTTTATTGTGTCGTTGTTCATAGTCGTATGAGTGTTGATAGCGGTATTGTAAGGGGGAGCATGGTGATCCAATGCAGTTCATGGAGACAAATGAGGTTCAAGGGTGATCCAATGCATTGTAATGGTCTTTGGTGATCCAATACATTGTAGTGGACTTTGGAGACCAATACATTGCAGGGGTCTTTGGAGACCAATGCATTGCAGCCACATCTGCATGGTGAGCTGTCATTAGCTGTAACTGGTTGCAAAAATAATAAAAATTTCACAAACCTCGATACTCGCCTATTCACTAAATCACCTTTGGAGCATCATTTTGGGGTCATTTAAGCGAAAATGTTGTTTCTATACGTCATTTTTCTAACCTCTTCTGACGTTCAGACTCTTCAGCATGCAAAACAAAAAATACCCAAAGGAAGCGAATCCTTTGGGTAGAAATATATGGTAGTAAGTACAAAATCTTACTTTGCCAGAGCAGCCTTAACCTGCTCGTTTGGAACCATCTCCTCCTCGAAGATGTAAGCACCAGTCTTAGGAGACTTTACCATGCGGATTACCTTTGAATAGGTACGACCATCACCCGTCTTAAGGGTTGCAACTACTTTCTTTGCCATTGTAGTAAATTATTTAGTGGTTAATGACAGATCACGGAACGGATCATCAGAAACTTTCAACTTTTAACTTCTAACTGATAACTCTCAGAGAGGATTACTTAATCTCCTTGTGGATGGTGTAACGCTTGAGGAATGGGTTGTACTTCTTCAGCTCAAGACGCTCAGTGGTGTTCTTGCGGTTCTTGGTGGTGATGTAACGTGACATTCCTGGAACACCGCTATTCTTCTGCTCAGTGCACTCGAGGATAACCTGTACGCGGTTGCCCTTAACTTTCTTTGCCATAGCTTATATAATCTTGATCTGAATTATTCAACAACATAACCTGCATCCTTCAGGGCTGCAGTAATACCCTTCTTATTGATAGTGCGAATACCAGCGGCTGAAACCTTGAGGTAAACGAAATCATCGAGCTCAGGAACGTAGAACTTCTTAACCTGGAGGTTAACGTTGAAGAGACGCTTAGTGCGGCGCTTTGAGTGTGAAACGTTATTTCCACTACCTGCCTTCTTACCAGTGATCTGACAAATCTTAGACATTGTTGTAAGTTTTAATTTTGTTAGTTTGTTTGCCAACCGCCTATGAAAGGCGGATGGAAGCCACCTTTGCAAAATCGGACTTGGAGAATGGAAACCCTGACAGTCGGGCGGTCCGATCTTAATTGGTTGTTCCTTAGGCTCCTTGCGTAGGGAGCTTCTGGATGTTAAAATCGTTTTGTTTTGAGTTTCACCCCTCAAAACGGCTGCAAAGATATAACTTTTCAAGTTACGAAGCAAATCCTAGACTCTGAATTTAAACAATTTACCCGATATTCATTCGCAAAACCTCAAAACCGCCAACTACACATGGCAAAATCAGCACACAAAACGTCCATTTTCGTTGTTTCCACGATTTTTCGCTCCAGAGGCACACATTATTTAAATATAATACATATATTTGCCCCATCGATTTACACTACACTTCAACAGTAACAACAAATTTACAAAACAACAAAACAACTTATTAACAAAACAACAAAACAACATATTAACCAATTCCCCCACCCCACACTTATGAATTACATCTACCGACTCGGAATTACCGCCATGGGCTGCCTGTGCCTCACCGCCTGTCAGACCACAGTAACACCACCCACCCATCCGCTGATGCAGCATGAGGACGAGATCACCCAGATCATCGCCAGCATGTCGCTCGAGGAGAAGGTTGCCATGCTCCACGGCAAGCACATGTTCTCATCAGCAGGCATCGAACGACTCGGCATTGCCGACATTGAGTATGCTGACGGACCTTTCGGCATCCGCGAAGAGATGGAGCCACACTCATGGAACTCCATCCACCTCAGCACCGACTCAGCCACCTTCTTCCCCACCGGTTCGGCACTTGCTGCCACCTGGAGCACCGAGATGGCCTACCTCTACGGCAAGGGCATGGCCAAAGAGGCCCGTCTGCGTGGCAAGGACATGATCCTGGGCCCGGCCATCAACATACAACGCATCCCCACAGGAGGACGCACCTATGAGTACCTCAGCGAAGACCCCTTGCTCAGCGCACATCTGGCCGTACAATACACCCTGGGCGTGCAGGACAACGATGCTGCCGTCTGCCTCAAGCACTATGCACTCAACAACCAGGAGAACATGCGAGGCTTCGTGAGTGTGGAGGCTTCGGAACGTGCCATACGCGAGCTCTACCTCCCACCCTTCCAGGCCGCAGTCGAGGAGGCCAATGCCTATGGTGTGATGGCAGCCTACAACAAGGTCGATGGCACCTGGTGCTCAGAGAACGACCTGCTGCAGAACAAGATTCTACGCGATGAATGGGGCTTCCGAGGCATCATCATCTCCGACTGGGGAGGCACCCACTCCACCGTTGGTGCTGCCATGGGAGGTCTTGACGTTGAGATGCCTGGCGACCAGTACATGGGTCAAGCCCTACTCGACTCAGTCAACGCTGGTGTAGTACCCATGGAGGTGATTGACGCTAAGGTGCGCAACCTCTTGCGTGTGCGTCTCACTGTACCAGCAGTTCCTGCCGATGAGGCAAACAAAGAGATGACCTCACAGCCCATGCAGCAGAACATCGCCTATGAGGTAGCCTCTCGCAGCATCACTTTGCTCAAGAACGAAGGCAACATCCTCCCTATCGACCCACAGAAGGTGAAGCGCATTGCCATAATCGGTGACAATGCCACCAAGACCATGGCCCTCGGAGGTGTAGGAGCCGGCGTCAAGACCCTCTACGAAATCACCCCACTCAAGGGCCTTCAGGATGCACTCAAGGACTCAGGCATCGAGCTCCTCTTTGCTCCCGGCTACAATGCTGCCATGCCTCGTCGCTGGGGTCGTGAGACATTCGATCCAAAGGCCGAAGCACGCAAGAATAATCAGATGAATCAGGAAGCCATCGCCTTGGCTAAGAAGGCCGACATGGTGATCTTCGTTGGTGGAGACAATCGCGAGGTGGAGACCGAGGGTTCCGATCGTAAGGACATCATGCTGCCCTTCGGTCAGGACGACCTGCTCCAAAAGCTCTCAGCCGTCAATCCTAACATCGTGACCGTCATGGTGGCTGGTGCTCCTGTCGATCTCAACGTAGTCAGCACTACATCGAAAGGCCTCCTCTACTCATGGTTCAACGGCTCAGAGGGTGGTCATGCCCTGGCCGACATCCTCACAGGCAAGGTTTCCCCATCAGGACACCTGCCATTCACCCTGCCCATCAAGCTCGAAGACTCACCAGCCTATGCCATGGGCAACTATCCCCAGAAGGAAGAGGACAACGCAGGCGACGTCTTTGTCGATCTTGTGAACAAGGATAACTTCCGTGCACAGCGCAAGGCCACAGCCGAATACTCAGAGGGACTGCTTGTAGGCTACCGCTGGTTCGTGACCAAGGAACAGCCCACCATGTATCCATTCGGTTACGGACTCTCATACGCACACTTCGACTATGGCGAGCTCACCACATCAGTTGACAAAGAGGCCATCACCGTGACCTTCGACCTCACCAACCGTGGCACCATCAAGGCCGAGGAGGTAGCCCAGTGCTACATAGGCCGTCCCGACAGCCAAATCGAACGTCCATCCTACGAACTCAAGGCCTTTGACCGCATCGCCCTCGAACCAGGCGAGACCAAGCAAGTGACCCTCACCATCCCACTCGACAAGCTCCGTCACTGGGACGTTCAGACACACAGCCGGCAACTCGAGAAAGGCCGTGTTCAGATTCACGTAGGCAAGTCATCAGCCGAACTGGAACATCATAGTGACGTGACCATCTGACAACCACTCGATCACAACATGACTCGCCCCTTTGTAGGCCTATAAATCATTCAGGCATCCAACTGATAGCCCTGGCCCACAACACCATCTGCTGTCGCATACAGGATCAAAAGCATGCGGTTTCGGCACAAAAAAGCATAAAAATGGATGATATCGAGGGGCATTTTGCACGATTTTCCAAAAAAAGTCGTACCTTTGCAGCGCAAAGCGCTGTTGACAACTGCAGCTATTACATCTGCGACAAAACTGAATGCAGTTTATACGATGGCTATCACTTCTGTGAGGATGTGGAAGGAATGTACAATCCTTTCAGCGTTCTCAGCACATTGAACAAGTCTAAGTTCGGCAGCTATTGGTTTGAGACAGGTACTCCTACATATCTTGCCACTTTGCTCGTCCTTCATGATTACAATCTTGAAGACATGGCTCAGACCAAAGTTGATGGCGATATACTGAATAGTGTGGATGCTGAATCGACTAACCCTATCCCAGTCATCTATCAGAGCGGATATCTGACTATCAAGGACTATGACGAAGAGTTCAAGCAATACATACTGGGATTCCCTAACAAGGAAGTTGAAGAGGGATTCATCAAGTTCCTGATTCCCTACTACCTTACTCACAAGAAGGCCTCTACCGCATTCGACATAAGTCAGTATGTTCAAGACTTGCGCCAAGGCAAGGTTGAGCAATTCATCCTGCGCATCAAGTCGCTCTTTGCCGACACACCCTACGAACTGATCAAAGATCTGGAGAACCACTATCAAAATCAGGTATGGTTGCTTCACAAACTCCTGGGCATGTACGTTCAGGCCGAATATCACACCAGCTTTGGTCGCATTGACATGGTGCTCCAGACACCCGATTACTGCTATGTCATCGAGTTCAAATTTGATGGTTCTGCACAGGATGCATTGGAGCAGATTTCAAAGAAGGACTATATTCTGCCCTTTGTGCTTACGGGTCAGCAGATTATACGTATCGGCATCAATATCTCCCGCGAGACACGCAACATCGAGAACCATCTTATTGGATGTTGCTAAGGCACTTATCCAAAAAGCCGTTTTAGAGTTTTTGAACATGGATTTCAGTCCATATTCTTCTCTAAAACGGCTTCTTTTGTTGAAGGCAGTATCAAAATTACAACACCTCCAAAAGCGCTTTGGACTTTTGATACAGCCTCTTATTTATTTTCTGAGGGGAGGTTAGAATACCTCCACAATCTCCTCCAACGGCTTCCTGACCTTCGGCCGCTGGCCCTCATAGGCAGGATATCCCAAAGGGATGATCACTACCGGCTCCAGTTCGGGCGAGAGCCCGAAAGCGGTTGCGAACGCCTTGACGTCAAACGAGCAAATCCAGCAGGTGCCGAGCCCCTGTTCGGCAGCTGACAGACAGATATGTTCAGCCGCAATGGCAACGTCAATCGCCCCATGTGGCTTGCCGTCATACGCTCTCACCCACTCCTGCGAATGCTCCACACACCCCACTATGATCACTGGAGCTCCCGCCATCCAATCGAACTTCCCGACTGCTGATGCAGCCTTTGCCCGAGCCTCTTCGGACTTCATAATCAGGAACTTCCACGGCTGCCTGTTGCAGGCCGATGGAGCCAGTCTTGCCGACTCCAGAATCTCGTTCAGTTTCTCAGCCTCGACAGGCTTTGACGAATAGTCGCGAACCGACTCGCGAATCAATGATAATTCTGATATCTTCATTTTTCGATAAAAAACTCAAATAAACAATTCATTCAAAGTCACTCAAACAGCCGCCTGTAGTATGCCGCCTTCTTCTCCAGCTTCATGGGATAAGCCCTCGATGTACTCGGCATCCGCCACCAGCAGAACCACCCTTCAGCCAACCCTCCAGTGCCATCGGCACTAAAGCGGATGCATTCCCCCAACTTCGGAATCTGCACCCTCAGTCCCCTCGACTCCAGATAGGCCTGCAGCTCCTCGCTCGCCTTGCCGCCAGTGGTCACAATCGTCCTGCACTCCGGCATCTGCTCCAGTAGCCCGAACACATCCGACCCCTCCACGATCTCCAGGAAGTTATCATCCGCATTATCCTTCAGCCTGCGCACCTTCCGGGCCGTATCGAAGAGGGCAATCCCCCGCTCCTCACAGAACGCCATGATCTTCTCCCTATCGAACCTCTTCAGCGCCTTACCCACCTGTCTGTCATCATCATAGCCACCATGCAGAGAGTCGCTATTCAGTTCAAAATACCCCTTATCCCCAAAGTGTATTACCCCCTGAATCCTCCAGAAGTCATTGATCCAGTTCGGGTAAAAGAAGTCCATGCTCCACCTTGCCTTAGGTGGAGGGAAACTGCCCAGAAACAGCACACGCGCGTTCGAGGGCAGAAACGGTTCGAGGGGATGCTCTTCGGTCGTCATACTCATTTCTTGTCAATAATGATGCATTCGGCAAGCAAAAAAAAAAATAACTCAAATACATACAGCCATTTTCTGTTTCGTTGTCAAAATACTCAAGCATCTCATTGACTTTATCATCATCAGCCAAAGTTGAATGCGCATCATAATCAAAGAAAAGATACACTCCGGCAAAGCTATCTCGATTGTAGTCTTTCAATATTTCAGCATTCCGCTGATTACGTTCTTTCAGCACATTCACGATATCTACAGCAAACACTTCCTTCTTCAAATGCTCATATAACTGATATAACTCAGCATCATAGACACATTTGAGCGAAATCCTTCTGCCGAAAAAGTTCTGCTCCAACTTTTCCAGATACAGTGGCTCTGCACCATACCCTTCAGGAACGAATAAATGCAACTCACTGTTCGACATAGAATGCTCTGGATTTATATATTTTCTCTATGTTATGAGCCTCACGCAACTCCTTGTTTGTACATTTTGACAGAGGCAAGATCTTATCATTAAACATCAGATAATAGCAGTCTGGGCGCAACAAATCATTACTCATTATCGAAGTATTGTGTGTTGTTACAACAAACTGAACACCAATCTCTTTCAACCTGTTTATTATCAACCTAGATAATTCATGATGATAGAAAGCGTCAAATTCATCAATAAAGACAAAACTTACCTCATTCCTTAAGATCTGTAAGAACCAGCCGTTATTTGAGAGGTTTGCCTCACCCCATACAACGAAACATAAATGGGACGCAATGTCCTATCTTCTTGTGCAGACAGTCCATTATAGTAAACAATCCAGTTCTTAACAAAGAACGTTTTTCCACATCCCCAATTTCCATTAATAAATACTGCATATTGAGGATCTGGATTCAAGACATACTCATTGAGATAGTCCCAAATTCCTTGGTTGGGCCCTGTATATTGAATTTGTTCTTCCATATCGTTGTTATCATATACATGTGCTCTGACCGAGGTTACAATCCTCGTAATGACCAAATCGTCAGATATTGTTCATTCGGTTTTCTTCTCCCCCCAGTATGCTCAGTTGAACGAGTGGCGAGTAATGATTCGAACAGCTCTCGTTTCAAAGCATCCAGTGTACCTTCCTTGATCTTCTTCCTCTGGTATTTCGCCCAGGAAAGCAAAGCGCGGTTCTCTACCACATGTTTATCTGGCAGTTGACCGCGCTCAAGAATGTAGGCTTTGAGAGCCTCATAGTTTTGATACCAGTTGGAGTCATTTTTGCTTGACATATCATTTGAAAGATTTATAGCTTGCAACGGCTAAGCAAGCCGTAGTCGATGCAGGCTTCGTAGGTCTTGATTTCTGCCCATCCATTGTGGAGGTAGTTCTTCACTTCCTCTGGTAGTTTACCTAGGGTGATGAGTCGATTGAAATATTCGACGAGACTCTGGATAGTGTATTCGGGCGCATACAGATCATCGAAGTAGTTATAATGCTCGTCTTCGATGAAGTGCTTGCACATGGACTTGGTGAGTTGCAGGAAGTTCGTGGCTGCAGTCATATAGTCTCCTTTGTCTGCAAGGGCTCTTATCCTATCACATTCTGAACTTACCTGAATATCGATTACGGTAAACTCCCATGAGACATGACGCCTGTTGAATATCATAGTCTCATACTCCGGATTCAGAGGAATATGCGATTTAGCCTCTCTCTCCTCAGCCATCCGAACACGTTCTTCAAACTCCTTGCGTCTTTGCTCCTGACGTGCTTGATAAGCTTCCTCATCACTCATTTCGCGAGTCACCTGCACAGGTTCACCCACGAAAGGTTCAGAGATCATCATCTGAATGAGCGTCTTCTGCAAACCTCTGAACTCCCCATATTGTTTCGACTGCTCGAAGATGAAGTTGTTTACATGTAGGCGTTTCTCCTCATTGTTCCATACTTTCACAGCAGCAACCAATGCTGAGAAACTCCCCACAATCATCTTCTTGATCCGAACCTTATACTCCCGAATATACTCTTGCAGATCATCCCGAATAAGGAACAGCGGAATATGGCGGCAAAGCTCTATGGCAATGGCATAGGCAGCATCGGGTCTTCCCATCCCGATAATCTGAGGCACCGACTTATCCTGCCAGCGGTTCAACAAACGGAACTGATACAAGAAATCATCCGAGTCAATCGGGCTATACGTCACCTCCTGGTCAAAGAACACAGCATACTCCTTCTCATAATCAACAGTCAGTCCTTTCGGGATAAAGGTAATCTTGGGTCGAGACATCACCTTGCGCCTCTGGTAATCCTCACGTTCCTTCTCTCTGCGAAGTTCGTAGCTCAAAGCCCGTTCCCGATCTTTTCGCACCTTTTCCTCTGCCATCTTGAACTCAGGAGTATCAACAGCATCAGGAGTGAGCAATTCACCAATCTTCTTGGTGAGGTACTCAGCCCATACTTGTTCATCCTCCTTCGCTATAACAAGATTTCTATCGAAAGATGGTGAATAACAACAAGAGCATCTTCCATCATCAAACCAAATATCTATCTTCATGACATTCAATTACACGCATTCTCGTCATTTTTATGTGTCCCTAAAGAACTATTTTGACGACCGTACTGCTATAGTTCCATCTCCTTCATGCACTTCTCAACATCTTCCAATGGAACATCAAGCATGCGAGATACGTAGAGTGGGGAGATAACATCCATGCTACCAGCTTGCGTTCAGATACAACAGCTTTGTCAAATAGGCTGTTAATGAGTTCTTTGTCAATTTTCATCATAACAAATCACTTTTTAAGTGAGGCAAGGTATTCCTCATGCAAATGATAATACTTCTTCTTGAACAGCACATATGCTACTGCGAGCACTACAAATGCGCCAATCAGATACATCCAGTGGCAGAGAACACTATCTGGGCACACATAGATGAAGCCGAGGCTGACCACCAACTGCATAGCCATATACAGCAGGCTTACCTTTACGTGTCCTATCTTCAACTCGTTGCACATTAGCTGATAGGCATGTTTGCGATGAGCTTCGCCCAAATTCTCATGCAGCATAATGCGGTGGCAAATGGTCAATGTACCATCTACGCCATAAACCAACAAGAAGATCAGGTACGTCAAGTCGCTCGTGGCAATGATTACCTTGCCAATCAAAAACAGCATGATGAACGCAATACCAATCGACCCCACATCACCAGCAAAGCACTTTGCTTTTCCCTTTGGACGGAAATTGAAGAAGCAGAATACCAATACAGAGAGAATGCTAACCACAATCAGACTTGAATCTACAACATCTGATATCAGCGCTAAAGGCACAAGTACAACCAATGCATATCCTGCAGAAATGCCATTGATGCCATCCATGAAGTTGATCACGTTCGTAGCACCCACATACACAATGAGTGCCAGCAGAATCAGCAATCCACCCATCAGCACACCATTCGCCGCGAACCATTCATAAGAAAGCATCCCTAACTGATAAAAAGCCAATGCCGCAGCCGAGAATTGCGCTACAAGTCGCACACTATCTGGCAAGGAGTGAATATCATCGATGAAGCTCACCCCAGCCACCAAAGTCAAGCCTAGCAGGAACCATGGATACTGAAAGCCAAATGCAATACTCCACACCCAAGCACCAAGCAGGAAGATAATGCCACCTCCCCTCAGCACGATGGTCGAGTGCGAAGACCTCTCGTTCGGCTTGTCGATGATGTTGAACTTGTCGGCAATCTTAAAGTATGCCAACTCCAATGCAATCAGGATCACGAAGATGATTCCGTAAATCAGTATATTGTTCATAATAAGACTAGTATAAATGTTAATATGCGGTTTTAAAAGTAATATAGGTTCTCACTCATAGGGGAACAATTCATATAAGCATTACTCTACTTTCTAGATTATTTAATCCTATTTATTAGCGCCCAAAAATTGTTATTGACCAATTCCTCTGACAAACCTACATTATTGAATAGCCTCTCTATTGAACATCGTCTGTTATAAGGTGCATCAGTTTCTGTAAGAATACGATCAACAGGGATATTTTGAATAATGCGTTGTCCCGATGCGGACAATGTCATTGATTCGTTAATAGAAAAGTAATACCCGAGTTCTACTATTTCTGGGATTAAATCAGTACTCCCACTATACCAATGAAATATGACATTACGAATATTGTATTCTTTTAAGATTTCTACTAGTTCCTTCTCCGCCTTCTTTGAATGAACGCTTATAATCTTATTCTGTCCCTCCAAAACAGAAAGAATATCCCGAAGACAAGCCAACTGTTGTTTCTTGGTTCCGATTCCCTCTTTTGAGAAATCAAGGCCAATCTCCCCTATAAACGATGTGTTGATTATTTGCTTTTTGAACAAATCAATCTCATCAGAACTATCAGCTATAAGCAAAGGATGAAAACCCAAAGCAAGTCTAACATGTTTATAGTTTCTGACTATTTCGAAACCCTGAACGAAATGACGCGGAAGATTAGTCATGCCTATTGATATGTTGCCTTCTCTTTCGACTTTATCAATATAAGCCTCGGGACATGGCATCATGTCAAAGTGACAATGAGTATCGATTATCATATAATACCGGCTTTACGTTTTATAATGACACTTCCTTTTTGGCTGATCCAATCTTTCACTTGTTCATAAGAGTGGATTGCAAGATCTAGGTACTCGTTCAACTCCTGACGATCATAAATACCGTTCAGCATGAGTTCTTGTTTGATGTATACAGGGTTATTTCGTGATTTCAAGAAAGACAGTAATGCACGAAAATCTCGGCTGCTTTTCTGCATGTTATTATTCAAATCATACCTGTCACCATTAAAGACATCGGTGCCAACTCGACCTGTATTATCTAAACCGACAACATCAAGTGCAACTCTGCGATAAATACAAGGCAAGCACATACCACAATGGGATATCTTGCCATCCTTTATCTCATTGCTTGATTTATCCCAATAGAAGTTGTGCCCTCTCTTTGCACAGGAACAGGACATATCATAGAGTTGTTCCAAAATTACTTTCTTAGCATCAGTTCTAAAGCAATCAAGCATCATATCCGCTTTACTCTTTAACCTATATGGATTGTAAAGCCTATTGTTAATACCCATTTCAGATAGTGCTAATTCGAGTTTCTTAATGAACGTGGGATGTGTGGTACGTGTACTACAAGAACTCCTACGACCAGGATCTAAAGGTATGTTGATGGAGATTGTGCCATTCTCTGGAACAATCAGATTCACATGTTCCCCTATACTATTGGCCGCATAAATACCGGCAGCGAAAAATAATAATGAACGAGACCGGAATGTGCTTTCCGATTTCGTTGGAATATTCCAACTTCCTATCTTCAATCCAGCATTAAGGAGAAGCTGATCATATTTACCATCGTAAATTCTATGTTCTGCACAATACCCTAAAATCTTACTCTGATCATTGTGTTCTTTGCCAAGTTCCATGTGAGAAATCAGCAGAATCTTCTTGTCCGGGGATAAGGTGTAGGCTTCGTCCACAAATCCAATGAGGGAATCCAAACCGCCCGAAAACAAGGCGACTTTCTCATATTCGTTCCTATTATAGTTGCGAACCATATCAGGAGCATAATTGTAAACATCTGCTTGAATAAACTCAAGGCTCCAGCAATCACCTGTTAAGAAATTAATAGCCGCTTCCAGGTGAAGTTTACTATTATTCATTGCTTGCAGGTTTCTGACGGGAATACCCACAACATTAAGATTGCGCCTCCATCCAACATCTGAATATTGCAATCTATTGATAGCTCTGTCAACATTATACACAACCATCGAAGTGACAAGAAAATCAAATGCCACGGATTCGACATCTTGAGAAAACTCCCATAGTGAATCCATGTTGAACTTGAGTTTTGTCTCATGTACACGACCGAGTGAATCTGTAAACGACAACCCAAATTCACCTATATCATGTCTATCATTCGTGGGATTATATATCACATCTACTGTTACTGCCATACGTCCAAGATTTTTGAAGTCAATTCATCTAAATATGCTTTACCCTCAGGACTGTAGAAATCTATCTGTCGCATCTCATCAGCAAAACGATTGTCCAGTTCTCTGCGGAGCCATCTTCTGATTTCCCCCAAAACAGTTTGTGGATTACCGCTTTTGCTGAATATATGATCCTGAAAAATCACACCTGCATACTCGAGAATATATTCGACTTCAAATGTAATGATCCATGAGCCCATTTTGTCGTCTTCTGCTGTCTTGAGCACATTCTCAATATCTTCTGTCGTTTCGCAATCTTTCAATATCTCCTGCAAGACTTTTCTGAAAGCACAAGCAGCGGCTCCATCATCAATGGTTGCATCATTCTCGCCTTCTACATATTTGATGATTTCGTCAATGAAATCCTCCTTGGTTCTCGGACGCTCATCTGGTTGCATCTGATCAAGACCTAATGCAAATGCAAGTCCACCCCCTCGTACACTATTTACAAAAGATACGAAGTTCTTTGTCGTTCTAGCACCAGCATGTCCAAAAGAGGATCGCCTACCACCTCCGCCACCTCTATATACATTGCCGGTCAAGGCTTGTGAGAACGAAGTCATAAATGTCCCACTATTCCTATTATTGTCTCCTGCACCCTTCGCAATGTTCGTTATAGCACGCTTTGCAGAAGACCAGTTTGGAGAAGACTTCATCCCAAAAGATTGCGATGTTCCCATTTTTACTTCAATTTTAAAAGACGAACCATTCTTTCACTGAGGTTCAGCGATTTTACATATTCCTTAAATACATCATCCTTTTTAATCAGGCGTTCAAAGAAGAGTTGAGACTGAGGATCAATTTCGCCAATTCGTACGTTCTCAAATAAGCCATTGAGCCTATCCCTATTATACTCCAATATCAAGTCAGATTCAGCACAGCACAAAAGTCGCCATAGACCTTCATCTGTAGGAGTATTGATCATTGTTTCATTCATAAGTCTAACAAGCATATCTTTCTCATTGGACTCTAATCCATGGACAATTTGCGGCAAATTCTTTTTAATGGCAGCTGCTGACATGAGTGCATTAATGTTTCGGTATAGAATGCGAACCTTAGACGTTACCAGTGAAGCTATTGGCGTCTGATTCTTCAAAGCGTCTCTCGAAATCCAGAAATAATCTCTCAAGACAACTCTAGAGAGTGATGGTTCTGATGCAAGCCATCTTTTTAGGTAATCAGAATCCCACTTCTGCTTCCATACGGGGTTATTTACTTCACCATTTTCTTTTGCCTGTTTCTCCACATCTGTCATATCAATTACACCATTATTCTGCCGTTGCATTACATAAAGTTCTTCAAAACGATCGATATGCAGGCTATTATATTCCAGTACCATAAGTTTTACCAGAATCTCTGGTTTGATATCAGTAAACCCTGCAATTTCTGCAAGTTTTAACCTAACAGACACTGTGTTAAGGAAACGTTTCAATTGACGTGGATTACCGTTAAGGAATTGTTTCATTACCGGAAGGATAGGCAACATATATTCTACTGAGTGCAATTCTTCTCCCTTACAAAGATTTTTAATATCATCTATGTTGAACTTTGCGTATTTGTCTCTGTTCCTAAATTCAAGGTATTTCTGGTGAACGCTTTTGAATTGAACATCTGTCATCTTTTCTTGACATAAAAGCAAAGTCAAGTAGGTTTCCTGCTCAGTATCTGAGAGCTTTGGTAACTTATATGGCAGTTGGATAAGTTTCTCTAAATAGTCAGAGAATGGACTTGAAATCTCTTCTTTTTCTTGTTTTATTGGATAATGCAAGCTAATTGCATACTCAATGATTCTCTCGTCTGCTCCAATAATGAATGCCGTTCTATCGACATTAACAAATAGTTTAACCGCTTCAAGGCAGTCTATAATTCTTTTGGGAGCACATCGGTCTAAGTCGTCAATATAAACAATTACAGCTTTGTAGTCAGCATCATTAATCATTCCTTCGAACATTGTACGGAACTGTTCAACGAATTTTGAGCTATTCCCTTTCTGTACATCGTTCATGAGGTTTTGATAATCATCCTTGCCTGTAATCTTGTTTAATTCCTCCTCTGTCGGCAACCAATGTTTTATATCGTCTGGAACCAAATTCTCGTATGCTTTCTTCAGAATAAAAACGCCGGCTTTCATGAAATTGATCCTAGCGAGGAAGTCGTCACACTTTTCAAACAAGGCTTTTCTGCTTGAAATATCATTAGACAAGGCTTCCAGTATAGCCTCAATCATTATTAGCTTTGCAGAACTATAATCTTCAAATTGCCAACTATTGAAGCGAACTTGTAATACACGAGCGTTTTTCTTATGAGCTCTATCTTCAAAAGCTACATTTTCTTCCTTCCATTTTTCAATGCTTTCTTCAAGCAGCAACATGAGGCTACTTTTACCAGAGCCCCAGTTCCCGAACACTCCAATAGAAATAGGAAGCATCTTATCGTTAAGGATTATATTCTTCAGCAGATCTGCATGGACCTGAAAGCCAAGCATATCCTGTGTTGTTTCGTTGTCAGACCACATAGCTTTGTATGCAATAAATATTATCTTTCTTTCTCTACTTCCGCCATCAGCCCCTTGATCACCATCCACACATCCGTATACGATTCACCTTTGTGTGCAAAGATCTCAGCTCGCTGCATGGCAGCTTCCAGACGCCCCTCAGCTGACATATCCCACACCCACTTGGGATTTGCCAGAAAACGCTCGGTCTTGTCAAACTGAGCCACATACTTATTCAATTCAGCAATCACGGACTTTGACGTGCCAAAATGCTTGTTCGTGGCAGCATAGTGCAATAGAAACCAGTACTCTATCGATGGCATACTCTCACAGAGTATCACACGAGAATCCTTCGTATACTTTCTGCGGAACACCTCCAGACGGTTGCGCTCACCCTCATCCCATTGGGTGACATCTGTATCGAACACCACAATGGCACGACCTTCGGTTGCCAGCACCAGTTCCACATTCTTCTCCAACGTGTGGATGTACTCATTGCCAAAGAATCGAGGGCGTATCTGCACCTTGAACCTACGCAATGCCTTCAGGTGGGTGAAGTACCACTGCTCCGTAATACCGGCACCAATCAGCACAGGTATAGGCAAACGCTTCTCCTTCTTCTTATCAGTCTTTCTAGCCATTACTTCTCACAAATCAAATATTAGGCAATGCACCAAACTGACCATGGCGATAAGCATTGCGAATGCTCATAGGCGACATCTTGCCCAAGCCCTTGAACTCCGTCAAAGAATACAGGCTTGTGCTGCCATCCTCATTCTTCTCAGTAAACCATACGTTATCCTTACGGATCAGGTCGTCAATAGTCGCAAGCAGAGGGTCATAATGGGTCGTCACCAGCATCTGACTCTCACTCTTCTCCTGCAGGAACTTCTGGATGCTGAACTCCAACAGATCCGGATGAAGCGAAGCATCCACCTCGTCCATTACTACAAGCGAATTGCTATGCAAAGCTTCAAAGATAGCCGTCTCCAAACCAAGCGTCCTCTTGGTTCCAAGACTCTGCAAACCATCAGGCATCATATATCGTTCAGCTCCACGCTCATTATTGACAGTGTGCTCAAACTCAATGTTCAGGCGGCTGACAGTACGCTCCCTACGTACTCTCTCCTTCTCCTCCTTCGGAATAGAAGGGCTGTCCAGAATCATCTGCATCAGCTCATCATTCACCGAACTGCGAATCTCGTTGCTCCTCACATCAGTAATATTAAAGTCTGCCTGATGCACAAAGTCCAGAACATACCTGCGCAAATCCACATCCTCATGCAGACGCCTCTTCGCATACTCAAACATCGAAGACGAAGGCTCAATCAGAGGCAAAATGCCACCCCTCATCCAGTCACGAGCATCATCAATGATTGGCAACGAAATGTTCACCTGATTGCGAGCTGCAAAAAAAGACATGTTTCTGAGGCACTTCAACTGCAACTCCTCCAAGGCTGCCTTGCTGATCTTTATCTCCTCACTATTGATGGTAAGCACCGAATGACCTTCTTCGTCCAGATGCCTGCGAAACAAGCGAGTAGGCTGCACACTTCGGTAATAGAAAAGGCGCTCTTCAAACACCTTCTCCGGGTCAAGTTTCAGCAAATACCAATACTTAACCCCCTTGTGCCAGAACTTAATCTCCAACTCTGTACACTCTCCGGGAGTAGATAAATCCAGAAGAAATGGCTGTACGCCAGTAGTCTCATCGAGTTCTTGTTTACGATCAAACCAGAAACCTCTTAGAAACTCCAATGCCAGCAGCAGATTACTCTTGCCACTCGCATTGGCACCCATAACCATCATAAAACGCAGCAGACGCACACCAGGTGCAACCTCCACAATATGACTGTTCTCCAATGTGGTATCTTTCGTAGCCTCAAAGCTCAGTTCCACCTGATCCTTAAACGAAAGAAAATTCTTTATTTTCAGTTCCTGTATCATAAACTCATTTCATTAAGACGTGACAATCCGATTTTATGCCGCAAAATTACTGTTATTTACCCATTCGCACAAATAAAATCCATAATATTTGGTATTTTAAATTGTATTTTGGATATTTTAAACCTATTTGCAAAGATAAAATCGCATTTTTCGCGCAAACCTTCACCTACTTCCCCAAACTCCCCGCCACCCTCTTCAGGCTCTCTTCGAAGCTCACCAGCTGATACTCGAAGTCGTACTTCGACATCTCCGGATCATAGTAGTACGTTGCGAACATCTTGTTGATAGGCTGCAGCACGAACGAACCGAGCCATACGAACGGATTCAGCAGCTTCGTGATCCACACCTTGTGACCCGCAGCCTTGGCGAAGAAGCGGATGATCTCCACCGTATCGGCCTGCTCACGGTTCTGAGGATAGAACGTGCCCTCCAGTTCCCTGTCCACACACTGCCTGACGAACTCCGCCAGATTGTCGATATACAGCATCGAGCGCTTGTTGTGCCATGCAGGGAACACCGGCACCTTCGCGCCCAGCTTCGCCAGACGAGGGAAATTGCCCTTCGCATTCGGACCATAGATCATGCAAGGACGCAGGATGCAAATCTTCATTCTTGAAGAGCTGAGAGAACTTAGCTTAGAGTTGAGAGAGCCATCCGAAGTCCAATCCTGAAAATCTTTAAGCTCTAAGCTCTCATCTATAAGCTTTACCAAGCCATTCTCCGCCTGCAGCTTCGAGTCGCCATAGAAGCCATTCGGATTCTCCTTCGTCTCGCACGTCAGCACCTCCGACCGCAGGCTCTGGCTCTCGTGAAACACAATCTGGCTCGACATAAAGATAAACTGCTTCACGCCAGCCGCCTTCGCAGCCCGAGCCACCTCCACCGTCAGGTCGCGATTCACCTTGTAGTACAACGCCTCCATCTTCGGGTCAGCATTCACATGCGCAATTCCTGCCACATGATACACCACATCATACTGCGAGTCAGTTTCACCCTGAGCTGGTCGAAGGGCCGCCTTCCACGCATCGTTCATGGTATCCACCGCATCAATCTGATAGAGTTCTTCACCACTGAGCTTTAAGCTCTCAGCACTAAGCTGCATCATATATTTACGCACACTCTCACCCACGTAAGAGCCCGCACCAGTAATCAATATCTTTTTCATTATACCAATTCGTCATAAATTGTCAAGTGTCGTTCAATCACAACTTCAATATCAAAAAACTTTTCGGCGTATGCACGACTAGCTCTACCCATCTTCTGACGCAAAGCTGCATCACTAAGTAGCAGATCAAGCTTTTCAGTCAATGCATCTAAATCCTTAGGAGCAATCAGGAAGCCGTTCTCACCATCCACGACAGTCTCCTTACAGCCGACCGAGTTGGTGGTGATAATCGGGCGACCTATGGCATCAGCCTCAATCAGAGACTTAGGCAAGCCCTCCATGTAGTACGAAGGGAAAGCCATGATGTGGCTCTTCATCAGCAGTTCCTTCACATCCGTGCGATATCCCAGCCACTGGATGTACTTATCATCGCAATGCGACTCCAGTTCCTCTTTCGTTGGAGCTCCCGGATGGTCATCTATCATGCCCACCAGCCAGAACTCTACCTTACCTTCATATTTCGGACGGAGGCGTTCAGCGGCCTCTGTCAGCAGATAGATTCCCTTCTCCACAATCATTCGGGCAGTCAGGATCACATTGACCGTACCATCTTCTGGTTCAGGAGTATAGTTAAACTGATTGAGGTCGACACCCGATCCCTTTATGAACCTTCCCTGTTCATGCCTGATGATACCGTGCTTCACATACAGCCCCCAGTCATCATCGTTCTGGAAGATGCAAAGGAGCTGATCCTTGTACCCATTTGAACCTTTCTGAACCTTTCTGAAACCACTATGGCTAAACCTCAAGACCATAGGCATAAGCTTTGCCATCAGCCCCTTGTTGTCCTCAGCGAAGAAGCCACCCAGGCCACTGATAGCGTTCACCACGCCCCTCACACCGCTAAACTTCGCAGCCAGCGTGCCCCACAGGATGGTCTTCATGCCCACATGATGCACCACATCCGGACGCTCGCGCTTGTATAGTTTCCGCAGCCAGTTCAGCGTCTTCAGTTCCTCCACGATGTTCATGCCACTGCGACTCATCGGCAGGTTCAGCACCTTCAGCCCGATCGCCTCGATGTCCTTCAGCTTACCCGTGTCCGCAGTCACGATGGTCACATCCCATCCGGCTTCCTGGGCCCTCAGGGCAATATCCTTCCTGTGGCTCAGGAAGAACCAATCCACGTTCACCACGATGAACAATTTGCCTTTCTTAGTCATATCATTTCGTTTTTTTCTATTTATATCGTTCGTTAATTGCTTATCTTCCTCACAAGCGCCCACAACGGAGCACTCAGCGTCTCCTCAGGGTAGAACTTCAGCAACTCCCACCACTGACTCAACTTATACTTTACACTGCCCGCAGTCGTACTTCTAGCTTCCTTCTGCACCTTATCCATCATGCCGAAGTTACCCGTCTGCATCACCTGCCTCAGCAGCATCCTTCCCCTCTGCTCATCCACCGCACAGATCATATACTTCTCATCCATGCCGAACACTTCACGCATCACATACATCACAGCACCGGCAAAGTCATAAAGCCCCAGATACTTGAGTGTATTCTGCAAATCAAAGTTCTCGCCCTTTAAGCGTTGTGCTGAGCCTGTCGAAGTAGGAGAGCTAGAGAGGGTCCAGTAATAGTCCATGAGTTGCCTAAGGCCAACACCCAACCCAAACAGATGCCTGTAAATGTGGCTCAACTGATACACCACATCAAACTCCCATGAAGGAACTACGATGTTATCCCTCACCCGATAATCACTCATTTGTGCCACACAGAACTCCTGCAACCGCTTGTTGTGCCTCAGCGATCTCATATAGGTGGTGCGATAATGCAGTTCGACTTCTGTATCTTCAAAGCAACGAACCCCAACATGCAGATATCCAGGCTCATCAGTCAATCCAAACTGCTGAGCCCATTCCACCACCTTCTCTTTAGGTGCAATCACCCACAGATCAATGTCGCCACTCTGACGAAGACCGCTAAGATGCTCAGCATAAAGCTGACCCACACCCTGTCCTTTCAGGACTCTCGAAGCCATCCCCTCCGCAGCGAGCCTCGCCTGCAGTTCGACACACTGCCGGTTCACCACCTCGTTCTTCTGCTGGATCTTGGCAGCCATGCCCATCCAAGTTAGATACAGCATCTCGCTCATGCCGATTCTGTCAAAGCCATCATCTGCATTAGCTCCAAGCCGCTGCAAAGCGACAAAGCAGATGCCTACCAGCGACTGCTTTTTAGCCATCTTATATAGTTCGCCCCACTCGTCAGCCTTCGGCATTCGAGAGAGGTTCTCTTGCGTGCCTATGGCGACACGGATTAGTTCAAAGAAAGTATTGGTTATTATCTCGCTCATTGTATCGGATAAACAGCGCAGCCCTATGGTTCATCACCATAAGGCCAAGCTGAAAGTAAAGAGAGTCAAAATCATTCGTTGGTAGTCTCGCCCGTGACCTCTACGCCGAAGTCACCCTTCGAGACCTTGATTGTTTTGCCGTGGCGTACAGCATCGAGTATCTTGGGAACCTGGGCGATGACCGCGAACATCAGTAACTCGCCCACGGCAGTCAGGACGCTGCCGTCAATGATTCCCAGTGGCGGGACAAAGAAGCCGCCGACAATGAGCGCGATGCTGACCAACAGGGTGAGATAGAACACGCCTCAGCCCTCCGATTTATGCGTAAGGATCGTCCTCGTCACCACTCGGGTTTACAACCACGGTCTGATCACCGCCGCTGCCAGAGGTTCCGCCACCGCCACCAGTGCCATCACCGCCAGGTGTGCTACCGCCACCAGTGCCATCACCACCGCCGCCAGGGTTGTCGTCACCATCACCATTACCAGCAGGATTGGTGAGGTCCACGATGTTGCTGCCGGCCTTGATAGCCTTGAGTACAGCGGCCTGTGCCGAACGTGAGGCCACGAGGTTGAACTCGGCATCGAAGAGGAGGTTCTTGAACTCAGGGCCGCAGTCCCACACCACGTTCACGCCAGTGATGTTCTGGGCCGAGAACTTGTCGGCAGTCTCAGCGCCCTTCGACTGGAGCGACACACTGAAGTCACCCAGATCGCCCAGGCGGATCTTCTTGCCCTCGAGGAGCTGCTCGCGCATGCAGTCCACAGCCATGTAGAGGATGGCGCTGATGTCGGCACGCGAATAGACGCAGCCGTGGGTGGAGATGTGCTTGGCGAACTTCTCGATGGTCATCACGTCAGCGTACTGGGCGATGGCATACGCGTTCTGCTTCTCGGTAGCCACGAGGGCCACATCATCGGAATTGGGAGTCTCTCCAGCAGCCTGTGCTGCCTTGATGCGTGACTTTGCCTGATTGATCTCAAAGAGGTTTGCGTTAACGCTACGCATCACGATAGAATAGTTGATCATAGCAGTAAGAAAAGATTAAATACACTGCTGTGATTTTGAAGGGTTATAGGTTAGGGGTTAGGGGTTATGGGTTAGGGGTTATGGGTTATGGGTTATGGAACCCGCGCACCTTGTCCTATTTTTTGTCTTAACTTATGCCGAGCATTGGTCATAACTTTTGACCGGCCTGCGTCTTAAGTAATGACGGCTGCAGGGCTTAAGCAGAGCTTTTCAAAATCACGGTGCAAAGTTACTGCTTTTTCGGGCTGAAATCAATGTTTGTCCCGTACCGCGCTTCATCCGTGTCCCGGATTACGTGCTTTTGAAGGGTTAAGGGGTATGGGTTAAGGGGTATGGG
>JAZQQU010000018.1:0-86977 GCA_045629225.1 Bacteroidales bacterium | reverse complement strand
CGGATTGTGGCGCGAATGGGTTTGTTCAGGGTAAAAGTGTCCTCCCGTCTTCTGGACCCACGCTTGACGGAAAAATAGAGTTTTTCACGTCAAGTAATCTCCAGTTTGCAAAATAGGACTCACTGCCGTTCCCAAACTGATCGCAATTCACCAGCAATTAATAGATGCGTCTGCCCTGAGAACAACGATGAACGATAAAGATATGGCATTCAAAACTATAATCTGGGATCTTGACGGCACGCTGATGGATACACTACAGGATTTGATGTGTTCAGTCAACTATGCTTTAGAGAAGCATGGGATGCCAGAGCGTACTTATCAGGAGATTCGTAGCTTTGTGGGCAATGGAGTGAAGCGACTGGTGGAACTGTCTGTGCCAGATGGACTGGAGAATCCTGCGTTCGAGGAGATCTTCGCAGACTTCAAGAGTCACTATATCGTGCATTGTCAGGATCAGACAGGACTCTATGAAGGTATTGCCGAGACACTGAAAGAGTTGACGTCACGAGGCATCCGAATGGCTGTGGTAAGTAACAAGCTACAGTCGGGAGTGACAGAACTGTTCGAGTCTCAGGTCAGAACGGTAGGGAAGGAAGATACCATCTGCCTGAAGGATTATATAGAGGTGGCCATTGGTGAACGTCCAGAGATGGCAAGGAAACCTGCGGCAGATATGGTCAATAAGGCTTTTGAGGAGATGGGTATTGACAAGCAGAATGCTGTCTATATCGGTGATTCAGAGGTAGATCTTGCTACGGCCAGGAATTCTGGTCTTCCATGTATCTCAGTCCTTTGGGGATTCAGAGATCAGGATTTCCTGAGAGAACAGGGAGCTCAGATATTCGTAGAAACACCAAGTCAGATTATTGAATACACGAAATAAGTAACGATTACTACAATGAGAAAGGTATTACTGTTTCTTCTTATTCTGACCAGCATGGCAGTGTGGGCTCAGAGTAAAGGAGTGTTTACGACCGATAAGTGTAAGCTCATTGATGCTGAAGGTCAGGTATTCTTGATCCGAGGCATGAACAATCCTCATGCGTGGTTTGGCGAGAAAGCATATCTTGCACTTGATGATATACAGGCAGTGGGATGCAATACGATACGCATCGTCTGGAATACTAAGGGCAAGGATTCTGATCTCGAACGTATCATCAAACGTTGCATCGAACTGGAAATGATCCCTATGGTGGAACTGCATGACGTTACGGGTAATACCTCTGGAGAGCGTCTTGCTGAGATGGCCAGCTGGTATGCTGAGCCAGATCGAGCTAAGATGCTTCAGAAATACGAAAGGTTCCTGCTTCTTAACATTGCCAACGAATGGGGTGCTCACAAGACGAAAGCCAAATACTGGATGGATTCGTATGCTGAGTGTATTAACATCATGAGAAATGCTGGTTACTCAACAACTCTTGTCATCGATGCCCCAGGTTGGGGTCAAAACATGGATCCGATTGTTGAGTGTGGTCAGCAGCTAATTGACCATGATCCTCTGCATAACATTCTTTTCTCCATTCACATGTACGGCAGCTGGAACAAGGCAAAAAGAATCAAGGAGCAGCTGACTCTATGTTACCAGAAGAACCTGCCTCTTATTGTTGGTGAGTTCGGTTACAACTACCGCAAAGGCATCAACAACCTGGGCTGCAGGATTGACCACATGGCTATTCTGAATACTAGTAATGAATTGGAGTATGGCTACATGCCATGGTCATGGACAGGCAACAACAAAGAAAACCAATGGCTTGATCTGGTTGAGCCGAGTGACTGGAAAACTCTTACCTGGTGGGGTCTGCAGGTAATCTCTGGACAGGGAGGAATCACCGAAACTGCCAAAAAGGCATCGGTATTCCATTGACAAAATTAGTTTCGCTGAAATAACTGTTTTCAGCAGCTCATACTAGGATGTGTAAACATTAACAATATATATATATATGAAATTAGCCACCGCATTATCCGAGCGTTCTGATATTCAGAAACGTCTCGCGTCACTCAATAGCAGATTACGTAACAATGCACGAGTACAGGAAGGAGATGTTCCTTCGGAGAATCCTGAATCCTTGCTTCTGGAACTCGACACCTGCATTGCACGTTTGGAGGAACTTGTAACAAAGATCAATCTCACAAACGCTTCAACCATCGTTGATGGAGAGCCTTTGACCGCCAAACTGTCCCGTCGTGATGCCTTGCAGCAGAAAGTGACAACCATGCGCAGCTTCCTTGACGAAGCCGGAAATCTTGCGGGTCGTGCCACACGATCTGAAATCAAGATAAAGAACACAGTGCCTGTTGCCGAACTACAGAAGAAAGTGGATGCCATGAGCAAGGAACTCCGTCTGCTCGACGAGCGCATCCAAGAAAGCAACTGGATAACCGAACTCATCGAAAACTGACATCATAGCGTGTAGTCCGTCAGGGTGGATGCGATCTCTCGCGGTTGAGAATGAACCGCACAGATTAAGACACGCACGGGGCACGTGTATCGGGGAATCCCAGCACATTTATGCCCAGCATAGTCACATCTGCATCATTACATCGCACTTTCACTACCTTAGCATCAACTGACGAATGAGGGTGGGTTTGGGGAACTATGATAGTCAGAGTATTTCCTACAAGAGCAAAATAAGTAATGTGTAAAAAAAAACTTGGTCTTTTTAGCGACGAGTTTATGTCATTTGTTGTCATGTCCAGATTACTCGGACAATGTATTATGAGTCCCATCACCAATGTGTGCTGTATTACCATCTAATTCGCCAACAACATCTTTCTCAAATGTTGACCCATCATCATAGTACCATTTGGTTAATGGACTAGTTGTTGGTGCTAACTTCATTGTTATTCCAACACCTTCAACGTAATATATTACGTCATATTCTTGTGCTACGCATTCAGCAGCACTTTGTACTTTCTGCATGTATTTCATCTTTAATAATCAGAAGGGGTATTTTACAGTCCCTACATCATATAAATAGTATGATGAAGGTAAAAAGTTTCAAAAATGTCAAAGAACGTTTTTTTATTCAATAACGATTTTGTATTTAAATGCAGTTTTGTGCGTCATTTTGTATTTAAATGCAAAAACTCAGAGTTAGTGCCACTAAGTATATCGTTACCAAATTTTTAATATCTTTTGTACAAACAAATTGTCGGGTTTGCTAGTACAAAGTTAAGAAGAAAAAGTGAAGCATCCAAGGAAACTTGTCTTGTAAAAATTAAATTGCAACAAAACGGAACACAAAATCGAACACAAAAATACGAAAAAACTGCAAAAACAAGGAGTACCAAGTTTTTGCAGTTTATCGCATATACAACCTTTAGCGGTTGATTTATATGGAGTTGTGTAGCATAATGATATTTTATGATTTTTTATCATTTACTACCGAGTGATTCGACGGGGATTCGAACCCCGGACCGACTGCTTAGAAGGCAGTTGCTCTATCCAGCTGAGCTATCGAACCATCAAACTGGCCGCAAAGATAGGAATAAAAAATGGTAATTCCAAATTTTTGGACCGAAAAATGCGTGCAGAGGTGAATTTATTGCACGTATGACGTGTTTTGCAATGTGTGGAAGTGTGTTGCTTCTGTCCTTAGTATGCAGCGACATGGTTTCACACAAAGTTCCCCTTTTGGTGCAAGGTCAGGAGTCGATCACTTGGAAATTAGAAATAATAACCAGCGTTGAACGATACGGCGAAGCTCTGGGTGTGGTCGTTCCAATGGAAATCGACGTTGACAGGCCCCATTGGTGTCTTGACGTGATAGCCGGCCTGCACACCCCAAGTGAGCGATTCGGAGTCGAGCACAAGGCGTAACTTATTGGTCATAGTGGCCACGTCGGCCCGTGCATGGATGTAGTGGTTGTGGAAGATGCGATGGCGGGCAGAGATGCCTGCTATGCCTACGCCGGCTGTAGGAATGACCTCCATGTAGGGCATACCAGCCATGGTGAGCTGGTGCGAGATTTGCAGTCGGGGGCTGAATCCGCCCACAACCGTAGTCATAGGCCAAGGGCAGGTGGCGTCGCCCGACAGTATGGCACGTGCCAGAATGTGAGGGATGACGGTGAAGCGGTCGGAGAGGCTGAATACCGATTGATAACCCAAGCGAAGGATGGGGAAGGGAGTGTGTCCCTCGTAGTCAAAAAGATCCTCGTCGCTCAACAGGTTGAAACTGAACAGCAGCTGCTGTCCGTTGTTTGGGAAGTACTGTTGGTCGAGCGAGTTGTATTCGCTCTCCAGGAAGTACATCCAGTAGCGATTCCATCCTATTTCGGGTTTGAAATCCAAAATAGGGCTTGTGAGCACGTCTTGATAATGGTGTATCTGATATTTGGCACCGAAGCGGTACTGTACGCTGTGCCATACCTGTGAGAAGTAGAGCTGTAAGTCGTGCAGGTTGCTGGTGACCTGTGCCACCTTCTCGCCCTGTTGGTAATAGTTGAGTTCGCGGTGTTTGAAGCTGTACCGAAAACCCATTCGCTGTGTGCCGATGGTACGAGTGGTGAGGTCGGCCATGAATCCCATGCGCTGACCCAGACGTCCCTTAATGTTCAGAAGTGTGTTGTGACGATGGTTGAAGTCGATGAGCAGACCTAACTGGAGGGCTGCATATTCCTGATTGTCGAAACGGCCACCCAAGTTGATGACAGCGTTGCGGTAACTGTGTCGAATGGTTGTAGCCAGCGTCGGGATGTGATGCTGGAACTTGTGTTCGTCGTGATGATCAATGATGGTAGCGAAACTGTATTCGCCGATTCGAGTTCGAAGGGGAGGAGCAACGAGATTGAGCTTTTCTCGCAGGCTGTCGAGCTCATGGATTTTCAGTTGTGAATAGTCTTCGCCACGTTGAAGCAGGGTGTCGATGGCTTGTGTGGTGAACGAAGCCGCAGAGTAACCCGTGACGTCGATGGGCATGTAGATGTCGCACGAAGCGATGTTTTTGCGATAGCGTTCCATGCTGACCAGATCGATACAATGCAACAGAATATCGACGGCCGAGTTGGTCAGAGCATTGTCAGTCGTAGGGGTGACCAGATCTACGCCAATCACGATGTCGGCACCCATCTGTCGCGCCACATCGACGGGAAAGTTATCGACCACAAAGCCGTCAATATAGACCTCGCCGTCGATCTTGATGGGCGTGAACACCGATGGTATGGCCATCGAGGCGCGGATGCAGCGTGGCATGTTGCCGCTGTGGAATACCTTCATCTCGCCCGTCACAGCATTGGTGGCTACGCAGGCAAAGGGGATGGGCAGGTCGTTGAAGTCGAGCGAGTCGGGCAGACCATGCATGATGTCGTGGAAGAAACGCATCACATTGCGTCCGGCTATGACTCCACCACGGCCAACGTCGGAGGAGCGACGTTCCTGGTCGATCGACATGCGCAGCAGGTATTTCTCATTCTCCTTCTTGGCTGTGAGGCTGTTGTCACCATAGTCAGGATTGTCCATGATGAGCTGCACCCAGTCGTTATCACCACAGATGGTGTACATAGAGTCGGGCGAATAGCCCATGCAGTACATTCCTCCGATGATTGAGCCCATCGAAGTACCCACAACCATATCGATGGGGATACCGGCCTCCTCAATGGTCTTGAGAGCTGTGATGTGAGCAATGCCCTTGGCACCACCACCTGCCAGCACCACAGCCACCTTGGGCCGCTGCTGTGCAAAGGTCATCGTGACGATGAAACAGAATAGAATCAGGGTAATGTACTTGCGCATAGGATCGTTGTGATTGTTAAGGTTGGTATACGGCAGGGGATAATCGTGTGGAGGCTATTGAGAACAATGATTGTCGATGAATGTACGCACATGCTGGCAGTAATCATCCCAGTATTTATGTATGCTGGCAGCATGGGCGGCACCGGGTACGACCCACAGTTCGCGGTAGCCCTGCTGCTTAGCCTCGTAACAACGATAGACCATCTCGGTTGGCACATAGTCATCAGCATCGCCATGAATGAAGAGCACTGGCAATTCGCACTTG
The DNA here is from genome assembly GCA_045629225.1 of Bacteroidales bacterium. GTDB lineage: Bacteria > Bacteroidota > Bacteroidia > Bacteroidales > UBA3663 > Liminaster. The sequence goes on along the minus strand of JAZQQU010000018.1, from coordinate 80,978 downwards.
GCCAGCTGTGTGAGGGCCGAAGCCTCAGATGGGCGCCAGCCGTAGCGCAATGAGCAAATCCAGTCGGCTGCGTTGAGAATAGGGAACGCAGGCAGGTTGTACTCCTGGCGAAGCTGGTAAGTGAAGAGTGAGTAGGTGTCGGAGTATCCGCAGTCGTCGATGAAGCCCCTGACGCGCAACGTGTCGGCAAACTCCTCGCCTGAAGTCATCATGGTGGTGGCACCGCCCATCGAAAGCCCGTGCTGCACGATGTCGAGTCCTGGCCAAAGTTCATGAGCCATGGGGAGCCAGATTTGGCTGCAATCCAGACGGTCGAGCCAGCCGAACCGGACGTCTTCGCCCTCGCTGCGACCATGAGCCTGGAGTTCGGGTACGATGACGTTGCGATGCAGCACCTCATAGTGCAGATAATAGTAGCGCATCATGTCGATGCAATCGTCCTTATAACCATGAACAACAACGGTGGCACCAGTGGCCAGCGAGTCATGCTGCAGGATGATGGCATGACGCTTGAGACCATCATTGGCCAGAAGGAATGTGTCACGCATCAGCTGGTGGCTTGACAGCGAATCGTACCATTGTTCGAGTTCTGGATATTTATTGTATACGCGCTCGAACCAATATTCATAATCGCGTGTGTGATTATCTTCGGGGTGCACAGCAATGTCGAGAACCTTGGTGGCAGCCCACAAGGTCGCAGCGAGGAGCAGTAGGAGTACGCCAGTGAAAATGAGTGCTGTCTTCTTCATCTTTTTGGTAGATAAATTAAATATTTATTAGTTAATGGCTGCAAAGATACGAATTTTTTCGTCAGAATGCTATTTTTTTGCAAAAACTTTTGGTGTTTTCAACGAAAATAGATATCTTTGCACCCAATTTGACAACTATTTCACATTTTTTATTGTTCATTTAAGGTTATAACTATCCAAAATATATTTTATGTTCAAGATTGTAAGCAAAAAAATGTTCAGCGAGAAGGTAGCCTGCCTTGAGGTCGAGGCTCCACTGATCGCTAAGAGCCGTAAGGCCGGACACTTCGTAATCGTTCGTCTGGACGAGAAGGGCGAACGCATTCCGCTCACCATTGCTGATGCCGACATTGATAGGGGCACAATCAAACTCGTCGTACAGGCCGTTGGTGCCAGCTCCACCCGTATCATCAACCTCAATGCCGGTGACGAGATTTTCGATGTAGTGGGTCCTCTCGGCCATGCTACAGAGATTGAGAAGTTTGGTACCGTTATCTGCTGTGGCGGTGGTGTTGGTGTTGCTCCATTGCTTCCTATTGTTAAGGCAATGCACGAAGCAGGAAACAAGGTGATCGTCGTTCTTGCTGCCCGTACCAAGGATCTGATTATCCTCGAGGACGAGATGCGTGCTAACTCCGATGAGGTAATCATCATGACCGACGATGGCTCTTACGGCAAGCAGGGTGTCATTACCCTCGGTGTAGAGGAAGTCATCAATCGTGAGCATGTTGACAAGTGTGTCTGCATCGGTCCAACCATCATGATGAAGTTCGTCTCGTTGCTTACCAAGAAATACAATGTCTCTACCGTCGTATCACTCAACACCATTATGGTCGATGGCACGGGTATGTGTGGCGCCTGCCGTGTGACTGTGGGAGGCAAGACCAAGTTCGTATGCGTCGATGGTCCAGAGTTCGATGCTCATGAGGTAAACTTCGACGAAATGATGATGAGAATGAGAGCATATAAAGCTGAGGAAACAGAAGCTATGAATGCTTTGCTCAATAAATAAGTAACTCCAATCGTTAAACTATAAATTCAGCAAATCCTAATGACACTTGAAGAAATTAAGGCTCTTCGCAACGAGCCATGGCGTGAGGAGCTTCGCAAGTCAATTTCGGCTAAGGATCGTGGCGCCATCGAGCGCGTCAAGATGCCAGAGCTGACACCAGAATACCGTGTAACCACCTTCACCGAGGAGGTGCAGCAGGGTCTCACCAAAGAGCAGGCTATCTGCGAGGCCAAGCGTTGCCTCGACTGCCCAGACCCATCATGTATGAAGGGCTGTCCTGTAGGCATCAACATCCCTACCTTCATCAAGCACATCGAGAAGGAGGAGTTCGACGAGGCCATCAAGACCATTAAGAAGACCTCTTCGCTGCCAGCTGTGTGTGGTCGTGTCTGCCCACAAGAGAAGCAATGTGAAGGCCAGTGCATCAAGCTCAAGATGAAGCAGAAGGCTGTGGCCATCGGTTACCTGGAGCGCTTTGCAGCTGACTATGAGCGCGAGAGCGGCAACATGCAGGCTCCTGAGTGCGCTCCTAAGAACGGTAAGAAGGTGTGCGTCGTAGGTTCAGGCCCTTCAGGCCTTGCCTTCGCAGCCGACATGGCTAAGTTCGGCTATGATGTGACCGTCTTCGAGGCTCTCCACGAGATTGGTGGTGTGCTGAAGTACGGCATCCCTGAGTTCCGTTTGCCAAACAATGTGGTCGAGGCTGAAATTAATACCCTCCGTGCCATGGGCGTGAACTTTGTGCCAGATGTCATCGTGGGCAAGACCATCAGCTACGACCAGTTGCATGAGATGGGCTTCGACGGCATTTTCGTTGGCTCAGGTGCAGGTCTGCCTCGCTTCATGAACATTCCAGGCGAGAATGCCATCGGTGTGATGTCTTCGAACGAGTACCTCACCCGCATCAACCTGATGGGTGCAGGTCGTGGGCAGGGCTTCGATACCCCTGTGCTCAAGGGCAAGAACGTCGTGGTGTGCGGTGGTGGCAATACTGCCATGGACTCTGCTCGTACCGCCAAGCGTATGGGTGCTGAGACCGTGACCCTCGTTTACCGTCGTGGCCTTGATGAGCTTCCAGCTCGTGCCGAAGAGGTTCATCACGCTATGGAGGAGGGCATCGACTTCCATGTGCTCCACAATCCAATTGAGTACGTTGCCGATGAGAATGGCCGTGTGAAGGAGGCCGTGCTTCAGGTCATGGAGCTTGGCGAGCCTGATGCCTCAGGTCGTCGCAGCCCTGTGCCAGTTGAGGGCAAGACCGAGACCATCCCTGCCGACCTGGTAATCGTAGCCATTGGCGTTTCGCCTAACCCAATCATCCCTTCGGCCTTCAAGGGCTTGGAGATCAGTCGCAAGGGCACCATCGTAGTAGGTGAGGAGACCATGCAGTCGGCTGTTGCTGACGTCTTCGCAGGCGGCGACATCGTGCGTGGTGGCGCTACCGTGATCCTTGCCATGGGCGATGGCCGTCGTGCAGCTGCCAACATGCACGAGTATCTCAACAAGTAAATTCAACGTTTTGATGATTTTGGTGGTGATATTCCCCCAAATTCCATATATCCATTGAAGTATCGCATGCATAGATCCCGAATCATAGCAACGGCGCTTCTTACCCTGCTCACGCTCTCGGCTTCGGCCCAGAGCGTGAGTTCGCTAAACGACAACTACTCGCGCCTTGACGTCATGCCAATGCTCTCACAGGAGCATTACTCTGCTCATGGAGCCAATGCTTCGAGCCATCATTCGCTCTTCGGCTTGGGAATCGCGTATGTAACTGGCACGAACATTATGAAAGATCACTCACCGCTCTTCCTTGAGACTGGTCTCGAGGTCAGTTACGTGAGCCGGTCGGAAGAGATCGACTACTGGAACGAAACCGGGATGTACGATCAAGACGATGTCTCCACGCGTATGCTTAGCGCCATCATACCGTTCGATGTCGTCTATAAGATTCGTCTGAACGACGAAGCAGCTTTGGTCCCGTCAGTCGGCATGGATGCCAAGATTAACATGCTGGCAGCAAACTATTACGACGGAGATAAGCGTTCAGCCTTCGACGATGGTGCACGTCGTTTCCAATGGGGTTGGAACTTTGGCTTAGGAGTCGAGTTCAGCCGCTATTCGCTCGGTTATCGTCGTTATGCTGACATCACCAGTTTCCAGAAGGTGGGCGATGTGAAGACGACCTATCGGAATCATTACATCGCCTTTGGCATCAGGTTCTGACAAGCTCTGAAGATTGACAGATCGTTGCTTGCTGACTACGGTAAAGCAATAACTTGAAACAAAGCTGCCAGCGTATATGCGTTGACAGCTTTGTGCGTCCACAAGTGGGGCATTTTCTGCATGTTTTGCTCCCTCTGCAGATAGCAGACGTTGACACTTGCTGTCTTGTGTCACCATCTGCGGTTTCGACGGGTTGAAACGGGTTTGTAACCGAAGAAATGTTGGTTTTTGTGCCTCAGTATTGTTCACGGGTGTTAGCATATTGGCTCGCTAACCCACAGTTTTGGGCTCCGAAAGTGAATTCGGGGCCTTTTCTTTTGGATATGACATTTTAAAATATTATATTTGCGCACGAAAATAGAGAACGAACAGAACATGATAGAATTCGAAAATACAGAAAACGAAGAAACAAGAGATCATCGCGTCGAGGGCACAACCATTATGCCCTTGTTTGGCGATGCGGGTATGGACATCTCAGTCGATGAGAACAAGTTCGACCCTGAGCACATGCCCATTCTGGCTGTGCGCCAGTTTGTGCTGTTTCCAGGCATGACTATGCCTATCTCGGTGGGTAGAGACAAGTCTTTGCATACCGTGAAGTGGGCTGAGAAGAACCACAAATACATAGGAGTCCTGACACAGAAGAACAACGAGGAGGAACCGCTCATGGACGACCTCTACCTCATAGGCACCATTGCCGAGGTAATCAAGGAGGTGGAACTGCCCGACGGTTCGCACAGCCTCTTTGTACAGGGACGCCATCGTTTCCAGTTAGAGAATCTGGTGGATGTTCAGCCCATGCTGGTGGGTAACATCACGGTGCTGGACGATGAAATGCTCAGCAAGCGCAGCCGTACCCACAAGGCTTTGCTCAGCAACATACGCCAGGACATCAAGGAGATGACCGAAATGGCGGACAGCTCGCTGCCTCGCGAGACTCAGTTCGCCATGAGCAACATCACCGACAACGACTACCTGATCAACTTCCTCTGCTCAGTATTCAATATGAGCACAGTGATGCGTCAGCAGTTGCTTGAAGTATCCAGCATGTTCAGTCGTGCCTTCCAGCTGGCCACAGTCATCAGTTGTGAGCTGGAGTATGCTCGTCTGAAGAGTAATCTGCATCGCCAGACGCAGACCGAGCTTAACAGCTTGCAGCGCCAGCACTTTCTGCGCACGCAGATTCAGACCATCCAGCAGGAGCTGGGCGAAAGCAGTCAGGAGGATATCGACAAGATTCTGGCCAAAGCCAATCAGAAGCAATGGCCTGAAAAAGTTCAGGAGCTGTTTCGCAAGGAGGTCAACAAACTGCAGCGCATGAATGAGCAGGGACCCGATTACTTCCCTCAGTATAATTATCTGCAGACACTCGTCGATCTGCCTTGGGGCAAGACCTCACGCGACAATCTCAACCTCAAGAATGCCCGCCGAGTGCTTGATCATGACCACTATGGTCTCGACAAGATCAAGGAACGCATCCTTGAACACCTGGCTGTGCTCAAGATGCGTGGCGACATGAAGGCTCCGATACTCTGTCTCGTGGGCCCTCCGGGTGTGGGCAAGACAAGTTTGGGCAAGAGCATAGCCACCGCCCTCAAACGAGAGTATGTGCGTGTGAGCTTCGGTGGCCTGCACGATGAAGCTGAGATCCGTGGCCATCGTCGCACCTACATCGGAGCGTTGCCAGGTCGCATCATTTCGGGCATACAGCGTGCAGGCACGGACAATCCTGTTTTCGTGCTCGACGAGATCGACAAGATTTCATCCGACTTCAAGGGCGATCCTTCGTCGGCTCTGCTTGAGGTGCTCGATCCGGAGCAGAACTCTACGTTCCATGACAACTTCCTTGACGTTGATTACGACCTCTCGAAGGTTCTCTTCATCGCTACAGCCAACACCATGCAGACCATCGCAGGCCCGTTGCGCGACCGTATGGAGATCATCAACCTCTCGGGCTACATCGTCGAGGAGAAGGTCGAGATAGGTGAGCGCCACCTCCTGCCTCATCAGAAGGAGGAGCATGGCTTGGGTGACTTCCCCTTCGCCATACCTAAGAAGACCATGGAGCAGATTGTGGATCAATACACACGCGAGAGTGGTGTGCGCCTGTTGGACAAGCAGCTGGCCAAGATCATGCGTCGTGTGGCTTGGAACGTGAGCAACAACCTGCCTGTGCCTCAGAAGCTGGCTGTGAGCGACCTGGAGGAATACCTCGGTAAGCCTGACTACAACCCCGAGAAGTATGATGGCAACGACTATGCTGGCGTGGTGACCGGTCTGGCTTGGACCTCGGTGGGTGGTGTCATCCTCGAGGTGGAATCGACCCTCGTCAAAGGCAAGGGTGGGCTCACCCTCACTGGCAACCTGGGCGATGTGATGAAGGAATCGGCTCAGCTGGCTCTGCTCTGGATCAAGGCTAATGCCGACGAACTGGGCATCCCTGCTGAGATCTTCGAGAAATATACCGCCCACATCCATTGTCCCGAAGGTGCAACTCCGAAGGATGGCCCGTCGGCAGGCATCACTATGGTGACCTCGCTGGTCAGCACCTTCACTCAGCGTCGTGTTCGTGCCCGCATTGCCATGACGGGCGAAATCACCCTGCGTGGCAAAGTCATCCCCATCGGTGGCGTCAAGGAGAAGATCCTGGCAGCCAAGCGTGCAGGCATCACCGATCTGGTGCTCTGCATCGACAATAAGAAGGATGTCGATGAGATTAACGAACTCTACACCCGTGGCCTTCAGTTCCATTACGTTCGCGACCTGCACGAGGTGCTCGACTTTGCGTTGCTCGATGAGAAGGTAGCGAGGCCAAAGGTGTTTGGTTAAGGGTAGTGAAAGGGGAGTGAAAAGGTAGTGAAAGGGTAGTGAAAGGGTAGTGAAAGGGGAGTGAAAGGGTAGTGAAAGGGTAGTGAAAGGGACGAATGTGCCGGAAGCTAACCTTCTGTGAATAATTCATTGTCAAAAATATGGCTGCTAACAATTATACGAATATCATAGCTTGGCAAAAAGCACATGACTTTGTGATTGATGTATATGACAAGACTAAGAAGTTCCCTGAATATGAACGTCATGGTCTCTGGTCCCAGTTCACCCGTGCTGCTGTGTCTGTAGCTGCAAATATAGCCGAGGGCCATCGAAAGATGGGTAAGGCAGATAAATTGCGATTCATGAATACAGCGCAAGGAAGTCTTGATGAATGCAGATATTATATCTTGTTGGCACACGACCTTCATTATATAACTGACGAAGACTTCCAAACACTAGAATACAAAGCTTCTGGTGCCAGTTGGTACTTGAATGCTTATGTCGAGGGTATCAGGAATAATGCAGGCATAAAAGATTAGTACTATTTAGCCACTATTTAGTCAACTTTTAGCCACTATTTAGTCACCCTTTAGCTACTATTTAGTCAACCTTTAGCCACTATTTAACCACCCTCTAGCCTCTATTTAACCACTGGTACATTCGTCCCTTTCACTCCCCTTTCACTACTCTTTCACTCCCCTTTCACTACTCTTTTAACCCCCCCTTTCACTCCCCTTTCACTACTCTTTTAAAACCCTTCCCAATCATGATTCACGATCTTGGCATCATCATGCTCACCGCAGGCGTCACGTCATTGGCCTGCAAGTTCCTCAAGCAACCTGTTGTCTTGGGATATATTGTTGCTGGCCTTCTGGTCGGACCCTATGTTTGTGGTTCAAGCTGGGTGCACGAGGCCGAGTCGGTCGAGACTTGGGGACAGGTGGGTGTCATCTTCCTGTTGTTCTCGCTTGGCCTGGAATTCTCGTTCAAGAAACTTGTGCAGATGGGCTCGACAGCTGTCATCGGTTGCCTCACCATCGTCATAGGCATGATGACCACGGGCTTCCTGTTGGGCCGCGCCATGGGGTGGAACGAGATGAACTCCCTGTTCCTGGGTGGTATGCTCTGCATGTCGAGCACCACCATTGTCTTCAAGGCTTTGGACGATCTGGGCTTGCGTCAGCAGAAGTTCGCGGGCATCTGCTTCGGCATCCTTGTGGTTGAGGATCTCTTTGCCGTGGTTCTCATGGTGTTGCTGGCCTCCATTGCCGTCAAGAACACCTTCGATGGCCAGGAGATGCTCTGGCAGGTTGTGAAACTGGTGGCCTATCTGCTCTTCTGGTTCGTAGCAGGCATCATGCTCATTCCCACACTCCTCAAGAAGTGTAAACAGCATCTCAACGACGAGACCATGACCATTGTGGCCCTCGGCCTCTGTCTGGGCATGGTGCTGTTGGCCGAAGGGGCAGGTTTCAGCGCAGCGCTCGGAGCCTTCGTGATGGGTTCCATCCTGGCTGAGACCATCGAAGCCGAACACATCGAGCATCTGATCTCGCCTGTCAAGAACATGTTTGGAGCCGTCTTCTTCGTGTCGGTCGGCATGATGATCGATCCTGCCTTGCTCCTGGAGTATTGGCTCCCAATCACCCTCATTACTCTCACCGTGATCCTGGGTCAGATCGTTTTTGCCTCGCTGGGCGTAGTTCTCTCGGGCCAGCCCCTCAAGACTGCCATGCAGTCGGCCTTCGCACTCACACAGGTAGGTGAGTTTGCCTTCATTATTGCCAACTTCGGTAGTGAGAAGGGCATCACCGAGCCTTATCTCTACCCGGTCATCGTGGCTGTTTCGGTCATCACCACCTTCCTGACGCCCTACGTCATCAAGCTCTCTGCACCTGCCTACGAGCAGCTCGACCGCATCCTGCCACGTCGTTTCAAGCTCCTGCTGCTCGATTATTCGCGCAGTCGCAACACCGTGGGGCAGGAGTCTGTATGGCAGCGTTTCCTCAAGAAGGTCGGTCTCTCCCTGACCCTCTATTCGGTCACCTGCATCTTCCTGCTCAGCCTCTATTTCAGCCTGCTCAGTCCGTTGCTGGTCGATTTTGTCAATCAGTTCCTGCCTGCCAGTTACGAGTGGGTGGGCCGTGCTGCCAGTTTGGCTGTGGCACTCACCATGCTCACTCCGTTGGTCTATAAGATTGCTACCAAGCATCTGCGTTGTGAGGAGGAGAAGCAGATCTGGCAGTCCGGATCCTTCCGTCGTGGTGGTGTCGTGATCAGCTATCTGTTGCGCCTCATCATCTGTATGGTGCTCATAGCCTTTACCATCTCGCAACTGTTTGCCGCTACATACGGCGTGTTGGTAGCCTTGGCCTTGGCCGTGGTGGTGTTCAGCCTCTTCAGCAAACGCATTCAGGCTCATTCGTCACGCATAGAACAGAACTTCCTCAGCAACCTTTCGGCACGCGAAGTGGCTCAGGAACGTGCCCGTGAGGGGCGTCGCGTGGTGCAGCGCGAGTTCGAACGCGAGCTGCTCAACTACGATCTGCATATCTCCGACTTCGACCTGCCAGCCTCTTCATCGCTTTGTGGGCAGACGCTGATCGAAGCCAATCTGCGTCAGCACACTGGTGTCAATGTGGTGAGCATTGTGCGTAGCGGTCTGCACATCAACATCCCTGGAGGCAAGGAACGCCTGTATCCTGGCGACCGCATTGCCGTGGCAGGTACTGATGCACAGATCCGGCGCTTTGCCAACCTCATCGAAGGTTCGCTTTCGAAAAAGCCCGTCACCGGTTCTAAGACTGCCCAGCGTCTGGGTGAGCCCATCACACTACAGCAGTTCGTCATCACATCGTCCATGCCTTTCTGTGAAAAGCCGTTGCAGCACAGCCGTATCGGTGAACTTGCCCAGTGTGCAGTCCTGGCCATCCAGCACGATGGTGAAGTCAACATGGCACCTACAGGCCAAACGATGCTCCATACTTTCGATACCGTGATTCTGGCAGGCGAGGCGCCACGCATCCGTGAGTTCCTGGCTCGTTATGAATAATGATTTTCGACAAAATCAAAACTTAAATTACATTGAAAATCCAAGTTCTCTTCATAGGTCGTACGCAAGGCAATGTATATCCTGGATTGATTCAGGAATATGCACAACGTCTGAGTCACTACATACCGTTCCAGATTGAGGAAATCCCCGACCTGAAGAACACCAAGGCCCTGAGCGAAGAGCAGCAGAAGGAACGCGAGGCCGACCAGGTGTTCGACCGGTTGCAGGCAGGCGATGTCCTGGTCTTGCTCGATGAACGTGGTCGTGAGATGTCAAGCCGTGAGTTCAGTCAGTGGATGGAACAGCGTCTGCAGACAGTCCCGAAACGTCTCGTCTTGCTCATCGGTGGCCCATACGGTTTCTCGCCTCGCATCTATGAGGCAGCACAAGGTAAGATCTCACTCAGTCGCATGACGTTCAACCATCAGATGGTGCGCCTGTTCCTCATCGAGCAGATCTATCGTGCATTCACCATCATACGTGGCGAACCCTATCATCATGACTGACAACAATAATGATTAAGTTTCGGAAGCTTCCGAAAACTGTAGTTATCAGGAGATAACGGGGAGTTAGCTTCGCTGGAGTTAATGGGGAGTTGGCTTGGCTGGAGTTAATGGGGAGTTAGCTTCGCAGGAGTTAAAGGGGGAGTTAGCTTCGCAGGAGTTAACAGGGAGTTAGCTTCGCTGGAGTTAACGGACATTACCTCTTTGCCATATTTCGGACATTTTAGCAGCCGATACTATCGTCCGTTAACTCCCGATAACTCCTGTTAACTCCCGATAACTCCATGAAATAACTCCCGATAACTCCTGTTAACTCCCGATAACTCCATGAAATAACTCCCGATAACTCCATGAAATAACTCCTGTTAACTTCTCTTCCGAAACTTGAGTCATTTACTACTTTTTTACTACTCTTTTACTACAGTTTCGGATTCCGAACTTGAGTTAATAGTTGATCCAGCGGAACTTGGAGATGTCGATGCCCGTTTCGGCACTACTGAGCCTTGTCTGTGTGGCCGAAGTGCAATAGACGATACAGGTTGGGGTATCTGAATCGGTAGGTGTATCGAGGAGCATGTTTTCAGTATTACACCCGCGGGCAATCGTGAACTTGCGGCCTAACTTCAATGTCGAGAGCTTGGAGCAATTGGCGAACATGGTGTTCATATCCTCCACCAACGAGGTGTCGAAGTTTGAGACATCGAGTGTGGTGAGGGCTGAGCACCAATTGAACATCCAGCTCATATCCGTCACTTTAGTGGTGACGAAGTTTGAGAGTTTGAGCGTGGTGAGGAGAGAGCAGCAATTGAACATGCCATACATACTCGTCACATTGCTGGTGTCGAAGTTTGAGAGATCGAGCGTGGTGAGGGCTGAGCACCAATTGAACATGCCGTCCATATCCGTCACCTTGCTGGTGTCGAAATGTGAGAGATCGAGCGTGGTGAGGTATACGCAATCAGAGAACATATAGCTCATATCCGTCACATTACGGGTGTCGATATCCGATCCGAATTCTGACCAGTCGATTTCCTCGAGCATGCTGAGAAAGAACATAAACTTGCAACTTGCGGGGAACACGAGCCTCTCAGCAGGCACATAGATATCGACCTTATTCTTACTATCGTCGTATTCTGCACGCACCTTGACTGGCGAATCTGAGCGGCTGACGAGGATCTTGCCTTTGGGCAGACCGGTTTTGTGGAAGATCATCTTGAACGGTTGGATGGTGGTGACAGCTTCTGAAGGGGCCCCCGTAGGATCGAGCAACCGATTGATGGCCTTATAGAAGTCCTCGCCATCTGCCAGCACGGCATAGTCCTTCAGCTCGGACACCTCGTCATATCTGTATACGCTTCTCGACTTCACGACCTGATTGGGCAACTCCTCCAGGATGGTGCGGGCCATCAGCCTCACATCCTGGTCCGTGATCTTGTCGTCATGGTTCATGTCACCATTGAGCATCACGGTGCCCATGCTCATCTCTTCTATCGTCATGTTCGACCTCGACTCGATGGTCTGAGCCCGATTCTTGTTCAGGAGATGTTGTTCAGCATCGTCAGGTCCACCACCGAGAGCTTGCCGTCTTGGTTCAGGTCGCCATTGATAACCGAGTACTCTGCATGACACACGAGGGTGCCAAGCAGTAGTAACATGAGCGTAAATAGTTGTCGTTTCATAAGAGTTATAGTGTTTTATTGTTATTGATGCATTTTCGACATCCCTCTTTGCAGCCTTTGTTATCGGGCACAACGCAAAGCGTGCTGCAAAGATAACACTTTTTCACTAATAACCATCATTCGGAGGCAAAAAAATGCGTTACAGAGGCTCTTTTGTGGGTCGAGAGAGGGTTTTGGCAGGTGATTGGCACATTTTTTTCCACAAGTCATTGAGAGCAAAGCGTGCCCACCAGTTTCGTAAGTGAGGTGTTACGCTTTGCTCAAAATGACAGGAGTGTCCGAATTTGCGTGTCACCGTAATAAGAGTGACCCTACTTACTCGTAGTTATCCCCCGGATTTTCAATAATCACCTCGTTACCGCCCGTGTTGGGGTTCGCCCCGTTGCTACCACCAGAGTTTGAAGGGTTTGAAGCGTTGCTCCCGCCAGAGTTCGACCCGTTACCATTCGACTCTCCGTTGGTAACTTCATTCACTCCCCCTTGGGGGGAGTCGGAGGGGGCTGTTCTTTGGTTGAGCCTGTCCTTCACCTCCTTGATCACCACATTCACCTTGCCCACCACCTCGCGAGCCTTCGTTACCTTGGCCTCATTGGCAGGCGTAGGGTCATTGGCCAGCGCATTGAGAGCTACGGCGAGGGCAAGATAAGCAGCATCGGTAGCCTGACGGAGCTTTGCAGAGATCTTGGTGTCACTCATGGCCTTCTCAGCCACACGCTCCTGATACATACGTCCGAACTTGATGTTTGCCGATTCGAGGTCATCAAGGTCTGAGTCGATGCCTATGCCCTCCACCTGTTCGTCGGTGAGGAGCTCACGGCAGTCAAGCACAAAGCCTGCCAGCGTTGCAGTCTGCTCCTGATAAGGCAGATTGACCACGCCCGAGCCATATTTTCCAAGCAAGTGCTTCTGTACGACGGGAGTAGCCTTGTAAGCCACCGTCGAGGTGTCCTCAAGCTCGCAGAGCTGAAGCTTGTGACGAATGCGCTTGAAGATCATGTCGCGCACCTTGTCAGCCTCCTGCATCTCCTTGGTGTAAGCAGATCCGGTCGAGCGGTTCACGATATCCTGCTCTTCCAGGATGGCGTCACGATAAGGGTTGAACACGAGCTGGTTGAGGCCAATGGCTTCAGCACCAGCTGTAGTAATGAAGTTGCGAACGTTGGTGTGGAATGCCATGTGCTCAGCATTCTTGAGACGTTCGAGTGAGATGTGTTGTAGAACAATAGTCTCCATAGTTAAGTAATTTGTTGTTTGAAAAATAGATAATCAGTGATTTGATAAATAAAACAGTAAAAGTCAAAGTGCAATGGCACCATTAGTGACACAGCTGGCTGTGCCGAGAGCTGCAGCAAGGGCAGTCAAGACGGAAGCTATCAGATTGATAATCCACTTCCATAGGTCTCGTTTCGAATCATAGCTCATAAGAATTACATATTTACGATAAAAAAAAGTTTTGTGCCAAAAACAAGTTGCAGAGCCACATCCCCTCAGCATCGTGCCACCCTGCAGTGTAGCAGAGCCCCGGTTGCTCTCTGATTTTGTTTTGCGCTGCAAAGATACGACTTTTCCTCCACACCGGAATGAGCTCTGTTAAATAATAGGAACTATGAAAAATAATTGATGAAAAATTTGCATATATCGCAGATTATCACTATCTTTGCACAAAGAAATTTCTCCTTCCACCCCCTCTTGCCCCGGAAGGCATCTATTAACTGATTAACTATGTTTTTTCTCCATGAATACAGTACGACCATTAACCAAGAGTGAGCTGGCCTGGCAATACAGTCCAGAGCTTACTCAGTCAGCAGCCCTCAACCGTCTGCGTCGCTGGATCGAGGGTGACCGTGACCTCATGAATTCTTTGCATCAGACTGGCTACCGATCCAACCAACGCATCCTTACAGCTCGCCAGGTAGCTCTGGTCTATGAGTATATCGGTGAGCCTGAGTCCTGAAACAGCCTGCCCACCCACCCTGAAAAGCAGGGAATGGGTGGGTAGGGAGGGTTGGATTCGAAACTCATTCGGTGTCATCGGCCTGATGCTTGAAGCGGACAATCCACTTGCTCACACCCGACTTCTTCTTCTTGAAGCCATTGGCCGAAAGTACTTTGCCCAGAGTCTCCACACTGATGGGAGCTCCATGTGAACGCTGGCTGAGGTAGGTGCGCAGCTCATGAGCCTGACAGCGGTGTGCTCCCTCGTCCTGATCATTGCAAGGCTCCAGATAGGAGGTGACCAGCTCCTCCTCGATTGAGACTGCCCGAAAGTGCATGTTGTGCTCCTCGACGATGCGCTGATCTTCGATTGAGAAGTAATGGCGGTAGTTATTTTCGAAGAGGTACTTGGCCTGGGCATAGACCTGATTCAGATCAATGCCTGCACTCTCCAGATCGAAATTGATGGCTGTGACGTTCTGGCATAGGAAGCGGCGGTTGCCTGTAGTGTCATGCAGGATGCTGGTACCATTGGCAGTGCCACAGAAGGAGCAGCGACGTGGATAGTTGTTCGAAAGGGTCGTGTAGGCACGACGCAGATACATCGAAGGCTTGGTCATGATCTCCTTGATGGCCTCCACGTTGGCAGGCTTCAGGTTTTCCACCTCGTCCATATTATAGAGGCATAGCTCCGAAAGTTGTATAAGTGTCTCTTTATCTTTAGGTTGCAGAAACCCGGACGATGAATACTCACGCAGCGGCTCACATAGGATGTTACGAAACCATGTGCTTTTTCCGATGCCCTGCTTTCCGCAGAAGATAATGGCCTCCTGGTTGACCACATCCTCTTTGACAAGGCTTCCGACGAAAGCCACAAGCCACTTCTTGAAGCAGAAGAGCCAGTAATCCTGATCATCCGTAGTCACAGTCTGGGCTAAACGAGCTATATGGTCTTCACCCGACCATATAGGCAAAGAGTCATACCAGAGCTGGTACGGGTCATACGATTCCCATACGTTTGAGAAGATGATGGTATGGAGGGTCTCACGGCTGCATGAGATGTTCTCCTTGCCCAGCTCCACTTTGATCGAATTGAAGTCAGAATCGGAAAGGTAATGATAAGCCTCTTCGTTAATGAGGCGAAACTCCATGCGGTGGTTGGCCATATTCATGCGGAAGGAATAGCGGTCCTGCAAAAAGTTGATTACCTGACAGGTCTGGCTGACCAGTACGAAACAAACGGATGGTTTTGTTTTCAAATTGTCCATATTGTAAAAATGTTAGTTAATTAAATAGTGAATCTAAGAAGATGCCAGGGGCAGTGGCAAGGGTCCATGGGGGGTATGAGTTTTGAAAACCACTTACCCACCTGCCCACTGGCGGATTATGGGTTGTGAAGCAGAGAGCCGTTTGAACCGGTAGCCACCTTACTCTTGCGAGAATCCATTCGACCCTTTGCTTCGGGTTATGCATTAATTACTGTAAAGATTGATATCACTAAGAGGATCAGTGTCGTATAAAAACTCAAAGTAAGTAACGATGTTATCAATATTCTTGTTTCCAGTTCTCATTTTTGCTTTATCACCAGCTGCGCGGCAATGGGCTGTGTAGTTGGTTACATTGTTAAATACATAGTATTGAGCATTTCCTGCATAGCCATCACCAGGGAGGTTCTCAAGTACATAGCGAAATTTCTTCTGCAGATTGGCACTCATTGGCGCCTTATAGATTTCAAACTGATAAGCTACCCAGCCCTTCAATGGTTTTGGACTTGGAGTCTTAATCTTGTTGAAACTACTTTCAAAATTCTTTCTGAACATAATTCCTTTATTGATGTTGTTCATAATACATTAATTTTAATTGTTTTACGGTTTTTATTAATCTCTCTGTGGCAACTAACGTGGATCCACATGCCACCAGTCTTAGCCTTGATTTCAAGAATGAGCTGGTCGAAAACGCCGCGCTCAATAATGATGTGGAGTTTCTCGATAGCATCCTTGGCATCTTCAACGCGGATGTCAGCTGCTTCACCCTTCATGTGCTGCGAGTTGGGAGAGCCACCTACAGCCTTGTTGAGCTCAGGGCAGCGATAACCACTGCTGATGAAGATTGGTATGCCCTGTGCATCACGCAGAGGTTGAAGCACGTTCTTTACAAAGGCAGTCAGATTCAGGATCTGCTCCTCGTTTGGCTCGTTCTTGATGCCGAGCCCTTTGGCTGTGGAGCTATGGGTGAGCTCCTCGAGCGTGAAATTAGGTGATAGTTGCACTATCATAATTATATCATGCATCCTGGGATTAGCTGACCGGAATTGGTCGCGCTTTTCAGAATTGCGGTGCAAAGATAGGGAGTTTAAAACGAAAAAAGTCCTTACATCGGGATGATGTAAGGACAGAATTCGGGATGAATTCGGGTTTTGATGAATTATCCTAATTCTTCTAATATATTGTCTATTAATTCATTACCTAATGGATTGTTTTGATTCTTTGTTTTTCTATCACTGACCGATTTAGATGCATTATCCTTAAATTTTTTTTCATTAACAAAAATAGCATTGAATTTTTGCCAGTCTATTCTTTCGCCTTTTTTAAAGTTCAATACCGATGATCGAGTTTCTGCACAATAGCCATATAAAGCCTGTGTATCCTTCCACCTATAATGATGTCTATCAATTTTTTCTATGAGTTCTGCTTGTTCTATTCGTTCGAGCCACTCACTCGCTTCTTCTGTTACCCATTCTCGAGGAAGGTTAATACTGGGACCTTCAACACTCCCTGAGTATTCTCCTTCGTTATCAGTAGCATTCACATATTGGCCTTTCGCATAGCTATAATCGTAGACTAGACCTATCTGTTCTTTCTTTTCTTCGTATTGGCTTAAAAATGCATCTTCTTGTTCGTAATCATTTAGATTCCAATGTACAAATGAGACAGCAGCAAAGAAATTCTTAATTGTTGCAAATTCGTAATACATTTTTAAAGATATCGAGTAGCTCATCGATAATGACTTAAGCGGTTCATTGAACGTAAGGCTATGATTCATCTCTTCGGAGCACGACATCTCATGGTAATACATTAAAGCCACTAAATAGAAGACTCGCTCACATACAGATTTTGATTGTTTTAGTTGTTCCGCATATGAGTCTAAATGTGTGAAAAGCCCTATGTATCTTGTCCGATATAGAGCATGATAATCCTTGATGACAGCCAAAGGGTAAGGTTGTTGATAAATAGTTGTGCCAAATATTTAGCTTCCAACCACAATTCGGCTGTTGAAAGTTCCAATACATCAAATCTCTCTACGCCACAATAGGCCCTATACAAGCTCTCATTAGAGTATTCTGCAATGAGAGCTGCTATCTCTTCCTCGCTTTTTCGTGTATACATACTGTTTTTTGGGGGGCAAAGTTACACCATCTTTGTCACATTTGCAAGTAATCCCCCCTAAAAATTACAAAACCACCTGCCAACTTACCCTTTTTATTGATTTAGGGCAGGGAGGGCAGGTGGTTTTTGGATTTAACAAGGGGAACATTGGTCTATTCCTATAGTCAACAAGCCACAGTTCTGTAGACTATTCCACTATGATTGTCTTTGTCGTGTAATTTGAATATACAACAATCTGGATGCCACTTTCCTGAGGTTGAACGGGTAGTCCTTGCAGATTATAACGTGCTACCTCATGAACCTCTGAATTATATGATGGTGTTATTATTCCTTCTGGTTCCGTACCTGGTGTGATGTCTTTTACAAAAGCATAGACAATCGTTTCTTTTCTGACTTGATTGCCACTTCCAGTGCCGGTTCCTATAGTATATGCATACGCATAAGAAGTCATTTTGTCAAGAGTGAATCCTTCTTGACCTAACGTTTCTAATATTTGGTCTATATTATAACCTGTACCACTGTTTAATGATGGTGGGAGTTCGCCATATAATTTGCCTGATATTGGAGTGTCTCCACCTGATCCCGTACAAATAGCTACTACATAACTCTTCTGGGCATAGACCGAGAACATCAATCCGCAAAGGAATAGTAAAGAAATAATCTTGTTCATCGTTTTTTTGTTGTGAATTGTTATTTTTTTAAGTAGATATATGAATAATGTTAGGACGGAGGGACAGTCACACACTCTTGTTTTACAGATTGTATCAACACAGGCTTGTGTGTCAATACAATCTCTGGTTCTGTTCATATGTTTTCCGAGAAATTAATACGTCACATGGCTCTGAGATGAAATTAGAGATCCTACTTATTAGTAAATGCTGATGAGTATTACTCGATGACGAACGACATGACGTTGCCCTTCACTTCCTGCTTGCCACCTTTGTACTTCACGTCGCGAATCACAACCTGATAGTAGACGGTCTCGCCTTTCTTGTAGAGCTCGATAGTTTCACTGCCCGACATTACAGTGAAGTTGATCTTGCCACTGACTGAGGTGTAGACGCTGTTGTCCGAAGTGCTTGCTTCCCACTCCAATGGGCTGTTCTTGTTGGCAGTGTTCCACGAGAGGAACTTGATGTTGCGGCTGCTCTTGTTGCCATTCCACCTGATCACACCGTTTACGTCAGCATAGTTCGAATTGACTACATTTGCCTCTGTCTCAACGATTGGGAGAGTGTAGTATGAATCATCGTCGTCATCGCCAGATACATTGGAACATTCCAAGTATTTGTTATAGTAAAGTATTGTTGGTACACCATCCAATGCTCCATCTTCAATAATTATGTTCGCACCATTCTGTAAAAGCACCCTATCCATTTTAGAAGACTCAAAGCAACCAGAAGCAATACGTTTTACGCCAGGCTGAACAATATAAGTTGCATCATAAAAGCCGTTCCAATTATCTTCTTTTCGCTCATAAGATACTGTTGCATATATCCTACCTTGTTCAATCTTATCATAATAAGCGTTATTTTTATTTTTATTTAGACTTTCAGAATATTGAACCTTCATTAGGGTAGATCCCAATAGCATACCTCCATACTCGTCATTCCACACCTTTCCGCTATTATCAGAATCAAAAGGAGAATTTTCATTAATGAAATCTGAATCCTCTTTGGAACAAGACATTAAGCATAAACAGATCGATACAAAACACAATAAGAACTTTTTCATATTACATTGTTTTTAAATGATTGACTCGTTTTAGTATTATATTCACTTTGTGATGAAATCTCTTTCGGTAGCTGCATTTCAGTGAGCCCACTCTTTAGCCGTCTGTTCATTTAGCTTATTCATTGAAGGGTGTCTTAGAACTCAGCGTTACGTGCTGGAGGGACATTCACTGGCTTTAAGTTTTATTTACGATTGAATATCGATTTCTTATTTTTTTTTGGCTTGTCGTTAGCCTGTTTCAAAATGAATTTGCCCAACTTCTTTCCTGCATCTTCAAATGCATCACCTAGCAGATTGAAGAAACTACCAAACGTTCCAGCAGAACCATTAGCTCTGGTTATAGTGGCTATTGTTTTTCCTTCGATATTATCATAGATGTGATAGTAACCAAAACAATCTTCATCGTCATCTATTGTAGTTAAGTAGTACATGAGCGTATATCTGGCCTCTGGGAAATTGCCAATTTCAAAATCTATCACCTCTAGTATTCCACTATTGAATCTCTTAATAATATCTTCGACACCTTGATCCCAATTATCGTGCTTTAGTCGCACTGATCTATATGGCTTGTGGTCAATCATGCAGTCATCAAAAATGACAACCATATTCATGCATTTCTGATCTTTAAATGCATGAAGCGAGCCTGATTCTAATAAGAGTGATGAAGCTTGAGAAGCTATTGTCGAAAAGCACATCAAAAATAGAAATAAACAAGACTTTTTCATTGAATAAAAACTATCCACTGTTGCCCTTTGTGGTAAGTAAATATAATTTAAAAGCGTGGGCATCCACCTGATTGCTCGTCTGTTAATGAGGCCCTAGGATAGCCCTTACTTGCTGACGAGCATAGTGAAGCCCACGCATTACAGATATAAAGTTTCGGAAAACGTGCAAGGAGGGCATGTAAATACCCTCTGCACATTCCCGAATATAGATATACCATATTCGTGGCATCAAGCTATGCATTGCCTTTGGCAAGTAATGAGAATTTCCTAGGTTCCATTAACCAAATGACAAAGCATCGTGTGACGCTTTATGTTATGTTTGGTCTCATCGCAAGCGATAAGACGCTGCAAAATTACGCATATTTTTCCAATTCTCCAAATTTTCGCTCCACTTTCTTGTGTATCGGTCACAAAAAAGCCCGCATTCGTAGGGAATGCAGCCTCTTGCTTGTATGGAAGATAAGTGATTGTGCTGTCACTTGCTGACCATGCTATTACTCATAGTCCTGCCAGCTCTTGATCTGGAGATCCTCCTGTGCCAGAGCGCAGAACGACTCGATGAAGGCCTTGGCCAGACGGGCATTGGTGATGAGTGGGATGTTGTGGTCGATGGCACCACGACGGATGCGGTAGCCATTGGTGAGCTCTCGCTTGGTGTGGTTCTTTGGGATGTTGACGATGAGGTCGAACTTGTGGTCGGCTATCATCTCCATGACGTTAGGGATGTCCTTGTTCTGCTCATCGGGCCAACCTACTGCGGTGCAAGCCACGTTGTTGTCGTTGAGGAAACGGGCTGTACCCTCGCTGGCATAGATGGTGTAGCCGTTCTTGACAAGGGCTGCAGCTGGATCGAGCAGCGAGGCCTTCTCCTTGGTGCCTCCGCTTGAGAGCATGATGCCCTTGTCGCGAGATGGGATCTTGTAGCCAGTGGCGATCATTGAGTTGAGGAGGGCCTCCTCGAAGGTATCGCCAATGCAGCCTACTTCACCGGTAGATGACATGTCAACACCGAGCACTGGGTCGGCATTCTGCAGACGGGCAAACGAGAACTGTGAGGCCTTGACACCCATGCGGTCAATGTCGAAGGCTGACTTGTCGGGCTTCTGGTAGGGAGCGTCGAGCATGATCTTGGTTGCAGTCTCGATGAAGTTGCGCTTGAGCACCTTGCTGACGAATGGGAATGAACGTGAGGCACGGAGGTTGCACTCAATGACCTTGATGTCGCTGCCCTTGGCCAGGTACTGGATGTTGAATGGGCCAGAGATGTTGAGCTCCTTGGCAATGGCACGTGAGATCTTCTTGATCTGACGGGCCTGTGCGAAGGTGATCTGCTGGGCTGGGAAGGTCATGGTGGCATCGCCTGAGTGAACACCTGCAAACTCTACGTGCTCGGAGATGCCGTACTCTACAACCTCACCATTCTGTGCTACACCGTCGAACTCAATCTCGTTGGTCTCGGTCATGAACTGGCTGATAACCACAGGATACTCCTTCGAAACCTCAGAGGCTGCCTCAAGGAAGCGTACCAGCTCATCGTCGCTGTAGCAGACGTTCATGGCTGCACCTGAGAGGACGTATGATGGACGAACCAGGACTGGATAGCCTACCTCGGCAATGAACTTCTGGACATCCTCCATCGAGGTGAGGGCACTCCACTTTGGCTGGTCGATGCCAAGCATATCGAGCATGGCAGAGAACTTGCCACGGTTCTCAGCACGGTCGATTGAGACTGGTGAGGTGCCGAGGATAGGTACAGCCTGACGATGGAGCTTCATGGCCAGGTTGTTAGGTATCTGACCACCTACGGATACAATCACACCACGTGGTGACTCGAGGTCGATGATGTCAAGCACACGTTCGAATGAGAGCTCATCGAAGTAGAGACGGTCGCACATGTCATAGTCGGTAGAGACGGTCTCTGGGTTGTAGTTGATCATGATGGACTTGTAGCCCAGCTTGCGTGCTGTGCTGACAGCATTGACCGAACACCAGTCGAACTCTACGGACGAACCAATGCGATAGGCTCCTGAACCGAGGACGATGACTGACTTCTCGTTCTTGTAGTAGTTGATGTCGTAACCCTCGACGGCATAGGTCATGTAAAGGTAGTTGGTGAGCTCAGGGTGCTCACTGGCTACGGTTGGGATGCGCTTCACAGCAGGGAGGATGCCGAGCTGCTTACGGTAGTTGCGTACAGCAAGGAGCTCCTTCTCCATGTTGCCATCGTGCTTGTTGAGGACGAAACGGGCAATCTGGAAGTCGGAGAAGCCGAGGATCTTGGCCTGACGAAGCACATCGGCTGGCAGCTCCTCAAGGGTGTTGTACTCCTGCTCGAGCTTGTGCTTGAAGTCCACAATGTTCTTCATGCGCTCGATGAACCAAGGATCGATCTTGGTGAGTTCCTCGATGCGGGCAATGGTGTAACCCTCCTCAAGAGCCTGTGCAATGGCGAAGATACGGAGGTCGGTAGGATTGGCCAGCTCCTCGTCAAGGTTCTCGAACTTGGTGTGGTCGTTGCCCACAAAGCCATGCATACCCTGACCAATCATGCGGAGGCCCTTCTGGAGCATCTCCTCGAAGGAACGGCCAATGGACATGATTTCGCCAACAGACTTCATGGAAGAGCCCAGCTTGTGGCTGACTCCTACGAACTTGGTGAGGTCCCAACGTGGGATCTTGCAGATCATGTAGTCGAGCGATGGAGCAACGTAGGCTGAGTTGGTGGTGCCCATTTCGCCAATCTGGTCGAGGGTGTAGCCGAGTGCAATCTTGGCAGCAACGAAGGCAAGAGGATAGCCAGTGGCCTTAGAGGCAAGGGCTGATGAACGAGAGAGACGGGCATTGATCTCGATGATGCGGTAGTCATTGGTCTCTGCATTGAAGGCAAACTGGATGTTGCACTCGCCAACGATGTTGAGGTGACGCACGCACTTGATGGTGATCTCCTGCAGCATCTTGACCTGCTCATCGGTGAGCGAACAGGTAGGAGCCACTACGATAGACTCGCCAGTGTGGATGCCGAGAGGGTCGAAGTTCTCCATCGAAGCCACGGTGAAGCAGTGGTCATTGGCATCACGGATGCACTCGAACTCAATCTCCTTCCAACCCTTGAGGCTCTCCTCGACGAGAACCTGAGGTGCAAAGGTGAAGGCAGACTCGGCAATGGCCTTGAAGGTGGCCTCGTCAGGACAAACACCTGAACCCAGACCGCCCAGGGCATAGGCCGAACGGATCATGATAGGATAGCCGATGCGACGGGCAGCAGAGAGGGCTGCATCCATGGTCTCACAAGCCACGCTCACTGGTACCTTGAGGTCCACCTTGTTGAGCTCCTTGACGAAGAGGTCACGGTCCTCAGTGTTCATGATGGCCTCAACGCTGGTGCCGAGCACCTGTACATCGTACTCCTTGAGGATGCCCTTCTGGTAGAGCTCAGTACCTACGTTCAAGCCTGTCTGGCCACCCCAGGCCAGCATGATGCCGTCGGGACGCTCCTTCTTGATGATCTCAGTAACAAAATAGGTATTGACTGGCAGGAAATAAACCTTGTCAGCAATACCTTCACTTGTCTGAATAGTAGCAACGTTAGGATTGATGAGAACGGAGCGAATACCCTCCTCACGCAAAGCCTTGAGGGCTTGCGATCCTGAATAGTCAAACTCACCTGCCTGACCGATCTTCAGTGCGCCTGATCCGAGAACGAGGACTTTCTTAAGTTGTTTCTTCATTGAATGAATAGTTTAGAGACATGACCTGCACCCATCGAGTGGGGGAGAGCCATCCTATATAATTATTAAATGCGTCTACTGTTGTAGAAAAAAATAAAATGCGTCTTCTTTGTGGGGTACAAAGATAACGCATTTTATTGTAAGTGCCAAATTTTGCAACAACTTTTTGATGATTGAGGGGGCGATTTTGTGCAAACCGCCCCGAATTTGTGTTAAAATTGGTAGGTAATGTGAGTCAGGGTTTGCAAAATTCGGCTAGTATGGATTACTTCCAAAGCAGCTGTGCAAACTCACGGAGAGCACGACGCCAGGTGAGGAACTCGTGTGCAGTGCCTGGAGAGACATGGCTGACAGCATTATAGCCAGCGGCCTTCATCTCTTCGACTGACTGCTTGACACGAGCAGGCTGCTCCTTCTCACCAGTGCTGACGAACATGAGCTTAGGAGCTGGCTTGCCCTCGAGCTCCTGTGGGGTGTACTGGCCACCAGAGAAGAGGCCCCAGTAGCCGAAGAGCTCAGGATTGTTGAGGGTGATGATGTGAGTCTCCATGCCACCCATTGAGAGGCCTGCCATAGCACGATGGTCACGGTCAGCAATGGTGAGGAAGTTCTGGTCGATGTATGGAACCATCTCGTTAACCACGAGGGTCTCAAAGTTCTTTGACCAATCGTCAGCACGACGCTGACCGAACTTGAAGTCATTGGTGAGACCATAGGTCATAACAACGATGAATGGCTCGATCTTGCCCTCAGCAATGAGGTTGTCCATGATCAGGCCAGCGTGACCCTGACGGAACCAAGTGGTCTCGTTCTCACCCCAGCCATGCTGGAGGTAGAGCACTGGATAACGCTTCTGAACACCCTTCTTGTCGGTAGGATTGCCCTTCTTGTCAACGAGCTGACCATAACCTGCTGGAGTATAGACCCAAGCTGTGCGCATGCACTTGCCACTCTCGCTCCAGAAGAGGGTCTGCTGAACGTTGCCATGAGGTACGTTCTTCTCAGCATAGAACTCAGTGTCATCGTTGGTTGGAATCTCGATGCCAGACTCCCAGCGGCATGAGCCGAAATAGTTGCCGGTGCCAGGATCATTGACGGTGGCACCATCGATGGTGAGGTGATAGTAGTGGAAGCCAGGATCCATTGGGCCCTCGGTGACACCAGTCCAGATGCCATCCTTGTCCTTGCGAAGCACTGTGCCGCCACGGCCACCAAGACCAAGGCTTACCTGTACGGACTTGGCCTGTGGAGCATCGATGCGGAAACGGGCATAACCCTGTGAGTTGACCTGTGGATACTCCTGACCAGGCTGGTTGAGCTCTGATGGCTTCCAGTCGTCCTTGATCACAGCATTGTCGAGGGCTGGGTCAAAGTTGAGCACAGCATTGTAAACGCGCTTGGCCTTGAGGTCCTTGTCGAAGAGGAGTGGATAGTTGGCAGTACCAACCCATGAGTCCTTGTCAGAGAGGTTCCAGAAGGTGACGCAATCAATCTTCTCATGATGCTTGCGCAGCACCTTGAAGAGCTGAACGTACTGATCCATGTGCTGGGTCTCAATGTATGGCTTGATGGCAACACCCTCGCGGCTGAACTGCAGCTGGCCACCCATCTCCTCATTGGCACGGATGTCGAGCTCAGTAACGTGGATGTGATCAACGATCGAAGCATACTTCTCGATGGCGTTGGCAACATCCTCCATCGAAGGACCATAGATGTTGTAGTGGCCCTGCATACCGATGCCGTGGATTGGGGTGCCCTTCTCCTTCAGGTTCTTGACCATGTTGTAGATGCGCTCGCTCTTGCCAGGATCGCACTCGTTGTAGTCATTGTAGAAGAGGAGAGCCTCAGGATCGGCCTCATGAGCATACTCGAAAGCAAGACGGATGAACTCGTCCTCACCACCAAGCTTCTCGACACTATACTTATAATATACAGACTCACGGAATGGAGGAGTGGCAGGACGGCCACGGAAAGCTGGACGCTGCTGATCGGCCATAGCCTCGTTGACTACGTCCCAGCAATAGATGATGTCCTTATAGCGATTGACGATGGTGGTGATGTGGTCCTTGAGGCGAGCCTTGAAGATCTCTGGCTTCACAAAGTTGCCCTTCTTGTCGTAGAGCATCCAGTCGGTGCCCTGGCTGTGCCAAAGGAGGTTGTGGCCACGCATCTTGATGCCGTTCTTGCGACAGAAGTCGGCCAGCTGGTCGGCCTGCTCCCAAGTCCAAACGCCCTCGCTTGGATGGGTCTCACCTGGTTTCATGGCATTCTCGCAGGTCACGGAATTGTACTCCTTGAGCACAAGCTGCTCCTGTTCTGGGGTAAGGTTGCGTACATTCAGCGCTACACCCACTTTGAAGTAGTCCTTATAGGCGTCCTTCAAGCCGTAGGCATCCTTCTGAGCATACATTGGAAGTGCTGCCAGGGCCATAGTGGCGGCAAACACTGATGAGGTCAAAAGTTTTTTCATAGTTTAATAGAATGATTTGTATTTTTTGTTAGGTGATAAAATGATCAGGCTGTAGTTTTTTACCAACGGTCAAGAGTCCTGAACCGGACAGAGTGCAAGACTCTCGCCTGTGTCGTCGGTAAAACAGATTCCACAAAATAATCATAAAAATATATCGTGCCGATCTAACAAAATGTTAGTTCTGGGATATCAGAATTTTATGGTGCAAAGATAGGTACAATATATAATAATTAATAAAAAAATGAAACCAAAACCTATTAATGTTACAAAATTAATAGGTTTATGTGTCGAAATCTAAACCGCAGCCCTCAATGTTACCATGATGTAACATCGGGGATTGGTATGTTTCTGTGGTCAGCGAATGATGACCTTGCGACCTCCGAACAGGTAGATGCCAGCGGGTAACTGCTGCAGATCCTGCTCAGTGGCATGGTGAAGGATGATGGTGCCTGAAAGGTCACGCAACAGAATGCCAGACTCGGTCATATCGTAGCTTTTGACCTCGTGGATAGCATCGGTGGTGCGAACCTGTGTCTTGGCAGCATTGATCACCTGGCCCGTCTGTGTGTCGATAAGCATGGCAACGGCCGAAAGCTCACTTGGCTGCAACACTGATGACGGACACTCACTTGTCAACGAAGCAGTGTAGGTCAGTCCACCTTCGAGATGCGATGGGAAGAGGCCGATGGTGCCACTGTAGGTCTGGCCAATGATGCTGCGGACAACGTGGTTATGATAATAGGGGTAGATGGCATACTCGGCATAACGACCACCATTGCACCATTCGGCCATGGTCTCGGATGTGGCACCTGAGAATCCGTTGAGCTGATAGCTCTCGATATTGTCTTCGAGCAGCACAAACAGGAGTGACAGCTGCTGGTTGGAGGCAGAGAGTGCATAACGCAGTTCTGTGTCGAAAGCTATGGTCTGGGCATCGTCACTGAGTGTAGCCTTGACTTCGAGGTCAGCAAGGGTGAGTCTATCGAGCTCCTGTGAGACGACATCGTACCACAGAGGTTCGCCCTCGATGTCATGGTAGTAGAACTCATCGTTCAGGCGATACATGGGTGAATAGACCTCAGGCAAGCGGTTGATGCGAGCCATAGGTGCACCTAACAGACCGAGGAAACTGCTGTAGTCGGAGAATCCGCTCCCAAGATTGTCGCCAGTATAGGAATGGATGGCCACAGGGATGAACCGGTCGCCAAAAGCAGCCTCACAGTGCTCAATGGCCACGATGCCCAGCGGGCAGTTGATACAGGTGCTGCCAGTCATCTCTTCGAGCACCACACGTTTGATGGGTTCGAAGGCAAGATCTTCGATTACACCACGATATACCTCTTGAGCTTCGCCCATGTTGATTTCGATGGTATAGGGTACCTCTGTGCCAGGAATGAGTGGCAGTGGACGATCGAAGGAGAATGAGACGGGATTCCCCCTCTCCGGTATGACAGGCCATTCGCAACGAGACACCTCCTGACCATCGGCATTGCGCAGGATGAGTGAAGCCTCACCCTCTGTGACATTGCTCAGAACTGTGAAGAGGCCAGCAATGGTGATATCGTCTTGAGCCACCACACGGTCGCGGTTGCTGAATGCTATGGCGTAGGGTACCTCTCGCTGGATAATGACATCGTTGACGAAGATGGCACTCTGGTTGTTGTTCTGATTGACGAATGCCACATAGATATCCTCGCCAGCCCAGTCGGACAGGCTATAGGTGTAGTGTGTCCATTCGCCCTCCGTGAGGTCAGGATCTTGTCCGGGACTGAGGATGATGTCATCGAGCAGGACTACCTGGTTGCGTACCTGCTGCATGATGTCGGTGGTCAGATGCGACAGCACCTTGCTCTCCTTATATACATAAATAATGAGATGGTCGCTGCAACCCTTAGCAAAGCTTTGAGCATCGAACTCCAGAAGAGCCTTGCCATCGGCAGGCACAGCAATCTGTGGGGTGAGCATCCAGTCATCGCTGGCTCCAGCAGGAGAATACATGGAGTGTGATCCTGCGAAATAGTCGGCAGAGGTCTCGGTATCATGCAGGGTGAAGTTCCAGGGATTGTTGTCTGCATCGAAGCCCCAGGCTTGCATGGTGGCATTAGGCATGAGGTGATCGCCCTCGTAGCAGAGCCATGCTGTGAGACTGGCATTAGGGTCATTGAAGTTATCGGCAAAGAGGATCTTGTCGTTGACAGCCTCTCGCACATAAGTGCCATGATATAGGGCTTCATAGCGTTCGTTGAGACTATTGCTGTGACCAGAGTAGTCAGTCACTGAACCAGCTTCGAACACCAGACGATAGTCCTCGCCAGCATACAGATAGATGGTCGAAGAAGGGGTGAGCAGTACCTGATGGCGAGTGGCCTCGGTGGTACCAGCAGCTATGTTGAGCGTTGTGAGTCGACTGCCATCGCTTACACGTTCAATATAGGCCAGAGGTGACTGTGTGGTTCGGATGCTGGCATCGAAGTCAAGCAGGAGGTAGGAGGTCGAGTTGTCAATCTGACGCAATGATGAGCCATCCTCTGGTGTTGTCTTTATGATCTGTACTGGAGCGTCGTTCCTGCCGACATAGGGGATTCGGATCTCATGGTTCTGAAGTGACTGATCGCCCTGAACAGCCACAGCACCAGCATCGATAACTACTTCATATTGCACACCAGCTTCGAGTGGACGGGTACGGAAAGCTGCAACCACAGTATTCTTCGAGCCTGTCTTCAGCGTCAGACCGCCATTGCTCAGACCATTGCTCACCAATGTGCCGTCTTTCTTGTAGAGGTGGATATTGCTGCCATTGCCCAATATCTGAACACTGCGTCCGAAGTTGATCTCCACGTTCGAAATCAAAGCGAACTGGGCATTGGCTTCAGGAGTGACGGTGTAGTTGTTGAGCAGGTCAATACCTGAGCAGATCTCATCCAAAGGTTGGCCGAAGTCGAAGAGATAACTCTCACTGGTGGGATCGACGAAGGTAACGAACCTCTGTCCGTTGCCAGTAGTCCCAAGGATGGTGCCAGTGTATTCGTAACCCGTCTTCTCCTGGAAATTAAATCCATAGACCTGCTGACAGATCTGAGTGAAGGAGATCCAGTATTTGTCATGATAGAAGATGCGGAAGTTCCTGAGTGGCGAACCCGAATCAGGATTGCCGAAAATGGTGCCATCGTTAGTAATAGCACCCACGGTGATGTTGTTAGACTCACCATCGTCCCAGAGCTGCATATCGCCCGTCAGCATGTCATAACGGAAAGGGACGGTATATTCGTTGAAGAACTCACTGCCCTCCTGCATCTTGGCCATATAGGCCGAACCACCAATGTAACGGCCATTAGGACTGAATGAAGCCCCTTCGATGTGGTGCAGACCTGGAAAAAGTGGTTCCCAGTCGGTTTCGTCGTTTGGGGTGAAGCCCAGCACACGATAGGTATGCTCTTGGGTGTCGTAGATGAAACTGAATCCCGAGATAGGCTGCATGATGTACCAGTCCATGGCTCCCAACACATAGCGACCATCAGGTGAGATGGCGTTGAAGGTTGTAGCGTGCTGATCCATGTGAGCCATGTCGAGTTGGGGCAATCCTGGCAACGATAGGGTGTCGCCCGTCTGAACATTGACCAGAAGAGGAGAGAAGTAGTAGTCGCCAGACAGTTCACCATTCTCGGAGAACACACCGGTGTAGCCATTGTAACAGCCCACAGCCCATTGTCCGTCTGGGGTGACGTCCGACAGTGTGGCATTGGCCCATTCAGGTCGCATTTTGAACTCTGTGAGCTCGCCAGTAGTCCGATTGTAAGCCACTGGACGACCTTTGAGCGAACCCACTATGATTGTACCATCGTCGGTCACATCGCCGATGCTGATAAGCTTGCCACCATAACGGATCTCTGAAGCTTCGTTGGTTGCCACATTGAAGAGCTTAGGGGTTGCGTTGCCACCACCAGCCGATGTGCCAAGCTGGATGATGCCCCACTCTCCATTGCGGCTCATGCCCGTCAGGATGCCACCATCAGTGGAATCGTAGCGATGCAGTTCGTAAGGAATGGACTGGGCCAGAAGCGAAGCAGAGATCAGAGTGAACGCTGCCAGCGATATCATTGTTTTCATAGGGTAAAAGATTTAAAGAGCAATAGTCACACGACCATTGACGATGTAAGGTGTGCCCTTGGTCAGCTCCTTGACATTCATACACTGTCCGTTGAGCATCCAGACACCTGTGTGGTCGAAGTCACGGTCTTCTGAAATATGCTCAATGGCCGTATTGCCCTCGCCAGCCTTGAAATCGATGCCAAGGTCATGTGGCATACCATCGGAGGACGAAGCGTTGTAAAGTGACACACGTACTGGCTGACCCACAGCTACATTGGGCATCAGAGGCATAACGAACGAGACGATGATGCCCTCGTAGGGATCTGGTTCCACCGAATAGTCGCTCACAATGAGGTTGCGAAGCTCGTAGCTCTCCTCTTCGTCGAGTTCAGCTACATAACTGATGAGGATGCCCTCGAACTGCACGTCAGAGTTGCCTACCCACAGACGGATCTCTTCGCCAGCCACAACTTCGTCGCCTGACATCTTGTTGTCTCCATCAAGGTTGATGGTCTCGATGAGCTCACGATAGTTCATGTAGTAAGAGTACGAACCCACATTGCCTGCCTGTTCAGCTCGGAAGTAATTGCCGTTCTGGTCCTTGACGTTTGAGATTCGAAGCGTGATGTGTTCTTTGTCATATTCGCCCAGACCCTCGTTGACATTTTCTCCGGCTTCTGCCTCTTGTTCTACAACGGCAGGGAACAGGATATTCAGGGTGCGCAACACACCACGGGCATCGACCCACACTCGGTTGCCCTCCAGTGTCACGGGTAGCTCGTCTTCGTAGTACTTGCCTTGTCCGATCAGATCTCGGCTACCCATCTGCAAAACTGCATTGCCAACACTCTGAACATCGCTCTCAAACTCCAGACAGAACAGGCCATCCGGAGAATCGGGCGAATAATAGGAGAGGAACGCATAGTCGTTGAGGGTAGAGGTGGAGAGTTCTGAGCCATTGACAGTGGCACTGGTCAGTCCATACTGCGGATGAGGAGCCATGAAAGTCAGAGCCAGACGACCATCGCCACCATAAAGGTTATCAGCATTATTGGCATCGCGTAAGCCCTCAATCACCACATCGAACATGTCGCCTTGTGTGAGTGTGCCTTCACGTAGCAGAAGGTTGAGAGTAGCACTCAGGTTGAGAGTCACAGCAGTAGTCACCTGCTGTATTTCGACTTGAGCCGTGATGCCAGCAATTTCCAGATGTGCGCCAGTGATTCTGACCTCCTTGTTGAAAGTGACGGTCAGCAGACCATTGTGTGACCAGAAGTCTGCTGTTCCAATGGCAGGCATTGTGCTGTTGACTTCCACGGGAATGACCTCACCGCTGGCAAAGGTAGTGATGCGCACGAGCGGATTCATGACAAACGATGAAGTGAGCGTCACCGTAGTGCCAGCTGTCACTCCATCTACCTCACATACCTGTGGAGGATTGTTCGATGGAACGTAGTTGAAAGTGTAACTTGTGCCATCGTATACGACATTGTAGAAGTCGGCAGCTTCAATCAGCACCTTGCAGTCATGCTCGGGTGTGAAAGTGGCAGTGACAGCCGAAAACGATGGCAGCTCATTGTCACCCTCGTGAAGGATTACCTCCTGCTGGGCGAGGAGGGAAGTGGCCGAGCAGAGGATTGAAACAGATAAGGCTATGGAGCGATTTGATAATAATGACATGGTCGTGTGATATCTGAAATAGTTGGTAGCGCAATCTGTGCTTAATGGTACAGCACTTAGTGTTTCTTGAGCAGGTTAACGTTCCTTGAGTTCATTACTGTATCTTGGGTACGTTACTGTATCTGTAACTTGAGCACGTTATTGTTTCTTGACTACTATCTTGCCATTCTGAATAAACACTTCGCCGGCTTTAACAGTTTCAGCCCTGCTACCATCGATGCGGTAGGTCGAAGCCCCTTTCTGAGCTGCCAGTACTTCTTCGAGGCTCACGTCAGGTTCACTGGCTGAGACAAAGATACTGAAGGCAAATGCATAGTCACCGGCATCACCCTTCAGACGCAGACCTGTAACTGCATCACGTGCAGCCACATGCAGCTCAAAGCCACCCTCTGTGCCTGACATAGACGAGCAATCAATGTCCCATGTCATACACTCCATGTCTGTAGGGGTGACTAAGAATCTTTCAGTGCCCATCTGGCCCATTGGAGCATAGGCCTGAACGTCGGTCACTGGATCGGAGAAAGAGATAGTGTAGTGAGGCATGTAGGGATAGCCATAGATGCCTTCGGTGACACCCTGAAGACCCAGACACTCGATGTCGGAGAACTGCTCAGCATTGGCACCAGCACCAGTCACTTGGAAGGTGGCAACAGAGTTGTATCCATCCCAACCGAACTCGCAGGTCTGGAACTCGAAGGTGTATGTGTAACCATTGTTCAGGACAATAGGCTCAGCACTGGGGGTGAAGGCAATGATCTCGTAGGTGCCAGCTCCTGCTTGCGCTGCGGCACTCGATCCACCGTGAAAGAAGTCTGCATCGTCCTCACAACGGATAGTCCAGTAGATATTGTAGTATTCTCGATCGACGGTAACCTTAGCTACTGTTGCGCCATCTTGGAGAGCTGCAAGTTCAGAGGGGAGTAGGAACTCAACAGTCACGTCGTTTTCTGCAAATACGGTATTTGCACTGGTCAAAGCCAGGGCAGCAATAAGGGATGTTTTGATGTAATTCATTTTGTAGGATTATCTTATTTTTTCGCGCAAATATACATATTAAATATTTTATAGCCAAATATCGGCATGACATTATTCGTTTTAAGCCTCTTTTTAACTTTTTTTGTGCTATTTTGCTGCAGATAATAGGTCGTTTCGTCGCTGTTTTGTTTCGTTTTTTTGTTCGTTTTTTGCTATAATGGACGAGAAAAATGCGTTACAAAGTGTTTTATTCCTAATTTAAAGTGAAAAAATGTATTATTTGATGGTATTTACAAAAAAAATGATTATATTTGCCGCACGATTATAAGACAAACAAAACCTCTGATATTTCCGTGAACATGAAAAAAACAGTTATTCTTGCAGCTCTGTCTGCCATCGCTTCAGTGGCTATTGCCCAGGTTCCACTTAAGTCTTACTCAGTCTATGATGTCAATCATGACAACTCTGTGAATGTGCAGGATGTCACTCCTGTGGTCAATCGCGCACTTGCCCGTGATACTAAGGATCCACAGGTGGTTGATATCACTTCGCTCAATGAAGTGATATCGGATCTGCAATCACAGATAGATGCGCTCAGAGACGGTGTTGACGCTATCAAAGATAAGCTTGGCATTGAGTCTTTTGATCCTGCAGGTCATGACTATGTCGATCTCGGTATTAAGACTGCCGATGGCAAAACTTTGGTTTGGGCAACATGTAATATAGGTGCAACCAAGCCTGAGGAAGCAGGTTACTACTTTGCGTGGGGTGAGACAACAGGTTACACACAGGATACTTCTGATGGTCACTCGTTTGATTGGGATTCGTATAAACATTGTTCGGTCGGATACAACAATTCATTTAAAATGACAAAGTATGAATATGATCACAATAACGAGAGTAATGTTGATGGCAAGATGGTTCTCGAACTTGAGGATGATGCTGCACGACAGAATTGGAAAGGAGGGTGGCGAATGCCAACCAAAGAGGAGTTCGGTAAACTGATAGGCGGTTGTACATGGACATGGACCACTGTGAATGGGGTAAAGGGATGTATTGTGAAAAGCATTAATAATGGTAATAGCATCTTCCTGCCAGCTTTTGGTTATCGAATTGATGATGATTTCTTATACTCTGGTACATACGGCTATTATTGGACTTCCAGCCTTGATGATATAAGGTCCAAGTGGGCTAATTCTGTATCTCCATCCTCTCAAAAACCCTATAAAAAGCCGGATTCAAATGAACGCCGCATAGGAATGAATGTTCGTGCTGTGCTAGTAATGCCATAAGACAGCAAGGAATAGTTACGATTGAAGAACGTTATAAGAGATCCATTCAATTCTTATAGTTGTGTCACTGATTCTAAATCCACTACAGAGCCTTTCTCCCTGTTATGCGTTTGCTGACAGGGAGATGGTTGTGCGTATCGATGGCAAAGCACTTGCCTTTGACGACCTGCATGCGATAGCCGAGGTCTGTGGAGCTTTGGAGTGGATTGAAGAGACGGTTGACGTAGTCAATGCCGAACAACTGCATGGCGCTGGCGAAGGATCCGGTTTGTGTGCACTTGTTGTCGGAAAAAAGGAGGTCCTTCCTTCAGACTACGAACTCATAGCCATTCGCTCACACTTTACACAATGTGACGAGAAGGAGATTCTTCGTACTTCGCGAGCCAAAGCACTGGTTGGATGGATGCGTAATGCACACTACTGCGGTCACTGTGGCTGCACAATGGAACCCGATAAGCAACTGACAGCTATGGTATGCCCAAAATGCCATCAGCTGCTGTTCCCCAGAATCGAGCCCTGTGTGATTACCTTGGTGCACCGAGGCGACAAAATACTTTTAGCCCGACATGTGCAACGCAATACGAACATCTATGCCTGTATTGCCGGCTTTATGGAGGCTGGAGAGACTGCAGAACATGCAGTGGCTCGCGAGGTCTTTGAGGAGACTCACCTGCGAGTGAAGAATATCCGTTATTTTGGGAGTCAGAGTTGGCCATTCCCATCGCAGTTGATGCTGGGCTTTACGGCAGAGTACGATAGCGGTGAGATCAAGGTTCAGCCCGATGAAATAGAATCGGCACAATGGTTCGACCCTCAGTTTTGTCCCGCATCACCACCGCCAGGGTCTATAGCTTATGAGCTCATTGAGGAGGCGAAGAGAAAGGGAAAGTTGAGAGCTAAAAGTTAAGATTTAGAATTAAGTGTTAAGAGTTGAGTTTAGAGAGCTACAATGAAAAATTACCTTACAATTGCCTTGATGGCATTGAGCAGCATTGCTCTGGCTGTCACACCAGAAGGGGAGACTGATGGTGTGCAGATACCCTTGGTTTATGAAGTTGAAAACACAGCACTCTCGCTTAAAGGCCATGAACCTGCTATGCCTGGGTATGATGACCTGAAGGAGGTGCGTTCGCTGACTGACCCTATGGAGTGGTCGAATGGCGAAGGACGTGTCACCGAGTTCAAGGACTGGCGTAAACGCAGATTTGAGATTGCCAGCGAGATACAGCATTACGAAATTGGTCAGAAGCCTGCGGTGGATGTTCGCCAGATTGCTGCACGTATGAGTGGCGATACGCTCTTTGTGGAAGTACACGTGGGCGACAGCACATTGACCATCTGGTCGGAGATCGAATATCCTAAGGTGGGCGAAGCTCCTTACGCTCTGATGATTGGTTCGAGTATGAACGCACTGCCAAAGGACATTTTCGAGTCAAGACCCATTGCCAGGATGAATTTTCATGAGCGTCAGGTGAATGGCTACAGCCAGTTCCGTGGCGATACCGTACGTACAAACTATGGCTTTGTACACCTCTATCCGGAGCTGATAGACAATGGAGCTTACAGCGAGTGGGCTTGGGGATTCAGCCGACTGATTGACGGTCTGCAGCTGCTTGGTCCAGAGATCACAAAGATCGATACTCGTCACATTGGTGTTACGGGTTGTTCGTATGCAGGCAAGATGGCTTTGTTCTGCGGTGCTTTCGACGAGCGTGTTGCACTTACTATTGCTCAAGAACCTGGTGGAGGCGGTGCTGCTGCATGGCGAGTGTCTCAGACACTGGATGGCGTGGAGAACTTGGATAAGACTGATTATCACTGGTTCAAGGAGTCCCTGCGTGATACGTTCAAGGGTGATAGTGTATATCGCTTGCCATACGATCACCATGAACTCTGTGCCATGGTTTGCCCACGTGCCTTGCTGATGTTGGGCAATACAGATTATCAGTGGCTGGCCGATGAGTCTGGCTATGTGTCGATTAATGCTGCCAGCACTGTATGGCGTGAGCTGGGTATCAGTGACCGTGTGGGTTATTCGATCCTTGGTGGACATCCACACTGCCAGTTGCACAAAGATCAGTATCCAGAGGTCGAGGCTTTTATCGACAAGTTCCTGTTGGGCGATACTACAGCGGACACCAATAACATTGGCATCTCGCCAGATTTCAAGGGAAAGACGGATCTGAAGCGCTGGATAAATTGGTAAGATTCGTCTTCGTTATCCCTCAATTTCTTCGAATTACTTGATATTCTCAAAATCACTTATATTTCATATTCATAAATAACTATGGATAAAATCAGTTATGCACTTGGCCTGAACATTGGCCAACAACTCAAGCAGATGGGCCTCAAGGATGTATTGGACATTGAGAGCTTCGCTGCATCGATCAATGACACATTGCAGGGCAAACCTCTGAAGGTCTCTGCTGGTGAGGCTCAGCAGCTGCTAAATGAATTTTTTACTGAACTCGAAGCCAAGCAACAGGCTGCTGCTGCCGAGGCTGGCAAGGCTGCCCGTGTTGAGGGGGAGAAGTTTTTGGCCGAAAATGCCAAGAAGCCTGGTGTGACCGTAACGAAGAGTGGTTTGCAGTACGAGGTGCTCGTCGAGGGTACTGGTCGTCAGCCAAAGGCTTCTGACACCGTACGTTGCCACTACGAAGGCACACTGATTGATGGCCAGATATTCGACTCTTCATATCAACGTGGCGAACCTGCAGACTTCGGTTTGCGTCAGGTCATTGCCGGTTGGACTGAGGGTGTGCAACTTATGAAGGAGGGATCTAAGTATCGTTTCTACATCCCTTACAATCTGGCTTATGGTGAGCGTGGTGCAGGTGGTTCAATCCCTCCATTCGCTGCGTTGATTTTCGACGTTGAGCTTATCCAGATTCTTTGATAATGCATTTTTCATACTCACAGATTCTGTCTTATCCCACATGTTTGATTGTGAGTGTGTGGTTCGTAGCATATTTACAGATTCTGCCTTATCTCGAATGCTCAGCTGAAAGCATGTGTTCTGTAGCATCTATTATTCGTTCATACTTATTTTACGAATCTTTCTGAACCCTTCACATTTTTTTTTATGAAACACTATTATCTTGCAGCCCTACCACTCCTCTTGTGGAGCTGCTCTGCACCAACCACCACCCAATTGGCCGAAAATCAGGCACAAACTATCAATGGTATAGTAGAGGGCGAGATGGCTGGGGACATTGTAATTTATCGTGGAGTACCCTTCGCTGCTGCACCCGTGGGCGATTTGCGCTGGCGTGAGCCACAGCCTGTTGAGTCGTGGGAGGGTGTACGCATGTGCACTGAGTTTAGTGACGATCCTATGCAGCCAAATCTGTTCGGAGATATGAACTTTTTGGGTAAAGGACGTAGCGAAGATTGTCTGTATCTGAATATCTGGGCTCCCGTGAGTGCAGAGAAAGCACCTGTGCTGATTTACTTTAACGGAGGAGGCCTGATGTGTGGTTCGGGTTCTGAGCCTCGCTATGCAGGCGATTCGCTGGCTCACCATGGCATCGTGTCGATTACAGCCAACTATCGTGAGGGTATGTTCGGCTTTCTGGCTCACCCTGAGTTGACTGCTCGATCAGAGCATAAGACTTCGGGCAATTATGGTGCATTGGATCAAGTGGCAGCCATCCAGTGGGTGAAGGACAACATTGCCAGTTTCGGTGGCGATCCAGACCACATTACCATCGTGGGCGAGTCAGCTGGTTCGTTCTCGACCAGTATGCTCATGGCTTCGCCTTTGAGTCGTGGCAATTTGGCTGGTGTGATGGGTTCAAGTGGTGCTGAGCTTCGTCCTTCCACTGCCAAGACTCTGGCTGAAGGCGAAGCAGCAGGCAAAGCGTTGGTTGAGGCTACGGGTTACACCATCGAGCAGTTGCTTGAGATGTCTGCTGATTCGGTTCAGGCTTTGTTGCCACCGACAGGTATGTCTAACTTCCTGGTAGATGGCTATCTGCTGGATGCTACAGTTGATGAGATCTTTGAGCGCGGTCAGCAGGCTCAGGTGCCTCTGCTTGTGGGGTGGAACTCGATGGAAGCTCATCCAATGCAGAGCCTTGCTGGTGCTGCACCAACCTTGAAGAACTATAAGAATGCCCTTGAGGCCACCTTCGGTAAGGATACACAGAAGGTGCTCGATGCTTTCGGTATTACGTCGGATGCTGACGTGATGGGATGGGGCGCTATGGAACTTTCAGGCTCACTCTTCACGGCCTTCCCTACTTGGAAATGGGCTGACTATCACACACAGACCTCACAGCAACCGGTCTATCGCTATCACTATAATCATGCTCGTCCAGCCATGGCTATCGAAGGTAAGGTAGCAGGTTTGGCCGGTGGAGTGAAGGATGCCGATGACAAGGATGCTATTGCTGCACCTGAGGCTCCAAAGAACCAGATTATGGGTGCAGTACATTCAGCTGACATCGAGTACGCTATGGGTAATCTTGCAACCAATACGGTATTCGCATGGAACGAAGATGACTTCAAGGTGCAAGAGACCTTCATGAACTTCTATATCAACTTTATCAAGACTGGCAATCCTAATGGTGAGGGTCTGCCTCAGTGGGATGCCATCAATGGTAAGGAGGTTGCACCTGTGA
Organism: Bacteroidales bacterium; assembly: GCA_045629225.1. GTDB lineage: Bacteria > Bacteroidota > Bacteroidia > Bacteroidales > UBA3663 > Liminaster. The sequence goes on along the minus strand of JAZQQU010000018.1, from coordinate 42,313 downwards.
TGCAGATCGATGTGGAGAGCGTACAGACAACAGACGCTCAGATGGAGGCTGCTTACAAACTCCTTGACCAGTTGCTGAAGTAAGGATCCATCATTTTTCCCGATACTATCACTCGAAATTTGCAATAAGAATGTTCGGGTAAAAAGCAAAAACTACTTACCTTTGCGCCGCAATCACAACATAACGTGGTTGCGGCGCTTTCTGTTTCGTTCATAACTAACAACTAACTACTCAAAACTCTGATCACATACTCTGATCACATACACTGATCACATCCTCTAATCCCATCCTCTGATCACAACCCACTGATCGCAACCCACTGATCGCAACCCACTGATCAAACCTTCTAATCACAAAAAAACTCTATACACTAATCTCTAAACATGAATCGCTATGAGAAGTATTGCAAAACTTGAACTCCAGTATGCCCATCGCTTTTACAACTTCAAGGGAGAGGCACAGTACCTGCACGGACATACTGGCATCCTCACCATCGAGGTGGAGGATACTGTGAACAAAGGAGTAAACATGGTATTCCCCTGTAATGAGATCCAGAAGACTGCCTGGGCAGTGTTGAAGAACTTTGACCATGCGCTGATCCTGCGACACGACGATCCGTTGTTGCCAGCCATCCTGGATGTCTATCAGAAACAAGGCATTCGCAATGGTCATCCGCAGAACTGTATGCGTGGCGAGGCCTTCGAAACAGAATTGGCCATTGCCTACCCTGAATGCCGAGTGGTGGTAACCAGGGAGACAATGACCGTAGAAGGAATGCTCAGAATTGTGTATGATCTGCTGAAGGACAAACTGAACATAGCCAAGCTGACCTTCAGCAGCGGTGTGAACTCAGCCACCGAGGACTATACGATACATCGGTCGATGGAACGTTGTCCACTATGTGGTATAGCCATGAACGAGGATGGCGTATGTCCGAAGTGCGGTTACAAGACGGGCGACAAACGGAAGGCGAAGCTATAGTCCTGATAAGGCAACATATACTCTGGTCGTGGCATCGCTCCCCAGCTGTTTACACAACCCAGACCCATCTGACGCAAGTCGATGCAGAGGTTGGTGAGTGGCTGTGGTGCGATGTCGGGACTATGCAGATTATGCTTGTCTGAGCCTTCGTCAAGCGATGACTGGCTGTAGTGAAGGGCAGAGGCGCTGAAGAGATGCGTGCCAGGAGTGGTGCTGGTAACACACAGTTTACCCTTGCCATCGATAGTACGAAGCTGTAGCCAGCGCAGGTCTGTGTGATTGCCATTCTCCTGCGGACGGATGTAGGGGTAGAATTCGTTGCTGACAGTACTCTCGTAGATGCCTACAAACTGCGAGTCCTTGCGGTCAGAATAGTTCTCCACAGGGCCTCGGCCGTAGTAGATGAGTTGCTCGAAGTCGGCTGGCATAGCCATCTGCATGCCGAAGCGGAACATCGGAGGAATTGCCTCCCGACCCTCAAGTTTGTCGAGTTCTGGGTTGTGATGGAACGTCTGTTGTACCTCGATGTTGCCCATCTCGTCGATCTGGTACTCTAAGACAAGTTGACCAAGAAGCTGCATTTTGTCCTTGTTAATAACGTCATAGTTAGCTGTGAAGACACGCGAAGATCCATTGTCTGCCTTCATATCTACTGACTTGGTTTTGGTCAGGATCAGGATAGGGTCTTTCCATACAGCAAAGCGACGCTGAAGGCCTGCACCATAATCATTGTCGGTTGGCGCACGCCAGAAATTCGGACGGAGTTGAGCACCCTTGTCAAGGTAGTTTATGCCATCGATCACATACTTGCAGAGGAACCCTGTCTCTGGATCGAACTCTATCTCTACTGTTGGAATTGGAGAATGGATGGAGGCAATGCCGGTGCAATCCGATTGCCATACAGTGTAAAGGTTGAGCTGCTGCCGAGCCACGGTGGCTCCAGCTTCAAGCAATGAATCTGCTTTCTTGAGCTTATATGCAAGATTCAGGAAATACTCTCCTTCAGCGTTTGTGTCGGCTGAAGTCTTGATAATGAGGTTGGCATTGCCTTGGGCTTTGGCCTGAAGGTCGTTGATTACACCAGACTCTATGACATGACCATCTCTCAGGAGCTGCCACTCAAGATAAACGTAGTCAAGCGAACGGAAAAAATTCTCGTTGGTGACGGTCAGGGCAAAGCTACCCTGTTTGATATTGTCTGCATTCACCTTGTTGAGCTCTGTCCAGATGTTCTGATAATAATACTGCACCTCGAAGGCATGAGGATTCCATGAACGATCAGGAGCAATCAGGCCATTGTCGCAGAAGTTTCCATCACTTGGGTCATAGCTGTTGTAGTCACCACCGTATGCCCAAATCTGCTTGCCATCCTTGTTTTTCCAGCGGATGGATTGGTCAACAAAGTCCCAGATGAAGCCGCCTTGATACTTGGGATATTTGCGAATAAGGTCCCAGTATTCAGCAAATCCGCCTTCGCTGTTACCCATGGCATGGGCGTATTCGCACTGGATCATAGGCTTGTTGAAATCGACATCCTTCAGATACCAGTAGTCGCCATGATTCTTAGAGCTGTAGTTCTCAGAGTCGCGATAATCGCAGTACATGGGACAGAAGATATCGGTGAACTCGTTGAGCATAGCTTGCTCGTACTGTACGGGACGAGAGGGGTCTTCATTCTTAATCCAACGGTAGCAAGCTTCAAAGTTTGGTCCAAAGCCAGCCTCGTTGCCCATGCTCCAGACGATGATGCTTGGGTGATTGAAGTTGCGTTGGATGTTACGCTGGTTACGCTCCAGATGAGCTTTTGCATAGCTGGAGTTCTTGGCCAGAGTCTCTTCTCCATAACCCATGCCGTGGCTCTCCACGTTAGCCTCGGCTACTACATAGAGACCGTACTGGTCGCATAGGTCGTACCACTGGGCATCATTGGGGTAGTGGCTGGTGCGCACGGCGTTGATATTCATGCGCTTCATTTCGCGGATGTCGCTGATCTTACGTTCGCGACTTACCACATAGCCATTGTCAGGATCCAGTTCATGGCGGTCTGCGCCTTTGATCAGGATGGGCTGACCATTGACAAGTAGCTGGCTGTCTTTGATCTCAACAGTGCGGAAACCAACCTTCATATCGTACTTGTCAAGAACGGTGGGAGCCTTTGCCTTGGTGTCAGCAGCGAAGATGCGAAGTGTATAGAGGTTGGGAGTCTCTGCGCTCCATTTGGCTACATTTTCAACATCGAAACTGATGCTGTTCTCAGTGCCGAAGTCTAGAGCATAGATGCACATGCCATTCTGGTCAATCAGATTGGCTGACCAACGCATGCCTTTGGGCTTGTCGAGCTGAATGGTGAGTGTGCCGTCCTTGTAGTCATTGCTTAACGTGGTAGTTACACGGATGTCTTTGATGTGGTTCTTCTTGTCTCGGGCATAGAGCCAAGAGTCTCGACTGATGCCGAAGTTGCGGAAGAAGTCCTGATCCTCAAGATAAGAACCATCGCACCATCGCATTTCGTGCAACGCAATGAGATTGTCTTGTCCTGGCTTGAGGTAGGGGGTGAGGTCAAACTCTGCTTCGAGTTTAGAGTCTTCGCTGTAGCCCACAAATTTGCCATTGACCCAGAGGTAGAAACAGCCAGGCACAGAACCAAAGTGAGCGATGATCTCCTGGCCTTTCCATTCGGCAGGTACGTTGACCCAGCGACGATAGTATCCCTGATGATTGTCCTCGATGGGCACGAAAGGAGGATTGTTCTTGGCACGGCCACGCCACATATAACCTATATTTAAATATATAGGGTCACCAAAGCCATTAAGTTCCCAGTTGCCAGGTACCGGTATTTGGGTCCACTTATTAGCTTTGGCGAATATCGAGTTTTCTTCGCCATCGGTCATCTGGTAGTCGGTGCGGTAGAAATTGTCGAGCATCTGCTGTGAACCCTGTTGCCAGTAGAAGTCCCAGTGTCCATTGAGGGTGATGCGGTTCTCTGTTTCGGATAATATGTGGGCATGCATGGGCATACGATTCACCTGATTGAGCTCGGGTTGTTGCCAAGCTTTGGCGTAAGCCTTAGGGACGCCTGGTACAGCAGGCACTTCGTCAAGGCTGTTGGGCATGGTCAGTGGTTGTGCCATCAGCGGCAAAGCCATAGTCATTGACAAACTGAAAAGTGCGATTTGTTTCATGATTATTGTTGTTTTAAGTGTAAAGTGTCAAAAAAACGATGTTCTATGCATGAAATTGATGCTAATAGATAGCAATTTTAAGCCATTTAGTATCAAAATTGAAACATTTTTGCATGTCGAGCGAAATATGTCAAGTTTTGATACATTTATTATTCCCTTTTCTTCTAGAATATGCTATCTTTGCAGCGTTAATTAGATTTCATGTCTATTCATATATAATGGACTGCTAAGATTATTTAGGTGTTTATAAGGTTTTTTAGATTCTTATGTGTGTTAATAAAGCAGCTGACCGTGATGGTTGGCTGTTTTTTTATCCAATTACCACACGTTCACCTAATTCTTTATCGAATACGGCCTGAATCTTCTTGATCTCATTGATCTGAGTCATCAGTTGCAGCATATCATCGCCAGGACTTGGGTTGCGCAGTCGCATCATCAGATCCTGTATCTGCATAGTGAGAAGGGAGTTCTTCAGTTCAAGCACACAGCGAGGTATGATTACTTCGAGCTGTTCCTCATTGTGTGCGATGCCCATGGCGTCGTATTTGTCCTGTAGCAAGTCGAAGGCGAGTTTCTGTGCCTCTGGGTCTTCGTTCAGATTGCGGAAGAAACGCACACTGTCCCATGGTTGGCTTACGTCGGTCGATGCATTGAGTGCCAAGTCAAACATGCGTGCATAGAGTGGATGCTGGAAAATGACATCGTCGCCTGTGAGTTCTGTGTAGATGAAGTCGATGACGCGTACATCTGTCACCTCAGGTTGTCCTGTATCTGCATTGATATAAGTAAATGCAAATGTCTGACCACCATAACGCACAATGTAGCGTATGACGTTGCGTTCAAATCTGTCGCTTAACAATTGCCTGCGGGTGTATTGTTGAGGCTGTGTGGGCGTTGCAGTAGCTGTTTCGGTCATTGACGTCGGAGTGTTATCGACGGTGACAGGTGATTGAGTAGTTGCATTGCCCGATAGATTGTCATTTGTTATGCCCAGTTCTTCGCGTTCCTGCAAAGCCTGCTGACGACGCATTTCCACCTCGTTGCGACGCACTTCGGCCATATAGTTGTTCTGTTTGGCTTGATTGACAGCCATGTTAACGTCCTGCTCGCGTACATTCATGCGTTGGGCTATCTGGCGGACGAGGATGGAACTGAAGATAGGATCCGAAACCAGAGCCACGGTATTGGCCAGATTCTGCACCACCTGCGAATAGGCTATCGGGTCAGATGGATTGACATTGCGCATCAGCATGTCGTTCTTGAACGATATGAAGTCCTGCTGATGCTGCTCGAAGTACTGGTGCACCTCTTCGGACGAGTGCTTGCGACAGAAAGAATCCGGGTCTTCTCCCTCAGGCAGAAGCAGAAGCTTAACCTTCATACCTTCAAGTATCAGCAGGTCGATGCTCTTGAGGGCAGCGTTGATGCCAGCTCCGTCTGCATCGAACATCAGCGTGCAGTTGGTTGTGAAACGCTTGATGATGCGTATGTGTTCTGAGGTTAGCGCTGTGCCACTGGCAGCAATGACGTTCTGGAAGCCTGCCTGTGACATGGAAAGCACATCGACGTTACCCTCCACGACATAGCAGTTATTCTCCTTGGCTATAGCTCCCTTGGCCTCGTATAAGCCGTAGGGAAGGTCACTCTTGTGGTAGATCATCGACTCTGGCGAGTTCACATACTTCTTGAAAGCATGATCCACGCGCTGCAGGATACGTCCACCAAAGGCGATACATTTGCCCGAAAGTGAGTGATGGGGGAAGATGACACGTCCGGCAAAACGACACACAGGCGTTCGGTTAGGGTCATCGCCATAGCAGAGGCCTACACCTGTCTGGTCGAGCAGGTACTTGCGATTCAAGCCATGCTGTAGGGCACGACGGGCCAAGTCGTACTTATCCTCAAGCGCATATCCTAGGTGGAACCGATGTATGGTCTCGTCCTGAATCCCACGCTCACGGAAGTAGGTGAGGCCCACATTGCGACCTTCTGGAGTATTGAACAGGTCCTCTTCGAAGCACTTCTGGGCATATTCGTTGACTTGGAACATGCCTTCGCGATCGGTCTGACGCTGACGATCTTCGTCTGTCATCTTCTTGTCCTCTACCTCAATATGATATTTGTTGCCCAACCACTTGATGGCCTCATGGAAGGTCATCTGTTCCTTCTTCATCAAGAAGGTAAGCGGACTGCCGCCCTCACCACAGGCAAAGCACTTGCAGACGTTCTTGTTGGGATTAACGTAGAAGCTTGGACTCTTGTCTGAATGAAATGGACACAAACCGACATAATTCTGTCCGCGGCGTCTGAGCGTCACGAACTCCTGCACGACATCGACTATTTGTGCGGTGTCAAGGATCTTATCTACGGTTTGTTGGTCAATCATGATTTCAGTTGTACTGTGAGGTCAATAAACTCCTGGACACTCAACTGCTCAGCTCGCTTGTCGAACAGTGGATCAGAGAGAATCTCTGCTGCTTGTTCGGGCTGCCATTCCTGCACGAGTGTCTTGAGGCAGTTGCGTAACGTCTTGCGTCGGGTACCAAAGGCGTTCTTGACCAGCGTGCGAAGGTCTTTTTCTTCGCAAGGCAGTGATGTAACATCGTTGCGTGTCATCTTGATGACGGCTGACTGCACTTTGGGTGGAGGATTGAAGACTCCAGGTGGCACGGTGAAGCAGTATTCGATATCGTACCAAACCTGAATAAGGACAGAAAGGATGCCATAAGTCTTCGAGCCAGGCTTGGCTGCCAGACGATCGGCCACCTCCTTCTGGATCATGCCTGAGCAGACAGGGATGATGTCGCGATAGTCCACCACGCGGAAGAAGATCTGCGACGAGATGTTGTAGGGATAGTTGCCTATCAGAGAGAACGGCTTGCCTCCAAACACCTCTGCGCCATCGAGGGGGAGCTTCAGAAAGTCTGCTTCAATGATGCGATGGTCGAGCGAAGCAGGGTAGTGGAGCTTAAGGTATGATACCGACTCACCATCGAGTTCAACCACCTTCAGATCATAATCCTTCTGCAACAGGAACTGGGTGAGCACACCCATTCCAGGACCCACTTCGAGCACGGGCAGGTCATGATGATTCTGTAGCGTGTCTGCAATGCGTTCGGCAATCGAGAGGTCAACGAGGAAGTGCTGACCCAGATTCTTTTTAGGACGTACCTTGTCTTCGAGCGCTGCAATCGAAGCTGGATTATAGCCCTCGTTGTTGCGATTGTGGTTGCCCGATGCGTGTCGGCTATGATCTTGATGATTGCGTGGATTATGCTTCATTGAGATTTGATTTATAGAGTGTTTCATCATCGCCTATTGCCAACAGCTGCTCGATGCCTAATCCGGGAGCCGTGCCCAGATGCACCTTGCCGCCAATCACCTTCATGCCACCGATGAAAGGATCATTGGCGATGAGAAGGTTGCCATCCAGATCCAGATAGTCGGCCATAGGGGCCAGTTGGGCTGCAGCAGTGACTGCACATGAGGTCTCGGTCATACAGCCCAGCATCACCTGCATGCCCAGAGACTGAGCCACAGTGATCATCTTTCGGGCTTCGGCCAGACCTGTGCACTTCATCAGTTTGATGTTGATGCCAGAGACGCATCCCTTCAGTCGCTGTACGTCAGGCAGTCGCTGCACCGATTCGTCGGCAATGATAGGCAGAGGAGAGCGTTCAGTGAGCCATGCCAGGTCATCGAGTAATGATTTGGCTAAAGGTTGCTCCACCATGATCACTCCATGCTCTTTGAGCCAGTGAATTTCTTCGAGTGCATGTTCGCGATCGGCAATGCGTTGATCCTTCGATGCTTCTGCATGGCTCCAGCCCTGGTTGGCATCCACGGTGAGGGGCAGGTCGCTCACTTGTCGGATAGTTTCAATCAGCTGACGATCGCCAGGCACACCCACTTTGACCTTCAGCCGCCCGAAGCGTCCCTCTACCTCCTGGACTTTCTGTCGAACCATCTCGGGTGTGTCGATGCCAATGGTGTAGGTGGTAAAGGTGGCACGTTCGGGCGAAAGTCCCCAAAGTCGGTAGAGAGGTTGCCCAACCATGCGTCCCTGCAGGTCATGCAAGGCAATGTCGATTGCTGCCTTGGCTGCACAATTGCCTGGAGCGAGGCTATCGACGTATTCCAGGATTTCGTCCGTGCGGAAAGGATCCTTAAACTGCGTCATATCGACTTTGCTCAAGAAGGCACAAACGCTCTCGATGCTCTCGCCCAGATAGGGAGGCATCGAAGCTTCGCCATAACCCGTGATGCCCTCATGGTCAAGAGTCAGGAGTACGTCGGGCGTTTCTGTGCGCGAATTGCCAGCCACGGTGAACGTGTGACGAAGTAGCAGGGGATAAGGACGGAAGGAAAGTCGCATGGAAAATAACAATTATTACTTGCCCCAAAGGAATTGTGTGAAAGCGCGAATGACGTACTCCTGGTCGATGATTGAGCCTGTCTCACGCACCGAGTGCATACCCCACACACCGTTGCCCATGTCTACGCCACGGAAGGGGAGGTTTGAAGTGAGAATGTTGCCCAATGTTGAACCACCAGCCACATCGCTGTGATTAACGAAACGCTGGTAAGGTACACCGGCCTTGCGGCACACTTCGGCAAAGACGGCAGCACCATCTGCATCGGTGGCGTACTTCTGTGCGGCATTGACCTTGATGATGGGACCTCCTCCCAGTACGGGGTGATTGGTGGGATCCATCTTCTCTCCATAGTTCGGATGCCAGGCATGTGCATTGTCAGCACTGACCATGAAGCTCTGCTCGATGAGTCGGTAGTAGTCGTCCATCGTTCCGCCTTGAGCCAAAACCAGTCTTTGCAGCATCATGGCCAAGAATGGCGAGGCTGCACCTTGCTTGGTGCCTGAGCCGGTTTCTTCATTGTCGAAGATGGCCAGCACCTGTGTCGCCTCCTCGTTGCGAATGGTCACGTTGGCAGAAGCAAGACCCTGGTTGTTAGCCAACAGAGCCTCCAAACCAGCATGAACCATTGAGAGGTCATCAAGTCGACCTGCGCTGATAAACTCCTGATTCAGACCCACAGTGCAAGCTCCTGTCACATCGTAGAGGTAGAGGTCGAAATCCAGGATGTCCTCTTTGGCTACTTCCAGTCGACGGGCAATCTCGTTGAGCAGTAGATCGTTGGCCGAAAGTTCCTCGCTGATGATGCCCAGCACAGGCAGCATATCCTTCTGCTTTGACAGCTTCACACCATCGTTGACCTGACGGTTGAAATGGATGGCCAGGTTGGGAATGATGAGCAGGGGCTCCTGAATGTGGAGCAGACGCGTCTGAGGGCGCAAAGCATCGCTTGTGCGAAGCATTACGCGGCCAGCAAGCGACAGTGGACGATCGAACCAGGTGCTCATAATGGCACCACCATATAGCTCGGTGTTGAGTTTTACGAAGCCCTTCTCGCACTTCATCTCAGGGCTGGGCTTGATGCGGAAGGTAGGTGAGTCGCAGTGAGCACACACAATGCGTATGCCTGTTTCGGACATCGGCTTCTGTCCGATGTGGAAGGCATAGAGCGACGAATCGTTTTTCGTCACAAACAGCTTGTCGCCAGCCTTCACATGAGGCATGGGCTGTGTAGGGTCGAGCTTATAATAGCCAGCTGCCTGCAGTTGCTCCTCGAGGGTAGCAACTGCCAGGTAGTTGACTGGACTGGCGTTGAGGAAATCAATCAGAGTCATAGCTTACTTCAGAATGTTTACGTCCAGCTTGTTGAATGGGAACATGAAGCCAGAAGTGCGCAGCTGCTGGTAAACCTCCTGGTTCATGTAGCCAGCCACGGTCCAGTAGTCCTCGCTCTTGCACCAACTGCGGGTAGCAATGGTCACACCGCTCTCGTCGAGGCTGGCCAGACCCTGCCATGGGCCGATGACTGGCTCGTCTGGAATGGCCTGCTGCATGATGAGTGGATTGGCCTGCTGAATCTTCTCGATTGCCTGACGTACTACCTCATAGTCAGTACCATAGGCAAACTGATAGTTGAGATCCACACGACGATACTTCTGGGTCGAGTAGTTCTTCATTGAGCCAGTCGAGAGACCTCCATTAGGGATGATGATGGTCTGATTGTCGAGGGTCACAAGGATGGTGTTGAAGATCTGTATCTCTTTGACTACGCCAGCGAAGCCCTGAGCCTCGATGAAGTCACCCACCTTGTAAGGCTTGAAGAGCAGAATCATGACACCACCAGCAAAGTTGCCCAGCGTGCCGCTCATAGCCATACCAATGGCCATGCCAGCGCCAGCAAAGAGGGCAATGAACGAAGAGGTGTCGATGCCAAGAATGTTGATGATGGCAATGATGAGGCAGAGCCAGAGTGCCACGCGGATGATGCTCTCAATGAAGCTCTGGAGCGAAGGCTCAAGGTTGCGCTTGTTCATCAGTTTCGATGCCAGAAGGCAAACATGATTGATGACCCACTTGCCAACATAGTAAACAAAGATGGCAATGATGATCTTGAGGACAAGACTCTGTACAAGGGCGCTAATTACACCAAACGATAGTGTACCATAAGAAAAAGTAGGCATAATTTTTTTATTTAAATTAATAATGTAAGAATTCAAATTGTTAAGATGAATGTCTGAATAGGCGTTGTGTAAACACAATCGCTGGTCACAAACTCTGGCAAGCAATTGTGTGCGCACAATTCTTTATACGAAACTCTGGCAAGCAATTGTGTGCGCACAATTCTTTGTTCGAAACTCTGGCAGGCAATTGTGCAGCCACAATTCTTTATTCGGAACTCTGGCAAGCAATTGTGCAGCCACAATTCGTTAACTCTAAACTCAGGCAAACAATTGTGCACGCCCGAAAGTTTCGCAATAACTGATGATACACATTTGTGGATGCACAACAGCTTGTCGTTAGTTCATGGCAAGTTTTTGAGCAGTTACATCAGCATTTGTTCACTTCTTGTTGGCTTTGTTCTCGAGTTCTTTCTTTTGCAGCAACTCTTCGAGGTACTGAATTTTGAGGCCTGAGGTTTTGTTCTCTTGCTGCAGACGGATTGATTCTCGCAGCAGGATACCCAACTCGTAGGTAGCTGTCATGCCTTCACGGTCTTTCTGTCCCAATGCCAGCTTCTGCTCCTTGCCTGTCTGTGGTATAAGGTAGCATTGCAGTTTCTGGTCGTCAAGGTGTTCGGCGATGAAGGCCAGAGCACCACCGTCGGTATCAGCGTTGGCCAGCACGGTGCTATCTTGCGTCATGCCCTCGGTGATGCGACCAGCGTAGGTGAAGGTGACTGTCTGATAGTGAGTCCCGTCAATGTCATAACTGTAGTTGCTGCCATCGTTGGGTTCGACTTCGCGGGTCGAGATTGATGTGCCATCCGAAGCCACTAGTCGCAACTGATGCAGTACAAACGATTTGGGGCCGCAATAGGTGGCAATGAGCTGTGTGCGACCATAGTCATCCACAGCACAACGCAGGTAGGTGCGCTGCACATTGTCGCCTGGATCCATTCCCTTGGGCTTGAAGCGTCCCAAGTCGTCGTATTCGGTCTTCTCGTAGTCGAAGTCTGTGGTGGTGACCTCGTTGATGCGAGGCACTACAAGCTGGATCAAGGAGTCGGTAATCAATTGCGTACGACGTTCGTCGCGTAACTGATCGCGGTATTTCTGCAACTGTTCTGCCTTTCGTTCCTCCACCGTGGGACCTTGCTTCTGTGAGCAGGAGGCCAATGGAAGGAGCAGAAGGGCAGAGAGGAGTATGGGGTATTTCATTTCTGATCTTTTAGTTTGTTCTTGTTACCTGCTTCACACCCTTTACTGCCTTGATTTTCTTGATCAGGACGTTGAGTGAGGAGAGGTCATTGACCATCACGGTGAGATGACCTCTGAAGAGTCCCCCTTCGGTGTCGATCGAGATGCTGCGAAGCAGGGTGTCGGCCTCCTTGTTGATTACAGACGAGATGTTCGACACGATGCCGATGTCATCATGACCCACCACGTTGAGCGTGATGCTGTACTGGCTGCCACTCTTGCCACTCCAGCGGGCACGCTGAATGCGGTAGGGGTATTGTTCTGCCAGATTGCGGATGTTGGCACAGTCGGCACGATGGATGGTGATACCTCGCACAATGCTCACAAAGCCCACCACATCGTCGCCATAAATCGGGTGACAACAACCGGCCAGCTTATATTCGATGCCTTTGAGGTTGCGATCAATGACCAGGACATCTTGGCTGTTCGACGGGTTCTTGTCATTGGTCTTGTTGCCCTGAGTGTTGACTTGCAGGTCGAAATCTGCGGCCGAATGCGACTCTGGGCTCATGCCCACGGGGAGGGTAGGAGTCTGCATGGCATCGTATTCGCGAAGCACATGATCCACCGTAATTTCCTCCTCGGAGAGTGCATGATAGAAGTCGGTCTGTGTCTTGTAGCCCATCTTGAGGATCAGACGCGACATCTCGGACTCGTCAATCTCGATCTTGCGATTCTTGAAACGACGATGCAGCATCTCGCGTGCCACCTGTGCCTCGTGGCTTTCAATCTCCTTCAGACCTTGGCGAATGCGTGAGCGTGCCTTGCCCGTCTTCACGATGTTGAGCCAGTCATGCTTCGGTTTCTGCTGGTTGGAGGTGAGGATCTCCACGGTCTCGCCACTCTTCAGTGGATAGTTGATCTTTACGTTCTTGCCACTCACTCTGGCGCCAACGCATTGCATGCCCAGTCGCGAATGAATGCCAAAAGCAAAGTCGAGCACAGTGGCACCCTTGGGCAGCTTGTGCACATCGCCATTGGGGGTGAACACAAAGACCTCCTCCTCATAGAGTCCCATCGAGAAGTCCTTCATCAGCTCGCCTGTGGCAGTTCCTGCCTCGAGCACCTCACGGATGGCAGCCATCACTTCGTCGGCCGAACCCTGGCTCTTGAGTCCCTTGTATTTCCAGTGGGCAGCCAGGCCTCGCTCGGCAATGTCGTCCATGCGTTTGGTACGGATCTGTACCTCCACCCAACGTTCCTGTGGGCCATAGACTGTGATGTGCAGCGACTCGTAGCCATTCGATTTAGGGATGCTCAACCAGTCCTTCAGACGCTTGGGGTTGGGCTGATACATGTCGGTCACCACGCTGTAGGCCTGCCAGCAGCGGGCTTTCTCCTGCTTCAGGTCGCTCTCGTCAATGATGATGCGAATGGCGAACAGGTCGTAGATCTGATCCACCCGTTTCTGCTGCTTCTTGATCTTGTTCCAGATTGAGGCAATGCTCTTGGTGCGTCCCTTTATGTGGAAAGGCACAGGCAGAACCTCTTGCAGACGTGCTTCGAGTGGTGCAATGAACTGACGGATGTAGGCTTCGCGAACATCCTTGGTGTCCTGAAGCTGCGAGGCAATGTCGTCATACACGTCGCGATGGTCGTACTTCACAGCCATATCCTCCATTTCGCCCTTAATCACATAAAGACCAAGACGATGGGCGAGGGGAGTGTAGAGCAGTCGGCACTCGGCAGTGACCTTGCTTCGGTACTGCACGTCCGGATTGTGGTTGAGCGCCTTGAGCAGGGTGTATCGGTCACAGATCAGGCAGATGATAACCCGGATATCCTGGGCAAAGGAGAGCAACAGCTTTCGGAAGTTCTCGTCCTGCAGACTGTCATGTTCGGCATAGAGGTGCTTCACCTTGCCCATGCATGACATCAGGTGTGCCACCTCTTCGCCAAAGTCGTTGACCACCTCCTGCCGGCTGATGATGTCGTGTTCGGCCAGGGGGTAAAGCATCACGGTGAGCATGGAGCGACGTCCTAAACCGACCTGCTGATGCAGCACCTGACAGGTATAGATCAGATGCACAAGCTGGTGCACACCATGACTGTCGCGTCCATAGATTCCAGCCTCTACTCCTTTTAATATATATGTGTGCACAAGTCGCCACTCACGCACGCTAATACGGTCGCGAGTGTTGACTGAAAGATATCTGTACGAGGAACGGAAAACCTGCAGCTCCTCAGGATTCAGTTGGATGGACTTGGACGCCTTCATGACTTTTGACTCTGTTTTACGACGCAAAGATACGTTTTTTTTGTCAAAAAAGAAAATGTTAAGTGAAAAAAACAATGTTGTAAAGCGGTTTTTTTGCCAAAATCGTATAAACTTATAGCAATTTTGATTCATTTTTACAAAAAAACATACTTCTTTTGTTCGACTTATTGAAATATTTCGTACATTTGCACCCAAAATGAAAGCATACAATCAAAACCATAAATAAATACTTATGTTTACACAACAAGATCTTGAAGTGTTAGCCAATCGTGGCATCAGTGTTGAGAAAGCCGAGGGTCAGTTGAAGTCCTTCGAGGCGGGTTTCCCATATTTGAAGCTCAAGGGTGCAGCCTCACCAGAGTATGGCATTATGACCATCGATGAGGATTTAGCCAAGTATTATCAGGACCTGTGGCAGAAGTATCTGCAGGCCGATAAGCAGATTCTGAAGTTCGTGCCTGCTTCTGGTGCTGCCAGCCGCATGTTCAAGAACCTCTTTGAGTTCCTCGATGCAGAGTATGATGTACCAACCAACGATTTTGAGAAGAAATTCTTCGGTGGCATCAAGCAGTTCGCTTTCTATCCAGAGCTCGACGCTGTATGCGTGAAGAACGAGGGTAAGGGCATTGAGGAGCTTGTTGCAGCAGGTCAGTACAAGGCTGTCGTTGCCAATCTGTTGCTCGACAAGGGTCTCAATTACGGTCAGTTGCCAAAGGGCCTGCTCACCTTCCACCGCTCAAGCGATGGCGTTCGCAAGGCATTCGAGGAGCATCTTGAGGAGGGTGCTGTCTATGCAGCCAATGGCAAGGGTCAGGTCAACCTGCACTTCACCGTCAGCCCTGATCACCTCCCATTCTTCGAGAAGCTCGTGGCTGAGAAGAAGGCTGCCTATGAGCAGAAGTATGGTGTGAAGTACAACATCTCATTCAGCGTACAGAAGGCTAGCACCGACACTCTGGCTGCCAATATGGACAACACTCCATTCCGCGACGACAAGGGCAACCTCCTGTTCCGTCCAGGTGGTCATGGCGCACTCATTGAGAACCTTAACGAGCAGGATGCCGATGTGATCTTCGTCAAGAATATTGATAATGTGGTGCCAGAGAAGAAGAAGCAGGCTACTGTGACCTACAAGCAGATCATTGGTGGTGTGCTCGTCAGCCTCCAGCAGAAGATCTTTACTTATCTCCAGATGCTTGAGAGTGGTCACTACACCCACGAGCAGCTCATCGAGATGCTCTATTTCCTCCAGACCAAGCTCTTCATCAAGAACCCCGATACCAAGCTCCTTGAGGATAGCGAGCTGGCTATCTATGTCAAGAACAAGCTGAATCGTCCTCTCCGCGTGTGCGGTATGGTCAAGAATGTAGGCGAGCCTGGTGGTGGTCCATTCATCGCACAGTCACCTGACGGAACCTTCCAGTCACAGATCCTCGAGTCTTCACAGATTGATCAGAACGATCCAGAGTCTGTAGCCATGTTCAAGGAGGGTACCCACTTCAACCCAGTTGATCTGGTTTGTGCCGTACGCGACCGCAATGGTAAGCCATTCAACCTCCTCAACTTCGTCGATCCTATGACTGGCTTCATCAGCTACAAGTCAAAGAGCGGCAAGGAGCTGAAAGCACTCGAGCTGCCAGGTCTTTGGAATGGTGCTATGAGCGACTGGAACACCGTATTCGTAGATGTTGACCTCCTCACCTTCAACCCAGTTAAGACAGTCAACGATCTGCTCCGTCCTATGCATCAGTATTGATCATGAATATGAAAATCCGCCTCATCGTGATGAACTTTCTACAGTTCGCTGTATGGGGATCTTATCTTACATCGATGGGTGCCTACCTGGCTTCGGTTGGGTTAGGCACTGACATTGGTGATTACTATGCCCTTCAGGGTGTAGTTTCTATTTTTATGCCCGCGCTCATAGGCATTGTGGCCGATCGCTGGGTGCAGGCACAGAAGCTCCTTTCGTTCTGTCATCTCTTGTCGGCTGCTTTCATGGGCGTAGCTGCATGGATTGGCCTTTCGGCAGGCACAGAGGCTGTCAATGGTTCAGCATTGTTCTGGGCTTACGCGTTGAGCATCGCTTTCTACATGCCTACGCTGGCATTGAGTAATTCGGTGGCATACACCGCACTCGACAAGGCAGGACTCGATACTGTCAAGGCATTCCCACCCATCCGTGTCTTCGGCACTGTGGGTTTCCTCTGTGCCATGTGGCTGGTCGATCTGGCTGGCTGGCAGAACACTCCTGTTCAGTTCATTGAGTCTGCAGTCTTTGGTGTCCTGCTTGCGCTTTATGCCCTCACCATGCCTAAGTGCCCTACTGGTGGCAGCGAGAGCAAGAAGTCACTGGTCGAAGCCTTTGGCCTGAAGGCATTTGCCCTGTTCAAGCAGAAGAAGATGGCCTATTTCTTCATCTTCTCCTTCCTGTTGGGTGTCAGCTTGCAGATTACCAATGGCTATGCCAATCCTTTCATCCAATCGTTTGGCGACAATCCTGAGTATCAGGGATTCTTCTTTGTTGAACACAGCAATATCCTGATTTCCCTGTCGCAAGTGAGCGAGACATTGTGCATCCTTCTCATACCATTTTTCTTGCGTCGTTATGGCATCAAGATTGTGATGCTCATCTCGATGCTGGCCTGGGTGGGTCGTTTCGCTTTCTTCGGTTGTGGCGATCCGGGTTCTGGTGTCTGGCTTTTCATCCTTTCGTGCATTGTCTATGGTGTGGCTTTTGACTTCTTCAATGTCTCTGGCTCACTCTTTGTCGACAAGGAGACCGATGTTACCATCCGTTCGTCTGCGCAGGGTCTGTTTATGCTCATGACCAATGGTCTGGGTGCTACTGTGGGCTCATTGGGTGCCAAGGCCATTATCAATCACTTTGTCTATGCTGAAGGCCTCACCGCAATCGAACAGACCGCTGGTTGGCGCGAGTCGTGGTACATCTTTGCTGCATACGCCTTGGTCGTTGCCATCGCTTTTGCTGTCCTGTTTCAGTATAAACACGTCAAGGAATAATGATCATCTTCTATGCCCCCAATATAGCAGTATGTCCTGAACTCCCCGAAGAGGAGTCGGGACATGCTGTTCGTGTGTTACGACATGTGGAGGGCGACGAGATAGAGGTGGTTGATGGCGAGGGTATGTGGTATCATTGTCGCATCACAGCTGCTCATCATAAACATTGCTCGCTTGAGATACTTTCTACCCGTCAGGATGAACATTGGCCCTATGGCGTAGAGTTGGCTGTTGCACCAACCAAGAACCTCGACCGTATGGAGTGGTTCCTGGAGAAGGCAACCGAGATGGGTCTCGATCGCTTCATTCCGCTCAAATGTCGTTTCAGCGAGCGCAAGGAACTCAAAACCGAACGCATGGTCAAGATAGCTGTTTCCGCCATGAAGCAGAGCCTTAAGGCGACGTTGCCTCAGGTCGATGACATGACTGATATCCGTCAGTTCCTGGCCGAACCTTTTGATGGGCAGAAGTTCATTGCGCATTGTTTTGCCGATCAGCCCCGACAACTCTTGTCCAAGCTCATTGTCCCGGGTCAGCGTGTCAGGGTTCTCATAGGTCCTGAGGGAGACTTCAGTCCTGAGGAGATCGATCTGGCCATAGCTTCGGGCTATCAGCCCATCTCGCTTGGCAACCAGCGACTCCGGACCGAGACTGCGGCTCTTGCCTCTGTTCACACTATACATATTATTAATGAATAAAAAGATGCCTATGGACTAATCCCGAACCATTACACAATCACCTCTCATATATTTTCTCTCTTTATTACTAACCGATTCTGCTTCACACACACTTTTATTAGCTGAGTCTCTCTTACCCATTCAACATTGTGCGATTAAAAATCACTCTCGAAATTGTTCCTCAAGCCTTAGGGACTGTTCTGCCTATCAGTTATCAATGCCAGTTGTCCCAAACTGTCGATCAACTGTTAAAAGCAGATATGCAATCCTTTGCTTCTTGGCTGTCTGACAATGGATTCACTCCCGAAGACAACACACGCTATCAACTTTATTCCATCAGCAACCTCTATGTGCCTCGCATCTATGTGCAGGGCGATCGTCTTCAGATCAATGTGCCTCGCGTCCAGTTCTGGCTCTCGTTCTATCCTGAATCAGGGACACGCGAGTTCGTCACTAATGCCCTGATCGGACAGTCCATGGACATAGGCGACCAGATATCCAGTGTCCGCTTCAACATTACTGCTGTTGATCTGGTCTCTCCTGTGCAGTATACCCAGGTCATGGAGTATCAGACCCTTTCGCCTGTAGTCGTCCAGGGCATTCGTCCCAATCGAAGCATGGAATACCTTTTTCCACAGAATCCTTGCTTCTCAGAGTTCTTTGTGCAGGAACTGATTGATCGTTGGGAACATATTCATCGTAAGCCCTACACCGGTAATCGGAGTTATAAGTTTCAGAGTCTACGAGCCGAGAAACGCAAGGCTGTGACCTGCTGGAGCGGCACAGCACAGCAACGGAAGATCATCGGCTACATGCTGAAGTTCCGTCTTATCATCGACCCGAAACTGCAAGAAATTGCCTACGTATGCGGTTTGGGCGATTGTGTCAATCTGGGATTCGGATACCTCGAATTATTACAGAAATCGGTTGATTAGAGTGTCAAAAACGAATGACTACGTTGTATTTTGCCTCTTTTTAATACTATTTTTAACACTTATTGCAAGTTTTTTATCAAAAGACGCGGCAATGTCAGAAAAATTGCGTATATTTGCGCACTTAATTTTTTAATTTATGACAGAGACTGTTGATAACAACCAGCTTGAGGATACCATCCTCGACGAAAAGAAGATTTATGCCAACCGTGAAGAGATCCTTGCACGTCTGGCCGAGATTGTTGGTGAAGCAACCGATGCAGTGAAGGGTGAGATTTCCTACCTGAAGATGCTCTACTATAAGCTCCGCCAGCAGGAGACCGATGCTGAGATGCAGGCCTTCCTCGATGGTGATGGTGATCCTTTGACATACGAATCAAAGCCCGATGAGCTCGAACCCAAGCTCAAGGAGCTGCTCAATGTTCAGAAAGAGGCTCGTGCCGCTATGGTTAAGGCCCGTGAGGAGGAGTTTGCTGCCAATTTGGCCAAGAAGAACGAGATACTTGCACAGATGGAGGTCATCGCCCAGGATGCAGAGGGCGTTGGCCAGAAATACAACGAATTCCAGGAGCTGCAGAAGCAGTTCAAGGAGGTGGGTGCTGTGGATCAGCAGCAGGTAGCCGACCTCTGGAAGCGCTATTCTCAGCTCAACGAGCAGTTCTACGATGCTTTGAAGATCAACAAGGAGTTGCGCGACTATGACTTCCGTAAGAATCAGGAACTCAAGGAGGGTCTTTGCCTTGCTGCCGAGAAGCTCCAGGAGGTCAATGACCCTGTGCAGGCATTCCGCCAGCTGCAGGACCTGCATGACCAGTGGCGTAGCATCGGCCCTGTTGCTCCATCCCTCCGTGAGGAGATTTGGGCTCGCTTCAAGGCTGCCAGCACCATCATCAACAAGCGTCATGCCGACCACTTCGATGCTATCAAGGCTCAGGAGACTGCCAACGAGGAGGCAAAGACCGGCATCTGTGACAAGATTGATGCCATCGACCTCTCACAGATAACCAGCACCAAGGGTTGGGAGGATGCCACCAAGGTAGTGCTTGCCTTCCAGGAGGAATGGCGCAAGATCGGTGCTGCAGGCAAGAAGGCCAACAATCAGCTCTTCGACCGCTTCCGTCAGTCATGCGATGCTTTCTTCACTCGCAAGGCTGAGTATTACAAGGAGGTGCGTGGCGAGCAGAATGAGAACCTGCAGAAGAAGATCGAGCTTTGCGAGCGTGCAGAGGCGCTGAAGGAGAGCACCGAGTGGCGCAAGACCACCGATATCCTCGTCAAGCTCCAGAGCGACTGGAAGGCCATCGGCCCTGTGCCTCACAAGCAGAGCCAGCAGGTCTGGGATCGTTTCAAGTCGGCTTGCGATGCTTTCTTCAAGGCAAAGGAGGAGGCCGTGGGCGGTGAGCGTGCCGTGGAGCGTGCCAACTTCGAGAAGAAGCAGGAGATCCTCATGGCCTTCAACAACCTCAAGCAGAACATTGAGGAGGCTACCGTTCAGGGCGTCCGCGACCTGATGCACCAGTGGCAGGAGATTGGCCATGTGCCATTCAAGGAGAAGGAGAAGCTGCACCAGCAGTATCAGGAGTACATGGACTTCTTCTTCGAGAAGCTCGATATGAAGGGTCAGCGTCGTCGCATTGAGAGCATCAAGGAGCGTGTGCAGAATGCCAAGCCAGGTGATACCCTGCAGCGCAAGCTGGAGCGTCTCATGGCCGACCTCAAGACTTATGAGAACAACCTCGGCTTCCTCACTGCCAAGTCGAAGGGCGGCAATGGCATGGTTGCTCTCATGGAGGCCAAGCTCAATGACCTCAAAGTAGAGATCGAAGAAATCAAGAAGCGCATCGCCACAGGCGAATAAGAATTCTTTATTTATTATTTCAAACGATGGAATTAGCATCAAAGTATAATCCCGCAGAAGTAGAAGACAAATGGTATGAATACTGGATGGCCAACAAGGCATTCAGCAGCAAACCCGATGGCCGTGAGGCTTATACCGTAGTTATCCCACCACCGAACGTAACCGGTGTGCTCCACATGGGCCATGTGCTCAATGAGACCATTCAGGACATCCTGGTGCGTCGTGCCCGCATGGAGGGCAAGAATGCATGTTGGGTACCAGGCACCGACCATGCCTCTATTGCCACTGAGGCCAAGGTCATCAAGCGCCTCAAGGAGCAGGGCATCCAGAAGAGCGACCTCACCCGTGAGGAGTTCCTCAAGCATGCCTGGGCATGGACCGACGAGCATGGTGGAATCATCCTCAAGCAGCTTCGCAAGCTCGGTTGCTCATGCGACTGGGACCGCACCTCATTCACCATGGACGAGGTTCGTTCGCGTGCTGTCATCAAGGTTTTCTGCGACCTTTACGACAAGGGTCTCATCTATCGTGGCCTCCGCATGGTCAACTGGGATCCTGAGCGTCAGACCGCCCTTTCGGATGAGGAGGTAATCTATCACGACGAGCACTCCAAGCTCTACTATATGAAGTATTATGTCGATGAGCCAGCTGGCAGCACCGACGGCGAGGAGCCCGATGCTATCGTCATTTGCAACAACGACAAGGAGTTCGACCCGACCGTGAAGTGTCAGGTCATCCATCGCGACACCGACGGCCGTCGTTATGCTGTAGTCGCCACCACACGTCCTGAGACCATCATGGGCGACGTAGCTGTCTGCATCAACCCTAAGGATCCAAAGAACACCTGGCTCAAGGGTAAGAAGGTCATCGTCCCTAAGGTGGGTCGCGTGGTTCCTATCATCGAGGACCGTTATGTTGAGATCGAGTTCGGCACCGGTTGCCTCAAGGTGACCCCAGCTCACGATGTCAACGACTACATGCTTGGCCAGAAGTACGATCTGCCAATCATCGATGTATTCAATCCCGATGGAACCCTCTCGGAGGCTGCTGGCATGTACATCGGTCAGGACCGCTTCGACGTGCGCAAGCAGATAGCCCTCGACCTTGCTGCAGCACAGTTGCTCGAGAAGGAGGAGGACTATGACAACAAGGTAGGTTATTCCGAGCGTACCAACGTGCCCATCGAGCCACGTCTCTCTCTGCAGTGGTTCATCTCGATGCAGCATTTTGCCAACATCGCTCTGCCACCTGTAATGAACGACGACATCCAGTTCTATCCCTCTAAGTATAAGAGCACCTATCGCAACTGGCTCGAAAACATCAAGGACTGGTGCATCTCACGTCAGCTCTGGTGGGGTCATCGCATCCCTGCCTACTTCCTGCCTGGTCAGGAGGGCGTTAAGGACGAGGATCGCAAGTATGTCGTGGCTCCTACGGCCGAAGAGGCTTTGGTCAAGGCTCAGGCCATTGATCCTTCAATCAAGAGTGTTGACGAACTCATTCAGGACGAGGGTGCCCTCGACACCTGGTTCTCATCATGGCTCTGGCCAATCTCGCTGTTCGACGGCATTGAGCACCCTGACAACGAGGAGATCAACTACTACTATCCAACAGCCGACCTCGTGACCGGTCCGGACATCATCTTCTTCTGGGTAGCACGCATGATCATGGCTGGCTATGAGTATCAGGGCCAGATGCCATTCAAGCACGTCTACTTCACCGGCATCGTGCGCGATAAGCTGGGTCGCAAAATGTCCAAGTCACTCGGCAACTCGCCTGATCCACTCGACCTCATTGCCCGTTTCGGTGCCGATGGCGTACGCATGGGCATGATGCTCTCTGCACCAGCTGGCAACGACATCCTCTTTGATGATAGTCTCTGTGAGCAGGGCCGTAACTTCAACAACAAGATCTGGAACTCCTTCCGCCTCGTTCAGGGTTGGGAGGTGAGCGACAGCGCTGAGCAGCCAGCAGCCTCACAGAAGGCATGCCAGTGGTTCGATGCCAAGCTCAAGCAGGTAGGCTACGAGCTGCAGGAGCAGTTCAAGCAGTATCGTCTATCCGAGGCCCTGATGCTTGTCTATAAGCTCTTCTGGGACGAGTTCTCAGCATGGTACCTCGAGCTCATCAAGCCAGCCTACGGCCAGCCAATCGATCGTGTGACCTACGACAAGACCATCTCATACTTCGACACCCTGCTCAAGATGCTTCACCCCTTCATGCCTTTCATCACCGAGGCACTCTGGCAGAGCATCACCGAGCGTAAGGAGGGCGACAGTATCATGTTTGAGACCCTGCCACAGTACGAGGCCCTCACCGACGAGGAGAGCAAGCTTATCCAGTGTTTCGAGGCAGCCAAGGAGCTGATTGCCAACATCCGTACCGTGCGAGCACAGAAGCAGATGTCGCCCAAGGAGGCCCTGGAGCTCAACGTTGTGGGCTGCAATCCTCTCGAGTCACTCTGTTGCGTCATTGCCAAGGCAGCCAACACCTCATGCATCAAGTGTGTCAACGAGAAGTCTGGCATCTGTGCAAGCTTCCTGGTCGGCACCACCGAATATGCCATCCCATTGGGCGACAGCATCAATGTGGAGGAGGAGCTCCAGAAGCTCGAAGCTGACCTCAAGTACAACGAGGGCTTCCTCCAGAGTGTCATGAAGAAGCTTGGCAACGAGAAGTTTGTCAATGGTGCTCCTGCTCAGGTGGTAGCCAACGAGCAGAAGAAGAAGGCTGATGCTGAAGCAAAGATTGCCGCCATCAAGGAGGCCATTGCTGCACTCAAGGCGTAAATATGTTTCTGAGTTAACATATATTTTGATGATTGCCACCCCCGTTACAACTTTTGTAGCGGGGGTGGTTTTCTATTATACCCCGGAAGCCCTCGACCTGCTCGTCGTATAGCAGGCCAAGGGCTTCGGAAAGTGTCTGTTCCTTTCGCACCCTTACGAGGTGCTTCTGGCAGAGAAAAGTGGGAACCGTGCAGGGGCAGTAAGACTCTGCTACGGATTAAAGGATGATCCAGCGGTATTTGGACGAATAGATGCAAGTGTATGGTTCAAGAAGCTTGGCCTTGGTGGCTTCGGTGCAGGTGATAGTGCAATATGTAGTGCCGTAGGCATTAGGAGTTCCGTTGAGCATATAGCCAGTATCACATCCTTCAGCAATCGTAAATTTTCTGCCTAATTTTAATGATGACAACTTGGAACAATAAGCAAACATCCAGAACATGAGCGTCACCTTGCTTGTGTCGAAGTTTGAGATGTCGAGCGAGGTGAGAGCAGAGCACTCATAGAACATGTCGCTCATATCTGTCACCTTGCTGGTGTCGAAGTTTGAGAGATCGAGAGTGGTGAGGGCTGAACAACCTTCGAACATGTAGCACATATCCGTCATCTTGCTGGTGTCGAAGTTTGAGAGAACGAGCGTAGTGAGGGCTGAGCAAGCATAGAACATGCCGCCAATATCCGTCACATTGCTGGTGTCGATAATCGATCCGAATGCTGACCAGTCGATTTGTGTGACAGAGTAAAAATCACCAAACATAGCGCTGCAACTTTCTGAGAATACAAGCTTGTTTGCAGCTGCATAGATATCGACCTCCTGTGACTCAGTATTATATACGGCACGCGCTTCGCCCAGCGAGGATGCGCTGCTGACTACGGTGCCTTCGGTCGTGCTGCCTTGGTGGAAGGTGATCTTTTTATGGTTCGGTCTTCATTCCAAGAACTAGCCGAAGGATTGACCAATCGTTTGATGGCAACATTGAAGTCCTGGCCTCTCAGCAGCTCGGCACTCTCGGCCAGACCTGACACTTCGCCATAGCTCTGTTCTGCCGACGACTCGATGGTCTGAGCTGGGATCTTCTCTAAGATGATGTTGGTCATCATCGTGACGTCCTCCACCGTGATCTTACTGTTATGGTTCAGGTCACCATTGAGCACGGAATACTGCGCGTGGCCCAGGAAGGTGCCAAGCATCAGTAGCATGAGAGTAAATAGTTGTTTTTTCATAAGGGTTATGTATTTGTATATGTTGTTCACTATTTTGTTTGCAGCCTTTGTTTTCGCCTGCATCGGAAAAGAGGGCTGCAAAGATAACACTTTTCTGAAACTGCCATCATCTTGTGGCCAAAAATGCGTTGGTGAGGCTCTTTTGATTTCGGAATCAAACTTTTGGCAGGTGTTGGAAGCAGGGAAAGGTCCTTATTTTTTGTTTTCTTCAAATTCTTTGATGGATTTCTACAAAAAGATAAAGGTACTTTTGGCTATGGTATGCATTCATTGCAATTCCCTGCCCCGCACTCATGTTGTACCTTTGCCTACATGCAGACCTCCGTCCGGCCATCAGCCCAGGTCTCTGCCATCCTGCAGTTGGCAGACGTGTGCATCCGTCAGCACAGGGCATTCTTACGACGAAGTGCTTATTGTCTCTAAAGGCGCCCTTCTGGTCTTAATTATTAATAAAAATGCAGAAAAAAGTTACAAATTGAAGAATTTTGTAAATTATTTGGCAAAATATTTGGCAATCCGAAAAAAAAGCTTTATCTTTGCAGCGCAAAAATTGAAAACAACTGATATGACAATGCATCATCACCATCATCATCATGGTAACCCATCTGTTAGGTGAGCAATGTTGTTGTGCATATACATTATTAAATATATAGCTCGCCTGATATGTTTTCAGGTGAGCTTTTTTCGTACAAAGTAATTCAAATCATTTACATTTATATAATATGTTGCGAATCGCTATCCAATCGAAAGGTCGTCTGTTCGAAGACTGCATGGACCTGCTCAAAGAGTCTGGCATCAAGCTGAGCAATGCCAAGCGTACTCTGCTCATCCCATCAAGTAACTTCCCACTCGAGGTGCTTTACCTCCGTGATGACGATATTCCTGAGTGTGTAGCCAATGGTGTGGCTGACGTCGGCATCGTAGGTCTGAACGAATTCAACGAGCGACAGAAGGATGCTCGCATCGTGAAGCCACTCGGTTTCAGCAAGTGCCGCCTCTCGCTGGCCATCCCCCAGCTCATCGATTATCCGGGCATTGAGTGGTTCAATGGTAAGAAGATTGCTACCAGCTATCCGGTCATCCTGCAGCAGTGGCTGGACAAGAACGGCATCAAGGCCGACATCCACGTCATCACCGGCTCGGTGGAGATCAGTCCTAACATCGGTCTGGGCGACGCTATCTTCGACATCGTTTCGAGCGGAAGCACCTTGGTGAGCAACCGACTGAAAGAGGTGGAAGTGGTGGTGGAGAGCCAGGCTGTGCTCATTGCCAACAAGGACCTCGATGCCGAGAAGCAGGAGATACTCGACGAGCTGATATTCCGCTTCGAGGCTGTGCGTTCGGCCGAAGACAAGAAGTATGTGATGATGAATGTGCCTACCGAGTCATTGCAGGAGGTGCTCAATATGCTGCCAGCCAGCAAGGCTCCTACGGTCATCGACTTGGCCACACCAGGATGGCATGCCGTGCACACCGTGATCAGCGAGAAGCTCTTCTGGCAGCTTGTGGGCAAGCTGAAGGCCGCTGGTGCCGAGGGTATTCTGGCTATGAACATTGAGAAGATCGTAATGTAGTTTTTCAAACCACTCGAACCCCTCAGCCTTCTCAAACCTTTCAACCCCTTCAAACATCCCCATATGACTATCTATAAGTTCCCCGAACGTTCTGAGTGGGCCGAGATCGTGCAGCGACCCACCTTCGATAACAGCCAGTTGCGTGATCTGGTGAGCGGCTTGCTCAATGAGATTCGCGAAGGCGGCGACCGAGTGTTGCGCGAGCTGGAGGCCAAGTTCGACCACTGCCAGCTCACCGACCTGAAGGTGAGCGATGCCGAGTTTGCCGAAGCTGAAGCAGGCATTGCTCCTGATCTGGCCGATGCCATCCGTCAGGCGGCTGCCAACATTCAGCGTTTCCATAGCGCACAGCGTGGCTCATACGCCAAGGTTGAGACACAGCCAGGTGTGACCTGCTGGCAGAAGGCCATCCCCATCGATCGCGTAGGTCTCTATGTGCCAGGTGGCACTGCCCCCTTGTTCAGCACCGTGTTGATGCTGGCCATCCCAGCCCAGATTGCGGGGTGTGGCAAGATCGTGCTCTGCACCCCTCCGAATGCAGAGGGCAAGGTCAATCCCGCCATCCTCTTCGCAGCCCGTGTGGCTGGTGTGACCGAGGTGTTCAAGGTGGGTGGTGTGCAAGCCATTGGCGCCATGGCCTACGGCACGGAATCGGTGCCCAAGGTCTATAAGATCTTCGGTCCGGGCAACCAGTTCGTGCAGATGGCCAAGCAGCTGGTATCGTTGCGCGACGTGGCTATCGACATGCCTGCTGGTCCTTCGGAGGTGGCTGTGGTGGCCGACGAGGAGGCTAACCTGGAGTTCGTGGCTTCGGACTTCCTCAGTCAGGCTGAACATGGTGCTGACTCTCAGGCTTTACTCTTTACCTGTAGTGAAAGGGTGGCCGACAGCTTTGAGGCTGTGATGGAGCGTCAGCTGGAGCAGCTGCATCGTCAGGAGCTGACTCGCAAGTCGCTCGAGCATTCGAAGGTCGTGGTGCTTCGCAACGAGGAGGAGCTGATGGAGATGGTCAATGACTACGCCCCCGAGCATCTGATACTCAACACGGCTAACTACGAGGATCTGGCCGAGAAGGTGCGCAATGCTGGTAGTGTATTCATGGGCCCATACAGCCCAGAGAGTGCAGGCGATTATGCCAGCGGCACCAACCACACCCTGCCAACCAATGGCTATGCCAAGGCCTACAATGGCGTGAACCTCGATTCGTATATGCGCAAGGTTACCTTCCAGCATCTGACCCGCGAGGGATTGCGTGCACTGGGTCCTGTGATCGAAGTGATGGCACAGAACGAGCAGCTGGATGCGCACAAGAATGCAGTCACATTGCGATTGGCAGCGATGTCATAATTCAGCATTTCGCATTTCAAACTTTACATTTCGCATTGAAAAATGGATTTATCTACAATCATACGTCCCAATATCCTTGCACTGGCTCCCTATTCCTGTGCCCGCGACGAGTTCAAGGGCGAGGCAAGTGTGTATCTGGATGCCAACGAGAGTCCGTACGACACGGGTGTGAACCGCTATCCTGAGCCTTTGCAGCCTGAGGTCAAAAAGCTCCTGGCACCGCTCAAGGGGGTGGAGGAGGAGCAGATCTTCCTGGGCAATGGATCGGACGAGGCCATCGACCTGGTGTATCGAATCTTCTGCCAGCCTCGCTTCGACAATGTGGTGGCCATCAGCCCATCGTACGGCATGTATAAGGTTTGTGCCGATGTGAATGACGTGGAGTATCGAGCCGTTGCGTTGACTGCCGATTTTCAGATCGATCGTCAGGCCATCGTCGATTGTGTCGATGCCCGCACCAAGGTCATCTGGATCTGTTCGCCCAACAATCCCACCGGCAATGCCTACGAGCTGGAGGAGCTGGAGTGGTTCCTGCGGAAGTTCCCCAACAAGATTCTGGTTGTTGACGAGGCATACATCGACTTCAGCAGCAAGGGCTCGGCCGTCACGCTGCTCCCTAAGTACGACAACCTGATTGTGCTGCAAACCTTCTCCAAGGCTTGGGGTCAGGCAGCTATCCGTCTGGGCATCGCCATGGCTTCGAAGCAGATCATTGCCTACTTCAATAACGTGAAGTATCCATACAACGTGAACATCCTGACGCAACAGCAGGCCGTGAAGGTGTTGGGCAATCCAGCGAAGCAGCGTCGTGAGGTGGAGGAGATTCTGTCACAACGCGAGGTGTTGCGTCAGCAGCTCTCTGCCCTGCCTTGTGTCAAGCACATCTATCCTAGCGATGCCAACTTCCTGCTCGTCAAGGTCACCGATGCCAATGCTATCTACACGACATTGCAACAGCGAGGCATCATTGTGCGCAACCGCCATCGCGTGCAGCTCTGTCAGGATTGCCTGCGCATCACCGTGGGTCGCCCAGAGGAGAACGTGACGCTGGTGGAGGAGATGAAGAGCATGTGATTACACTCGCATTTCGCCATTATGATTTAAACACGAATTAGGCAATTTGTATCAAAATAGTTAGAATTTGCCTCAATTCGTGTTTTTTTGCGTATGATGCTTGCATTATGCCCAAATATTGTGTATCTTTGCACCAGGTTTTATGCTGGCTCAGGTGGTTTTTATAGCTATTTGCTCCAACTTTTGAGTCATTTGCCCTCACTATTGAGGTCATTTGCGCTTATGCGTGGAGTTTGAGCCTTTCTTGTTCAACGCTGAGGGCAGTCAATTGGCAGCAAGTAATTACCTATTACCCTTTGCTCATTATACTATCTACATTCCACTTTAACCATTACACTTTACACTTAAAACTTCCCCATGCAATATCATGAAATAGGACAGACGGGCATGAAGGTCTCAGCCCTCTCGTTTGGAGCCTCTTCGCTGGGAGGCGTGTTCCGCAATATCAACGAAAGTGAAGCCATTGAGTCAGTTTCTACTGCATTGGATTGTGGCATGAACTTCATCGATGTTTCGCCATATTATGGCCACTATAAAGCCGAGACTGTGCTGGGCAAGGCTCTGAAGGAACTGCCTCGCGACAAGTATTACCTCTCGACCAAAGTGGGACGCTACGGCCAGGATGGCAAGAACACCTGGGACTATAGTGCCGAACGTGTGACGGCCAGCGTGTATGAGAGCATGGAGCGTCTGAACATCGAGCACATTGACCTGATCAACGTGCATGACATCGAGTTCCAAGCATCCTTGCCAGGTGGCCTGCAGAAGGTGGCCGAGGAGACGCTGCCAGCCCTCGTCGAGCTCAAGAAGAAAGGCTTGGTGAGCCACGTGGGCATCACCGACCTGCAGCCAGAGAACATCAAGTGGGTCATCGAGCACGTAGAGCCAGGCACGGTGGAGGCTACCCTCTGCTTCTGCCACTATTCGCTCAACGATGAGCTGCTCAACGAATACTTTGACTTCTTCGAGGCTCATAACGTGGGTATCATCAACGCATCGCCCCTGTCCATGGGCCTGCTCTCCACACGTGGCGTACCCGACTGGCATCCAGCCCCACGTGCGTTGGTCGAGGCTTGCCAGCGTGCCGTGCAGCATTGCAACGCCAAGGGCTATCCCATCGAGAAGCTTGCCATCCAGTACGCCATTAGCAATTCTCGCATAGCCACCACACTCTTCAGTTCGGCCAACCCTGCCAACGTGCGCAAGAACGTGGAATATGCCGAATCACCCATTGACTGGGATCTGGTTCGTGAGGTCCAGGAGATCATTGGTGACCAGATGCGTGTGCGCTGGAAGAATTCATAAAACCCTTCAACCCCCTCCACCCATGTTAGTAATCGACGCCCATAGCCACCTCTGGCTCCGACAAGATACAGAGGTCAATGGCCAGCCCATACGCACGCTTTCGCCCAACGGCTCGCGTTCACTTTTCTTCGGCCAAGAGGTGCAGATGATGCCACCCTTCATGATTGATGGTCGTAACACAGCCGAAGTGTTCCTCTCGAACATGGACTTTGCCCAAGTCTCGGCTGCCGTGGTGGTGCAGGAATTTATCGACGGTGAGCAGAACGAGTATCTCGCCACTGTTGCCAAGCAATATCCCACCCGCTTCAAGGTGTGTGCCATGTGCGATGTGCGCAAACCAGGTTTCCTGCCACAGGCTCAGGCTTTGATCCAAACAGGCCTCTATGCAGGCATGGCCATCCCGGGCCATCGTCTGCAGTTGCCCGAGGGTACACGTCATCTGGACGATCAGGAGTTTAAGGCCATGTATAAGATGCTCGAAGAGAGAGGCATGTACCTATCGCTCTGTCTGCACGAGGACAATTCGCAAATCGAGGAAGTCGAGGCCATCGTGGCGGCTTGCCCCAATCTGCGCATCGCCATCGGACACTTCGGCATGGTGACCTTCCCACATTGGATGGAGCAGATCCGGCTGGCACATCATCCCAACGTCTATGTCGAGGCAGGCGGCATCACCTGGCTTTTCAATGCCGAAGGATACCCCTATGCTGGTGCGGTACGTGCCATTCGCAAGGCAGCTGACGAGGTCGGCATCGAGAAACTGATGTGGGGTAGCGACTACCCTCGCACCATCTCTGTGATCACCTACCGCATGGCATACGACTTTGTGCTCAAGTCAGACCTCCTGACTGATCATGAGAAAGTCCTGTTCCTTGGCGAAAACGCACAACGTTTCTACGGTTTCGAGCATCTGCCCGAGATGCCTTATATTCATCACATGGCAGAGTGAGGAACCTTCGAACTCCTCAAACCCTTCATCCCCCAAGAAATAAACTACATAAAGCAATGAAAGCTGTACAAATATCCGAGATAGGCAAACTGGAAGTAATCCAGATGGAGAAGCCCGTGTGTGGCGAACATGAAGTACTGGTCCGACTGGCCTATGTGGGCTTCTGTGGATCAGACATCAACACTTGGCGTGGCCGTAACGCCATGGCCAAGATGCCTGTGATTCCTGGCCACGAGGTCGGCGGTATCATCGAGGCTGTGGGTTGCGAAGTGCCCGAAGGCTTGAAGCCGGGCATGACCGTGACCGTCAATCCTTACACCAATTGTGGCAAGTGCGCCTCGTGTCGCAACGGTCGTGTAAATGCGTGTCAGCACAACGAGACCTTGGGCGTACAGCGCGATGGTGCCATGCGCGAGTACATCGCCCTGCCTTGGGAGAAAGTCATACCTGCAGGCCTGCTCACTCCACGCAACTGTGCCCTGATCGAGCCAATGAGCGTTGGTTTCCATGCAGTATCACGTGCAGAAGTGACGGATATCGATGTCGTGTTGGTCATCGGTTGTGGCATGGTAGGACTTGGTGCCGTGGTGCGTGCAGCACAACGTGGTGCCACCGTTGTAGCGGCTGACATCGATGATGACAAGCTCGCCTTGGCCCGTCGTCTGGGTGCCAGTTACACCATTAACACTATCACAGAGGATGTGCATGCCCGCCTTCTGGATTGCACCTCAGGCTTCGGTCCTGATGTAGTCATCGAGGCAGTCGGTTCTGCCCAAACTTATCAGATGGCTGTCGATGAGGTAGCCTTCACAGGTCGCGTCATCTGCATAGGCTATGCCAAGACCGAGGTGTCGTTCCAAACCAAGTACTTCGTTCAAAAGGAACTCGACATCCGTGGTTCACGCAATGCCATGCCATCTGACTTCCGTGCCGTGATTCACTACCTGGAGCGTGGTATCTGTCCGATGGACGAACTCATCACTCGTGTCGTGGAACCAGAGGGTTGCGAAGAGGTAATGGAATGGTGGGACAAGAATCCCGGCAAGGTGTTCCGCATCCTCGTGAAGTTCTGAATCTCGCTATAGTTTCGCAAACCACACTTGACGGTAGTAAGAAAGGAAATAGTATAAGGTGTAAAGAAGGGTAGTTAAAAGGACGGATGTTCTAGATAACAAGCCCTCAAAACACAAAGCTGTGAAAAGTCCAAAGTACTTTTTGAGTGCTTTCCTTTTGTTATTACTGTCAAAAAAAGAAACCGTTTTAGAGCAGAATATGGACTGAAATCCATGTTCAAAAACTCTAAAACGTTTTTTTTTGAAGAGTGTTGGAAGATGTCAACTGACCTTTTCTAGCGAGCCTTATACTCACATGTCTTTTGACACACCTTCAATATAGTCTTTAACTCCCTAAAAAATCCCACATTAACCTCACAACCTCATAACCTCATAACCTCATAACCTTACAACCTCATAACCTTATAACCTCATAACCTTATAACCTTATAACCTCATAACCTCACAATCCCAAACAGCACGATACCGAGGGCACCACATGCAAGAGTCGTGTAGATGATGTTCCACTTGAAGCGACGGACGCCAACGAAGACGGCAAGGAAGATCAGCGTGCTAATAATTATATATAATGTGTCTTCGCCGAAGTTCGATGAGTTCATCAGACTGAGTGAAGCCGAGGCAAGCAATCCGATGATGGCGGGACGAAGCACCTGGAAGATGCTCTTCTTGACGATGGAGTCCTTGTGCTTCAAAATTAGCTTCGACACCCAGATCATCACGATGAAGGGGAGCCAGATGACCGAAAGGGTGGCCAGCACAGAACCAAAGATGCCCAACAGGTAAGGGGCATTCTCAAATGGAATTGACTGTACCCAGGCATCGTTGACCACCGAGGTATAACCCACGTATGTGGCGCAATTGATGCCAATTGGGCCGGGCGTCATCTGGCTGATGGCCACGATGTCGGTGAACTCGGCATCGCTCAACCAGCCTTGTTTCTCCACGACCTCCTGCTGGATGAATGAAAGCATGGCATAGCCGCCACCAAAGTTGAAGAGGCCGATGTAGGAGAATATGTAGAAGAGCTTGAGGAAAATCACGGTAAGTCGAGCGTTTATAAGTAACTGATCAAAATTAGTTTTTAAATCTGAGACTTAAGTTCCAGGGTTATGTCCTTGCTTTGCGCACCTTGCCCCAAACAAATCCGCTCGTGGCGGCAATGGCGATGATGATGGCAGGAGAGATGCCACACAACCAGATCAGGCAGGTACTCAGGATGGGAATCCAGCAGTTGCTCCATGTGATCTTGGCAGATTTGGCCATCGAGAACACAGGCACTGCCAGCAAAGCCACAACAGCAGGACGAATTCCACGGAATGCACACTCCACCCAGAAATTGCCACGGAACTGTGAGAAGATGATGGCGATGAGGAGAATGATGAGAAGCGACGGTGTAACCACTCCCAATGCTGCCCAGATGCCTGTGCGAACACCTCCCAGCTTATAGCCTATGTGCGAAGCCATATCGACGGCAAAGATGCCTGGTGTGGCCTGCGACACAGCCAGGATGTCGAGAAACTCCTCGCGCGTCAGCCAGTGATTGCGATTGACCACCTCCTGTTCCATCATCGGAACCATGGCGGGCCCACCTCCAAGGGTGAACCCGCCAATTTTCATGAACGTGAGGAAAAGTTGTTTGTTCATAGTAGGTTATAAAAAACTAACGGTTTCGCATTGCGAAACTGGAGTAAGTTAGCAAACCTTTGAACCATTCTTGACCTTATCCTCGGTGGTTACCACATGCAGCGAACCGTCGAAGTTGACTGCAGAGAGGATCATGCCGCACGATGGGATGTTGCGCATCACCTTTGGTGCAAAGTTGGCAACGAAGAGTACCTGCTTGCCAACGAGTACCGAAGGATCAGGATAGTGCTGGGCGATGCCAGAGAGAATGGTGCGAGGTTCGCCTGTGCCGTCGTCGAGAGTGAAGTGCAGGAGCTTGTCGCTCTTCTTCACTGGCTTCACGTCGAGCACGGTGGCTGTGCGGATGTCGAGCTTGGCAAAGTCTTCGAATGGCACCTCGGCAGCGATGGGCTCAGGACGCCAGTTCTTCTCGGCCTCGGCCAGTGCGATGCGGTCGTTCTCCTCCTTGATGCGAGCCAGGCGGTCGAGCTGTGGCTGGATGTCGGCATCCTCAAGCTTCTCGAACAGTAGGACAGATTCGCCCAGCTGATGACCTTCGGCCAGCAGGTCGGTGCGACCCAGCTGATTCCACTCGAAACTCTCCATGCCGAGCATCTTGCGCAGTTTCTCGGCAGAGAATGGCAGGAATGGCTCGAAGGCGATGGCCAGGTTGGCGCTGATCTGGAGGCTGAGGTTCATGATGGTGGCAACGCGTGCCATATCGGTCTTGGCAATCTTCCAAGGCTCGGTGTCGGCCAGATACTTGTTGCCGATGCGTGCCAGCTCCATGGCCTCCTTCTGGGCGTCGCGGAACTTGAAGTCGTCGAGTAATGCCTCCACGCGGGCCTTCACGTCCTTGAAGTCGGCCAGGGTCTGCTGGTCGTATTCGCTGAGCTCGCCCAGGGCAGGCACTTTGCCGTCGAAGTACTTCTCGGTGAGCTTCATGGCACGGTTGATGAAGTTGCCGAATACGGCTACCAGCTCGTTGTTGTTGCGAGCCTGATTGTCCTTCCAGGTGAAGTCGTTGTCCTTGGTCTCAGGAGCGTTGGCTGTGAGCACGTAACGAAGTACGTCCTGCTTGCCAGGCATATCCACGAGGTACTCGTTGAGCCAGATGGCCCAGTTGCGCGAGGTAGAGATCTTGTCGCCTTCGAGGTTGAGGAACTCGTTCGAAGGCACGTTGTCAGGCAGGATGTAGTCGCCATGAGCCTGCAGCATGGCAGGGAAGACGATGCAGTGGAACACGATGTTGTCCTTGCCGATGAAGTGAACCATGCGTGTGTCCTGGTCCTGCCACCACTTCTGCCATGGGCCATACTGCTCGGGATTGGCGTCGCAGAGCTCCTTGGTGTTCGAGATGTAACCGATTGGAGCGTCGAACCAAACATAGAGCACCTTGCCCTCAGCGCCTTCTACAGGCACAGGGATGCCCCAATTGAGGTCACGGGTCACGGCACGTGGCTTCAGACCACCGTCGAGCCATGACTTGCACTGGCCATAGACGTTCGAGCGCCACTCTTTGTGATCGTCCAGAATCCACTTGCGCAACCAGCCTTCGTGCTGGTCGAGTGGGAGGTACCAATGCTTGGTGGTACGCTTCACAGGGGTAGCACCAGAGAGCTTTGACACTGGGTTGATCAACTCGTCGGGCGAGAGCGTTGCACCACATTTTTCGCACTGGTCACCATAGGCGCCGAGAGCGTGGCAGCGTGGGCACTCGCCCATGATGTAGCGGTCGGTCAGGAATTCCTTGGCCTCTTCGTCATAGAACTGCTCTGAAGTCTCCTCGATGAACTTGCCATCGTTATAGAGCTTGCGGAAGAAGTCGGAAGCGAACTTGTGATGAATATCGCTAGTGGTGCGGCTATAGATGTCGAACGAGATGCCAAAGTCCTGGAACGACTGTTTGATCAGCGAGTGATAGCGATCCACAACGTCCTGCACGGTGATACCCTCCTTGCGGGCACGGATGGTGACTGGCACACCGTGCTCGTCCGAACCGCCAATGAAGAGAACCTCCTCGCCCTTCAGTCGGAGGTAACGTACGTAAATGTCAGCTGGCACATAGACGCCAGCCAGGTGACCGATGTGAACAGGGCCGTTGGCATAGGGGAGGGCCGACGTCACGAGGGTGCGCTTGAATTTCTTTTCCATATTTTCGATTTTTTATTGGTTGTTTTTAAAAGGGGAGTGATAGGGGAGTGATAGGGTAGTGATAGGGGAGTGATAGGGTAGTGAAAGGGTAGTGAAAGGGGAGTGAAAGGGACAAATGTGTCGGATGTCGAAAGGGGTGTGGCAGTCGAAAGTATCGTCCCTTTCACTCCCCTTTCACTCCCCTTAACAGCCCTTAGAACTGAAAGTAAATAAACGGCTGCATTTCGGCCGTTACGAACTGATAGATCACGAAGATTATCAGTACGCTGACCAATGCCATGACAGGCAGTGGGAGTTTGGCGAAGCAGATGCGGTAACGACGCTTCAGTCGCTCAGGCAACCAATGGATCAGCATGCCCACTACGAACAGCGTGAACACCTGCCAGTAGGCAGGAATCACTTCGAGTGGCGACACCGTCCATTCTGAACCTATGCGCTCTATCATATTCTTGGCAATGCGCCAAGCTGTCTCGTTGGCCTCGGCAGGATCGAGGTTCGAACCAGAGCGGAAGAACAGTCGGGTGAATGTGATGAACGTGAAGGTGACCAACACACTCCAGGCCACGCCCAACTTCTCTGGGAAGCCGCGCAGGCGACGACGGTCGTCCTGGGTCGAGAAGTACTGATACCAGCACTTGATGATCATGCTCACCAGTACGAAGATGAGGAACACGCCAAGCACTTTCCACAGCGGTGCAGCCTCAGGGAAGAAGCGGTTGATCAGCAGCAGAATGACAACCGCATAGGCCGAAGCAATGATGCGTCCCACCGTGTGCAGATCTCTCCAGAACTTGAACACCACCATGCCCACGCCATTCAGTCCGCCCCAGATCATGAAGTTGCACGAGGCTCCATGCCACAGGCCACCCAGCAGCATGGTGATCATCGAGTTCATGTTGGCGTAGATATGACGACGCTTGTTGGGCTTGCGAATGCCCGTGTGAACGGTGAGCAAGGCTACAATCAGCAGAATGACAGCCACCCACATCGAGCCTGTCAGGATCAGTGCAGCCAGCGTGATGACCACAATCCAGAACCATGTGCT
Organism: Bacteroidales bacterium; assembly: GCA_045629225.1. Classification (GTDB taxonomy): domain Bacteria; phylum Bacteroidota; class Bacteroidia; order Bacteroidales; family UBA3663; genus Liminaster. Next base: position 5,498 of record JAZQQU010000018.1, on the reverse strand, counting down.
GAACGTGATGTTGCGGTTGCCACCCAACGGGATGTAGAGGTAGGTCTGCAGCCAGCGGCTCAGCGAAATGTGCCAACGCTTCCAGAAGTTCTGGGCATTCTGTGCCTTATAGGGCGAATTGAAGTTCAGTGGCAGATAGAAGCCCATCAGCATCGACAGACCGATGGCAATGTCGGTGTAACCCGAGAAGTCGGCATAGACCTGCAGCGAATAGGTGAACAGCGCGGCCAGATTCTCAAAGCCCGAGAAGAGCTGGGGATTGGCAAACACACGGTCGATAAAGTTGACTGCCAGATAGTCCGACAGCACAATCTTCTTGGTCAAGCCATTGAGAATCCAGAACACCGCGATGCCGAACTGCATCCTCGACAAGGCGTAACGACGATAGAGCTGGGGAATGAAGTCCGAGGCCTTGACGATAGGACCAGCCACCAGCTGTGGGAAGAACGACACGTAGAAGCCAAAGTCAAGCAAGTTGCGCACAGGTCGGATCAGGCCCTTATAGACGTCGGCCGTGTAACTGATAACCTGGAAAGTATAGAACGAGATGCCTACAGGCAGAATAATCCGATCCACGCTCCAGAAGGGCTGTCCCACCACATGGTTGGCCAGCTTGGCAGCCACATTGGTCACCTCGATGCTTGTGCCAAAGATCTGGTTGACAACGTCGGCAAAGAAGTAAGAGTACTTGAAGTAACAGAGTATGCCCAGATCGATGAATACGCTCAGGCAGAGCAATGCCTTGGCGCATAATGCCCAGCCTCCGTGTGCTTTAATTTTACATTTATGGATCCCCTGTGCTATCATGAAGTCCGTGCATGTCACCAGGATGAGCAGACCCACGAACAGACCACTCGTCTTGTAGTAGAACAGCAGCGAGATCAGCAGCAGGTAGCCATTCCTCATCAGGCGACGCCACCCTGGCAGATGCATGGGCGAGCCCGAAGGGTTGCGACGCTTCAGTGAACCTGCCACACATGCAAAGCCCACAAACACCACTGCCCAGAACGCCCAGAACCGGAACTGCGTGAAGAGCAGAGGCGAATTGGGGTCGAAGGCAAAGAGTTGCTTCAAATATTCTATGATCAGTGTCAGAATTTGTTCCATCGTTTGTAGTCTTCGTCTATAGCGTTATAGAGAATGTTGCCAATCAGTTCGTAACCAGCACGTGTGAAGTGGATGCGGTCCTTCTGCATCAGTCCCAGCTCATGCCAGTGGATCGACGATTTCAGTCCGCCCATCAGTCCGTACACGTCGAGCACAGCTCCATCTTCCTCCCGGGCCAATGCCATCATGGCTTGTCGCACCAGCTCTGTGTTGGGGTTGGGTATCTTGCGGGCCTTCTTGCCCTTGCCCACGACGAAGGCACAGTCGTTGTTTGTGATCCAGAGGAATCGGGCCGAGGGAGAGACTTTGCGTATGCGCTCCATCAAAAGCCTGTAGTCTTGCTTGAACACCGCGGTGTCGAACTCCTCCCTGGGCACATTGGCGTCGTTGATGCCTATGCCAAATACCACCAGGTCGGGTGGCAGCAGGGCCAGCTCCTCCTCAAAGTGTGCGCTTGTCTGGAGCCATGAGGGCACGGAAGCACCATTCACACCACTCTCCGAGTAGGTCACGCCGTGGCGTCCGCTTTCGGGTATCATGCCTCGCAGCACGAAGTAGTGTTTGTCCTCTAGTGGCTTATAGAGCTGACGGCGACGCTTTTCGCTCAATTTTTTATTCTGTGTCTTGGTCACGTTGCGCGTCAGACCTTGGCAGTAGAGGGTCACCACGCTGTCTGGCTGACTCAACACAAAGCGCCATTCGCCGTTCCTGTCGTTGTGTTTCGACAGCAAGGCGTCGGCCCAAACCGTATCGTTGGCGCTGGTCACCAGATAGGGGAGGACCGAGTCATCGCTTGTCTCGCCCAGCACGGTCAGACGGTCGAAGTCCCAGCGGCCCTCGTCCCTGAGTCGGAGTGTGATGCTGGCCTCCACATCGCTTGTGATGGCTGCTGCTCCTGACAGACCGAGTGCTGCATCAGGTTCGGCATTGACGCAACGACTGCCTTTCCACATGCCTGTGTAGTCGAAACGGTACGACAGCGAACCATTCGTCTTGATGGCACGGAAGGGGAACAGCAGACCATGGTCGGCCCAGGGCTCAAAGGGCATGCGCACTGCATTGGTCAGCATGCCTGCCTGTACGTGGCTACCACCTATGTGCAGTATGTTCAGGTTCTGCGATGCTCCAGGCGTCTTGCGCAGGTCGTACCACTTCTCGTGCACTGGCTTGAGTGCCTGCTTCGAACCGGGGAAGATCAAATGCGTGTAGCTCGTATCCACCACCTGCATGAAGGCTGAATCAATCTGTGCAAAGCACTCCAGGCAGCAGAGGGATAGTAGGCTTATGAGTAACGTGTATCTGTTCATCGGGTCTTTTCTTGCTAATGCTCGACTTTCGTATAGGAATCCCATCAATTGAAGCTTTCGTAAGCTATGCTATCGACACACAACGAGTCAGTCTTCACCGAATCCGCTGGCATCTCGAACTCGCCCATCCTGAACTTGAAGTACTTGTAGTACATCGAGATGGTTTCATACAACAGGTCGCTCACCTTCTCTGCACCCTTGTGTGTGAAGTGCACATAGTCCTCGCCAGCCAGTTGCGGACGTGCCTTGACCCACTGAATCATCGATCCGCGTCCACCCATGGCTTCGAACATGTTCCAGAAGGCAGCACCCTCCTCGGTCACAGCCTGTTCGAGCATCTCCACGAAACGTGGCAGCATTGGGTAGGTCATCAGATCACCACGCACGGTGGTGCTCATGTCCGATGGACCAATGAAGAGGATTCGGGCCTCGGGCACCATGCTGTGGAAGTATTGTATCTGGCGACGAATATCGTTGCAGAACTTTACGAGCGACTCCTCAGTCTTGAGGTAAGGCACCGAGTTGCCACCATACTGCAGGATGATCATCTGCACGTTCTCCTGTCGGAAGAAAGGTTCGAGCGTCTTGCGCGAGATGCCAGTGAAGATGGCACCGCTGCATCCGCGCATGGGCACGTTGTCCATCACCACGCCCGTCTTGCTGTCGAGCATCACGCCATAGATGTCAGCAGGACCCTGCACGTTGAGCTGCACGGTGTTACGTGCCGAGTCGTACTCCTGCACCTCGCACACCAGTTCGCCCTCTTGGCCCGACCGCATCAGCGTCACCTTGTCAAACCGGCCACAGTTGGGGAATCGCTCGCTCTTCAAGGCCGTATATTTCAGTGTCACCGCTCCGTTTACATGGGCCACGTTGGCCAAAGGTCCGTAGCCATGGTGACTGACGCGAGCTGTAGTGGGTCCGTAGGCCAGGTAATAGGGCAGCTCAAGCGAACTGCTCTGACGTACGGTCATCTTAGTCACCGTCTGTATGGCTGGCAACATACCCACGCCCGAGCCTCCGAACTGCTCCTGGAAGTGCTGGCGCAGCGAGGCGGTGATGCGGTCTTCCTCAATCTGCGAGTCGCCATAGTGCACGATGCGCATCTGGCGGACACTGGCGCTGTCCAGAGCCATGAACAATGGGTCGAGGTAGGCCAGGTCGCGTTCCTGTGTGATGCTGTCTATCCACACCTCGGTGCTGTCGCCCATGGCCAACAGGCTGTCCATCGTCACGCTGTCGGGTATCTGAATGTGAACCAGTGGCATTGCGATGCGAATGGGACTGTTCTGGCAGAAATCCATGAAGGCCGAATCCTGTGCAGCCTTGACGGCTTGCATCTCCAGTTCCAACAGCTCCTCGGGTGTCAGTTCGTGCACCTGCTCCTCGTCGTCAGCACTCTTCAGTGTCAAGACTTCGGCCAGACTTGGAAATTCGAGGTGCAGAGGACCCACATGTATGCCCTGATGAGGGAAGAACAGACACAAAGCCGCCAGCAGCGCCAGCGTTGAGACGATGAAGAGGAGTATTTTCGATAGTTTCATTTTTTGCGATTGTTTTGTTACCATTTCGAATAGCACGGATCCGCGTGCAGGCTCTCTCGTAGGCCTCACACACGTGTATGCGCACAAATTCGAGGCGCGAAGATAGTAATTATATTTCGATTTTCCAAATTTTCTCCTTATAAAATATATTAATAGGCAATAAACTCATGCTCACGACATGTAATTTAGTGTTGGAGTTGGCAGTTTGTCCACAAGAATCCGCTGTTTCGGGTGTCATTTTTCGCGGTCTTCATCACATGTCCATAAGTAATGAAGTCTGAGATTTGCAACTTCATTACATGTCCACAAGTAATGAAGCCCAGGGTTTGCCTCCTTCATTACATGTCTATAGGTAATGAAGTCCGACATCTACGACTTCATTACATGTTGACAAGTAATGAAGCCCATGGTTTGTCTCCTTCATTACATGTCTATAAGTAATGAAGTCCGACATCTACGACTTCATTACATGTCCACAAGTGATTAAGCCCGCGACTCCGTCCCTTCATCACTCACCGTGCCGTGATGCAATTGTAAATCTACAATAGGTTTCGGCCACACTGTGACTTGTTTTTGCCGATTTTCATTCCCTTTATTGAAACCCAAACTTATCATTTATTACCAATAGTTAGTCAAAAATATTTAAATTCATCGACTGTGCTTGCAAGTTAAGAATATATTTACTATATTTGCAACGTCGAAATAGGGACTTATCGTAGAAGATAGTACCATGGAGATGGTTTGAAAAGCAACAACGTTATTCTTTAACTTTATATTATTAAAAAGTATTATGGCAAATTTGGATTTGACTAAGTACGGCATCACCGGTTCGACCGTGATCGCTCACAACCCATCTTACGAGCAGCTCTTTGCCGAGGAGACCAAGGCTGGTCTCGAGGGCTACGAGGTTGGTCAGAACACCGAGCTCAATGCTGTCAATGTAATGACTGGTATCTACACTGGCCGTTCGCCTAAGGACAAGTACATCGTAATGGATGCTAACTCAAAGGACACCGTATGGTGGACCACTGAGGGCTACAAGAACGATAACCACCCAATGGCAGAGGAGGTTTGGGCAACCGTTAAGAACCTCGCTGTTAAGGAACTCTGCAACAAGCAGCTCTATGTAGTTGACGCTTTCTGCGGTGCTAACAAGGATACCCGCATGGCTGTTCGCTTCATCGTGGAGGTAGCTTGGCAGGCACATTTCGTGACCAACATGTTCATCCAGCCAACTGCAGAGGAGCTCGAGAACTTTGAGCCAAACTTCGTTATCTACAACGCTTCAAAGGCTAAGGTAGAGAACTATAAGGAGCTCGGCCTCAATTCTGAGACCTGCGTTGCATTCAACGTAACCTCACGTGAGCAGGTTATCATCAACACCTGGTACGGTGGTGAGATGAAGAAGGGTATGTTCTCTATGATGAACTACTACCTCCCACTCCAGGGCATCGCTTCAATGCACTGCTCTGCTAACTGTAACATGGATGGTGAGGAGACTGCTATCTTCTTCGGCCTCTCTGGTACCGGCAAGACCACC
>JAZQQU010000017.1:0-31238 GCA_045629225.1 Bacteroidales bacterium | reverse complement strand
GCGCAAGGCCTTGGCAGGCACGAGCATCGCTGTGCTTGCTCCCGATGCTTCTACGCCCGCCACAGTCGACGACCACTTCACATACCGTGTGCCCAATAAGGGCATTACCGACCAGCAGTCCAGTGGACGTTGCTGGCTGTTCACTGGTCTGAACGTGCTTCGCAGCAAAGCCATCAACCAGTATCAGTTGCCAGAACTCGAACTCTCGCAATGCTATCTGTTCTTCTACGACCAGCTTGAGAAGGCCAACCTCTTCCTGCAGGGCATCATCGACACCCGCAAGTCTGCCGACGATGATCGCATGGTGGATTGGCTCTTCCAGAACCCGCTGTCCGACGGAGGAACCTTCTGCGGTGTGGCCGACCTGGTGCAGAAATATGGTGTGGTGCCCAAGGATGTGATGCCTGAGAATTATCAGTCGAACAACACCAGCCAGATAGACATGCTGCTGAAGTGGAAACTCCGCGAGATGGGCTTGGAGCTCCGCACCCTGGCAAGTGACAAGAAGTTGGGCACTCAGGCTGCCCTCGAAAAGAAGAAGACCGAGATGCTTGGCACCATCTATCACGTGTTGACCAAGGTGTATGGTGTGCCGCCTACTGAGTTCACCTGGACACAGCGCAACAGCAAGGGTGACGTGGTGAGCACAGAGAGTTACACACCGCAGTCGTTCTACCAGAAGTTCTGGCAGGGCGAGAACCTCTACGACAACTACATCATGGTGATGAACGATCCGCTGCGTGAGTACTATAAGACCTATCGCATCGACTACGATCGTCACACCTATGATGGTCATGACTGGGTTTATCTGAACCTGCCTGCCGACGAAATCAAGCCAATGGCCATTGAGTCGATCAAGGATAGTACGGCCATGTATTTCTCGTGCGACGTGGCAAAGTACCTTGATCGTAAGAAAGGAACCCTGTCGCTCCAGAACTTCGACTACGAGTCGCTGCTCGGCATCGAGTTCAAGATGGACAAGCGTCAGCGTGTGTTTACTCATGCCTCGGGTTCGAGCCACGCCATGACCATGGTGGCCGTTGATATTGATACCACAGCCATTTCGCTTAAGGTCAACAAGTGGATGGTCGAGAACTCGTGGGGTGCTTCGAGCGGACACAAGGGGCACCTGATCATGACTGACGAGTGGTTCGATAACTATATGTTCCGCCTCGTGGTGAACAAACGCTATGTGGATGCGAAGTACCTGAAGATGCTCGAACAGAAGCCTACGTTGCTGCCGGCCTGGGATCCGATGTTCCTGATGGAGGAGTGAAGGAAAATGTAAAGTGCATAATGTATAATTCATAATGCATAGGGCATAGTGTATAATGCTTAATGTATTATGCAATATGACTGGTTCATAATGCATAATAATTGCTAATAGTAGGTGTTCAAAACTAATATGCCTACTGATACATATAACAATTTTTGAACAACTACTTAATGGCTGAGAAAGAAGTATTGCTGCATTGTTGTTGCGCCCCATGTTCGAGTGCCATCATTGAGTGGATGCTTAACAATGGGGTGCGACCCACGCTCTTCTATTATAACCCGAATATCTTTCCTGAGGAGGAATACCTGATTCGAAAGAACGAGTGTACGCGCTACGCCCAGTCGTTGGGTCTTACCATCGTCGATGGCAATTACGATCATGCAGCTTGGCTTCATGGTGTGCAAGGCATGGAACATGAGCCAGAAAGAGGCGGACGATGCCTGCTCTGTTTCAAGCAGCGACTGCTTCAGGCTGCTCGTAAGGCCCAAGAACTGGGTTTGCCAGAGTTCACCACCACGCTGGCATCAAGCCGTTGGAAGTCACTCGATCAGATCAACGAAGCTGGCCGATGGGCAGAGGCTCAGGTGGGCGGAGATGTGCGCTTCGACGATCGCAACTGGCGCAAGGGCGGTTTGCAACAACGTCGTAATGAGTTACTGAAGCTTAATGGCTTCTACAATCAGCTCTACTGCGGATGTGAGTTCAGCCTCGAAGCCATGAAGCAGAAGTTCGGGGTGGAGGATATCCACGAGCTTGATTCTCATAATCATCCAAGTGAGCAAGTTATTGCTTGCGAAACTTCAATTACTTAACCAATGACTTTAACCAAGACCAGATACATACTGACTTCCCTGTTGACGTTGTGCATCCTGACCGGTTGTTCGGTGATGCAGCGTCTGCTTCATGTAGGTTCGCTCTCACCCCGGCCTGCTCAGGATGATTATAACTGGAAGGACAATTACATTGACGAGGTAGCTTGGCAGACCTACGATTGGCATGCTGAGACTGATACGGTCCGCCTTCGGGAGATTGCTGACTCGCTGATTGCCCTTGGCGAACAGGTGCCTGATGATGTGAGCAGCAAGTTGCATCGCAATAACTATGTCGAGGTGCCTGTGCCTACGCTCTGTTATGACATCGTGACAATGGCCAAAGACTATATTGGCTGCAAGTATTCAGCTGGGCGTCAAGGACCTGATCGTTTCGACTGCTCTGGTTTCACATCCTATATCTTCGCCCAACACGGCATTCGTCTGGGTCGTTCATCAACCGACCAATTCCTTATGGGTACTGCCATCGAGGACCAACGGAAACTCCGTCCGGGTGACTTGGTGTTCTGGACAGGTTCCAACTCGCGTCGCAAAGATGTGGGACATGTAGGTATCGTAGTCTCTGTCGATGTTCAGACGGGTCATTTCTCGTTTATTCATGCTGCTCACACGGGAGTGCAGATCGATCAATCAACCACCGACTATTATGCCAAACGCTATCGTGGCGCTCGCCGCATGCTATAAAACCTTTGCGCAATGAAATACGTTCTTCGTCAATTGGTGCCAGGTCACATTGAGATGACTGAACAAGAACTTCGTCGCATGGAGAATGTCCTTGCCGACACTGGCGCGCCTTTCCTCTATGCTGACTATCGCGTGTCTTCGACTGATGGCTTCATCTCTTGTGAATGCATCGATTATCAGTTTGGTTCGGTGCGTGATGATTTCGACTTCGGGCCTCTTGTCATGATTCGTGAGGATATGTTGCGCGAGGTGGAACCCTTGCTCGATTCCTCCTTACGCTTCGCACAATGGTACGAGTTGAGACTCCGCCTGGTTGAACTATCGCTGCGCGATCATTGCATGTTGCCTTTCCATCTCAACGAGTTGCTTTATACTTTCCGATGCGAAGAGGGTGGCGCAGATTCGCAGTTCGCCTACGTCGATCCGCGCAATCGTGAAGCTCAGGTCGAGTATGAACGTGTCTTCACCGCCCATCTGGAACGCATCGGTGCGCTGGTCGATCACCGCAGTCTTAAGAGCGCCGAGTCATTGGAAATGCCGGTTGTCATGGCTCAAGGACAAACAACAGTGCAGCATGGAGACACTCAGCAGCTACTGGTGTCGGTCATCATCCCTGTCTTCAACCGCGTCCGAACTATTGCTGATGCTATACGTAGTGCTTTGGCACAAAAGACCGACTTCGCTTATAATGTGCTGGTAGTCGATAATCACTCGACCGATGGCACCACAGACGTTATTGCTGCTTTGGCTGCTGAGGATGCTCGTGTGGTGCATATCATTCCCGAGGAGCTCTCGCTCAAGATTGGAGGCTGTTGGAATAAGGCTATCAGCTCTGAACACTGTGCCCCATACGTCGTACAGCTCGATAGCGATGACCTCTATAGTCGTCCAGACACCTTGCAGCTCATCGTCGAAGCTTTCCGCCAGCAGGATTGTATGGCTGTTGTAGGCTCGTATTGTTTGACGGATTTCCAGCTTCGTGAGTTGCCTCCAGGGCTCATTGCCCATCGCGAATGGACCGATCACAATGGTATGAACAACGCCCTTCGCATCAATGGTCTGGGTGCGCCACGCGCTTTTCGTCGCTCGTTACTCCAGCGTCATCCGTTGCCCAACACTAGTTATGGTGAGGACTATGCAGCCATGCTGCGCATTAGTCGCGAATATCGCATAGGCCGTATTTATGATTCGCTCTATGATTGTCGCCGGTGGGAGGGTAACAGCGATGCAGCCCTCAGTCGCGAACGCATCAATCGCAACAATCTCTACAAGGATCGCATCCGTACCATTGAGTTGATGGCCCGATGCAAAATGTAAGCTGATATTGTAATCAGAAAACAATAATCATGGTCCGTATTTGTAACTTGCAATAAGTCTTTCTTGATGATCAATTTATCCGAACTCTTTGCACGACAGTTGCCCCTTTGGCCAGCATGTCGTGAACGTTACGAAGCCCTCGGCGAGGCACAGACACGTATCCTTGTGGTGGATGGACGCGAATACCAGTTGTCCTACAATCCTGCTCGTGCCCGTAGTGCCAAAGCCAAAATCTCGGCCAACGGACAACTCGATGGCGATCGTCCGTGTTTCCTCTGTGCCGATGCCTTGCCCCAGGAGCAGATTACAGAGGAGGTGCAGACGCTGCCATTGCATAATGATTATCTTGTGGCAGTCAATCCTTATCCCATTGTCGATCATCACTTCACTATCATTGCTCGTCAGCATGTGCGTCAGGAGCTCGGCCGACGTGTGTGGGATATGGCATTCTTTGCCGACCTTTTTCCCGACTATGTCATCTTTTTCAATGGCGCAGCTTCGGGTGCCAGTGCTCCTGATCACATGCATTTTCAGGCTGTACCGAAGTCGGCTGTACCTCTGCTTCAATGGAGTGAGGATCAGAAACGTCAGATGGGAGTGAGCCGCACTTTGCCCACCTTGGCTGAGTCTGACCACAAGAATGTCCTGGCATGGACCGAAGGTTCTGAGGCCTACTGGCTGGTCATCGATCGGCGTTGCCACCGTCCACGTCAGTACTATGCAGGTACAGGGGACTCCAACCTTAAGGCCTGCGAGCAGGTTATCATCAGTCCTGCAGCTCTCGAGTTCTGCGGTCTGGTGCCTTTGTGCCGTGAGGAGGACTTCGTCAAGATGAACCCACTATTGCTTCGTGATCTGCTCGATCAATGCTGGCGTCACGAACCTATGGTTCATGTGGGCATCATGGAGGGACAGCAGATTCGTTTTTCTGCTGAGGAGCGTACGCACGCCATGAACTATGTGGCCGAGGGAGAGATGAAGGATGTGATGGACTATGGATCGAACCGAGCCGAAGCCGTCATGATGTCCGAATACTGGAGTACTACCGAGCCTTTCACACTCGAAGGTGTCACCATCGGAAAGCAGTTCCATTGGGAGCGTCAGGAAGATCAGGTGTTCCGTGGCTCGCTTCATATCATCGCACGTGAAGGAAAGTTGCATGCCATAAACCTCGTCCCCGTGGAGGAGTACCTCAAGAGCGTCATCTCCAGTGAGATGTCTGCTTCAAACAGCCTGGAGCTTCTGAAAGCTCACGCCATCATCAGCCGCAGTTGGGTGTTGCGACAGATGGAGGCTAGAACAGAGGCTCCAACCCACGCTGACGATGCTGAGATGCCGGAAACAGCAGCTACTGCTCCCGATGCATCTACTTCGGTTGCTGATGTCGCTCCTCTCATTCGTATCTGGGACCACGACGACCACACCCTCTACGATGTCTGTGCCGACGACCATTGCCAGCGCTACCAAGGCATCGTTCGCCAAACATCCCCCCTCGTGGAACAAGCCATTGCCGAGACACGAGGTCTGGTGCTTGCTGATGCTGAGGGCTGTTTGTGCGATGCTCGATTCAGCAAGTGCTGCGGCGGTCGCACCGAACTCTTCTCGACTTGCTGGCAGGAACGTGACTATCCATATCTGCAGTCTGTGGACGATCCTTATTGTGATCCCGCTATCATTGCCAAACTCCCAGGAGGTCTCAATGCCGTAATGGCCGAGGTACTCAATGGCTACGACCAGCAGACCACTGGCTTCCATGACTGGCAGGTGAACTACACCCAGCAGGAACTCTCTGACCTCGTGGAGCGTAAGCTTTCCCTTGGCTTGGGAACCATCCTCAGCTTGGAGCCCGTGGAACGTGGTGCCTCTGGACGCCTCCGTCTACTTCGCATCCAAGGCACCCTTCGCACCATCGAGATAGGCAAGGAACTCCTCATTCGCAAAGCTTTGTCCGAGAGTCATCTCTACAGCTCGTGGTTCGATGTGCGTTTCGACGAAAGTCAACAGACATTCACTCTCTTAGGTCACGGCTGGGGCCATGGCGTTGGTCTTTGCCAGATTGGTGCAGCAGCCATGGCGCTTCAGGGCTTCACGGCTGAAGAGATTCTGGCTCATTACTATCCTGGCGCACAGTTAGTGCAGCGGTATTAATGGTTAAGAGAGGAGCTTTTTGCGATTTATTCTTTACTATACATATTATATATTATATATGCAACTATCAGATAAATGGTTCACCGCCCTGAGCGAAAACGAGGACGGCACCTATACCTTCATTTCAGGTCGCTCAGACATCGACGAGTTCATCAAGTCGGGCAAAATGAAAGAGCGCCTCGAAGTTACTTGGAAATATGAAGCTGATGCCAAAGGTCTGCCTGCCAATGACCATGAGGCCGAAATCATGGAGGCTGTGGAGGAACGTCTGCGAAAGGCTATGGAGAAGGACAAACTTGCCATTCTCACCGGCATCTATACTGGTCAGGGCAAACGAGACTGGGTCTTCATAGCTCGCAACACCAACGCTTTTGGTGAGCGTCTCAATGATGCATTGGCTGGCCTGCCTCAGCTCCCTATCACCATCTATGCAGAACAGGATCCAGATAACGATGAATACAAGTCGTTGCTCGACCTTAAAGGTGAGGAAGATTGATGTGTTAGGCACTCTTTCACGATTCAACTTTTTTCATTCTTTCATCCATATTATATGAAAGTAACCATTCTTGGTTCGGGTACGAGCATCGGAGTTCCCATGCCAACATGTCAATGCGAGGTGTGCCAGTCGCACGATCCGCATGACAACCGTCTGCGTTGCAGCGCCCTGGTCGAAACCGTTGAGGGTAAACATATCCTTGTGGATTGTGGACCGGATATGCGTCTGCAGTCCATCCGTGCCCAGATTCATCAGCTCGATGCCCTGTTGCTCACACATAACCATTTCGACCATTGCTTTGGTCTTGATGATTTGCGTCCGTGGGCCTATCATCAGTCGTTGCCGACCTATGCCGACCAGTTGATGACCGATGCCTTGCTCACCCGCTGGGATTACATCTTCGTGCATCGTTACCCTGGTGTTCCTAAGCTCGACTTGTTCACCCTTCATCCTGACGCAAATCGTGATGTGGAGCGCCTGCGCCTACAGGTGGCTAATAGTGCCGACCTCGAGGCAGCACACATGGCTCAAAGCTATGTGATGCCCGCATTCGAAGCACCTCAGGCAGGCACAGGTGGTGCTGATGCCTCGTTCCATGTCGGAGAAACCTGTTGCCAAGCCATTCGCTGTTTCCATGGTGCCATGCCCATCCTGGGTTATCGCATCAGTCGTCTGGCTTATATTACCGACTGCACCCACATTGCTGAACCAGAATTCCAGAAGCTACGGGATATCGACACACTCATCATCGATGCTCTCCGTTGGCAACCTCACCCCACGCACTATAGTGTGGAGCAAGCCATGGAGGTCGTTCAGCGACTGCATCCTCGTCAGACCTTCTTTACCCACATGAGCCACGATATGGGTTTGCACAGCGATTTCCGCAAGCGCCTCAACATCGAGATGCAGGGACGATATCCGCAATCATTGCTCGACACCGTTTCATTGGCCTACGATGGCCAGATTATTATGGTCGAGGAGTAATACCCTTCACCCCATTCGAACCCCTCAAATCCCTCAAACTCCTCAAACTCCCCAAACTCCTTAAACCCTATGATCACAATTGTCGGCCCCACCGCTTCAGGCAAGACCCGTCTTGCCGTAGATGTCGCCCTGGCTTATCACACCGAAGTCATCTCGGCCGATAGCCGTCAGGTCTATCGCGACATGACCCTTGGCACAGGCAAGGATCTGGAGGACTACATCGTGCGCGATGCCGAAGGCAACGTCCTAAAGACGGTGCCTTGTCATCTCATAGACATCCGCGAGCCTGGTTACAAATACAGTATCTATGAATATCAGCAGGACTTCCATCGTGCCTATCAGGACATGTTGAGTCGTGGTCTCATGCCAGTGCTCTGTGGCGGCTCAGGCCTTTATGTCGAGAGTATCCTGCGTGGCTACGAGATGCATGAGGTGCCCGAAAACGCCGAGTTGCGTCATCGGCTGGAGGGCAAATCCTTAGAGGAACTCACTGATATACTTAAGACTTACAAAACCCTGCATAACCAGACCGACACAGATACGGCCAAGCGAGCCATCCGTGAGATTGAGATTCGTGATTATTATCGCACCCATGCCGAGCAACTCACCGGCTATCCTGCAGTCAAGAGCCTGGTGGTGGGCACTGAGGTCGATCGCGAAGTGCGTCGTGAACGTATTACCCGTCGTCTGCACGAACGCTTGGAGGCAGGAATGGTCGATGAGGTGCGTCGTCTGCTCGAAGAACGACACATACTACCGCAAGACCTGATCTATTACGGTCTTGAATATAAGTTCCTCACCCTCTACATTACAGGCCAGCTGAGCTACGACGAGATGGTTCGTCAGCTCGAAATCGCCATCCATCAGTTTGCCAAGCGACAGATGACCTGGTTTAGAGGCATGGAGCGCCGAGGCATTCCCATCCACTGGATACCTGCCGAACTGAGCCGGGAGGAAAAAGTGGCTCGTGTACAGGAACTCTACGACCAGTTCACGTCTGAATGACATATCCCCTTATCCGAATATGCCAAATCATCCGACCCGATTTCGCAATCAAAACAAAACATTTCTATTACTATTTTATTTATTATCAAAACAAACAACATGATGAAAAAACTATTCCCCGTTATGCTTGCTCTTGCAGCTAACGCTGTACAGGCGCAGGACTTTTCCGCTACTCCAGCCGAAGGCGCTACTATCCTTGGTACTGATCTCAATAGCATCACTCTCACCTGGCCTGAAGGCACGCAGGTAGAGGTCGATGAGTGGGGTTACATGGAGATCAAGACCCTTGAGTCGTACGAGGCCAGCGAGGAAGAGGACATCTTCTGGTGGTATGTGGGTTACGGCTTTGCAGACACTTGGGAGGTCAACGGTTCGAGTGTCACTGTGCATCCTGACTATTTCGACATTACTGAAGATGGTACCTACGTCGTAGTTATCGAGGCTGGTTCGTTCTGGATCAATGGCTCTATGTCAGAGCGCATCGCGCTGAAGTACGATGTCGTTTCAGACGCAGCTCCAAAGATTGACCTCAACGTACAGAATGATATGGTAGAGGGTATGGTCGCCCTGCAGATTCCAGAGGGCTACACGCTGTCTAGCGTTGCCGATGATGCTCAAATAGTTGTGACCGATGGCGAGGATTACGTGTGCGATGCAGCTTTCGTGAAGAATGAGGGTGACATCATTTACTTGGCTCCGCAGGCCGAGCTTGAGGAGGGCCGCTACTACATCTCGATTATGGACGGTACATTCCTCTTCAATGACGATACCATAGCCAATGCCTACATCTACAGCCGCTTCACCGCTTCGGCTCCTGTAGCCATCGAGCAGGTTGAGGCAGAGCAGAACAATGAGGCATTCAACCTCATGGGTCAGCGCACTCATCACATTGGTCAGGGCCTCCACATTGTCAATGGCAAGGTAGTGGTAAATAAATAACTTTTGAGGATATCCCTACCAACTCACATGAAACATTTCTTAATGTTGATGGCAGTCCAGGCGATTGCCATCAACGTTTTTTCACAAGGCTCAGAGCCATTCATTCCCATCAGCATGCAGCCGGAGGGTACCATCAAGGCATATTTCCGCTCAGGCATGGCTTCCATTCGTGGAACCTCTACACCTGTAGAGCAGAACCATGAAATGGCCATGATGGTATGTTTCGCACCCGATGGTGAGACTGTCTATCTGCAGAATCCTATCTCTGGTGCCTATCTCGACACCTGGGTGCGTGGCACGCTCGATTCTGATGGGGTCACACTCCATGTGCCCCTTCCACAGGCTATGTGGTGGTACGATGCCTTCGGTTATGGTAATATGCTGGCTATGGTCGATCTGAACATCACCGACGAAGGCATCTTCGCCACCTACGACGACACTGCCACCGAGGTGACCTATACTTTCGACGGCGATAATCTGCGTCTGAATGGCACCAGCTCCGAACGAGCATTGGGCATGGTCTTCACCGACGATCACACCCCTGTGGGCATGAACGACTGGGAGTCGGTCTATCATTACGAAGGTGACCAGATGGTCGAAGTGCCGGCCGAAGCCTCTCGTCAGCGTTATGTGGTCGAGGCTATGAACCAGGACCGGAGCTATGAGGAAAACCTCTATGCCGAGGTCGCCACGCTGGGTGATGACGTATGGTTCCGTGGCTATTCTTCGATGTTGCCCACTGCCTGGATCCACGGCACACGACAGGATGAGAAAGTGTTCTTGCCCAAGAACCAGCTTGTAGGTACCTATGGCGGTTATCCACTCTTCTACTGTTCGAACCAAGACCAGCAGGTGGCCGATGGCACCTGGACCTATGATGCTGAGACCCGTTCATATAAGGCCGAAGGCTACACGTTTGTCAATGCCAAGAAGGACGATCTCTACCACTTTGGCTACTATCGTTCGCTCGAGTACAAGCCTGCGTCTGAGCACGATGGCGACTATCAGATTTCGTCCGACCCTATTGTCAAGAAGCAGCCTCAAGGTGAGCTTCGCACCATGATGCGTTCTGGTTTGGCTTATTTCTATAATTACACGGGTGACTACATCGCCTACACCTCGCAGGGCGGTATGCCCATCAAGTTGGTCTATGCCGACAATGGAGTGGTCTGGATGCTCAACCCTGTAAGCTATTGTGCTGAAGATACATGGGTCAAAGGACAGCTTTCAGCCGATGGCCGCACGCTCACCGTGCCGTTGGGCCAGCAGCTCTACTACGATGCCTCTGAGGGGTGGGGCTATGCCACTGCCTATCTGCACTACAATCGTCAGAAAAAGTCTTTCGACATCGACGAGTCGGTGGCCCAAGTCACATTTACCATCGATGGCGACGTCCTCACGCTCGACGATTGTGACGGAGAGGCCATCTATGGTGTCATCTACACCGACGACTACACTTGGACCGGTTTTGGCGACTACGACGTCACCTATAGCCCGGCGCCAACCTCATCGCTCATCTTGCCCGATGGGGTAGAGCCCGAGCTTTGGGCTCTTACCTTTACTGACCATCAAGGTAATTATGACGGTCGAATGCTTAACGTCGTGATTCAAGACAATAAGTTCTACATGAGCAACCTCACCGACGATGATCCTGAGGCTGCAGTGGTTGGAACCATCCTGGGCGATCAGGTCACTTTCCAGAGCGGACAATATCTGGGGCTGGGATCAGGCTATTACTGCTTCTTCGATGCCGGCCAGCGTCTGCCACTCGACGAGGACAGCGAGCAGTACTATTACGACTATGACTATGCTCAGCAGGTCACTCTGAACTATGATGCTCAGCAACGGCGTCTCTCAGCTCCCGAAGGCATGAGCTTCCTGATTGATGCAGGACGCGGCGAACTGGCTGTGAGCTACCTCACTGTGATGGACACTCCTTTCCTCGCTGCCTACGTAGAGCATGCTTCAGTGCCAGAGGATCCTAAGTTCCTGTGGTTCGACGATGAGTGGTTCCTCGAGGAAGGTTATTGCTCGGCTGCACTCCAGATCCGTCCGTTCGATGTGGATGGAAATGTCATCCCAGTGGATCGTCTCTACTATCGCATATTAATCCGCATGGGCGAAGAGGTGCGTGCGTGGACCTTCTACGAGGACGAATACGATTTCCTCACTGAGGACATGGAACTTGTGCCTTACACTTTCACCGAGGGCTATGATTTCGGTCGAGGCGGTAGTTTCTTCTACCTTTATGATTATGGTTTCGAAGATATTGCCGTGCAGACAGTCAACATAAGTGGCGGTGAGGAGCGACACTCCAACATCGTATGGTTTGTGGCAGGCGTAGAGCCGGGCACTGCATCGCAAGCCATCACCACTCTCCACACAGATGTCCATTCTCAGCCTATGTATAACCTTCAGGGACAGCGTATCGACAATCCTGCAGCTGGTACGATGGTGATACGTGGTGGCAAAGTCGTGATGATCAAATAAAAAAAGATAATATTATGTCAGGTCCTGCACGTCGTTCTTTTGTCTGTAATCGACGTGCAGGACATTTATTTTTAGTTATGACACGAGATGAAATCAGAGCCATTAAGGGGGAGGCTGATGCGCAGGCGTTGTATCAAGAAGTGAAGGTGCAGGACGACTTTTTGGGCCTGGCACGCAGATACTGCCACGATGCTGACTATCGGGTGGCCCGAAATGTGTTGTGGACATTGACCAAGGCTTCCGATCTGGAATTGGCACAGTTGCAACCCATGTTACAAGAGCTGATCGACCTGGCACTGATGCCTGGCCACTCTTCAGTCAGACGGCTTGTGCTCAACTTGATTGTGCGTCTGCAGCTGAGTGAGGAAGACCTGCGAACCGACTTTCTTGACTACTGTCTTGAACGCATGGTCGATGTGGAGGAGTTGCCAGGAATACAATCGTTGGCCATGAAGCTGGCTCACAGGATGTGCGCTTTCTATCCAGAACTCTATGATGAACTGATTCGCACACTGAAGGGTATGGAGATAGACTTCTACAAGCCCGCTGTGAAATGCGTACGTCGCAAGATACTCAGCAATTCCGTTATTTCACCTCGAACACCTTATCAGCATGACTAGCCTGAGAGGGTGCAGAGTTGACGGTGCCTCCGAGGTTGCAGTTGCTGAGGGTTACCCCTGGGGCATGCATGCTTGAGAACCCGATCTTGGCTTCCTGGACGTTGATGTCGTGGAAGGAGATGTTCTTGAGAGGCTTGGCTTCGGTGCCCTGGAGCACGATGGCAGCATTGCGGACTTTGCGTGCTGAGACGCGGTCGATGTGTATGTCGTGAACGTCAGTGAAGTGGTTGTCATCTGCTCCTTCGCCTGCATACATCGATGTGATGTAGAAGAGGTCCTCCACTTCGTCGAACTGGCAGTTCTGAAAGTAAATATCGTGGACAAATCCGCCACGGTTGGGGTTGGTTTTGACGTAGAGAGCACGCTTGTTGTAACCTCGGCTCTGGCAGTCCTCCACAAAGACATTACGGACGCCTGCGCTCATCTCAGAGCCGATCACCAGGCCATGCAGGCCTTTGAAGCGACAATTGCGGATGATGATGTTCTCTGTTGGCTGAGGGCGGTAGAGTTCTTCCAGTCCTTGTGGAGCGATTGCGAGGTTGTCTCCCCATCCATCATTGTCACGACCGGCCTTGATGGCTACGTTGTCGTCACCATTGTCGAAGTCAATCTCCTCAATGAGCAGGTTGCGTGTCATTTCAGGGTCGATTCCATCGTTGTTCACCAGCTTGGCATCATAGCGCAGACCGCGGCAGATGACGTTCTGGCAATGGAGCAGGTGAACACACCAGAAGGGTGAGTTCGTGATGAAGAGCCCGCTCAGCGTGACGTCCTCACAGCCGAAGAACTGGATGAGGTGGGGTCGGAGCTGGTGCTCGGGCCCGTACTGACGCTGGTCGATGGACACTTCCGTGTGGTCTTGTTCTCGAAGCTGCTGTTGGTCGGACTTCTGTTCATTGCGCCACAACGGGAAGGTCGCAGAGCAGTTACCGTCGATAGTGCCTCGTCCGATGATTGCTACGTTCTGCAGTTGGAATCCGTAGATCATGGGCGAGTAATTCTGGCAGAAACTTCCCTCCCATGAGGTGCGTACCATGGGGTAGTCCTCGGCGTTGGGACTGAAGAGGAGACGTGCCCCTTCCTGTAGCTCGAGCGTGACGTTACTGACCAGATGGATTGGTCCCTTGACGAACCAGTCGCCTGCGGGAACAACAATGTGTAAGCCCTGTGGCAGACGTGAGGCTGCTCGCATGGCACGGTCGAAGGCTGGCTTGCAGTCCTTGATGCCGCCCGCTTTCGCACCGAAGGCAGTAATCGGTTTGATAGTCTGGGTCTGGGCGGAAGGATGCTGCGAGGGTGCACCTGTGATGAGTCGTAGGATGGAGTCATGACGGGCTTGTATGGCCTCGTCATAAGCTTGCGCCTGACCCCATGACAGGGTCGAGAGCAGGAATAAGGAGAGAATGGAACGTAAGGTGTGTAACATAGTGGAATAAGAGATAAGTGTTGTGTTTGTTTGGGCCAAAGATACGTATTTTTTTTGTTTTCCACTGGTTTTGGGTCAAAAAAGTGAGATTGAGGGGTAAAAATTTGGCAGAATAGGATTTTGTTGTTATCTTTGTGCTGAAAAAATTACCGATATAATACCCATGATCAAGAATATTGTTTTCGATTTTGGAGGCGTGTTGCTTGACCTTCGTCCAGACCGCTGCATCGACGAGTTTCGCAAATTGGGCATTCCTGAGATAGAGGGATTGCTCTCTGTGGCTCACCAGCAGGGTGTACTGGGTCAGATGGAGGAGGGGTGCCTCTCCCTGGCCGAATTCTGCGACGGCGTGCGTGCTGCCCACCAGGGTGGATGGAAGCAGCCTGTTCCCTCCAATCGTCAGATCGTTCAGGCCTTCTGCTCGATGGCCGATGGTCTGCCTGCTTACAAACTCGACTTCCTTCAGCTACTCAAGGAAGAGGGTTTTCATGTCTCAGCCCTGTCTAACACCAACCCTGTGCACTGGGGCTATTGCCAGCGCTACTTCATCGAAGCTGGCTATCAGGCCGAGGAACTCTTCGAGCATTTGTGGCTTTCGTGCGACATGCATCTGGTCAAACCCGATCCACGCATTTTCCAGACCATATTGCAGGAGTCTGGTTACAAGCCTGAGGAGACACTTTTTGTGGATGACAACGAGCGGAACTGTCATGTGGCTGCTTCCTTGGGCATCCAGACCTTCGTGGCCCCAATCCGAAGCGACTGGAGCTCTGAATTACGACAATATCTAGTTTGTGGCAACACGAAAGATTGATAGAAACTCTGGCGCGTAATTGTGGCAACACATTTTTCTGCCAGAGACGCTGGCACCCGATTGTGTATGCACAAATCTTTGTCAGAAACTCTGGCGCAGTATTGTGGCTGCACATTTTTCTGTCAGGAATGCTGGCGAGGAATCGTGGCTGCACAATTTCCTGTCAGAAGCTCTGGTGAGGAATTGTGCCTGCACAATGATTCCCCTCTGTTCCATCGAACTTCGAACCCTTCGAACCCCCTCAAACCCTTTAAACTCTTCAAACCCTTCAAACTCATAATCCCCTTACCTTATGAATACCTCCAAAACCAAGGAGCCTATGCTCCATGACGGCAAGCGTAGCTATCTGTTGCCCTTCCTGCTTGTTACTACCTGTTTTGCTCTCTGGGGTTTTGCCAACGATGTGACTAACCCTATGGTCAAGGCTTTCTCAAAGATTTTCAGAATGTCCGACACCGAAGGTGCCATGGTGCAACTTGCCTTCTATGGTGGCTATTTCGTGATGGCCTTCCCTGCAGCATTGTTCATTCGTCGTTTCAGCTATAAGGCTGGCATCATGCTTGGCCTGGGTCTCTACGCCGTGGGCGCTTTGCTCTTTCTGCCTGCACGAGACATGGGTGTGTTCTTCCCCTTCCTTATTGCCTATTTCATCCTGACCTGTGGACTTTCGTTCCTCGAGACCAGCTGTAACCCCTACATCCTGACGTTGGGCTCACCACTAACGGCCACACGTCGCCTCAATATGGCACAGTCCTTTAACCCCATTGGATCGTTGTGTGGCATGTTTGTGGCTATGAACTTTATCCAGAACCGGTTAAGTCCGCTTTCAACTGAGGATCGTGCTTTGCTCAACGATGCCGACTTCGCAGCCTTGCGCGACAGTGACCTCTCCGTGCTCATTGCTCCCTATCTGACCATAGGCATCGTGATTCTGGTGATGTTGGCTATCTTCTGGATAGCCCGTCTGCCACAGGGCGAAGAACAGAAGCCTCAGGCTTGTCAAAGCGAAGGGGAGGTGGACAACAGCATTTTGGCCACCCTTCGTCGCATCTGCTCTATACCTCGTTACCGCGAGGGTGTCGTGGCTCAGTTCTTCTATGTGGGTGTGCAGATCATGAGTTGGACGTTCATCATCCACTATGGTACACGCGTCTTGATGCAGGCAGGCAATTACACCCCCTTCGAGCAGACCATCGGCCGACTGCTGGGCATCGACACCTCTGGCATCATGACCGAACGCAATGCAGAGGTGCTGAGCCAGGGTTATAACATCTTGGCCATGATAGGATTCTGTACCAGTCGTTTCATCTGTACTTTCCTGATGCGTTTCGTCAAGCCAGGTGCTCTGTTGCGCAACATGGCAGCCTTAGGCGCCTTGTTCATGCTGGGCGTTATCTGCTTCGATGGCCGCGGGGGCATCTACTGCCTGGTGGCTGTGTCGTTCTGTATGTCACTGATGTTCCCCACCATCTATGGCATTGCGCTCGACGGTATTGGCAGCGATGCCAAGTTTGCAGCAGCAGGTCTGATCATGGCCATTCTGGGTGGTTCGGTACTGCCTCCACTCCAGGCTGCTGTCATCGACCTAGAGACTGCTGACACTGCTGTCAATGGCCTCATTGCCGGTATCCCAGCAGTCAACCTCTCTTTCCTTTTACCTCTTCTGTGCTTTGTCGTAGTGATGTGGTATGGACATCGCACGTTAAAATACTAGAAATAATCATCCCAAAAACTTTAACTATGAGACATTTATTTACACTCGTCTTGCTGCTCTTATGCCTTCACTTCAGCCAGGCTGCTGAGCAGAAGCCTGACTTCCGTTTCCCCAAGACCGTGGCTTCTGACGCTCAGTCTGATCTGAAGCGTGCCTTGAAGTCGGACGATGGAGAAGGGGTAGTCGATGCATTGGTGCGTTATAGTCTGGCGTGGAGTTCCATCAGCGAGGAAAACCTCCATGACGTCACCTCTCGCATCGAGCAGGTGGCTGCTTCAGAGCAGCGACCCGACATCCGAGCGCTCTTGTTGCATCTTGAGGCTCGTGTCATCCAGGCTCATCCCAATCGATGGCAACACCTCGATCTGAACCAAAAGCTCGATTCTCTATTCGACGCTTCTGTGCGCGATGTCGATTCTCTGGCACAGTATCCCATCACCCTTTACCCTCGCATCATCGACCTTGGTGAGAATCCTGACAGCCCCGAGGCCCGTGAGGGTCAGCGGCTCATACCCACTGTGGCGCATTTCGTGCTCTACCATTCCCGCCAAATGGGCAAGGAGTGGCCAGAAAAGACTGAGCAGTATCTGCAACTCCTGACCGAAAAAGAGAAAGCAGATCGTGCTGAACAGAATCGTGTGTATGAAGAGCGTCAGTTTGTGAATGCTGAATTCAATTCTGTATTCAGCAGTTGTGACAGCATTCGTCTGAAACTTAGTTATCGCAATGTGCATCAGCTACGCATCGAACTATTAAGGATACCTGATGGCCAACTGGAAGAGAGGTTGATTCTCCGCAAGCAGTTGAAGAGCGCATACCAAGCTGACATCGCTCTGAACGATACCCTACCGAACACCGACCTCACTCAGACCGTCGCCCTGCCTCCGCTCGGCTATGGTAATTATGTACTGATGCTCAGCTATGTGAATCGTTCGGGCGAGAGTGTCTTGCCAGACTCCTTCTATCAGAGCGATAAGTTCACTGTTACCGACGTGGAGGAGGTCGGAGTCCTGTTGAGTGGGCGGAATGCCAAAAGGAGAGAAGATACCCGACAAATAACGCTGCTTCTGGACCGCAACACGGGCCGTCCCATCCAGCCCGATGCTCGTGACAGGTATTATCAGCATCGCAACTATCATCCGGGTGTGGGCCTCTTTCAGGATACGGTCTATCAGTTACAGGCACTGACAGACCGAGGGCTCTACCGTCCGGGCGAGACTGTGCATTACACCGTGCTGCTCTCCGCTCATACCATCGACGAGCACCATCCGCTCCAGGACCGCACGGTTGTGGCTGTGCTGCTCAACACTCAGAGACAGGAGGTGAAGCAGGATACGCTGCTGACCGACGGCTTCGGCCAGGCTGTGAGTAGTTTCCAGCTCCCTGAAGGTGAGCGCACGGGCAGGTATTCCATCCAGCTGCGTGCCTACAATGACCTTCGTCGGCACTATAGCCTTGCGTCCAGTTTCGAGAGTTTCTCAGTCAGCGAATACAAGGCTCCTACCTTCAGCATCAGCATGTCTGATACTCCATCACGTGTCTCTGCTGCCGACACATCTTTCACCATTCGCGGTCGTGTCACCACCTTTTCTGGATTGCCTGTCAAGCATCGTAACGTGAAGGTCGGCATCATGGAGTCATGGTGGTACTGGTACCGTAATCATGGACCTGATGCTGATGAGGAGTTTGACTACGAAGCTGCTGTCATGACCGATGCTGACGGCTGCTTCGTGCTGCATGTCCCGATGGTCGAATTTGTTGTTGATGACAACGATAAGAAGAATAATCAGTATCTGCGAGCTGTGGCTACGTGCACCAATGCCGGCGGTGAGACACAGTCTGAGCAATGCAACCTCATGATCGAGGGCGTGAGATTCCCTGACGATGACGATGCTGGATCTGACCTTAATCCTGTGCAGCCCCTCGAAGAGCATCTCACCGACCCCACGCAGCTGGCTGATTCCATGATTCCAGCCGACCAAGCGCTCTGGATTCATCCCATGTTCCGTCAACAGAAGGCTGATAAGGAGGCTCTTGTGCGTATTGGCACTTCGGTGGCCGATGCCTACATCTATTATATTGCATCTGATCAGCATGGGGTGCTCGATCATGGCTGGCTGCATTACGCCCAGCCCGGGCTTCATGATTTCACCTACCCGATGCCTCAGCCAGCTGCTGTCGGTCAACAGCCACATGACGTCGAGCTCCACCTTAGCTTCCTGGCCATTCGCAATGGCGAGATTACTACATTCGAATCGCAGTTCACACCTAAGACCGACCTGGAGTCTATCCGCATCTCGCTTGTCACCTTCCGCGACCATTTGTTGCCTGGTGGCACTGAATCTTGGACTTTCCGCATCCAGGGCGATCGTCTCAACCTTACAGAGCAACGTAGCCGACTCATGCTGACGCTCTATGACCACGCCCTCGATGAGATCGAGCCATTCTCCTGGAGCTACAATACCACTTCGGTCTATCGTCGTGCCTGTTGGTTCGACTATTCTCATTACTTCGGCCGTCATTGCTATGGCGATGCCTACATTGAACCGCTGCACCTGCTCTCGCCCTCTTGGCCTGTCCTGCATCTCTATGGTGAGCATTTCTTCGACGTACGCAGCCGGTCGCGTGGTCCTGTCAAGTATCGTGCCATGGCTGCTGGCAATGCCGTTGATTTTGGCACGATTATGCTCGAAGAGGACACCGAGGCACTTCAGGACGCCGTTGTCGTGGGCTATGGCATGCAGAGCAAATCCCTGGCTACAGGCACTCTGGCCACTACCGAAGAATCGGCCGAAGTCCCCATGCTTCATCCTGCCGAGGCAGCTAAGTCGTTGTCTGCAGTCAAGGTGCGCGAAGGGCAGCGTCGCTTGGCTCTGTGGGAACCCATGCTGACCACTGACAGCATGGGTACTGTCAGTCTCACCTTCGAGGTGCCCGATCAGAATACCTCCTGGCATCTGCAGGCCTTAGCCCTTGCGCCCTGGCTTTCATCTGGACGTCTTGACACCACCCTGCTCGCACAGCGTCCGCTCATGGTGCAGCCCTCTTTGCCTCGCTTTGTCCGTCAGGGTGATCGTCTCAGCCTCTCTGGTCTGTTACTCAATGCCACCGACCATACACAGCAAGTTACTGCCATGGTCGAAGTCTTCGACCCACGTACTCGTCAGACTATTGTTCAGAAGGCACTTCGCCTTCAACTCGAGGAGCGTGGACAGCATGCTGTGGACGTGATGTTGCAGGTGCCCGACACTCTCACGCAGTTAGCCTACAGCATCCGTGCTGTGGTCGATGGAGGCGAGGCTGCTGGTTCAGGCGATGGCGAACAGCGCATGCTCCCTGTCCTGCCTGCTGTCAGTCCTGTCATCGAGACGATACCTTTTTATCTCAATCCTGGCGATTCTGCCTACACCATCCAGTTACCCGAGTCACTGCCTGAGGGTGTCGACTTACAGATGGAGTGGTGTGACAATCCCGTGGTATATTGTCTCGAAGCCCTGCCATCGTTGATGAACGAGACATTCCCTACCAGCACTAGCCTCGCACACCGTCTCTTCGCCTACGCCGTGAGCGAACAGGTCGTGCATCGCTATCCTGTTGCTATGGCCGACTCGCTACTCTTCGAACTCAAGAAACTCCAGAACCCCGATGGTGGCTTCTCGTGGATTGACTACCCTGACCGCCATTCCTCACTCTCTGCTACTGCCGAGGTGCTGCAGCTGTTGGGCGAACTCCATCAGCTCGATGCCTACCCGCTGCCAGAGCCTATGACCACACGCGCATTGGCTTATTATGACCGCCATGTGGCCGATGCCTATTCGCATC
Source organism: Bacteroidales bacterium (assembly GCA_045629225.1). GTDB lineage: Bacteria > Bacteroidota > Bacteroidia > Bacteroidales > UBA3663 > Liminaster. Next base: position 10,673 of record JAZQQU010000017.1, on the reverse strand, counting down.
TCACCCGTAAGCAGCGCAAACATCTCAACGTCGATTTCTATAATTTTTATCTCTACCTGCGCTCTCTCTTCCTTGATCATCCGATGAAGACTCAATCTCGCAGACTGTATGGAGCAGCCCTCGCTCAGTGTGCCAAGCGTTGGGGTGAGTTGTCGCTGTCGGGTCGTGGCTATACCGCACTGGCTCTGCATCGTCAGCCTCAGGCCAGATATAAGCGTCAGGCAAACGTCGTTGTGGAGAGTCTGCGACAGTTTGCGCTCACCCATCCAAGTCGTGGCATGTATTGGGATCAGCTCGAATACTCAGGTTACCGCTGGCTGTCCAACGTCAGTCAGACATCTTTGCTCTTACAGGCCTTCGCAGCCATCGACCCCCGTACAGAAGAGCTCGACCAGATACGCAAGTGGCTCTTGCTTGAGAAACAGACCACACAATGGGGATCCTCGTCGCTTGCTGCCGATGCGGTATTTGCCCTGCTCAGCAGTGGTTCGGAGTGGCAGAGTCGCAGTCTGATCGAGTCGCTGCGTTACGATTCGGTTCACGACCGTCTGCTGTGGCGCGACAGCCTCTCCGTGCTCCGTCCTTTGGCCTCCACCACGCGTCAGGTCTCCATTCCTGCCACTGCTGCCGATCATCCGTCGTGGGGTGCTGTCTATATGCGTTATGCTGCTCCTATTCGTACTGCTCTCAGTGCCTACAACCAAGAGCTCAGGCTTCAAAAAGAGTTACTCGACGAACGAGGCCAACTCCTTTCGCTCGAAGCTCTGGCCAACGACAGCTCGTTGCTGCATGTGGGTGATCGTGTTACGGTGCGTCTTCGCATCACTGCCGAGCGAGAGATGAGTGAAGTCATGATTACTGACGAGCGGGCTGCCTGTATGGAACCTGCAGATCAGCTTTCAGGCTATCATTGGGGCAGAGAACTTGGCTACTACATGGAACCACTCGATCAGCGTACGCTTCTTTTCATACCTCGTCTTCCCCGTGGTGAGCATTGGATTACTTATGATCTCTACGTTACCTCGCCTGGTCAGTTCGCTCTTGGGTTGGCTCATGTGCAGTGCCAGTATGCGCCTATGTTCAATGCACATACCGAGGGTCGTATTATCTCTATTATTCCTCGCCAGTAGAGGCATAAGTTAAACTATTCCAGTTATATGGAATGCAACATAGAAGTGAAGACCGAAGGCAATCATAACTTATGTCCCGTGTCGATCATAAGTTATGTTGCCTTCCAGCAAATATTTCCGTGTGTACCCATGCAGGTTTATGGGTACAAAAAAGGGAGCAGATATCTGAAGGCTTAATCACTGCTTCAGATTGTAAAAGTTCCAAGAAATGATTTCGCTGTCCCTGTCCCAAATATATTCGTTAGGAGCAAGAGCAACAAAGGAGACGGTTGTCATGATAGAGACAGTTGGGACATTTGAGACGGGAGACATGAATTAACCTCGCTTATGACACCTTCGCCAATGTTCAAGCTTGTCAAGGAGGAAAGTATCGTCAGTAGAGAAACACATCACCGCTCGTATCTTCCAAATATGGATACGAGCGGTGTCGTGTTTGGTGAAAATTATCAATATCGTTTGTGGACGTCGATCTCCAAAAATCAAAACTTAGTTATTTATAGAAGAGATAATGGATGAATCCCATTCACCCGTCTCATTGTTCCTGATAGAAAAACCATCGCGGAAACTCCACAGATGCGTGCTGATCTCCCTTGCTCTGGCAGCTTGATGCATATAGCCAATCCAGCGTGCGCGAGAATCTGGATCTGCATTCTTATATACTCCGAACTCACCCATATTGACTGGTCGGTTATTCTTACGGCTCCACTCTGCACAATAGTTCAGGTCGTGTTCGATGGCAGCCTTTTCTTCGTCAGTTCCCATCCAAGGAATGTTATAAGCTCCATCAGCCATGGCAAACTCCAGACCTTGATGAGTGAAGAGATGTGGCAGATAGTAGTGGAATTCCACAATGATATTCTCTTCCTCCTGTGGCAAATTCAGGTAATTGATGGTCCAATGCTGGCCGAGGCTTGGAGTCATAACCAGCATCGTTTTGCCAGGATTGCTCTTGCGGATGGCTGGTATCAGTTGATTGACCAACTCATTCCATCCATCCGTTCCCAACGCAGGATTAGGTTCATTCATCAGGTCAAAATAGACCATATCATCAGGATAACTGCTGTAATGCTCTGCAATCTGCGACCAGAGGCTGACGAGTCTCTTGATGTTATCCTCGTATGAGATCAATGAATCCTGTCCTGCAAAAGAGATATAAGGATAATAATGCATGTCAAGGACTATAGGCAGATTATTCTTGAGCGAAGCATCGACAATCTGATCTACTTTGGCCATGAAATCTGGGTCGATGAGATAAGGAGCCTCTACGGCACAATGGCTGGAGAATCGGATGGGAAGACGTACACTCTGGAATCCGGCAGCGGCTATGCTCTGGACATCTTCCTCAATGCTTCTGTAAACGGGATACTCTGATTCAAAACCATCGAGCGTAGATTCGATGTTGATGCCACGTCCCAGATGCTTATTACGCTCGAAGGCAAGGCTACCATCTGTAGGAGCCTTGCAAGTACCTTCTGCCTCTTTTTCGACACCTGCACGGTCTCTCGTACAGTGCAGAGTCATCATGGTCAATGCCGTAGGATCTCCCTCAATGGTTTCAGGACGAGCCACTGCACCTGGAGCACCGAAATTGATGCAGATATCCATACTTCCATCACCATTGACCTGCATCAAGCCTGCTGCTTCCATACCGTTTGACACTTGCAGGAGGTCAATGGTCATAGGGGTCACGGTAGGATCAATGGTATAACGACCGCTGAAACACATGGTCGATGAGGCTGCAGAATTGCAGACAAACGTACTGTCATTGCGTAGATCCAATGTAAGGACAGCCATGTTATTCAGTGCATACCATTCACCGGTCAGCTGATTGTCCTGGTTCTGGCAGCTGCTGATCAGTACCAGCATTCCGAGTAAAAATAACTTAATGATTTTCATAGATTCATAAATTGTTATCTGTTAGTAACTGAGATGATTCTGACAGGACCGAGAAGACCTGACTCGCGAAGAGGAGATGACTCACCCAGACCTCCAGACAAGGTTGTATAGGTAATCTTCTTCGGACAATCTGGCTGTGCATCGCCAATCATGCGGTTGCGCCATGGGTTAATGACCTTTATCTCCAACTGATTCGCTCCCTTGCGCAGATAGACGGTCACATCAAGGCGGAAAGGAAGTTTCCAGCTCACACCTAAGTTATGGCCATTGAGCGTTACTTCTGCCAGATCACAGACCTTGCCTAAGTCAAGCAGCAGACGCTGATCCTGCTGCTTGCCAGGGCGATAGTCAAACGTCTTGGTATAAGTTGAAGCACCACTGAAGTAGCGGATCCCGAAATCCTCGCTTTCGGTCAAGGATTGCAGACTGCTGAATGTCGCAGCGGCAGGAGCACCCTGACCTTCCTGGAAGGCAACGTCCCAAGGACCCTCCAACGTCTTCAGTACGCTCTCTTCTTTCTGTGGTAACTGATAATCGGTCACCTCGGTTGGATTCTCAAAGACCACAAAGACAGCGTCTTCGCTCACCAGAGGAAGTGTGACCGTGGTTCGGCCATCGGCAGTAAACTTATAAGAGAGTTCCTCGGCCTTACCTGTCTCTGGTCTCCACAACATTGGCTTACGGCCTTGTGTGCGGAAGGTGACATCAACGGTCAATTGCAACGTGGTCGGATTGTTCACCCAATAGATCTCAGCTTCTTTTGTCTGACGATGTACGAATGGCAACTTCAGATAACCCATTCGCTCAAAGAACACATCTGGCAGCGTAGCAGCACTTAAGACTTGTGGCAACTGCTCACGTGAAGCCAGATGCATGTTAGGCAAGCTGGCGAGTTCATCACGCAACTGATACCATTCGTTCACGTCATCCTGTCTGCCCATAGGTTCAGCAGGAACGGCTCCGTAAAGGATAGCACCTGACTTCGCCAAAGCGACCAATCGGCGCAACACATCGAGCGACATCTGGCGTACTGAAGGATCGATGACCAGCAGCTTGTACTTCATACCGCTGGCTGTCTGTAAGGTGCCATCAGCTGCCGTCTGGAGCAATGAGGTGGCATGAGGCGAACAGAAATCGTAGGCATAGCCACGAGGAATATCGACCCCACCATTTTGGCTACAGAAAGCAGTGACATTGGTATCCTCACCATAATACCAGAGAACATCGGCCAGATAATGACCCTGTTGGAGCATATAAGAGGTCCTTGCCAGATAGTCGGTCCATGCTCTTGCCTGTTCTGCCCAGGTTTCATGACGGTGGAACCATTGACCAAAGACCATCAGGCTGGTGCCAGGACGGAGCGTATCACAAGGCTGATGCTGAGAAGTATGCACTACGATACGGTTGACACCCGCAGCAAATTCGGCATCAACGAATCGCTTGAGGCGAGAAGGATAGAACGAATAGGCCTCGCCACTTTCAGGTCCATTCACCGTCATTGATTCGGCAGCCACCAGATTCTGCCCGTAGAGATGAGCTACAGACGCAGATTCGCGAATATCTGCCACCATCGTCTCTGTCAGATAGTCCTCGGGCTTCGAATAATTACACCAGAGGGCTGACATCGGGATTTCAGCGTTGCGCTTCACATCCATACCATCCACGATATACAGACGGCCACCTTCGTGGCTTTCGGAATAGCGTCCCTTCATACCATACTGCTCCTTGACCAATCGTCCGGTCAGGTCATAGCATTCTGTGATCAATTCACCCAGCGTCGTACGCCAGTCGCTCAGGAACTGTTCAGTCTCTGCCGAAGAATTGATAATCTGCCCCGTGAGCGCTGGCAACCAAGGCAGGAGGCTGTAGCCACGACGGCGTTCAAACTCAGTCATCATGGCTGGCGTCCAGGTGTTCTGCTGCGCCTCATAACTATCGTTCAGGAGATACTGAATGCCATGCTGACCAATCATGCCATTGCTGGCACGCTTATACATATTTAAATAGGTACGGAGATATTTCTCCATTGCCACCGGATCCATCTTATCGACCTCCAAGCCTGTAGCTTCGGCCGTGGCAGGATGATTCTCTTTGCCGGTCAGGCTCCAGCCGAAGCGATAGATCGTCCAGTTGCCTTCAGGGACGGCCCAATGCAGTACACCTTTCTCATCGACCTTATCTGTCAGATCGATGACCTGATCCATAGTTGCCACCTCTGTTGGTTGAGCCAGCGGGGTGTCAAACTGGTGCAGATTCCATGGAGCAGCAAAACCTGCTTTCTCTTCACTGTGATTGACACGAGTCACCGGCCAGAGTCGGAACTCAGGAACCTTGGTGAACGGAGCCGCAGGAACAGCCACACCCGTATAGGCGAAATAGGTCATATCCGGTTGTGGGTTGTCCATGGTCACACGCCAGTATCGTGCAGTCGTGGCAGGAATATCGAAGCTTGTCTGTGGAACAAAACAGGCAGGAATGTCACACAGCTTACGCCAATCCGCGCCGTCATTGCTCACCAGCAGTTCTGCAATAGGCTGTGCAGGATTACTTCCGAATTCGTCACGCGTCTGTCCATTGCAGAAGCTGACGGCACGTATCATCTGTGGCTCATCAAACTCATACTGGATCCAAGGACGACTGTTGTCAGTCGTTGTCGCCAGATTGCAAGGATTATCCAGATCGCCATCAGTCAAAGCCTCTACGGTGATTCCTTCACCACCACTACTTGTTACCTTTGCCCCCATCTGTGTCATCGTCAGGTCATCCTGACCGCGACGGACAGCCACCACTGCTATCTGCTCGGCATATTCCTTAGCAGGAGCCTCAGGAACCTCTATGCCCATGAGCTTGGCCAAAGCTGCCTGCAGATTGACCGGATGGAAGTTCTGGAATGAGCTGGTATTGTGCGATATCGGAGGCAACTGGATATTTTTCACTTTTCCCTTTTCCTTTTTCCCTTCCACCTGCACTTCGCGCCAGGTAAGTTTCTTCATACCATCCTTATTCTCTACCCATGGGCCACCCGTAGCACTCCATCCAGGAGCCGAGGGGATTGTGAACTCCATTCCCATGCTATCGGTCATGGCTACCGCTTTGGCAAAGACATCGCACCATTCAGGTGTCATGTAAGCCAGTCGGGTAGGAACCATTTGCGGCGACATCAAACCTGCATCAAAGTTATGCACGCCACCTATGCCTGTACGCTGCATCCACTGCAGATCCTTGCAGACACCATCCAGGGTGATGTTTCCATCTACCCAATGCCACCATACGCGTGGCCTTGCCTCATTGCCTGGGTTTTCGAAACCTTGCTGCAACGTCTGAGCTCCGGCCGACAATACGGGCAGCAGAGACAGTGCCAATGTGAATAAGCTATTCTTTTTCATGATCTTTTCTATTAATACATATTTACGGCTGCAAAATTATATAAAAAAAGTCGGATAATGGTTATAAATTATCCTCGAAAAATATCAAAAAAGGGAACAAATAGGCTTTTTGTTCTCTTTTTTTACTGTTTTTTATCGTAAAATTTGGTTGTTGTCGTGCAATACTATACCTTTGCCAAAGTGTTTAATACCTAATAGCGATGCAGGAATATAAAAGAATACAATCAGATAACATCTTCCAATCTGTAGAAAGCCTTCCCATGTCAGTAACCTGCCTGGGCAATGATCTCATCCTTAGTGATGACATTGATCGAAAAGAAAACTACTTGAAAGAAGAACTTGATTTCTTGGTTTCTGGAAATATCAAGGCGGCTAATATATTTGGTATTATTTTGTGTCTGAATGGCTATATTGAAATAGAATGGGGAGGAAAAAACTTCATCATGGAAGCGGGAGACATGATGTTCTTGAGCTCTGGTTCTATTGGAGGACTGGTCAGTTATTCTCCTGATGTCCGATCATTATGTATCTTAGTACATGAGGACTTCTTTATGCCAGATCTGGCACCGTCAGAATCAGCAGACTTCCATTCTGAAATATTGGTTAAGCCTTATTGCTCTGTCGGTGATGAAGGCCGTGAGAGCATCAAGACGCTTTACCTTCAAGTCAAGCAGGTACTCCAGCATCAAGACAGAATTCGTTATGTTCGACGCATCGTCATAGGCCTGCTCCAGGCATTGACATTCACGTGCCTTTCTATTTTTCATGGAGATGATGAATCTAGACATACCTTCTCTGGAAAATCACGTCAGGACAGTATCTATCAACAATTTATCAAACTTGCTCAGATACACTATGCTCAGCATCATGACATTAAGTTCTATGCTGACAAACTCTGCATCACGCCTAAATATCTGTCACAAATAGTACATAAATCTTCTGGCAAACACGCAAAAGATCTTCTGGAGGATTATCGTCTTAATGAGGCTAAATCCCTACTCAAATCGCAACAATATAACGTCAACGAAGTGAGTGAAATGCTTACGTTTGCCACTCCTTCACACTTTTGTCAATATTTCAAGAAGAAGACGAATATTACTCCTTTGCAGTATCAGAGAGGCTGATATAGACCTCCTTTATCTTTTTTTTCGGCCACAATGATGGCGTCAGAGATGCTGGTAAGAATTTTTCAGATGCACTAAGACCTAAAATTTTTTTTAAAAAGCATCTCGTTTAATGATTAATATGATTGGTAATCATTATTTACACCTATTTGATATGCATTATTTTTGACATGCACTTGTGTTAAATACTGTAGAATTTGGGGGTGTTTTATTGTCAATCCAAGAAAATGCCGTATCTTTGCATCACTTATAAGTTGTTAAGGCACGATCATTGAAATCGTTAATATCTATCGCAGCTGATATAATCCTCCAGGGGTGGAGCGGATCTTACCATCCATCTCCAGATCGAGGAGCTCTTCGTAAAGCGTTGCGTGGTCAAGACCTGTAGCTTCAGATAGTTGGGAGAGGAGCAGGTCACCTCGGTCTCGAAGAGTATCGATGACAAGACGTGCATTGTTTGAAAGGTGCTCTTCTTCAAAAGGTATGCTATGCTGAATGGATTTCTGCTGGGCGTTGTATGTGCCCCAATTCATGGCTTCGATAAAATCCTGTGCACACGTAATCAATCCAGCGCGATTCAGTCGAATGAGTCTGTTGCAACCTTCACTACGAGAGTCTCCGACGCGGCCCGGGAAGGCAAAGACATCGCGATTGTAGTCAAGTGCAATGGATGCGGTCACTAAGGACCCGCCTTTATCCTTACTTTCGGCCACGATTACAGTGTCGGCAAGGCCTGCTATGATTCGATTCCTCGAGAGAAACCTCTCTGGGGCAATTGGTGTTTCGCTCAGGTACTCAGTCACTATACTTCCACCATGCTGTATCATCTGCTTGGCTATTTCGCGATGTATTCTGGGGTAGATTCTGTCCAGCCCATGAGCCACGACTCCTACTGTAGGTATGTCGGCCTGTAAGGATGCTTTGTGCGATTCCACATCGATGCCTAATGCTAGCCCGCTCACCACTATCACGTCTGGTACCTGTGTCTTGAGTTCATGGACAAAGCGGTTTACTAAGTCCCGACCATACTGTGTGCAGCTGCGTGTGCCTACGATGCTTACTATTCGTTGTGAATCAAGTTTTGTATTTCCCAGTTGGAATAATAGGGTAGGGGCGTCAGGACATTCCTTCAATCTCTGCGGATAGCCCTCCTGTCCAAAAATGTGTGCCTTTATCCTGTGATCCTCGATGAACTTGAGTTCTCTGTCTATCCTATCCATCAGTTTCGCATCGTTTCGTGCTTCTACCAATGCTTGTCCGATGGAGGGCAGATTGCATAGTAATCCGGCATCGGCTTCGAACACAGCTCGTGCACTGCCCATAGCCTCTATCAGGTGACGGGCACGTATTGAGCCGATACCTTTGATCGACATCAATGCCAGTGTATATCTCAGATCTTCTTCCATCTGTTAGGATATTCTAATACTATATATATAATATGTGTGGCCGGAGTTTTATTGCAGGTATTGAGCAAAGCCTTCGGCAATCTCGTCTCCACGTGTCAATACGCCATTGACTACGCATACACATTCCACCTGTGCCTTAATGCAGAGTTTTTCGTCACTTTTGCGGTAGATCTCTTGGTCGAAGACATAGCGCACTCCCTGTCTATGCAGATTCAGACAGGAGATGAACTCTTCGCCACCTCGCAGCGAAGCCTTGTAGGCAATCGTTACTTTCGACACCATCACGTCTATTCCATCGTTGTGCCAGCCCTCAAAGCTCATGCCGGCATGCTGGATAAACTCATGACGTGTCACTTCCAAATAATGTTGATAGTTCGCATTATTAACTACCCCTTGCACGTCACACTCATAGTCACGTGTCTTCATTTCAATCTTATATACGAAATCTTTCATCTCAAATTAGTGTTTTTGTGCTGCAAATGTAACGTTTATTTGCTAATATAGCAAGTTTTTGCCCTGTTTTTTGCAGTTTTTTGCACTTTTTTTGAAAAAATTGCTCGAAAATTTGGTGGTAATAATTTTTTGCCCTATCTTTGCACCCGCTTACGCTTCAAAAACGAACGTGAGCGACGATCTTTGAAAGAGTGAAATCAAAACAACCAAATAGGTAAGAATAGTAGTACAAACCTAGTCAATTCAAACTGTCAAAGTTTCTCAAGCGTCAGCTTGGGATCTGAAGATAAAAAAAGTACAACGAAGAGTTTGATCCTGGCTCAGGATGAACGCTAGCGACAGGCCTAACACATGCAAGTCGAGGGAGAACCCTTCGGGGTGAAACCGGCGCACGGGTGAGTAACGCGTATGTAACCTGCCCATAAGTGGGGGATAGCCCAGCGAAAGCTGGATTAATACCGCATAATACCTCAGATTGACATCCTTCTGAGGTTAAAGATTTATTGCTTATGGATGGACATGCGTTGGATTAGCTGGTTGGCGGGGTAACGGCCCACCAAGGCGACGATCCATAGGGGTTCTGAGAGGAAGGTCCCCCACATTGGTACTGAGACACGGACCAAACTCCTACGGGAGGCAGCAGTGAGGAATATTGGTCAATGGACGGAAGTCTGAACCAGCCAAGTCGCGTGAAGGATGAAGGTATTATGTATTGTAAACTTCTTTAGCAGTGGAGTAATAAGGTGGTCGTGACCACTGATGCAAGTACACTGAGAATAAGGATCGGCTAACTCCGTGCCAGCAGCCGCGGTAATACGGAGGATCCGAGCGTTATCCGGATTTATTGGGTTTAAAGGGTGCGCAGGCGGCTTTTTAAGTCAGTGGTTAAATCGTGACGCTCAACGTCATCACGCCATTGATACTGGAGAGCTTGATTGCGGTCGAGGTTTGCGGAATTCGTTGTGTAGCGGTGAAATGCATAGATATGACGAAGAACACCGATTGCGTAGGCAGCAGACCAGGCCGTAAATGACGCTCATGCACGAAAGTGCGGGGATCGAACAGGATTAGATACCCTGGTAGTCCGCACAGTAAACGATGAATACTTGTTTTTGGCGATACAATGTCAGAGGCAAAGCGAAAGCGATAAGTATTCCACCTGGGGAGTACGCCGGCAACGGTGAAACTCAAAGGAATTGACGGGGGCCCGCACAAGCGGAGGAACATGTGGTTTAATTCGATGCTACGCGAGGAACCTTACCCGGGCTTGAAAGTTAG